>JAJDYU010000029.1 GCA_022825005.1 Acidimicrobiia bacterium
GAACGCCACCAAGCAGACGGCTCTTGGGTCTACCCCGAGGTCGCGCACCAAGTACCGGGCTCGCTCGGTGAGCACCCGGGTCTTGCCCGACCCGGCTGGCGCCACAATGTTGGCCGCTCCTCCCAGGTGGCCGACCGCGGCACGCTGGTCGTCGGCAAGATCGGCCCGGGGTACGGCCGGGCTGAGCGCTTTCAGGCTGCCCACTGCCAGATTCACCGCAGAGACCAACCCGGCACCAAGCTCCTCGCCAGCAAACACGTCGAACGGCCCCCCATCGCACCACACCGGCCCGGCATCGGTCACCACGTCTCCCGGCTCTCCTGCCCCCGCCGGACGGGCTCCCAACGACAGCGCTCGCTCTTGCGGCTCAAACCGGGGCCGTTCGGGGTCGCGCCAATCCACCGCATTGGCCGTTAGCAGATGGTGGAGCACTTCAGAAGGCATGGTCAGACCTGGCTTGAGCTCCCACCACGGGGCGTGCATCACCGGCTCGGGGGGAGGCAGCTCGCCGTCCAGTTCGACCACCAGCGCAGTGCGCTCCACCCAGGCCCGCCTCAGCTCCCGGCCCACCTCGGGGTCGAATGCGCCAGTTCGCACGGTGAGCCGCTGACAGCCTTCCCACGCTTCCGGCGTCGGCTGCCCCACGCGGACTAGGGCGCTTCGGCCCAGGCAGGAAGGCCCCCTCACAGAAACTCCGCCAGGGTCTTGCGAATTGACTTCATGGGCAAGATGAGGTGCAGGTCGTCGGTGGGCGAAGATTCAAACTCTGGGATCAGGTGACGGTAGAAGTCCCGAGCTTCCGGGCTCTCAGAATGGACCAGCAAGCCTCGGCACCCGATTTCGTCTCCCAATGCCACGGTGCGGGCCAGCACGTCTTGGAGCAAACCGGCACCGACACCCCGTCCCTCGTGGCTGGTGCTGACCCCGAGACGGGCCAACAACGCAACCGGTTGCGGGTAGCGACCTGCACCCTTTCGCAATCGAGCAGGCGCATCCTCGATGTTTATCTGGGCCATGCACCAGCCGTAATACGCGACCACCTCAGCCTGTCCCGGCTGGGTGACCACGAGCACTTTGGCTGTGCCAACCGACATGGACTGTCGGGCATGGCGGCGCAGCCATTCGGTTTGCTCGCTCGAGCGGCACTCAAAGCTCTCGATCTGGTGCTCAGCTTTGAGCGGTGTCGGCGGGAGATACTGCGGGCTATTCGGCAACGAAAGGCGACGGACGGGCCATCAGCGCTCGGAGGCCGGGAAGGTCTCGAGCAGGACGGCTGTTGATCTCTTCCCACTCCTCCGCTGCTTCTTCACTGAGTGTGAATTCGTTGCGGTCGGCCAGTACCCGGCGTGCGGCAACCGTCAAGTGGGTCACGACAAACTCGGTCAGCTGCGTCCCGTTCACCCTTACTGCATGATCAATCAGGGCGCGATCAGCGGGCGTCATGCGAACCTCAATTCTCTCACTGCGCCGAGGACGCACTTCTGTTGCCACTGTCACCTCCCTAGCACCGAATCAAAACTGTACGGTAAATGTACGGCACAAGTGGGGAGAAATCAACGGTCAATGTCCCGTCGACGGGTGGTTTCTCAGCGGCGGATGAGAGAACCGGGACGGTTGCCGGTGGGCTGACCGTTGCGGAAGGTGACTTGGCCGGCGCAGACGGTGGCGTCGTAGCCGTCGGCTGATTGCAGCAGGCGACGGGCGCCGGTGGGCAGATCGCCCACCACTTCGGGCAGATGCAGGCGCATGGCGTCGAGGTCGATCACGTTGAGGTCGGCCCGCTTGCCCTTGGCCAGCACCCCTCTGTCGTCGAAGCCGTACAGCTCGGCCGGCTCGGCGGTGAGCATCCTCACCGCCTCGGCGATGGAGAGCTTCGGCCCTCGCTGCCGGTCGCGCACCCAGTGCTGGAGCATGTAGGTGGGCAGGCTGGCGTCGGAGATCACGCTGCAATGGGCCCCGCCGTCGGCCAGACCGACCACGGTCATGGGGTGCACCATCATCTCCCGCAGGTCTTCCAGATTGCCGTGGCGGTAGCCGGTGAAGAACACCTGGAGCATCCCCCGCTCGCACATCAGGTCGTAGACCAGCCCGAACACATCGGCGCTGGTACTCTCGGCCATGGCGGCCACCGACTCCGCCGGGTCGGGCTCGAACACCGGCCCGCCGTCGAACGGGAATGTGGCGTGCAGGGAGTGGCGCAGGATGCCCATGGCCGGATCGCCCGGGATGTCCTCGGCCAAGATGGCGTCACGCACTTCGGGGCGGCGAAGCTCGACGAGCCGCTCCTCTAGCGGCAGCCGGTCGAGCGGTTGATAGGCAGACCGCTTGGCGAACGGGTTGAACTGGTCCCAGCCGGCCAGCAGCCCGCCGGGGCGGCCTTGCACCTGGGGCACCAGCTTGGCCCCTTCGGCGTTGGCCCGCTCCACGATGTCCATCTGCTCGCGCCATTGGCCAGGATTGACGTGGACTTGGACCATGGTGAAGGTGATGGCTCGACCAGTCTCCAGGCTGAGGCGCCGGTAGAGTTCCACCTCGCGGATGGGAGCGTCGGGATCCTCGCCCATCGAGCCAGCCGGCACCACCTCCACCAGCGACTGGCCGTCGAGCGCGCCCATGATGGCGGCCAGCTCCTCATGATCGGCGAAGGTTCCCGGCACCGGCACCCCCGAAAGCGAGGTGTGCATGGGCAGCCGGTTGGTGGAGAACGCCACCGCGCCGGCCTGCGTCCCCTCGCCCACGATGCGGGCCATCTCGGCCAGCTCCGCGGATGTGGCCGACTCGGTGGTGGCCCCCCGCTCGCCCATCACATAGGCCCGCACCGCCCCGTGGGGCACCTGGGCGGCCACGTCGATGGTGCGGCCCAGCCGCTCGAGCTCGTCGAGATACTCGGGGAAGGTCTCCCACCGCCAGGTGATCCCCTCATGGAGAGCTGCGCCGGGGATGTCCTCCACTCCCTCCATCAGCTCGATCAGCCAGTCGTGGCGGGTGGGGTCGGCGGGGGCGAACCCCACCCCGCAGTTGCCCATCACCACCGTGGTCACCCCGTGCCAAGCCGAGGGGGCCATGATCGGATCCCAGGTGGCCTGCCCGTCGTAGTGGGTGTGGACGTCCACAAACCCGGGGGTCACATAGCAGCCCTCGGCATCGATCACCTCAGCGGCCTCGGCGTCGATTCGGCTCTCGACGGCGGCCACCCGCCCATCCGACACAGCCACATCGGCCACAGCCGACGCGGCCCCCGTCCCATCGACAACTGTGCCCCCGCGAATCAACAGATCAAGCATGGGGCCATTCTTCCAGGCCGCGATGACAACGACGACATGGCAGGGGGATTCAACCCAATAAATTGGCTGCCAGGCCGCGATGACAACGTCTATGCCGCCAATGCGGCGATTGACGAAGGAGGGCTCAGGCCCGGGCGAAATAGGGGTTGTCGCCGGCTTCGTGATCGGTGGCGTCTACCACTTCGGTGATCTCGGGGATGGCCTCGGTGATCATCACCGTGATCCCCTCTCGCAAGGTAGCGGCGCTCATGGCGCATCCCTGGCAGCCGCCGCCCATGGTGATGTAGGCGGTGTGCCCCTCCACCCCGAGCAGGTTGGCGAACCCGCCGTGGGAGGCCAGCGAGGGATTGATGTGCTGGTCTAGCAGCTGCTGGAGCTGCTCGGGGATTGTGCCGGAGAGCTCCAGGTCGGCACCGGCCAACAGGTCGGGCTTGTTGGGATTGCGGATCACCAGCCCGCCCTGCATGGGATTGTTGGGCAGATCCAGGGTGGCGCCGGTCAGGTTCTCTACCGACTCCTCGGGAATCATCACGGTGAGTCCATCGGAGGTGATGTGGCGGTGGCCCTCGGTGCAGTCGGCCACCTCCTCGAACGCCAGGTCGTAGGTGTAGTCGGCGCCGCTGGTGCCGGTGATCTCGATGCGCAGGCCGAGGGCTTCGGGGTCGTCCTCGTTCGACCGGATTTCGAGCACCTTCTCAATGGCTGCTTCGGTGACCTCGAACAGTTGGGCTTCCACAGTTTCGCTCACGGTCACCAGCCTACCCGAGCCTCACCCCGCCCACCATGGCCTGAGCCGCTGAATCAAGCGAGAAATCAGCCGCGGCGGATGCGACCCCGCAGCGACCGGAAGGCCAGTGATTGGGCCAGAATCCCCACCACGCCAATAGCCAGCAGGGCTCTCCCCAGCGCCCAGCCGTCCCAGCCGGAGAACAGCGAGCGCATGCCCTCCAGGGCGTAGGTCATGGGGTTGAACCAGGTGATGGCGGCCAGCCAGTCGGTCATCACCTCCCGGCTCACCCAGGCGGTGGTCAAGAACATGAAGGGGAAGAACAGCAGGAAGCTGGAGTTGACCGCGGCGGGATTCCCGGTGCGCAGCGCTATGGCATAGGGGAATCCGGTGAAAGCCAGCCCCCACAGCGCCCCGAACAGCACGAACACCAGCAGACCCACCACTCCGGTGGCGCCGAAGCTCACCCCGATGGCGAAGCCCAGCGCGATCACCGGTATGGCCATGACCACGAACAGCGTGAAGTCGGCCACCATGAGCCCCAATAGCAGGGCGTAGCGATTCACCGGGGTCATCAGGAGGCGGTCGAAGTAGCCCTCGGAGATGTCGATCACCAGCGAGTTGGCCCGGGACATGCCGGTGACCGCGGTCATGATGGCCACCGGCAGCTGGAAGGCCTTGTAGTCGATATCGGAGACCACGTCGCCGGCCAGGTTCTGGATGGCCCCGATGGTCACCACCAGGAAGAACAGGGGGATCAACATGGCGGGGATGATCGCCTCCAAATCTCGGGGCAGCAGCCGCAAGGCCCGGCTGGCCACCGAGGCCATGTCGCCGAGGAACCCCGAAGGTCGGGCTCGGATGACCTCGCCACCGGCCGGCCTGAAGAGGACTGTCTCGCTCATTCCTCGACCTCGATCCGGGCGCCGGTGAGCTCCAAGAACACGTCGTCGAGCGTGGTGGGATGGATCGACAGATCAGTCACCTCCACCCCGGCGGCCGACAAGGCCACCGCCACCGGGCTGATCACCGAGGCGCCGTCGCCGGTGGCCGCACTCACCTCGTTGCCGTACACCTCGATATGGCTGATGCCCGGCACTTGGCCGATGGCCTGAGCGGCCAGGTCGGGATTGGCGGCCACCCGGGCCACCACCACGTCGGAGCCCACCGTTCGCTTGAGCTCGTCGGGCGCGCCCTCCGCCACCAGCAGGCCATGGTTCAAAATGCCCACCCGGTGGGTGAGCGCGTCGGCCTCCTCCAGGTATTGAGTGGTGAGGAAGATGGTCATGCCCAGGTCTCGGTTCAAACTCCGGACCTGCTCCCACACCACTGCCCGGCTGATGGGGTCGAGGCCGGTGGTGGGCTCGTCGAGAAACAGCACTTCGGGGTTGTGCATCAGCGCTGCGGCCAAATCCAAACGGCGCTTCATTCCCCCCGAGTAGGTGGACACCCGCCGGTCGATGGCATCCATCTCCAGCAGGGGGGCCAGCTCCTCGATGCGGGTGACGACGGCATCCCGGTCCAGGCCGTAGTAGCGGCCTTGCAGCGTAAGCGTCTCCCGGCCGGTGAGCTTGCCGTCGAGAGCGGCGTCTTGGAGGGCAACCCCGATGCTCAGGCGAACCAGATCACCCTGTTTGGCCACGTCGTAGCCGGCCACGGATGCCGACCCGGCGGTCATCGACGCCAGGGTACACAGCATCCTCACCACCGTGGACTTGCCCGCGCCGTTGGGCCCCAAGAACCCGTACACCTCTCCCTCGGCGACATCCAGGTCTAGGGAGTCCACCGCCACAACGTCGCCGTAGGTTCGGCGCAGCCCCTGGGCGGAAATGGCTGCTGACACAACCGATGATGCTAACGAGCACTGTCGCGATATTCTCATCGCCCATGCCCGAGACATCCAGCCCCTTCGTCAGCTACGAGTCGGCCGGAGATGTCGCCGTGATCCGGTTGGATGATGGCAAAGTGAATGTGCTGTCCCACGATGTCATCGCTGCCCTTCAGGAGTCGTTGGACCGGGCTGAGAGCGAGGCCAAAGCCGTCGTCATGATCGGCCGTCCCGGCAAGTTCTCCGCGGGGTTCGACTTGAAGGTGATGCAGTCGAGCCCAGAGGCGGCCAGCAACCTGTTCCGGGCGGGGATGGACCTGTTCGTACGGCTGTACGAGTTCCCCATCCCAGTGGTAACCGGCTGCACCGGTCACGCATTGGCCGCCGGGGCCATCTGGCTGATGTGCTGCGATGTGCGCATCGGCGCCGACACGCCCACCAAGGTCGGGCTCAACGAGACCGCCATCGGGATGGTGCTGCCCTCGTCGGTGATCACGCTGGCCCGCGACCGGCTGTCGCCTCGCCATGTCCACTCGTCGACATTGCTGGCCCGGCTCTACTCCCCAGCCGAAGCCGTCGACGTCGGTTACTTGGACTGGGTGGTGCCCGAAGACGAACTGGAGGGGGCGGCAGTGTCTGAAGCCGCTGGACTGGCTGAGGGCCTTGCGCTGAAGGCCTTCGCCGGCACCCGGCGCTTGATCCGAGGACCGGTGGCCGAGTCGGTGCGGGAAATTCTCGACCAAGACACCCGCTCGTTCACCGTCGGGTTGACGTGATGGGCGACAGCCTCAATATAGAAGGACAGCAAGCATGAGCGATCCAGTTGTCGAACTGCTCGAAGAGGTGTGGGATTCCATCGCCCAGCTCGGCACCGACTTGAGCGATGAGCAGTGGGACACGCCCACCGAGTGCCCCGGCTGGTCGGTGCGCGATCAGGTGAGCCACATAGTGGGCCTGGAGCTGATGCTGGCCGGCGAGAGCCCCGAGCCCCCCGCCACCGAGGGCGGACTAGAGGGCATCGCCGCCTTCAACGAGGGCCAGATTGCCCCCCGCCGGTCCCGGCCCGGCGCCGAGGTGATGGCCGAGATGAACGACATCTGCGCCCGCCGCCTGGAGATGCTGCGCACCATGCCCGCCGAGAAATGGGACGAGGTGGGCTTCACCCCCATCGGCGACGCCCCGTACCGCACGTTCATGCACATCCGGGTGTTCGACTGCTGGGCCCACGAGCAGGACATGCGCCGGGCGCTGGGCATCCCCGGCCACCTGAGCGGCCCGGCGGTGCAGCACTGCTTGGACTGGCACGCCCGCAACATGGGCTATGTGGTGGGCAAGAAGGCGGGCGCCCCCGATGGCAGCACGGTGGTGTTCGCCATAGACGGCGACGCCGGCGGACCCCGGGGCGTGGCCGTGGTCGACGGCCGGGCCAAGCCATCAGCCCCGGCCGACAATCCCACCGCGACCGTGCACACCGACGTGGACACCTACAACGCCCTGTGCTGCGGCCGGACCGACCCGGCCGGTGCGCTAGCCGACGGACTGGTGACCTTGTCCGGCGACCGTGAGCTGGGCGAGCGGGTGGTTCTGGCCCTGGCCTACGTTTCGTAGGTACTAGCCCGAGTCCATCCGGGCCTCGAGATCGAGGGCCCGGGGGCTCACCGACAAGTCGAAGTCGGTGCTGCCCAGCATCCCGGGGTTCCACACCTCCCGGTCCACCATCCACTGGGCCCAGCCCGAGAACCAGCCGTCGTGGTACGACTCGAACTGGGGCGCCCACCAATCGCGAAGCGGCATGCGGGTGGTCTGGTGGCCGGCCAGCTCAGGGGCGTTGCCCAAGATGTTGGTCGCCGGGAGGTGGAGCACGAAGTCGGCGGTCAAGTGCTCTGCCGAATCGGAGTTCGTCCATTTGACAGAGGGCTCGTAGTCCCGGAGATACCACAGGTTGGGCACCGAGATGGCGGTGTCCACCGCTACCGATACCGGCCCCTCGCCGATCGACTTGGAATACTCGCTGAGCGCCTCGATCCGCTCAATGGTGTCGATGTATTCGTGGGTGGTGTGGACCTGGGTCAACAGCTCCCGGGGGTCGCGCTGGTTGTCGTAGTTGACCCGCCAGGAGAAGAACAGCGTGGTGGCCAAGAGACCGGCCAGCACCACCCACACCGCGGGCATCCACACCCTGTTGCGGGCCTGCCACAGCACCTGCACCCCGTATCCGGCCAAAAAGGCCATCGGCACCAGGATGTGCAGCGCCAGCCACGGGAACCGCTCGCTGGCCCACGAGTACGAGAACCAGCTGGCCACTGCGGTCCACACCATGAACTTTCCGACGAAGGTGGGATTGCGGAACACGTGAATGGTGCCGACCACGGCCAGGATGCACACCAGGTACTCGTAGAGCCCGATGGTGTACAGGTAGTAGTGCCACGGCTCGCTGCCCCGGTTGGTGTCCTGCTCGCCCCGCCAGTAAGTGATTCCCTCGGTGAAGCCGTCAATAAAGCCCTCTGAGTTGGTGAAGAACACCGTGAACCACAGGGCGAAGAAGAACAGGAACACCGCGGCGGCCAGCGCCCACCCCCATCCCGGCACCTGCCGAGCGGCCCGCACCACCGGAAGGTCCCAAATCTGCGCCGGGCTGGCCAGCATGAGGACGACCATCGCCATGAGAACGCCGTATACCCCCAGGGTGACGAAGACCTCGGCGTCGTAGTAGGCGCTGACCCCGAAGGCGATGCCCATGGGAACCAGCCCGGCCGGCAGCATCCACGACCACTCCGCGGCCCCTCCGGGGTCGGCCTCGGGATCGGCCGGGTAGGCCTGTCGGGTTGCCTGTTCGCCCAGCAGGGCCAACAGGAATCCCCCGAATATGAACACCACGATGAACGTGGTCTCTTTGACCGCGAAGCCGGCAGCCAACAAGAGGGCAAACACCGCGGGCAAAAGCAGCCGGGGGCGGTCCAAGAACCGCACCGCCACCACCATCATGGCCAGGGTGATGAACGCGGTCAGCGAGTCTTCCCGGCCCAGCCGGGTGATGTACAAGGCGATGGGGCTGAACGCCAGCACGGCCGAGGCGCACAGGGTTGCCACCGGGCCTAACGAGCGGCGCAGGAACCACGGCAGCACGATCATTCCGACCCCGGCCAAAACGGCCACCATGCGGGCGGTGGTGTGCGACTCCCCGAACACCCAAAAGAACCCCGCAGTCAGATAGAACCGCAGCGGCCCGTGGTACACCGGGTCGTACCCCTCGAAGGTGCCCTCCAAAAACTGCCAGGAGTACCAGGCGTCGATGCTCTCGTCGTGGTGGAAGGGGCGCTCGGCCAACTCCACCAGCCGCAGCACCAAACCGGCCACCGCCATCGCCCCCACGGCTACGGCCAGCGCTGTCTCCGGGCGGCGTCGCCAGAACTCCAACGGGCTCCAGCCCCCCAGGGGAACTTCTTGCTCGTGGGTCATGGCTCGCATGGCTCAGTTCACTTCGTAGACGGTATATGTGCCCTGAGCAAAGGCCGGGGTGCCCCGGGCCGCCCAGAACTGCTCGCTGACCCCCACTCGGCGCTCTATCGGCCCGACCACCACATAGTCCACCCCGAAAGCATCCAACAGCTCCTCGGTCCCCTCTAAACCGCCCAGCATGGTGCGGGCCTGTTGTTGACGGCTGTGCCAGTCGGTGACCCCGAGGTCGTTGATCCAACCGGCGAACCCCACCACCGTCTGGCGACCGCTGAGCGCCGGCACCGGGTGGGTGTGCTCGAATCCGATCAAAAACACACTGTCGGGCGGGGTGTTGTCCCTGGCCCACTCCCCGGCGGCCATCCCGTCGCCCGAGGCGATGGGAACAGGCCACACGTTCACCTCTGGGTCCACCGCCTTCCAGATGTCCAGCGCTCCCGCGAAGGTGAGGGCGAAGAACAGCGCCACCGCCCCCACGATCCCGAGCCAGCCAATCGAGGCCAGCCTCACCAGCACCGCGGCCACCAACAGCGACCCCAGCAGGATCACCGGCACAAACCAGTGGGTGTTGTTCCAGGGATGCGACGGGGCCACCCGCACGAAGTTGGGCACGATAAACCACAGCCACACCGGGATCGACCCCCACAGCAGAACAGGGGGCAGGGTGCCCCTCCAGAGTTGGGCCGCCAGCATCAACGCCAGGAACACCCCGGCGTTTCGCCACCAGAACGTGAGCAGGCCGTCTTGCTCGGGCGAATAGGCGGGGGCCTGCATCCAGGGTCCGTTCACCCAGATCTCGTACACGATCTCGGTGTTGAGCGGCTCGATCCAGATTGCGGCGGGCACAGAGAACGCCAGCGCGGGCAAGGCGAACAGCAGCCATTGCCAGCGGCGGTCCAGCACCGCCCAGATCAGACCCAGGCCCAGCGCCACCCCGAAGGAGTAAACGTGGAACAGCGGCATCAGCCCCACCATCACCCCGGCGGCGGCGAACAGCCGGCGCGATCCCAATTTGTGGGCCTCGCGCATGAGCATCACAACGATCAACAGAAGGGAGAACCCGGCCAGGGTCGGGCGCTGGGGGAAGAGGTTCCCGGTGACCGCATTCTCCATCAAGATGTTGCCGGCGTGGTGGCGGGTGTAGTCGGTGGGCAGGTCCCAGATGATGCTCCAGCCGCCCTCGGCCCGGTCGTGGAAGAAGCGGAGCCAGCCCAGCCCGCCGAACAGGGTGAACACCAGCACGGCACCCACCCCCACGGCTCGGCTGGCAAATAGCCTCACCCCCACCAGATACAGCACTGGCACGAAGGCGAAGGCCAGATAGCCCGACGACACCTCCAGCCCGCCGAAGGCGCTCAGCCCGGCCCGGTCGAGCATGGCGGCGAAGAAGTCGATTCCGAAGTGGTAGGGCAGCCTGTCTACCCCGAATGCGGTGGGCAGCTCGGGGGGGAAGTTCTCAGCGTGGGCGAACGAGGAGGCGTAGGTGAGGTGGGCCTGCCAGTCGGTCCACGACGACAGGTGCCCGGCCAGCACGCCTCCCGATCCGTCGGGCAGATAGGCCCGGTTCAATATCCACACGGTGAGCGTCCAGGCTGGGGCGGTGAGTATCAGCAGGGGGGCCGGGTTGTCGGGGCGGGAGATGGGCCGCATTAGGCGGCGCCGGAAATCCCGGCAATCGGCGCCGATCTGGCCGATGCCGGTACGCCAGCCCACCGCGGAGAGCGCGGTGGCCGCCAAGGCCGCCCCGGCCACCACCGGCCCGCTCAACGCGCCGACAGCCCAGCCCGCGGCATAGCCCACCAGGGTGACCGCCATGAACCCGACCACCGCGCCATAGGCCACCCGCTCCTCGATGCGGAGCTTCAGCCCGGTGAGATAGGTAAACCCGATGCCCACCAGCACGCAGTCGGCAAGGAGCAGAACCGCCCACAACTTCATCGGCTCACACCACTAGTTGGCGGGCAACCACCGACCGCAGAAGTCCCGGGGCCAGGGTTGGTCCCCCCTCCGGGCGTAGAGCAGGCGGGCGCGGGCGTCCTGTTCCTCGGGCGGGGCGTGGGCCGGGTTTCCGGTGCCGCCCACCGTTCTCCAAGTCCGGGGCTCAAACTGGTAGGCCCCGTAGAACAGGCCGTTGGAGCTTTCGGCGGTGTAGTTGTTGGTGGACTCGCAGAATCGCAGGTTGTACCAGTGCTGCTCGGTGGGCTCGATGAACCCGTTCTGCACCCGCTCCCGTTCGGCCATGTCGTTGATCTCCGCTATGTACACCACCCATTCAGCCGCCTCTATCGCCAGCACGGTGTCCCTCAGGCGGCTGTTCAGATAGGGAACAGCCTCGTCTAGGCGCTTGATCCGGGCCACGGTTCGCTCCCGCTCCCCCGGCACGTTCTCCGTTGCTGCCAGGGCCTCCTCCAGAACTTCCGACACCTCCGACAACAGGGCATCTCTCCAGATCGCGTCGGTGGCCTCGGTCACGCCCAGGATGAAGACCAGATCTTCGAGATAGCCGCCCGCCATGTACTCCTGCACCACGAGCCTCTCAGCCTCGTCGAGCAGCAGTTGCTTGCCGGTGTCGGTGTCGTTCAGCTGATCCAGCCGTCCCAGCTGGTGGTGCAGTTCGTCCACTGTGCGGTCGAGGGCCCTTTGCAGGCTGTCGCGGGCGGCAACGGCCACCTCCAAATCCTGTTTCGCCCGGTCGAGATCGCGCCACGGGGGCACGGCCGCCTCAACCGCCACCGGCTCTACCTCGTCGGCCTCGTCGGCCTGGCCGAAGGCGACTCCCCCGGCGGCCGCCACCGTTGCAGCCACCGCAACGAATAGAACCGCCAAGCGACTGCGCTCTTGAGCCCGCAAACTCTCTCCCCAGTTCGGCTACCCTCGAAACGGGTTTACCGCAACGCCTTTCAGGGCAGCAAGACCCCTACCGGCTGTCACAAATCTACCGACTATGCCCACTATCCCTTCAACTGACCCCGCCCGACTCCCAGCGGGACATGAGGCTGACGCGATCCTGATCGTGTCGTTCGGCGGGCCGGAGGGCCCCGACGAGGTGATGCCGTTTTTGCGCAACGTGACCGCCGGACGGGCCATCGGCGACGAGCGCTTGGCCCAGGTGGCCGAGCACTATCACCTATTCGGAGGGGTCAGCCCCATCAACCAGTGCAACCGAGACCTGGTGTCCGCCCTCGCCTCCGAATTGGATTCCCGGGGGGCGAACCTGCCGGTGTACTGGGGCAACCGGAACTGGCGGCCGATGCTGGCCGACACCGTGGCCCAGATGCGCGACGACGGGGTCTCCCAAGCGATCGGGTTCGCCACCTCGGCCTTCGGCTCTTACTCCGGCTGCCGCCAGTACGCCGAGGACATCGAGCGGGCCCGGGCGGCGGTCGGCCCCGACGCACCGGCGATCCACAAGGTGCCCCCGTTCTGGGATCAGGAGGGCTTCTTGTCGGCCATGGCCGAAAACCTGGCCACCGCCCGACAAGTTGAGCCCGGCGCCCCGGTGGTGTTCACCGCCCACAGCATCCCCGAGTCGATGGCGGCCACCGCTCCCTATGTGGCCCAGCTTCACGAGGCCTGCCGCCGGGTGGCGGAGCGCACCGCAACGGGCCAGTGGTCGCTGGCCTACCAGAGCCGCAGCGGCCCGCCCCAGGTGCCGTGGCTAAAGCCCGATATCGGCGACGAGCTCGACCGCCTGGCTCTAAGGGGAGTCGACGCGGTGATCGTTGCGCCAATCGGCTTCGTGGCCGACCACATGGAGGTGGTCTACGACCTCGACACCGAGGCCCGCCAGCGGGCCGACATGCTGGGGCTTCGGTTCACCCGAGTTCCCACCGTCGGCACCCATCCTGCGTTCGTCACAATGATCGCCGACCTGGTGCTGGGCCCCCCGCCAGCACCCTGTCCGACCGACTGCTGCCTGCGCTAACCGGCGCTATTCGCGGGAGCCGACGTCTCGCCGGATGAGACCCCGCTATTCGCGGGAACCGATTTCGGTGTTGATCCAGGCGATCAGCTGGGCCTGGTTGCGGGTCTGGGTCAAGATGTCGCCGGGGCCGGTGAAGTGGAACACGAATCCCTCGCCCGACTTCATCGACTGGATCGAGCGGCCCTCCACCGCCCGGCGCAGCTCGTAGCTCACCGTGTCGGGGAAGGCCAGCATGTGGCTGGTGTCCACCACCACCGTCTCGCCGGCGGCCAGCGAGATCACGTCGATGGCCCCGTAAGAGGCCACCACCACGTTGCCGACGCCCTCGGCGTGGGCCATGAATCCGCCCTCGCCGCCGACCAGAGACTTGAAGCCGCCCCACTTGGTGTCCATCACCACCGAGGCGTCGGAGGCCAGCCAGTTCCCCCGCTCGATGATCCAGGCCTGCGAGCCGTCCAGCTCGATCACCCGGAGGTCGCCGGGCAGCTTGGCGGCCACATCCACCCAGCCGCCTTCTGCCGGAGCGGTGTAGGTGGACACGAACAGCGACTCGCCGCCCAAAACGCTGCGCTTCAGCCCCTTGAGCACGCCGCCTTCCATCTTGGCCTCGAGCGACATTCCCGAGGAGTGGGCCGACATTGCACCGGCCTCCACTTTGACCTGTTCGCCCCCGCCGAGGGTGCACCGGGCAACCGCAAAACTGGGGGCATGACGGATATCTACCTGCATGATGGGCAGCCTACCCAGCACCGCCCGTGAATTGGTGGCGGCCTTAGCCGGGATCTGGAGCGCTACCCGATGCTCTTGTCCTGGCCTTCCCAGTAAGGCTCCCGCAGCTCCCGCTTGAGCACCTTCATGGCCCCTGACAGGGGCAGCGGCTCTGCTCGGAACTCCACCGACTTGGGCACCTTGTAGCCGGCGATGGTCTGGCGGGCGTGCTCGCACACCTCGTCTTCGGTGAGCTCATGGCCCGGTGTGGGCACCACCACGGCGTGTACGGCCTCGCCCCATGTGGGATCGGGTATGCCGATCACCGCCACCTGGGCCACGCCGGGATGGGTGGAGATGGCGCTCTCCACCTCCGAGGAGTACACGTTCTCGCCGCCCGAAACGATCATGTCCTTAACCCGGTCCACCAGGAACAGGTAGCCCTCCTCGTCGAGGTATCCGGCGTCGCCGGTGTGGTACCAGCCGTCTTGGAACGCCTCGGCGGTGGCCTCGGGCTTGTTCCAGTACTCCCGCATGTAGTTGCCGCCCCGGGCGCACACTTCGCCGATCTCCCCGGCGGGCAGCTTGTTTCCGCTTTCGTCTTGGATGCACAGGTTCACCCCGAACACCGGCTGGCCCACCGACCGCAGCCGGGGATTGCCGGCCACGTGGTCTTCGGACTGCAAAAGAGTAAGCACCGAGGAGCACTCGGTCATCCCGTAGCCCTGGAGCAGGTTCACGTCGGGCACGTGCTCCAGCAGATGGTTCAGAATGGCCTCGGGCATGGGCGAGGCGCCATAGATAAGGTCGCGCAGCGAGGCCAGCCGCTCGGGCTTGTACTCCGGGTGCTGGATGCACAGGCCGATCATGGTGGGCACCATCACCGTCTGGGTGATGCCCTCGGCCTCGAACAGGTTCATCACGCCGCCCGGATCGAAGGCGGGAATGGTCACCATCTTGGAGCCGGTGGCGGGAATGGCCAGCAGGCTGGCCATTGATGCGGCGTGAAACAGCGGGGTCTGGCTCAAGAACACCTCGTCGTCAGCCATGCCGCCCAGCCCGATGACCACGTGGTACACGTTCAGCATCTCGGCCCGCTGCTGCAACAGCACTCCCTTGGGCAGACCGGTGGTGCCGCCGGTGTACATGAGCACCACCGGGTCTTCCTCCTCGGGCTCGGGCGGGGTGGAGGTGTCGCCGGCGGCCACCAAATCCTCGTAGGCCACGTCATGGGGCACGTCGCCGGGGCCGATGAGCACCACCGTTCGTATGGGGCTGTCGCCCGCGGCCTCCATGGCCTTCACAAACGCCTCTGCGAAGAAGCCGTCGACAAAGGCCACCTCGGTGCCCGAGTCACGCACGATGTAGTCCAGCTCCGGCCCGGCCAGCCGCAGGTTGAGCGGGTTGACCACCCCGCCGCCCAGATAGCAGGCGTGGTACAGCTCCAGGTACGACGCGCTGTTGAGGGCCATGATGGCCACCCGGTCGCCCTTGCCCACGCCCAGCTCGGTTCCCATGGCGTTGGCCAGCCGGGTGACCCGTTCGGCGTGGGTGGCGAAATCTGCCCGGTAGGCCCCGTCGACGATCGCCTCTTTGTTGGCGTACCTCTCCACTGCCGGGTAGAACAGCCGGTGATAGATCAGCTCTTTCATGGGCGCAACCGTAGCGCGACGCCGGATGGGCCGGAGCGGGTCGAAGGAGGCGAGATGGACGTCGAAACCACAGTGCGATGGCTGAAGGATCGGGAGTTGATCAAGGAGGTCCCCCAGCGGTATGCCCGGGGAATCGACCGCATCGACTTCGACCTGGTGCGGTCTGCATTCCACCCCGACTGCCAGATCTCCGGGACGGTGATCTCCGGAGATCTAGACCCCTATCTCGACTGGACCGAAAAGGAGCTGCACAAGTTCGAGTCCACGCTGCACTTCATGGGCAACCAGTACATCGACCTTGAAGAGGGCGCCGATGAGGGCCACATCGAGACCTGGGCAGTGGCCTACCACATGCGCCCGGAAGACTCAGACGTAGGCGACCTCATATTGGGCCTGCACTACTGCGACGACGTGGCCCGCTTCGACGACGGCTGGCTCATCACCGCCCGCACCGCCCGCCCCCAATGGGCCCGCGGCGCCTTCCCCAAACCCCCTGAAGAGCTGAAAAGCACCTGGCACGACGTGGACATCCGCCATGTCTGATCGACCAGTTGCGTTTGTGACCGGGGCTAGCCGGGGGATTGGTAAGTCTTGCTCGGTGCATTTGGCCCGGGCGGGGTTTGATGTGGCGGTGTCGGCCCGCACGGTTCAGGAGGGCGAGCAGCGGGAGCACTCGTCCACGGTGCAGCGGTCGGACACCTCGCCTTTGCCCGGCAGCTTGTCGGCTACCGCTGCTCTGGTGGCCGAGGCGGGGGGCGAAGCGCTGATCGTGGCGGCCGACTTGTTGGACTTCGACTCCTTGGAGGCTGCGGCGGCCACGGTGTTGGGGCACTGGGGGCGGGTGGATGTGGTGGTGAACAACGGGCGCTATATCGGGCCCGGCCACATGGACCGGCTGCTGGACACCCCCATCGAGCTGCTCGACCATCACCTGAAGGCCAATTGCCTGGCCCCGCTAGTGCTCATCAAGGCGCTTTTGCCCCAGATGATCGAGCGGGGCAGCGGCACTCTGGTGAACATCTCCTCGGCCGCGGGCTACGCCGATCCCACCGAGGCGGCCGGCGACGGGGGCTGGGGCATGGGCTACGGCATCAGCAAGGGCGCCTTTCACCGGGTGGCCGGGTTCTTGGCCGCGGAGCACGGCGAACAGGGCATCAACACCTTCAACGTGCAGCCGGGCTACATCTCCACCGAGCGCATCGCCCAGGACATGGCCCAGTTCGGCTTCGAGGACACCGGCCAGCCCGCCGATGTGATCGGCGCGGTGGTGGCCTGGCTGGCTACCGATCCCTCGGCCGCGGAACTGAACGGCACCAACATCGAGGCCCAGTTCTTCTGCCACGAGCGGGGCCTGTTGCCCGGTTGGGCCGGCCCTGAGCCCAACACCGCCGCCATCCGCTACGACCTGAGCGGCGCCATCCTGGCCGAGAAAGAGGCCCAGCTTCTGGCCCAGACTTCCCAAGAGTGAACGCCGAAGCCGCGGCCGGGGCCGGAGCGGCTGGCCTGCTGGATCTGTGCGCGGTCATGCCGGTGTACAACGAGGAGGAGATCGTCGGCTCGGTGGCAGAGAGCTGGCTGGAGGTTCTCGACGGGCTGGGGATTCACTACGAGTTGGTGGCCATCGTGGACGGCGCCACCGACGCCAGCGAGCAGGTTCTGCGGGCGACAGCCGAGCGCCATCGGAGTTTGGTGGTGGATGCCAAGCCCAACAGCGGCCACGGGCCCACCATCTTGCAGGGCTACCGGAGGGGAGCGGTGACCGCCGAGTGGGTGTTTCAAACCGACTCCGACGACGAGATGCCAGCGGCCTCCTTCGGCGAGCTGTGGGAGCTCCGCCACGATGTGGACGCGGTGATCGGCATTCGCACCAACCGGAACCAGTCGGCGGGCCGGCGGGCCATCACCCGGGCCGCCCGACTCACCGCCCGGGCGGCGTTCGGCTGCCGCCTGGCCGACGTGAACTGCCCCTATCGGCTGATGCGCTCTTCTGCCCTGGCCCCGCTGCTGGCCCCCATTCCCGACGACACCTTCGCCCCCAACGTGGTGCTCTCAGGAATGCTGGCCCGATCCGGCGCCCGCCTGGCCGAGGTGCCGGTGCCCCACCACGACCGCACTACTGGAGCTGTTTCCATCCTGGGTTGGCGGGCGCTTCGGGCCGCTCTCCGCTCCTTCGGCCAAACGGTGCGCCTCAGCCGCTCCCGAATACCCAAGAATTGACCGAATTGCTTGGCTGATCTGCCTGATTGACCGGTAATCGTCACTGCTGGCGGGTACCTTCTAATCAGGGGTAAAACCCCACATTTCCCCCTACGAAAATCCGCTAAGGGAATCATGCCCCCACAATCACAGCTACCGCTCGGCAGCGTGTCGGACGGTCTCAATACGGATGTCGACTTTGCCCGCGAGATCGTGCCCGTCCCGGTGGCCGAGGAGATGTCGGAGTCGTTTCTGGCGTACTCCCTGTCGGTCATCACCTCCCGGGCCATCCCCGACGCCCGTGACGGCCTCAAGCCGGTGCAGCGCCGCATCCTCTACTCCATGCTCAACATGGGAATCCGCCCCGACGGACCCCACCGCAAGAGCGCCCGGGTGGTGGGCGACACCATGGGCAAGTACCACCCTCACGGCGATGCCGCCATCTACGACGCCCTCGTGCGGCTGGCCCAGGAGTTCTCCCGCCCCATCACCCTGATCGACCCCCACGGCAACTTCGGCACCCTCGACGATCCCCCGGCCGCCCCCCGCTACACCGAGTGCCGCCTGGCCGAGGCCGCCATGGAGATGCTGGCCGAGATCGACGAGGACACCGTGGACCACCGGTCCACCTACGACGGCGAGAGCGCCGAGCCCGAGTGCCTGCCGGGACGGTTGCCCAACCTTCTGGTGAACGGCACCACCGGCATCGCGGTGGGCATGGCCACCAACATGGCCCCCCACAACCTGCGGGAGGTGGCCGACGCCATCCGGCTGGTGATGACCAAGCGGCGGCCTAAGCCGGCAATCGACGAGTTGCTGAAATTGCTGCCAGGTCCCGACTTCCCCACCGGTGGTTTGGCCATCGACTCCGAGGAAGGCGGACTGCGCCAGATCTACGAGAGCGGCCGGGGCTCCATCCGCATCCAGGCCAAGATGGCGCCGGTAAAGCTCACCCGCAGCCGCAAGGGCATCGAGGTCACCGAACTGCCCTACATGGTCGGGCCCGAGAAGGTGGTCAAGCGCATCAACGACCTGATCGTCGACGGCAAGCTGCCCGGCATCCACGATGCCCGCAACCTTTCCGACCGACACCACGGCCTGCGCATCCTCATCGAGTGCGAGCCCCACGTGGAGCCCGAGAAGCTGTACTACGACCTGTTCCGGCTCACCCCGCTGGAGGAGACCTTCGCGGTGAACAACGTGGTGCTGGTGAACGGCGTTCCCACCACCGTGGGCCTCTACGACCTGTGTAGCCACTACATAGACCACCGCCTGAACGTGGTGGTGAGGCGCACCCGGTATCGCCTGGGCCGGGCTCGTGACCGCCACCACATCCTGGAGGGGCTGATCACCGCCCTCGACAACATCGACGAGGTTGTGGCCATCATCCGGGGCTCTGACGACGCCGCCGAGGCCCGGCAGCGATTGCAGGATGCGCTGGATCTGACGGAGGTACAGGCGGCTCACATCCTGGACATGCAGCTGCGGCGGCTCACTGCGCTGGAGAAGCAGAAGATCATCGACGAGCGCGACGATCTGGTCGCTTTGATCAGCGAGTTGGAGAAGCTCCTGGGCTCAGAGCAGCGCCAGCGCACCATGGTGCTGAAGGAGCTGGACGAGCTGGTGGAGCGGTTCGGCCAGGACCGGCGAACCGTGATCGTGTCCCACCAGAACGCCCCGGTTTACGAGGCCACTCCGGCAGAAGAGCTGACTCCGAAGGCCGAGGGACCGTGTGTGGTCACCCTGTCCACCACCGGCATCGTGGGCCGGGCGTCGCTCGGGGGGCGCCGGCGGTCGCAGTTCGGGCGCCACGACTTGTTGACCGCATCGGTGGAGGCCGACATCGGCGACAAGGTGCTGGCCGTCACCTCGGCCGGTCGGGTGATCGCCTCGCCGGTTTCGGCCATTCCCGAGGTGTCGGGACGCAGCCGGGGCGCAGGGGCGTCTGAGGTGTTCGGAACCATTCGCAGCGAGGCGGTGCTCACCCTGGTGCTGGCTGGCAGTGATCCCCTGGTGCTGGTCACCGCGGGCGGCACGGTCAAGCGTGTAGACCTGTCCGACGCCGACAAGGGCCGGGCGGCCAAGCAGGTCATCAAGCTGAAGCCCAACGACAAGGTGGAGGCCGCGTTCTGCGCGCCGGAGGCCGCCGAGATGGTGCTGGTCAGCTCCCAAGGCCGGGCGCTGCGGGCCCCGATTGAATCAGTCTCGGTCCAGGGGCGGGGGGCATCGGGGGTCAGGGGCATGAAGCTCAAGAACGGCGACCGGATCATCGCCGCCGCCGGTGTGGTGGGCGACGAGGCCGTGATCATGGTGGGTGCCAAGGGCTCGGTGGCCATCACCCCGGTAACCGACATCCCAGCCACCGGGCGCGACGGGCTCGGCACCCAGCTGGGCGAAGGGGAGCAGCTGGCCATGGCCGTGGTGACGCTCCCGGCCGACCTCTTGGCCGAGGTGGACGACGGCGGCAAGCCGGCCAAGGCCCCGGTGCCGTTCCCACTTGAGAACGGTGACGTGGGCCACGCAGCCGTATTGAGCGTGGGGATGCCCCGATGGTGACCAAGACCACCCGTTCCCGCAGCAAGAACGCCGACCTGTTCACCCCTCCCAACGGGGGAAACGGCAACGGCAGCTACGAGGCCTCCGACATCGTCACCCTCGAGGGGCTGGAGGCCGTCCGCAAGCGCCCCGGCATGTACATCGGGGGCACCGGAAGCGACGGCCTCATGCACCTGGTGTGGGAACTCATCGACAACGGGGTGGACGAGGCCGGGGCCGGCTTCGCCACCCGTATCGACGTGACCCTCCACGCCGACGGGTCAATCGAGGTGGCCGACAACGGCCGGGGCATCCCGATCGACCCCCATCCCACCAAGAAGGTGTCGGCGCTTGAGGTGGTGCTCACCGAGCTGCATTCCGGCGGCAAGTTCGGCGGCGGGGTGTACGGCGCATCCGGCGGTTTGCACGGAGTGGGCGCTTCGGTGGTCAACGCCCTGTCCACCCGGCTCCGGGCAGAGGTGGACCGCGACGGCGCGACACGCCAGCTCTGGTTCGTCAAGCAGAAGGCCGGCCAATTCGACGGTGACAAGTTCGTCAAGGGCCACAAGCTGCGGCGGGTCCGCTCCACCCGAAAGACCGGCACCCGCATTCGCTTCTGGCCCGATCACGACATGTTCGACCCCGACGCCGCGGTGGAATTCGAAGCCATCCGCCAGCGGGCCCAGCAGGCCTGCTTTTTGGTGCCCGGACTGCGGATCAGGCTGGAGGACAAGCGCCGGGGCCAAAGCAACGAACCGGTCGATCTGATCTCCCACGGGGGGCTGGCCGATCTGGTGGGCTACCTGTCGGCCTCTGATGCTGTCACCGAGGTCATCTCCATTCCCGGAGAAGAGGGGTTTGAGGAGAAAGTGCCGGTGGACGGCGCCATGAAGGTGGTCACCCGGCAGTGCCAGGTGGACATAGCCATGCGCTGGGTGAAGGACTTCGAAACCAAGGTGGCCACGTTCGTCAACACCATCCCCACCCCCCACGGGGGCACCCATCTGGCCGGCTTCGAGCGGGCCCTGACAAGAGCGGTCAACGACAGCCTGCTGGCCGACTCCAAGAAGCTGGCCCGCCTGGCCAAGCAGGGCAACGACCGGGCTCAGCGGGAAGACGTGCAGGAGGGCTTGGTGGCCGCGGTCAAGGTCACGCTGCCTGAGCCGCAGTTCCGGGGCCAGACCAAACAGGAGCTGGGCACCCCGCCGGTGCAGTCCATCGTCTACAACGTGCTCAAGGACGGATTGGAGAGCTGGTTCCAAACCGGGCCCAAGAGCCACGTCACCGCCCTTCAGTCCAAGATCGCCGACGCGGTGGTGAGCCGGGTGTCGGCCCGCCAGACCCTGGAGAACAAGCGCCGGGCCGCGTCGCTGGGCTCAACGGGAATGCCCGACAAGCTGGCCGACTGCCGGGTCCACGGCCCGGAGTCCGAACTGATCCTGGTGGAGGGCGATTCGGCCGCCGGTCCGGCCAAGGCGGGGCGCAACGCCGAGAACATGGCCATCCTGCCCCTGCGGGGCAAGGTGGTGAACGCGGCCAAGTCTTCGGTGAAGCAGGTGCTGGACAACGCCGAGGCCCAGGCCCTGTTCACCGCCATGGGGGCGGGCTCGGGCGACGACTTCGACATGGCCAAGGCCCGTTACGGGCGCATAGTGATCTTGTGCGACGCCGATGTGGACGGCAGTCACATCCGCTGCCTGTTGCTCACCCTCATACACCGCTTCATGCGCCCGATGCTGGAGGCGGGACGGGTGTTCGCCGCCCAGCCCCCGCTATACACCGCCAAGGTGGGCGACCAGACCCACCGGGCGTGGTCCGACGCCCAGCGGGACCAGATCACCGCCGAGTTGTCCAAGGGCAACCGCAAGGCCGAGAACATCCGGTGGTCCCGGTTCAAGGGTCTGGGCGAGATGGACACCGACGAATTGGCCGAGTGCGCCCTCGACCCCGAAACCCGCACTCTTCGCCAGCTCACCATTGACGATGTGAAGAAGGCCGAGGAGATGTTCGAGACCCTCATGGGCTCCGATGTGAGCCGCCGCAAGGACTTCCTCATCGCCCACAGCGAACTGGTCGACCGCGAAGCCCTCGACTACTGACGGCCATTGGAAGAATCGGGTAGACAGACATGACCGTGACCGAACCCGCCGAAAAGGCCGAATCCGCCACCGACAAGCTCATGGACATACCCGAGCGGTACATGCCCAAGTACCTGTCCCCCTCCAGCGCGTCGTCTTACCGGGAATGCGCCCGACGCTGGAAGTTCCGCTACGTCGACCGCCTGCCCGACCCACCCGGCGAGCCCGCGGTCACCGGTACCTTCGCCCACATGGTGCTGGAGAAGCTGATGCAAGAGCCGGTGGAGAACCGGACCCCGGCCCGGGCCAAAGAATTGGCCCGCGAAATGTGGCCCAAGATGGAGAACAGCCGCGATTACCAGGGCCTGGATCTGGACAAGGAAGCCAGCCTGAAATTCCGGTGGAACGGCTGGAAGGCCATCGAGGGGCTGTGGGATCTGGAAGACCCCCGAGATGTAAGGGTCGCCTCTACGGAACAGGACGTGAGGGTTGAGATCAACGGGGTTCCGTTTCGGGGCATCATCGACCGGGTTGATGAGACCGACGAGGGCCTGGTGGTCACCGACTACAAGTCGGGCAAGGCGCCCTCGGCGCGGTTCTCGTCCAACTACGCCACTCAGATGCTGCTGTATGCGGCTGCGCTGACCGAGCTCGAGGGCCATAAGCCGGTCAAGGCCCAGTTGCTGTATCTGGGCCAGAAGGCGGTGGAGGTTGAGATCACCGACGACAACCTCGCCGAGGCGGTCGACGAGTTGCGGACCACCTGGCTGGCCATCATGGAGAGCTGCATCTCCCAAGAGTTCGAAGCTTCCCCCAGTCCGCTGTGCGGCTGGTGTCCGTTCGTGGCCCAATGCCCCGAGGGCACCGCCGAAGTGCTCCACCGCGACAAGATCGGCAAGCTGCGCTCCGACGCCCCCGCCTTGGAGCGGATCGCCCAAGCCGAAAAGGCCGGCGACTAGATCCGAGCCAACCGAGTTCCGGCGAGGCGACCCATCGCCGGCCCCATGAGCGCTTCTTGCCGCTGGGTGGCCCGGGTCCAGTAGTGGGCGGCCTCGGCGTCGTCGCCCATGTTGAAGCGGTCCCGGTCGATTCGGTCTTGGTCGGCGAGCGCCGGGCCGATGCGGTCCACCATGTCGAGGTATCGAACCAGCCGGGCCACGGATTTGGCCCTAGCTGCGGCATACCCGTCCAATGCCGGAGTGATCACCGAGCGCAGATCGTCGAGCACGGCCTCGTAGACCGCGCTGGCCTCGGTGTCGGTCGGCTCAGGCACCTCAACCGGCTCCGGCACCACACCTAGGATCTCGCACAAAAGCTCAGCGGTTACCCGGCGGTGGAGGGTGGAGAACAGCATGCCCATGCCCAAGTCCCCGCCGGCCGCCCCGGTTACCCCCAAGCCGATGAGGTTGCGAACCTGGCAGGCCAGCTGCCAGTAGCACACTCTCTCAGCGTCAACCGGGCCGTGGTACCACCCGAACGCGGTTTCAATGTCCACAAACGGTGTGAGCATGGCCCGCACGGTGATCCAGGCCAGGTCCTCCATGGGATCGCCCACATGGGCCAGCTCCCAATCACACAGCCCGGTCACCTGCCGGCCGTCGTGCAGAACATTGCCCGGACCCAAGTCGCCGTGGACCAGCACCGCCCTCTCCGGCGGCCCGGGCGCCATCTCAGCCAGTTGGCGCAGACCTAGATCGATCAGAGGATCGGACTCTGGGCAGTGCTCCCGGTAGAGCCGGGCCCACACCGCGAGGTCGTCGTGGGCAAGATCGTCCGGCGGCTCCAGAGCATGAAGAACATTGACCTGCTCCATGAAGTCCTTGGCCAGAGCAGTATCGTCCAGCGAACCCGGCGACCCCTCAACAAAGTCCAACAGCAACGCCGTCCCATCGGGGCTGACACCGCAGAATCCGGCCGCCCGCACCGGCTTGTCGGTCAGCCACTGATAAGCCCGAGCCTCTCGGGCCAGGTCGTAGCCCACCGCGGAGAGCGCTGATGTCCCCGCATCCATCCGCAGGAATCGCCGTCCCCCGTCGTCCAGCGTCACCACCCACGCCTGGCGGGAAGCACCCCCCGGAATGCGAACCGCATCAGCAACCCCTCGACCGCAGCACTCCTCCACCCACGCCAGCAGCTCACGATCCAACTCGCTCACCCGCCCAGGCTAAGCCCCTCCATCACCCGCCGCGCATTGTGCGTCTACGTCAGCCCGATGCCAAGCATCGTGCCCCAGATCGTCAACATGAATCCCGACATGATGAACACCATCGTCCGGGTCATTCTGGCCATCTGAAGCGCCATCTCACCTCGGTGCTCCACGAACTCGCCTCGAAGGCTCTGGAAACCGGCGTCCATCTTGTGCTCTAGTCCGTCTATACGGGTGTGGACCCTGGCGAACTCGGCGTCGACTAGGGCGAATTTGCCGTTCATCTCGGTGCGTATCCGGTCTTCGCTCGCCTTGACATCGTCTTTCGTGGCGAGATGTTCCCAGCGCACAGGAGGCAGACACTCGATCAACGTTCTCGCCTCCTCCTCACCCAGCACCTCGCCCAAACGGCTCAGCAACGCCAAACGCCTTGCTTCATCCACAAGCATACCCAGCCTCTCCCATCAAGAAATCTCAAAGGAGGACCGACACACCGCCCAAACGTGGTGTCTGCACCCTACCCGCAGCTATGACACCCGACAATCGCCATTTCGGGCGGTCGAGGTTGATCCTCGGCGGGAATCGACGCTTGTTGAAGCACCAGACCTGACGAACAGTCACTGGGGGTCTCTAGAGTCTGACTCGTGAGCATTGAGGTGATCTGCACGCCGTATGGGGCGGCTGCCACTGAGCGGTTGGGCAAGCAAATTGCCGTGCTCAAGAACGGCGACCCATTGGCGCCGGTCACGGTGGTGGTGCCCACCAATATCGCTGGGCTGGCAGTTCGAAGGGCGTTGGGTGGAAAAGGCCAGGGGATTGCCGCGGTGAATTTCCTCAAGCTGTTCGACCTGGCGGAACGCCTCGCCGGGCGGCAGATGGCGGTGGAATTTGAGCGCACACCGCTTTCTGGTCCAGTGCTAAGCGCCACCGTGCGCAGCGTGTTGAATTCCGATCCCGGCCTGTTCCGCAGGACGGCCCTCCACCCCGCCACCGAGCAGGCCTTGGCGCGGTCTTACCGCGACTTGCGGGAGCTGTCGCAAGATCAGCTCGACACGCTGGCGTCGCAAAGCCGCCGAGCCGATGATGTGGTCCGTATCTGCCGCCAAGTCGGAGACGGGCTGAAGTCGAAGTGGTACGACGGCCACGATCTGAGCGAGCTGGCCGTCAGCGCGTTGGAGTCGGGATCGTTCAGCGACATCCTTCAAGAGTTCGGCCCGGTGATCATCCACCTGCCCCAGAGGATCACTCGATCACAGGGCCTGATGATCTCCGCTTTGTCTGAGGCGACCCAAGTGGCGGTGATCGCCGGTCTCACCGGAAATGAGAGGGCCAATGGTGCTGTGGCGGAGTCGATCGACCGAATGGGGGCCAGCCTCGGCTCTGTGCCCGAGATCAGCCCGCCCCACGGCCAGCAGATCATCAGCACAGCCAGCGCCGACGAGGAAGTTCGGGTCGCGGTGCGAGAGGTGGTGCACGCGGCACGAGACGGCATCCCCCTTAGCCGGATTGCCGTGCTGTGCGGCGGTGGCGGACCGGTGATCCGCCAGCTTCACGATCACTTCGAGTCCGCAGGCATCGCATACAACGGCCCCAGCGGGCGTACCCTGGCCGATTCCCTGGTCGGCCGAGGGCTCATCGCCCTGCTGAACCTGGAGAGCCGGGACTTCCGCCGAGACGAGGTGTTCGCCCTGCTGTCGGTGGCATCGGCCACCGTGCCACCTAAACCGGCCACAAAGGAGCAGCCCTCGTTGGCCACCGACCTGGTGATGGCGTGGGAGCGGGTGTCGCGCCAGGCCGGAGTGGCTCGGGGTGCCGAGCAGTGGGAGAGGCGGCTCTACCGATACGCCGACGAGCAGCATAAGGCCGCACAGCTAGAACAGAGCGATCCCGACCGAGCCGACGGACGGGTTGAAAGGCGCCGACGAGAGGCCGACCATGCCGAGTCTCTGGCCCGGTTCATGACCCGACTCATCGGCGACTTGTCTCCTGAGCCGGAACCGGCCACCTGGAATGACTGGTGCGGGTGGATCAAGGAGCTGATCAACGCCTATCTCGGTGCTGAGGAGGCCCGACAGCTCTGGCCCGAGTCCGAGCAGGAGGCCGCCAGCAAGATCGAGGAGATCCTCGACCGCCTGGCAAACCTGGACGCGATCAACCCCCGTCCTCGACCGGCCACGTTCCGGCACACCCTGGTCTCGGAGTTGGGCTCACCCACAGGCCGTGTCGGCAGAGTGGGCCACGGGGTACTCACCGAGGACATCGGCGCCTCGCTGGGGATGGATCTGGATCGAGTGATTGTGATCGGTATGGCCGAAGGGACATTCCCCCACAGCCCCTCCGACGATCCGCTGCTGCCCGACCGGGAGCGCAAGGCCGCCGGCGATGATCTCACCCTGCTCTCTGATCGGATGGACGATCAGCACCACAACTTTCTGGCCGCGCTGGCCTCAGCCGAGATCGGCACCTTGGTGTACGCCCGAGGCGACGCCCGCAGGGCGTGTGAACAGCACCCGTCGCGTTGGCTGCTCGACACCGCCACCGCGCTGGCAGGGCGCACCGTGGACAGCACCAACCTGGAGAGCCTGGCCGACGAGGAAGCCGCCCACTGGTTCGAGCACGTCCCCTCCCTGTCGGGCAGAGTGCTCCTAGCCGAGTTCCCGCCCACCCCTCAAGAGTTCCGGCTGAAGGCCCTCGGGCAGCCGGGTCGATCCGACGGCGTGCTGCCCGACGACGACCCGGTTCTAGCCCGGGGGGCCGAGTTGGTAGCCGCCCGGGCCTCCGACCAGTTCACCCGCTTCGACGGCAACTTGTCCGGCCTCGAAGTTGCCGACCTGGCCGAAGACGTGGTGTCGCCCACCAGGCTGGAAGCCTGGGCCGACTGCCCGATGCGCTTTTTCTTCCAGCACGTTCTGCGGGTTCAGACGTTCGAACAGCCCGAGGAGCTGCTCCAGATCTCAGCGTTGGAGAAGGGCTCGCTAATCCACGACGCCCTGGACGTGTTTGTGCGCGAGCAGCTCGAGACTGGCCGTGTGCCGCCCCCTGGCCAGCCGTGGAGCGAGCAGCAGCGCCACCGCCTCCTCGAGATCGGAACGGAGTTGTGCGACCAGGCCGAAACCCAAGGGCTCACCGGCACCCCGGTGTTCTGGCACCACGACCGGCGCCGGATCATGACCGACTTGGAGCGCTTCTTGACGGAAGACGACAACCAACGCCGCCTGCATGGCGTGACCGCTGCCGCCAGCGAGCTGGCCTTCGGTATGCCCGACGGCGATTTGGATGCGGTGGCCGTCCCGCTGCCAAGCGGTCGGACAGTGCGGTTCCGAGGTCGAGCCGACCGGGTGGACCAAGGCGGGGGCAACACGCTGCTGGTCACCGACTACAAGACCGGCAAAGCCGACCCCTACAAAGACTTGGACGAGGGCAGCCGGAACTTTGACCCCGTCCTGCGGGGCACCCGGCTCCAGCTTCCGGTGTACGCGTTGGCCGCCCAGGCCCACATCGACGACCCCGCTGCCCCAGTTAAATCCCAGTATTGGTTTGTCACCAGCGACCAGCAGTTCAAGGCCTACGGCTACGGGCTGAACCCCCGGGTGATGGACCGCTTCCGCACGGTGGTGGACACCATCGCAAACGGCATCGAGGGCGGGGTGTTCTGCGACCGACCCCAACCAGACCGCACCGAGGGGCCGTTCAGCCACTACTGCGACTACTGCAACGCCGACCGGCTCGGCACCCAGGAGCGCCGCCGGGCTTGGGAGCGAATGTGCGACCGGGGAGAACTGGCCAGCTATTGGCGCCTGGCCGAGGCACCCCACGGATTCGACTTCGAGGCGGAATGACCGTGGCCCCCACTAAGAACGACCAAGCCGACCGGGATGCCATCGAGGCCGAACTCAACTCGACCCTGTTCGTGGAGGCCGGGGCCGGATCAGGCAAGACCACTGCTCTGGTTGCCCGGGTGAAGTCCTTGCTCGACACCGGGGTGCCCATGGAGAACATCGCGGCCATCACCTTCACCGAGAAGGCCGCCGCCGAGCTGAAGAACCGCCTACGCGAGAAGCTCTCCGAGTCGGGCGACCACGCCGAGGCCCTCGACCAGCTTGACGGCGCGGCAATCACCACCCTCCACGGGTTCGCGCTGCGCATCTTGTCCCAGCACGCCATCGAGGCCGGATTGCCCCCCCGCCTCGAAGTAAGCCCAACCGAAGCGTTCGAAGACCGGTGGGTGGAGTTCCAGAGCCGGTTGCTGCACAGCTTCGAGCAGGAGCACGCCCTGGTTCTGGCCCGAATCTTGGGACTCAACATGGGCCACCTTCGGGATCTGGCTCGAATCCTCGACAACAACTGGGACCTGGCCGCTCGGGAAATGGGGAAACAGCCGCCTCCCACCGGCCCGATCGGCCTTCCCGACGTAAGCGGTTTCCCCACCTGGTTCGGCGAGGTGGCCGCCCTGTCGAGGTATTGCACAGACCCCGCCGACCGAATGCTGCCCAAGCTCCTAACTATCGGCGAGCGGGCCAAGCTGCTGCGGGGGGCGGCGGGTGACCCCGATCAGATCTTGCGTCTGCTGTTCGTTCCCGGGCTGAGCTTCACCAAAGCAGGCCAGAAGGGCAACTGGCCCGACGAGGAGAGCGACGATCCACCATTGCGGGAGGTGGCCGCCCAACTGCGAGAGCTGGGCGACGCCATCAAGAGCCTCCGAGCGTACGTGGCCGATGTGCTGATCGAGCGGCTGACCCTGGTGCTGGCGGCGTTCACCCTCGAAGCCGCCGAAGACCGTCGTCGCCTGGGGGTGTTGGAGTATCACGACCTACTAGTTCTGGCCCGGGATTTGCTGCGTCACCCTCAGCACGGCCAAGAGATCAGAGAAGCACTGGCCGGGCGCTACCAGCGCCTGCTGCTCGACGAGTTCCAAGACACCGACCCCATCCAGATTGAGCTGGCCAAGCTCATCGCCACGCCTTCTGGCGACCAGCGACACTGGTCCGAGTTGCGGGACGAGGCGGGGCGGCTGTTCTTCGTGGGGGATCCCAAGCAGTCGATCTACCGGTTCCGGCGGGCCGATATCGCCTTGTACACCCAAGCGGGACAAGCCCGAACCGTGGATCGAAAGTCGCTCACCCGCAATTTCCGGTCGGTCGAGCCCATCCTGGATTGGATCAATGCCCTATTCGAAGAATTCATGGCCCCGCCCAGTCCCTCGGAGCAGCACATCCAGCCCAACTATCAGGCCCTCGAGCCCGTTCGGAAGCAGCCCCCGAATGGGCTTGCGGTGGCGGTGCTCAACCGGGAGCATCCCAAAACAGCCAGCACCCGCAACCTGCGCACCGCAGAAGCCACAGAGGTGGCCCAGGCCATCTTGACCGCGGTGGGCCAAGGCTGGTCGGTAGGCGACGGCTTGGACGACGAACAACGCCAACGCTGGCGGCCGGCCCGGCTGGAGGACATCTGCATCCTCCTGCCCACTCGCACCTCGCTCCCCCAGCTTGAACAGGCATTGGAGAGGCACGGCATCCCCTACCGGATCGAGGCCGGCTCGCTGATTTGGACCAGCCAGATCATCCGAGAGGTGATGGCGGCGGTAAGAGCACTGGCCGATCCCACCGACGAGGTAGCCCTGCTGAATGCCCTGCGATCCCCCGCCTTCGGGTGCGGCGACGACGACCTCTTCACCTACAAGGTGGCCTATCGGGGCCAGTGGAACTACACGGCGGCTAGGCCCCAGCACCTCCCCAGCGATCACCCGGTGGGCGAGGCCATGGCATGGCTGGCCGAAGTTCACGCCGAGGCACGCTGGCTGAACCCCAGCCAGATTCTCGAGCGCATCGTGCAGCAGCGGCGGCTGATGGAGTCGAGTTGCTTCGGCCAGCACCGCGTCCGGGATGTGTGGCGCAGCCTCGACGTGGCTGTCGATCAGGCTCGCCAGTTCGAGGAGTCCGGCGGACGGGGATTGCGGGAGTTCGTCGCTTGGGTGGAGCGAAAGATCGGAGAGCAGACCAGAGAAACCGACGTCATCTTGTCGGAGACAGACGACGACGCGGTACGCATCACCACCATTCATGCCGCCAAGGGCCGCGAGTTCCCCATCGTCATCCTGTCGGGGACCTACGCCCGGAGCCGTCCCATGTCGGCTCAGATGGTGTGGCCTGCTGAAGGCGGCTTCGGCGTGCGCTTCAACAACCTCTTGCGGACTAGGTCGTTCGCCGACCATCAAGACCATGAGGAGGAGATGGAGCACGCTGAGAGGGTGCGCCTGCTCTACGTGGCCCTCACCCGAGCGATGGACCACCTGGTGGTGTCGGCCCACCGCTTGAAGCGAGGCGAGAACAGCACCGCCATGCCGTCGATGGCCGAGATGGTGGTGGAAAACGCCGCCTGGCTGCCCGAAGCAGATTGGCTGCCCGAGGGAGAGTCACCGTCCGAGGGGGACAGGCGGACCGAATCGGATGGCGCACCCGACCCAATGACCTCTGAGGCGGCCGACATCCCGATCATGGCAACGTTCTCAAGCTGGCAGAGCGAGCGTGATGCGTTTATGGCCGAGACGGGGAAGCCTTCAACAATGAGCGCCTCGAGAATCGCCTGGGTCGAGACTGAAGATGAAGGTGAAGATGTTGATCAACTCCCCGGCCTCGACAAAGACGGGCCCACCGACGGGGACGACGATCGGTCGCCGCTGCGCAAGGGGCGAGCTGGTACCAAGATCGGCAGCGCGGTCCACGCTGTGCTGCAAACGGTGGACTTGGCCACAGATCCCGACAGCCTCGGCCCGGTGGCCGCGGCCCAAGCCGAGGCCGAGGGCATCTCGCAGCACACCAGAACTGTCCGCGCCCTAGCCCAATCGGCCTTGGAATCCGACAACGTGCGAGAAGCCGCTGCCAACGACCACTGGAAGGAGCTCTTTGTGGCCGCCCCGGTGGATGGCACCGTGGTGGAGGGATACATCGACCTGCTGTACCGGACTCCAGATGGCCTAGTAGTAGTGGACTACAAAACCGACGACATCCACGACGAAGAGATCTTCCAAGCCAAGATCGACCGCTACCAACTTCAGTTGGCCGCCTATTCCCTGGCGGTGGAGCGGGCAGTAGGCGAGCAAGTGACCCACTGCGTTCTGGTGTTCGCTCGGGAGGGCCAACCGGCGAGAGATGAGATCATCTCCGGCGAAAGGCTCGCCTCAGCCCAGCAAGAAGTCCGCCAAAGGCTGGCGACGGCTGCGGCCTGATAGGAAGAGGACGATGTTTACCTTGGTGGTGATGGCTGCGGGGTTGGGGTCGCGATTCGGCGGTACCAAGCAGCTGGCCCAGGTGGGGCCAAACGGCGAGGCGTTCTTGGATTTCGCCATCGCCGATGCCGCCGCGGCGGGCGCCGAGCGAGTGGTTCTCATCGTGCGCAGCGATATCGAAGCCGATGTGAAGCGCCATTTCGAGGCTCGCGGCGGGCTGCCCGGCGATCTCGATGTGGCCTTTGTGCGCCAAGACCAGCACGGCCCGTCCCGACCCAAGCCGTGGGGCACCGCCCACGCCGTGCTGTCGGCCGCCGAGGCGGTGGCCGGGCCGTTCATGGTGTGCAATGCCGACGACTACTACGGCCCCACCGCATACGCCGCCCTGGCCCATGCCATCGACGGGATGGCCGAAAACGAGGCTTGGCTGTGCGGCTACCGCCTCGATCACACCCTGCCGGCTGAGGGCACCGTGACCCGAGGCGTGTGCCAGGTGGACGGCGACCGGCTCACTGCCATCGTGGAGCAAGAGGGAATCTCCCGAGCACACCACACCTTCCCCGAAGACACCCTCGTCTCCATGAACCTGTGGGCCTTCTCCCCCGGTTTCCTCGACGCCCTCCAAGACGGCTTCACTCGCTTCCTGAACCAGCACCGCGACAACCCCACCGCCGAATACCTCCTCCCCCACGCCGTCGCCGCAGAAATGACAGGCGGCGCACTCACCGTCAAGGTCGTCACCACCGAGGAAACCTGGATCGGCGTTACCAACCCCGACGACCTAGAAGTGGCCAGAGCGGCCCTCGATTTCCGCTAGAGAAATGCCCGAGCTGCCCGAAGTAGAGACGATCCGCCGCCAACTCGCACCCCGCCTGCATGGCCGCCGCATCCAGGATGCGCACTCCCACGAATCAGAGAAATTCATCCCGGCCAAAGACGCAATCGGCGCCACGATCCAAGCACTGAGCCGCAAGGGCAAGTACCTGATCACCAGCCTGGACGACGGCCGAGAGCTCATCATCCATCTGGGCATGACCGGCTCTCTGACCATCACCCCCGATGCCCCCGACGACCCCTACATTCGGGCCTGGTGGCAGCTCGACGGCAGCGAATTCCTGGCCTACCGGGACATCCGCCGTTTCGGCCGCATCCGCTGCGTGTCCGCCGGCCAATACGGCACCATTCCCACGCTGGCCTCCCAGGGCCCCGACGCCCTCAGCCCCGACTTCACCGCGGACGGCTTCTATCAAGCCCTCCGCAACAGCCGCCGCCGAATCCCCACTCAGCTCCTCAGCCAAAAGCCGGTGGCCGGGGTAGGCAACATCTACAGCACCGAGGCCCTGTGGATCGCCGGCGTCCACCCGGCCAAGCGCCAGATCAGCCGAGCAGCCGCTACCAGCCTCCACGCCGCACTCATCGAGGTGCTCAAGGCCGGGCTGGCCAACGGCGGCACCACCCTGCGGGACTACCGCAACGCCGACGGCGGCGAGGGGAGCCACCAGAATGCGCTGGCCTGCTACGGCCGCTCGGGCCAACCCTGCCTGCGGTGCGAAACCCCGCTTCAGCACCGCGTCTACGACGCCCGCACCCTCACTTTCTGCCCTGAATGCCAGCCGCGCTAGCGTCAACCCCGGCCAGGGAGGGACGCAGATGAGCGAAGTGATGACCGACGAGCAGAAGGAAGCGTTCGTAGCCAAGCTGCGCAAAGAGGTGGGAACCACCGGCACCCCGACCACAGCCCGCGATCCGGTCAACCAGCCCATGATCCGCCACTGGTGCGATGCCATGGAGGACGCCAACCCCCTCTACACCGATCCTGATGCGGCCACCCAGGGCCCCCACAGCGAGATCACCGCCCCTCCCGCCATGCTCAACGCCTGGACCATGCCTGGCAACATCCCCCGGGTCAACGACCCCAAAGACCCCGCCTCCGGCGTGTACGCCATGCTGGACGAAGCCGGCTATGTCGGCGTGGTGGCCACCAACTCCGAGCACGTTTACCACCGCTACCTCAAGCTCGGCGACCTCCTCACCGGCACCGTCAAGCTGGTGGACGTATCCGAGGAGAAGCAGACCGCGCTGGGAATCGGCCACTTCGTCACCACCGAAACCGAATACCTGAACCACCACGGCGACCACGTCGGCTCCATGTTCTTCCGCATCCTCAAGTTCCGGCCCGGCACCGGCCGCACCGCCGGCGACGGCGACGCCGCCGCAGAGCGCCCGCCCCGCCCCCGCCCCAGCCGCAACCAGGACACCGACTTCTTCTGGCAGGGCAGCCGCGTCGGGGAGCTGCGCATCCAAAAGTGCCTCAATTGCGGGTACCTCCAGCACCCGCCCGGCACCCGCTGCCCAGCCTGCGGGTCCACCGACATGGGCTACATCACCGCTTCGGGCGAGGGCACGCTGTACTCCTACGTGGTGTCCCACCACCCCCGGGTCCCGTCATTCGACTACCCCCTCAACATCGGGCTGGTGGAGCTCGAAGAGGGCGTCCGCCTCGTCACCAACATCACTGACTGCGACCCCGATCAGCTCAAGGTGGGCATGCCGCTTCAGGCCTGGCACATGCAGACTCACGAGGACGTGAGCATTCCGGTGTTCCGACCGGCCCGAGTCCCCCGCAACCCGTCCACGCTCACCTTCGACGAGGTGAGCGTGGGCGACGAGCTCCCACTGTGCCCCATTCCCCTCACCCCCACCCTGATCGTGTCCACCGCCATCGCGTCGCGCGACTACCAAGACGTACACCACGACAGAGACATGGCCCTCAAGAAGGGCTCCGAGGACATCTTCATGAACATCTTGACCTCAAGCGGCCTCTCGGCCCGCTACATCGGCGACTGGGCCGGCCCCGACGCCGTGTTCAAGAACCTGAAGATCCGCCTCGGCGCCCCCAACTACCCCTACGACTGCATGACCATGTCGGGCTCGGTCACCGCCAAGCAGGAGGCCGACGGCGAGCACATTGTAGAAGTGTCGTTCCGGGGGCAGAACAGCCGGGGCCCCCACGTAACCGGAACCGTCGACCTGGCCCTGCCGAGAGCGTAGGAGATCACCATGACTTTGAATTACGCCTATCACTCCGCCATCGCCGGCATCGGCGCCACCCCGTTCACCAAAGACTCGGGTCGAACCCCGATGGACCAGGCAGTGGAGGCCTGCCTGGCCGCCTGCGAGGACGCTGGTCTCCCCCCCGAGAAGGTCAACGGCATGGTGACCTACTCCGCCGAGCAGAACCCCGAAATCGAGCTGGCCCGCAATCTGGGCATCGAGGAGCTGACCCACTTCTCCATGGTGCACCACGGCGGCGGGGCGGCCTGCGGGGTGATCGCGGTGGCCTGCCAGGCCATCTACTCCGGCGCCGCCGACTACGTGCTGTGCTACCGGGCCTTCAACGAGCGCTCCTGGCACCGCTTCGGGGCCGGAGTGCAAGACCGGCCCGCCGGCGCCGAGGCGAGCGAGGTCAGCTTCTCGTGGAGCTCGCCCTTCGGGCTGGTCACACCGGCCTCATGGGTAGCCATGTTCGCCACCCGCTACATGCACGAGTACGGTGCCACCACCGAGGACTTCGGCCGGGTGTCAGTGGTCGACCGGGATTTCGCGGCCACCAACCCCTACGCCCACTTCTTCCAGCGGCCCATCACCCTGGAAGACCACCAGAACAGCCGCTGGATCGTGGAGCCGCTGCGTCTGCTCGACTGCTGCCAGGAAACCGACGGGGCCCAGGCTCTGCTGGTGACCACCGCGGAACGGGCCAAAGACCTGAGGCAGAAGCCAGCGGTCATCGCCTCGGCCGCCCAAGGTGCCGCCGAAGACCAGCACATGATGAGGAGCTACTACCGGGACAGCATCACCGGGATCCCTGAGATGGGGTTGTGCGCCCGCCAGCTCTATCAGTCGAGCGGCCTGAGTGCCGACGACATCCAAACCGCCATCATCTACGACCACTTCACCCCGCTGGTGCTCCCCCAGCTCGAGGAGTTCGGATTCTGCGACCGAGGCGAGGCCAAGGACTTCATCCGCGACGGCCACCTCGGACGAGACGGCCGACTGCCCATCAACACCAACGGGGGCCAGCTCGGCGAGGCCTACATCCACGGCCTCAACGGCATCGCCGAAGGGGTGCGGCAGATCCGGGGAACTTCGGTCAACCAGATCGAGAATGTGGAGAACGTGCTGGCCACCGCGGGAACCGCCGTGCCCACCAGCGCGCTCATTTTGTCCCAGCCACAGTGACCCTTGGACGCGACATGGCTTCATCGCCGTTTCCAATCCAATCGGTTTCATTCTGCTATGAGCCATTGGCTTGTGTATGATCCCGGCTGACACAATGATCCAGAACAGGACCCAACGAGAGAGGCCCAACTATGGAATTCAGTCATGACCGCTCTGGTGACACTCTGGTAGTCACTGCTTCTGGCCGGGTCGACGGATCCAACGCGTCGGATTTTCTGGAGTCACTGCAAGGAATGTTCGACCCCGGCGATCAGCGGATCATTCTGGACCTCGGCGGTCTCGAATACATCAGCAGCGCCGGGCTCCGCGTGCTGCTCATGGCGGCCCAGAACCTCGACCGGCAGAGCAAATCCTTCAGCATCTGCTCGCTCACAGAAGCAGTGGGCGATGTGTTCCGAATCAGCGGTTTCGATCAGATCATCAACGTCTTCCCCTCGGTAGAAGCCGCCAAGCAGGGGTAACACCTTGGATCAGACTTACAAGATCCTCGTCGTCGACGACGAACCGGATCTTGAGCCCCTAATCCTTCAGCGGATGAGGCGGCAGATTCGCGCCAACGAATACGAGTTCGTATTCGCCCAGAACGGCGTAGAGGCGCTGGAGAAGCTCAACGCCGATTCAACCATCGACATGGTGCTGTCCGACATCAACATGCCCAAGATGGACGGCCTGACCCTGCTCCAGCAGCTTCCCGGCGTCGATCCGAACCTGCGTGCGGTGATCATCTCCGCCTATGGCGACATGGACAACATTCGCACGGCCATGAACCGGGGGGCATTCGACTTCGTCACCAAGCCCATCGACTTCGACGACCTCAAGATAACCATCAGCCGCACGTTGGAGCATCTGGCCGAGTGGCGGGAGGCGCTTTCATCGCGCGATCAGCTAGTAGCCCTCCAAAACGAGTTGAGCATCGCCAGCCAGCTCCAGCAGTCCATCCTGCCCAAGAACCCGCCGGTCACCGATAAGTACGAGGTCTCGGCCAACATGGAACCGGCCCGCAACGTAGGCGGCGACTTCTACGACTTCTTCAAGCTCGACGAACAAGTCGGCCTGGTGGTGGCCGACGTTTCCGACAAGGGCATACCCGCGTCGATGTTCATGATGTCCAGCCGGACCGCACTGAAGGGAGCGGCCATCGGCGTCGGAGACCCCGCGATGGTGCTGGAGGAAGTCAACAACCAGCTCCACCAGGACAACCCAACGTTCATGTTCGTCACCTTGATCTACGCCCTGTTCAACCCGAACACCGGTTCGCTCACCTATTCCATTGCCGGCCACGACCCTCCGATGCTGGTGAGCGCCGACGGCACCGTCACCGAGCTGCCGCTCACCAAAGGTGTGGCGCTGGGCATCGCTCCCGACATCGTCTACACCCAAGAGACGGTTGAGCTGGCCCCGGGCGACACCGTCGTTTTGTTCACCGACGGAGTCACCGAGGCGATGAACGCCAACAATGAGCAGTTCGGGTTGACGCGGTTGGCCGATGTGTTCGAGGGCAATTCGCCCGACAGCGCTCTGGCCGCCAACGAGGCAGTTTTCGAGTGTGTACGGAATTTCGCAGGTGATGCCCCTCAATCCGACGACATCACCTGCCTGACACTTCGACGCCCCTGATGCTCGCCCACCTCCGCTGGTCGCTGCCTCTGTTGCCCGACATGAGGAGCTGGTGACATGCAACGAGCGCTGCACCTGCTTCATCCCCCGGAGCAAGGCCACCCCTCCGACGTCTTGCCTCTGATCGAGGACATCCTCAATGAGATGGCCGAGGCAGAAGACTGGCCCGTGACGCTCACGATGCGGGCCAACCTCATCCTCGAAGAGCTGGTGCTGAACACGCTCACCCACGGCGATACCAGCGGACTTACCGAAATCGACCTCGAGCTGGAGTCGGAGAACCACGCCCTCACCATCCGTCTCAGCGATGACGGATCGGCCTTCAATCCGCTCACCGACGCCCCTGTGCCCGATGTGTCGCTTCCCCTAGCCGATCGCCCGATCGGGGGGTTGGGGGTCTATCTGGTGAAGACCATGGGCGAAGAGCTTGAATACCGTCGGGAGAACGACCGCAACCACCTCAAGCTCGTCGTCCATCCCGAGTAGTGAGGGACGCAGCGCTGAGGAATGCTCGTCGCTGGCGGCTGGCTGGTCTCGCACTGGCCACTTTCGCCCTAGTTCTGACGGGGTGCGGGTCCGACGGCTCTAGCCCCGCAACCCCACATGCCACCCCCACGGCCGATGCCGGGAACACGCCGGACACCCCGGACACGCCATCTGGCGCCGGCACCCCCGGTGTGTTCGACGACCGAGTGGTGTTCGGGCAATCGGCCGCATTCAGCGGCCCGGCCCAAGAGCTGGGCATCAACATGAACCTTGGAATCCTGGCCGCCTTCGAGGAGGCCAACCGCAACGGAGGCGTACACGGGCGCAAATTGGAGCTCACCACCCGGGACGACGCCTATGAACCCGAGGCGGCCATCACCAACACCCAGGCTCTGATCGACGACGAACAGGTGTTCGCCCTCATCGGCGCGGTGGGAACGCCCACATCGCGCTCGGCCACCCCGGTGGCGGCCGAGGCGGACATTCCCTATGTGGCCCCGTTCACCGGCGCCGGATTCCTCCGAGACGACCACTGGGACAACATCGTCAACCTGCGATCCTCCTACGCCCAGGAAACCGAGGAGATGGTTGAGCGGCTGACCACCGATCTGGGCGTAACCAGAATCGCGGTGATGTTCCAAGACGACTCATTCGGACGGGCGGGTTACAACGGGGCATTGGCTGCGCTTGAGCGCCGAGATATGGAACTGGTGGCCACGGGCGTGTATCCCCGCAACACCACCGCGGTGAAGTCAGGACTGCTCGACCTGAGGCTCGGCAATCCCGAGGCGGTGATCATCATCGGCGCCTACCAGCCGGTGGCCTCCCTCATTTCCTGGTCCCGCCACATCGGCTTCGATCCCGTTTTCATGACGGTCTCCTTTGTGGGCAGCAACGCCTTGGCCGCCGAGCTGGGCGCAGGCGGCGAAGGCGTTTACGTGACCCAGGTGGTTCCCTTCCCCCACGACGATTCGATCCCGGTGGTGGCCTCTTACACCGCGGCACTGGCCGAACTGGATCCCCAAGCTGTGCCGGGATTCGTCTCCTTGGAGGGCTACGTGGCCGGCCGGATGGCCATTGCCGGGCTGGAAGCATGCGGACCCGCGCTCACCCGCGACTGCTTCTTGGAGAACATCTTGGGCGCCGGCCAATTCGACATCGACGGATTCGCTCTGGACTTCGGCAACGAGACCGACCGAAGAGTCGACAATCAGGGCTCGGACGCCGTTTTCTTGACCGTGATCGACGCCAGCGGCAGCTACCGTCCGGAGGCATCGATGGGAGGGGCCAGACCGTGACCGAGACGATCAACCCTCCGAACTCGGCAACGGGCGATTCCAGCGTCCAAGCGCAGAGACCCGCGATCCACCGCCGGATATCCAGCCAGCTCTACGCAGGGATTTTTGGCGCGGTCGCCTTGACCATTGTGGCCAGCGTGGTCAGCTGGATCTCCTTCAACAACGTGGACAGCAGCCAGAAGCGGGTCAGCGAGGAGAGCGTTCCCGAGCTGGCTGGCGCCTTCAGCCTGGCCGAGTTCTCCAACGCGCTGGTGGCCGCCGCCCCCCGGCTCACCACCGCAGCCCCCGATCAGTTCCCGGTGATCTCCGCTGAGGTCACCGCCGCCCACCGAGAGTTCCAACAGCGCTTCGATCCCCTGTTGCGCGACAACCCCGACGACGTCCACGTTCAGGGCATATCCGAGGCCGCCGATGCCCTGGCCACCAACATCGCCACCATCACCGCCGACATGCCCCACTTCTACAGCTTGAGCAGGCAAATCGAGACCCTCCAAGTGCAGATTCCCACCCTGCACGACCAGGCTCAGGGCATCATCATCCCCGCCATCGACGATCAGCTGTTCTTCCAGGTCACGGGCTACCGAGACTTCGAAACCGAGCCGACCGACGCCATGAGCCGAACCTCGGGAGACGAGCTTCTTCTCTACCGCCACCTCAACGCGTTGCAGGCCGACGTGGCCCAGGTCACCGAGCTGATGGGCAGCGCCCTGATCGCCTCCGAATCCGACTTCGTCGAGCCGCTCATAGAGAGCTTCGAGTCGACCACTGACCGGATCCAGATCAGTTTGACAGCCATCGCCGCCACGGAAACCGCCCCGGGTCTGGAATCGGCGGTCAACAGCCTCCTGAGACTGGGCATGGGCAACAACAGCGCCTTTCAGGCGTCGGTCGACCGCTTGGACATCATCAAGCGCCAAGACATCCTGTTAGCCCAGAATCAGGCCGTTGCCGTGGATCTACTCTCCGAGGTGAACGCCATTGTCCAAACCGCCCAAGCCGGGGCCGACCAGGCCACCGAGAACTCGGCCCAAACCATCAACACTGCCCGAATTCTCTTGGTGATCATCAGCGTCATCGGCGTTCTCGGTGCGGGGCTGATCAGCTGGCTGTTCGTGGGCCGAGTTCTGCTGCGCCGCATCGGGAGGCTTTCCGGTCGCATGCGCACGCTGGCCAAGGGCGATCTGGAAGAAGAGATCGAGATCGAGGGGCGCGACGAGATCGCCGAGATGGCATCGGCGCTGGAGGTATTCCGCCGCCACGCCCTGGAGGTCCAGCGGCTGAACCTGGTGGAGCAGTTGGCCCAAGAGCTGAGCGAGCGCAACGACGAGCTGCAATCAGTGCTCGAGGAGCTGAGCCAAGCCCAGGATCAGATCGTGGCTCGGGAGAAGCTGGCTGCGCTGGGCGAGGTCACCGCCGGCGTGGCCCACGAGATCCGCAACCCGCTCAACTTCATCAACAACTTCTCGGCGGCGTCGGTCGAGCTGCTGGAAGAGATGGCCGAGATCTATGAGGAGTTCACCGACAGTCTCTCCGATGCAGACAAAGACCTCGTCGAGGAGATCAACCAAGACCTGAACGACAACCTCGAGCGCATCCAATCGCACGGAAAGCGGGCCAACCGGATCGTTCAAGACATGCTTCTGATGGGCCGGGGCGGCGGCGAGACCCAGATGACCGACATCAACGACCTCATCCACGAGCACTCCCTGTTGGCCTTCCACAGCGCCCGGGCCCAAGATCCCGACTTCATCGTCACCCTAGAAGAGGAGTTCGACCCGGACATGGGGCAGTTGGAGGTCGTTCCCCAGGATCTGGGGAGGGTGTTCTTGAATTTCGTGGCCAACGCGGGCTACGCCACCAACAAGAAGCAAAAGGAGTTGGCCGAGGCGGGCACGGTGGGCGACTACAGCCCCACAATCTTGTTGAAGAGCAGCCGCACCGACAACAGCGCCATACTCAGCGTCCGAGACAACGGCAGCGGCATTCCGCCGGATGTGGCGGCAAAGATCTTCGACCCGTTTTTCACCACCAAGCCCACCAATGAGGGCACCGGCCTCGGCCTGGCGCTGTCGGCCGACATCGTCCGCGAGCACGGCGGCACCATCACCGTAAATACCGAGCCGGGCGAGTTCACCGAAATGGTGGTCGAGCTGCCGCTGACCCGCTCCAAAGACACGCCCCTCGTCGATGGCGACGGCGGCAATGGTGACGGCGAAGACAACGGCGAAGGCGACGCCTAGTTGAGCTTGCTCATCGGGCTGGTCTGAGCAGCGCTCCGCCTACTGCCGCCGATGCCCCTCCGGCATAGGCCACAAACAGGCCCCCACCAACCCTTGCGCCCGCCGCATCCAAGTCGTCGTCGATGGCCAGCCCCTCTGCGAGACAAAAGCCCATCACCGCCAATCCCACCGCCAGCGCCGGCAGCCACATCATCTGGGTGTTGCCGCCCAGCGTCGCAACAACCACCGTCCACAGCATCACCGCGGCCAGAAGAACCAGCAGCCACGAGTCGGCCACGCCACCCAGGCCCACCAGCCACGGGATGTCACCGTCCAGCACCCCCCGCGTCTTCGATCCGGCATCAGACCACGGCAACAACAGCCCGGCGATCACCAGCGCCATCGCCGCACCCATGAAGGCCAGCCCCGCTCTCATCTGGGCGGGAGAAGACCGTCTCCCGCTGCCGGCACCCAGGATCGGTGCCAAACCGCCCGCGGGATCGGCCCAAGACTCGCCATCCCAGAACCGGTAGCCGCGCTGCCCCTGCTCGGCATACCAGCCTGGCGGCGCCCGACGAGTAGGCGGATCGCTCATACGGTTGCAAAGCTAACCCACGCCAACTGGTTGCGGCCCGGTAGCGTCAAGACCGTGAACCCGAAGACGGGCAGGCTCACGGCCTACAGCCACGGAGCGGGTTGAGCCGGCAAGCTCGGACCGACCGAGCTGGCGCAGGTCATGCGCTCGCTGCCAACCCCAGCCCACGAGAACCTGATCGTGGGCCCAGAAACCGGTGACGACGCCGCCGTGTGGCGGCTGGAAGAAGGCCGCGCCCTGATCTCTACTGCCGATTTCTTCGCGCCGGTGGTCGACGACGCCCACACCTGGGGGCGCATCGCGGCCACCAACGCCGCTTCCGATGTCTACGCCATGGGCGGAACCCCGCGATTCGCGCTGAACCTGGTGGCCTGGCCCCACGGAGAACTGGCGCTGGAGGTTCTCTCCGACGTGCTGGCCGGCGGGGCCGCTGCCGCCGAAAAGGGAGGGTGGACGGTTGTGGGCGGCCACACGGTAGACGGACCCGAGCCGATGTACGGCCAAGCCGTTACCGGGGAGGCCGACGAGGAGAGCCTGCTCACCAACGCCGGCGCCCAACCCGGCCAGTCGCTGGTGCTGACCAAGCCGCTGGGCACCGGGCTGTTGGCCACCGCGGTCAAGCGCTCCGAACCCGAGGCGATCCAGCCTGGCGGCTGGCTGGCCGAGACCTACACCGCGGGTGTGGCCGAGATGACTCGCCTCAACGATGAGGCCGCATCGGCAGCGTTGGGGGCCAAGGCCACCGCGGCCACCGACATCACCGGCTTCGGCCTGCTCGGCCATCTCCAGAAGCTGGCCGCGGCCAGCGGCACGGGAGCGGTGATCCGGGCCGATTCGGTGCCGGTGCTCCCCGGCGCCTGGGATCTGCTGGATCAGGAATTCGCCCCCGGCGGCACGGTCCGCAACCTCGACCACGTGAGACCGATGGTCAGGGGCTCGGGCGACCAGCGGATCTTGACCATGCTGGCCGATGCCCAGACTTCCGGAGGCCTGCTGTTTTGCTGCCCACCGGCGGGGGCCGAAGACGCTGCGGCCCGACTCGCGGCTTTAGGCCACGGCGCGGCGGTGATCGGAGAACTCACAGCAACCGACCCTGGAACGGTGTCGGTGGTCTGATCGCTACTCGGCCGGCTCGGTGCGGGGCGGCAGCCCGTCCAGATGGGCGGCGTCGTTGTACCGCACCAGCCGCCAAACGCCGGGCTCGTCGGTGGTCACGAACTCGGTGATCGACGTGTTCAGGGTCCAGAGCACGAACTGGGTGTTCATCCCCAAGCCCAAGAAGAGCCGCATGGCGATGTCGATCACCCCGCCATGGCATACCACCATCATGGTGGTGCCGGGGTACCCCTCCACCAGCTCGTAGAGCGCCTGGCCGGTGCGGTAGGAGAAGGCGGCCAGGCTCTCCCCGCCCGGCGCCAGCGGCAGGTGGGGATGGAAATCACCGGTCCATTCGAAGATGTTGCCAAACTCCTGGTAGCCCACCCCGTCGGCCTCACCGGGACGGCGCTCCACCAGATCGGGATGGGTGTTCACCTTCAACCCCCCGAGCGATGGCGACAGCAGCTCGGCGGTCTCTATCGCTCGGGGCAGCGTGCTCGACCACAGCGCGTCCACCTTGGGCTCATAGCCCTGCATATAGCGCTCTCCGAGGACTTCTGCCTGCCGACGGCCCAGCGGCGACAGTCCCGTGCAGAACAGATCGCCGCCGATGATCTGCTTGACCGTAACCTCCGATTCACCGTGGCGAATCAACAGCAATCGGGTTCGTTCGCCGGAGCTCATTGCGGCCCCATATTGCCACGCCGAACTCCGGCGCCGGGCCTCCAACGAACCAACTTCGTCAACCTGTGGCAAAGCAGCCCCGGATTGGGGCAGAATCTTTATCGATGATGTGGGGGACGTTGGTGCTCATCGTGGCCTTTGCGGCCGGTGCGGTGCCCTTCTCCTACATGATCGCCCAGTCACTGGCCCGAACCGACCTGCGCCAAGTGGGCACCGGCACAGTGTCGGGCACCAGCCTGTACCAGGTTGCCGGGTTCATACCTTTGGTAGTGGGTGGCCTGCTCGACGTGGGTAAGGGAGCACTGGGACCGTTCCTGGCCGGAGACCGCTGGCTGCTGATGGCGTTTGCCGGGGCCGTTTCGGTGATCGGCCACAACTGGTCGATGTTCCTCAACGGCGCCGGCGGCCGTGGGCTGTCTCCGGCGCTGGGCGCATTCGCGGTGATCGCCTGGCCGGCGGCCTTGTTCTTGTTGGGCGGGCTGGCGCTGGGCCGGATCCTGCGCCACACCGGATTGGTGGTGTTCATCACGATGCCGGCGCTTCCCCCCTTCCTGCTGCTGGTGGCCGACGGCCAGGCCGCCATTGCCAGCACCATCATCATCATCCCCATCCTGATCAAGCGCGTTCTGGGCAATGGACCGCTGCCCGCCCCCAACCGCTTGAAGGCCGCCGCCCACCGCCTGGTCTTCGACAACGACAGCTGGGTCGGAGCTACCCCCACCAACCCTTGATTCTTGTAGTCCTCAACGGTCTACTGACCCGAGAGCCTTGAGCCTTCGCACCAAGGTCGACTTCCGTCGCCTGCTCATCGGACAGGGGGCGTCCGCGCTCGGCGACTGGATGGGCACCTTTGCCCTCATGGCGCTGGTGGACCATTTGAGCGACTCGGCCGCCGCCGTCGGTGGTATCCTGGCCTTTAGGCTCATACCGGCGGCGCTGGGCGGAACGCTGGCCGCCAAGCTGGTGAACCGGTGGGACCGCCGCCGGACCATGATCACCATGGACCTTCTGCGGGCCGGGATGATCGCGGTGGTCCCCTTCGTGCAGGAGCTGTGGTGGGTGTACTTGTGGGCCCTCGCCCTGGAGGCCCCCAGCGTGGTGTTCCTGGCCTCCCGCGACTCGGCCATTCCCGATCTCGTGGACGAGCCCGACCTGCCGCTGGCCAACGCCGCCATGATGGGGTCGTCGTACGGCAACATCCCGATCGGAGCGGGCCTGTTCGCCGCGTTCGCCGCCCTCCCGCTCGACGACGGCTGGCTGGGGTCGCATCCCTACGCCCTGGTCTTTTGGATCGACGCACTCACATTCTTCGTTTCCGCCTACTTCATCGCCCGGGCACTGGGGCTCCAAGGCCGGGGATCCACCGCCGCAGCAGCCCCGGAGAGCCCCGCCCTTGCCGATGGCGAGCTCTCCGTGTCGCCCGGCCCCGCCCTTGCCGATGGCGAGCTCTCCGTGTCGCCCAGCCGGCTGCGCGACGCCTGGTCGGTGCCCCTGGTGCGCAGGATCCTTCCCGCTACTGCGGCTGCCGCCATTGGACTGGGAGCGCTGTTCTCACTGGGCATCAAACTGGTGCAAGAGGAGTTGAACGCGTCCGACATCGAATACGGCATCCTCATCGTTCTGTTCGGCGCGGGAGCGGGCGTGGGCCTCGCCCTCACCCACAAATCGCGCCATGTAGACCTGTTGGTGCTCACCCGCCGAGGCGCGCTGGTCATGGGCGCACTGGTGGCGCTTATGAGCCAGAGTCCCACCGTCTGGCTCACCTTCCTGGGCGCGGCCGGGTTCGGCGCCGGGGCCACTGTGGCCCTCACATCGGGGATTAGCGCGCTGCAAGCCCGGATCCCCTTGGAGGAAGAGCGGGTGCTGGCCTTCTCGGCCTTCCACGTGGTTATCCGCATCGGTTTGGGCGCGGCCGCCCTGGGGGCGGGGGCCATCGGCGACGGGCTGAACGAAGCGGGGCTGCCAGGAACTCGTTCGGTTCTGTTGGCATCGGGCCTGATTGTGCTGGCCTCGGCGGCCACCGTCCGCCCGATTCTCGATGTCGACGTTCAAAAGGCCCACGAGTGACGGTCGGCATCGTCACCGACAGCACCGCGGCGCTGCCCGAGGAGGTGCGGGCGGCCTGGGACATCGCGGTGGTTCCGCTCATGATCACCGTGGACGGCCGCACGGTGGCCGACGGGGAGCTCGACACCTCGGAGATCCTTGCCGCCAAGACCCACTCGTCCTCGGGACCGTCGCCGGGCGCCTTCGTTCAGGCGATGGACGATCAAAACCAGGGCGAGGGTGTCGTGGTCGTGACGGTGACCTCAACCCTGAGCATCACCCATCAATCAGCCGTGCTGGCCTCCAAGGGCGCGGCCGGCCCGGTGGCGGTGGTAGACAGCCGAACCGCGGCTGGCGGCCAGGCACTGGTGGCGGTAGCCGCGGCCCGGGCCGCCCGGGCCGGTGCGACGCTAGACGAGGTGGTGGCCCGAGCGGAGGCTGTGGCAAAGCGGATCACCCTGGTCGGCGCGCTGGGCAATCTCGATCAGCTGATCCGCAGCGGCCGGGTGCCGGGCTTGGCGGGCCGGGCCGGCAACCTGATCGGCCTGCGCCCCATGTTCGACATACAAAATGGGGCCATCGGCCGCCTGCGCCCCGCGCTCAGCGACGAGGCCGCCCACCAGCGCATCCTGGGCCTCTGGCGGCGCACCCGACCTGCCGACTGCGACGCCCAGCTGCACCTGGTCAGCCTCCACGCCGAGGTCCCCGAGAGGGCCGTGGAGTTGCTCGATGCCGTCACCGCCGAAGTGCAACCCGCCGACTCGTTCATCAGCCAATTCGGCCAAGCAATGATGATCAACTCCGGCACCGGCGTGCGCGGTTTGGCCTGGTATTGGGACTAGCCGCCAGCCGGGTCAGACGCTGGCGTATACCTCGGCGGCGCCCTCTCCGGCGGGGGTTCGGGTGAGGATCTCCGCCTCGTCGTCGTGGCACAGCAGGGTGTGCTCGAACTGGGCGCTGCGTCTCTGGTCGGCAGTGACTGCGGTCCACTCGTCGTCCCACAGATACAGATTGGGGGAACCCAGCGTGAGCATGGGCTCGATGGTGAAGGTCATGCCGGTTGCCAGCGGTGTGTTGTGGCTGCGTTCGTAGTAGTGGGGAATTTGAAGCCCGGAGTGGAACTCGGTGCCTACCCCGTGTCCGATGAACTCCCGTACCACCCCCAGCCGATGCAACCGAGCATGGGATTCGATGGCCTTCCCGATGGCGCTCACTGGTGCTCCGTCCCGAACCGCGCCGATGCCCAGGTACATGGCGGCCCGGGTCTCCCGAACCAGCAAGCGAGAGTGGTCGTCCACCTCGCCGACCTCGAATGTCACCGAGGTGTCGCCGTGGACACCGTTTAGGAACACGGTGACGTCGATGTTGACGATGTCGCCGTCGGCCAGCGCCCGGCTGTCGGGGATGCCGTGGCAGATGACCTCGTTGATCGACGTACACACCGACTTGGGATAGCCCCGATAGTTGAGCGGGCTGGGATAGGCCCCCCGGCGCACGATTTCGTCATGGACTTCGGCGTCGATGCTGTCGGTGGTCACCCCTGGGGCCACCAGCTTCCCAGCGAACAGCAGCACCTCAGCCGCCATCTGCCCCGCTCGGCGCATGGCCTCGATCTCGTCGGCGTTCCGAACTGCTGATGATGTCGCGGGCCCCGGCTCCCCCGTCCGGGCATACGGAGGCCGCTCAATATCCCGAGGCACCCGCCGCCGCGGCCCGACCAGTCCCGGTCGCACCGGAGGATCCGAGACCGGCACCCGCTCCAACGTCGCAGTCCGCGACCGCTTACGCTTCGCCATCGCCCGCTAACTCTACTGGCCCTCGTCGCAGGCGGGCTCAGCGTATGTAGCGGGTGAGGCTTTCCACCACGCAGGCGGGTTTGGGGCTGCCCTCTACTTCCACGGTGATGGTGATCACGGCTTGGACGCCGCCGGTGATCTCGTCCACCGAGCTGAGCTCGGCGCCCACCCGGACGCGCGAGCCCACCGGGACGGGGGCGGGGAACCGCACCTTGTTCACGCCGTAGTTGATGCCCATGGAGATCTGCTCCACGGTGATCAGGCTGGGCAAAAACATGTTGGTGAGCGACAGCGTGAGGTAGCCGTGGGCGATCGTGGCACCGTAGGGGCTCTCGGCGGCGGCCCGCTCGGGGTCGATGTGGATCCACTGGTGGTCGCCGGTGGCGTCGGCGAATTGGTTCACCCGCTCCTGGGTGATCTCCATCCAGTCGCTCCACCCCAAGTGCTGGCCGACCGCGGCGGGCAGTTCATCAACAGTGGCAAAAACGGTTCCCATTGGGGGGAAGTTAGCTCCCTTGGCGGCCCGACCACGATGGGGAGCGCTTGGTCAAAAAGGCATCGATGCCCTCTTGGGCATCGGCGGTAGCCGCGTTGGCCGCCATCACCTCTCTGGTCAGGTCGTAGGCCTCGGGCTCGCCGCAGTCGAGTTGGCGGTAGAAGGCCTGCTTGCCAATGGCGATGGTTTCGTCGCTGAACCGGGTGATCTGGGCGGCCAGCTTGTCCACCTCAGCCCGCAGCTGGTCGGAAGGCACCACCCGATTCACCAGGCCCCACTCTGCGGCAGTGCCCGCGTTTATGGGCTCGCCGGTGAGCAGCATCTCCATCGACCGTTTGCGGCCCACCGCCCGAGAGATGGGCACCATCGGAGTGGAGCAGAACAGGCCGATGCGCACGCCGGGGGTGGCGAAGGTCGACTCGGTGGAGGCCACGGCCAGATCGCAGGCCGCCACCAGCTGGCACCCGGCGGCGGTGGCCACGCCGTCCACCTCGGCGATCACCGGCTGGGGCACGGCGTGAACCGCGTCCATCAGCTCGGTGCAGGCTTCGAACAGGTGGTCGTAGAACTGGGCGTCCCGGTCCACCATCTCCGACAGGTCGTGACCAGCGGAGAACGCCGGTCCTTCAGCGGCGATCACAATCGCCCCAACGTCGGTCTTCTCCCCCAGCTCGCGCAGTGCTTCGGTGAGGCGCTGCATCAGCTCCAGGCTCAGCGCGTTGCGCCGCTGCGGGTTGGCCAGGGTGATCCGGGCCACCAGCCCCTCTATCTCGATGCTGAACACGTAACTGAGATTACCCGCCCGAGGTGTGCTACCCATTGGGGCATGGCCGCTGGAGGAGGCACCAAAGCCGTATTGGCTGCGCTTTTCGCCAACCTGGCCATCGCCATCGCCAAGTTCGTGGGCTTCGCCGTGACCCGGTCGGCCTCCATGCTGGCCGAGGGAGTCCACTCCTGCGCCGACACCGGCAACCAGGCGCTGCTGCTGTTGGGCGGTCGATTGTCCAAGCGGGACCCCACCCCCCGCCATCCCTTCGGCTACGGGCGAGAGCGGTACTTCTGGTCGTTCGTGGTGTCGATCATCCTGTTCACCCTGGGTGCGCTGTTCGCCATCAACGAGGGCATCGAGAAGGTGCGTCACCCCCACGAGCTGGAGTCGCTGTGGGTGGCCATCGGCATTCTGATCTTCGGCATCGTGGTGGAGTCGCTGTCGTTCCGCACCGCCATCGTGGAATCCAACAAGGTGCGGGGCAAGCTCTCGTGGGGCACGTTCATCCGCCGATCCCGCACTCCCGAGCTGCCCGTGGTGCTGCTGGAGGACCTCGGCGCCATGTTCGGCTTGGTGTTCGCCCTCATAGCCGTGGTGCTGGCCGAGGTCACCGGCGAGCCCCGCTGGGACGGCGTGGGCACCCTGGTGATCGGCGTGCTTTTGGGGATCATCGCCATCGTGCTGGCCATCGAGATGAAGAGCCTGCTCATCGGCGAGAGCGCCACCGAAGAAGACCGAGCCCGCCTGCGCGCCGCCTTGGACGATGCACCCGAGATCGACCGAGTGGTGGACCTGCGCACCCAGCACCTCGGCCCCGAGGAGCTATTGGTGGCCGCCGAAGTGGACTTCGCCGATCACTTATCGGCCGACCAGATGCCCGCGGCGGTAGCCGCAGTAGAGGCCCGCCTGCGCGCCACCGTCCCCGCCGCCACCCACGTCTACCTTGAGCCCTCCGGCTAGCTAGTCGACCGGTTCGAAGTAGGGGAGGGTGATTTCTTCGCTCAGCTCTACGAAGGTGGTCTGCACTCGCATGCCGACGTACACGGCGTCTACGGGGCAGTTGACTAGGTTGGCCAGCAGCCAGAAGCCTTCGTCGAGGGTGACGATCACGGCTACGTAGGGGACGGTGAAGGCCGGGGTTTGGGGGCGCCATACGGTGGTCCAGGAGTACACCTCACCGAGTCCGGTGCTGACCTCCCACTCGAGGTTCTCCGAGAAGCAGGCCGAGCAGGCCGGGGCCGGGTCCATGGTGATGGCGCCGCAGTCTTGGCACCGCTGAAAGCGCAGCTCGCCCACCTGGCAGCCGTCCCAGTAGGGCTGGGAGTAAATCGTGGGAACGGGCAGGGGGATGCCGGGCGACTGGGGTTGCAGAATCTCGCTCATTTGTCCTGGCTCTCTTCCCGCTCCAGGTCTGGTCTGCCGAAGGACAGTGGAAACAGAATCTCGCTCACGGCGTCTCCGTTCCCAGCAGCATCACGTCGGTGAACAGCGCACCGGCGCCGCCGTTGGAGCACATGGCCACCTGGGCATCGGGCACCTGGGAGGTCACGCAGGTTCCCCGAAGCTGCTCCACCCCCCGGATCACCCGCTGGAGCTGCTGCACCGCCGCCCCGCCGTGGCTGAACGACATGGTGCCCCCGTCGGTGGTCACCGGGAACTGCCCACCGGGGCCGATGCGGCCGTCCATGATGAAGTCGCCTCCCTCGCCCTCCTCGCAGAACCCGTAGGCCTCGAACTGGCGAATGATCTCGAACGAGAACGGATCGTAGAACTCGCACACGTCCACATCGGTGGGGCCGAGTTCGCCCATGGCGAACGATTTCTGCGCCGCCCACCGGCCGGTGTAACCGTTGTTGCGACCGCTGGGCCCGGCTAGATCCCACGCCGGCGGGTGCTGGTAGGAGGGGCCGAAGCTGTCGCACGCCCCGCCCAGGATGTACACCGGCTTGTTGGGCAGATCCTGGGCCCGCTCCCGGGTGGTGAGGATCAAAGCGCAGGCCCCCTCCGAGGTCATGGCGCAATCCAACAGGTGGAAGGGGTCGGACACCATGCGGGATGCCAGGATGTCGTCCGGAGTAAAGGGGCCCCGCCCGTGGTACACCGCCTCGGGGTGGGCGTGGCCGTTGTTGCGGATGGTGGCCGCCACCGTGGCCAGCTGCTCATGGGTGGTGCCGTGCATGTGCATGTGGCGCTGGGCGATGAGGGCGAACTCGGCTGCGGTGAACATGCCGTAGGCCACCACGAACTCGTTGGCCGGCCGGGTCCACGGGGCGGTGGAAGCCCGCTCGGTGTAGATGCCCGCCGATCCGTGGGCCACCAGCACCGTGTGGCACTGGCCGGTGGCGATGGCCGAGGCCGCGTCCAAGATGATGGGGATCGACGGGGCCATGTGGCTCCGCCAGGCGGGGCCGTTGCGCATGTAATAGGTGAGCGGCCCCGAAAATGGGCCGGCGGCGACACCGTCGATGTCCTGTGGGGTGAGGCCGGTATCGGCCAGCACCCGGTGGACGGCTTGGAAGGTGATGGTGGTGGAATCGTGCCCTTCGAGGACCCGGGCCTGCTCAGAGTTGGCTATGCCGACGATGGCGACGTCGTGAAATGGGTGTTTGGCCACGGCCTCAATGTCTAGTCGCAGAAGTGACGGGTTGCGACTTGGGGAAATGGTAAGCAAGGGAATATGAAGCCGCTGGAAGGCATACGGGTTGTTGATTTGACTCGGGTGGTTTCGGGGCCGGTTTGCACTTGGTTCTTGGCTTCGCTGGGGGCGGAGGTGATTCGGGTGGATCCGCCGGGTGGGGATGTGACCTGGCGCATTCCTCCTTGGGTGGGACCTGATGGCGAGCAATCGGAGGCGATGGGGCCCGAAGACATTGGGATCAGCTACCTGCGCAAGGGGCGGGGGAAGCGCAGCGTGGTGCTGGACTTGGGCCATCCGGAGGGCGCAGAGGCGTTTCGACGGTTGGTGGCCAATGTCGACGTGCTGGTGGACAACTTTCGGCCCGGGGTCATGGCCTCGCTGGGGCTGGGCTACGAGACGCTCTCGGAGCTGAACCCCCGGCTGATCCACGCCTCCATCACCGGGTTCGGCCCCGATGGGCCCGATGCCGACCTGGCCTCTATGGACCTCATCATCCAAGGGCGTTCGGGACTGATGGCCAAGTCGGGCTTTCCCGACGGGCCGCCCGTCAAAGCTGGGGTCACCGTCGGCGACCAGTTTCCCGCGGCCCTCTGCGCCCTCGGAGTGGTGGCCGCGCTACGCCAGCGCGACATAGACGGCCAGGGCCAGTACATCGACGTTGCCATGCTGGATGGCCTGGTCACCATGCTGTGGGACGAGCCTCTGGACCTCTACCGCGAGCGGGGCCTGCCCGACCGAATGGGCAACGGCGACCCCCGGGGAATCTTGGACACCTTTGAGTCTCAGGACGGGTGGGTGACTCTGGTGATCACTTCCGACGCCCAGTACCAGAGGCTGACCGAGGAGATGGGCCGGCCCGACCTATGGGAGCTGGGCCCGAATATCCCGATTCGGGCCGCCAATCGGGGCGAGATCTGCGGTGAGGTGGCCGCGTGGATGGCGCAGCAGACCACCGAGGAGTTGGTGGCCCGATTACAGAAAATCCGCGTCCCCGCCGGAGCGGTGGCCTCCGCCTACGCCGCCGCCGACGACCCCCAAATCCAGCACCGCCAGGCGCTGGTCCCCCTGCAACACCCCCACGCCGCTGAGCCGACCGGCCGCCTCGGCCCCGCCTTCCCCATAAAGTTCTCCCGCTCCGAAACCGACCAGCGCCCCGCCGAAACCCTGGGCACCAGCACCCAAGCCGTGCTGCAAGACATTGCCGGACTAACGGAAGAAGAAATAACCCGCCTCCGCGGGCAAGGAGTCCTCGGGTAGGCGGGTTGGAGTCGCCTGAGGCAGGCTGGCGGGATGTTCAGAGCCCTACTGCTGAGCCAAGACGACGACGGCAACCGCACCCACGCGATAACCGAGCTCGACGACGCCAAACTGCCCGACCGCCCGGTGATCGTGGACGTGGACTACTCCACGCTCAACTACAAGGACGGCCTGGCCGTGGTGAACGGCGCCCCTATCGTGCGCACCTGGCCCATGGTCCCCGGCATCGACCTGGCCGGCACGGTGGCCC
>JAJDYU010000088.1 GCA_022825005.1 Acidimicrobiia bacterium
CGACTGGCGGACCGACTACAACACCTACCGCCCCCACTCCGCGCTCGGCATGCTCACCCCAGCCGAATACGCAGACCAATGGGCAAAAAACAACCCGAAAAAACTCTCATAACACCTGGACCAAAAAACGGGGTCCGGTCATGCCTCTAGGTCGATAGGAGGGTCGCTGACTCCGGGTGCCTGTCCGGGGCTTATGCGGCGCAAGATGACCGGAGGTGCCGAGGCGATGTCCCCTTCGGAAGAGAGGTAGCGCCAGTGTCTTTCGCCGTTGCGGGTTCGGCAAGCGAAGAACACGCCGGGCGGTCCGACGGAAGGGACTTCGGATCCCTGGGCGAAGGCGGCGCCCACGCCCCAGGGCAACTCTTGGACCCTGTTCAGTTCGCCCTCGGAGCCGGCTCGGCGGAGTTCGGCTCTAAGCAGCTCCGCGCTTAGAGCTTGCGGCACGCCCGCTGTATCGGGTTCGTCGATCAGTGATACATCGCCCCCAGCCAAACGACGGGCATATGTTTGGATCTCCTCGTCGACATCCCCATCCATCACCTCAATTTCCATCCCGTAGGGGCGGGCAGCCACGATCTTGCGGCGGATGGCGGCTTCAAGTTGCAGAAGCCTTTCCAAGTCGCCTTGTTCGGGCAGCATGGTGATGAGCGACACATCATGATGAGGGCTCTTCAGCCGAACCACGCGGCCGTACCGCTGCACCACCCGTTGCGGGTTCCAGGGCATGTCGTAGCTGATCACGGCCGCGGCTTGCTGAAGGTTCTGTCCTTCGGAGAGGACATCGTTTCCCAGCATCAGATCGACTTCGCCCTCGGGCGGTTCGTAGCCGGGACGAACCACCGTCTCAGGGCAGAAGCGAGCCAACAGGTCAGTGCGCTCGTCGGGGCTGGTTTCAGCGCCGATCACCGTCACCCGGTCGCGCCCGTCTACTAAATCAGGCAGGTGATCGTCGAGATAGCGCACCGTGTCGGCGAACGCGGAGAAGACCACGACCTTCTGTGATGGGACTTCCGCCAGCAATCGTCGGAGCAAGGCGAGCTTGGGATCGTTGGTCGCTTGAAGAGAGCGCAACGCCGCCGCAGCCGCTTCTAGGCGATCTCGGTCGACAGCCACATCACCGCGGTATTCGGGCCTAAACCGGCTTACTGGCTCGGTGTCGGTCTCGTCCAGGGTCTCAGATATCCACTCGCTCAACCCGGTCTCGTCGAGGTCGAGAGCAGCCGCCTCTCGCAGCGCATCCCCGCTGAGCACCAGCCCCTGATCCCAGGCATCGAGGAACATGTTGTGGGCAGCGATCATGCGGTCGAGCGTAAGCAGGCAGGCGTACCAACATGACTCGAACCGCTTGAGCACCGCGGATTGCAGCAGCGCGCTGAGAACGGCCTCCCGCCTAGTTTCCTGGTCGTCGAGCCGATAGGAGCTGGGCCGGTAGCGGGCCATGGTCAGGTGTTCGATGTGTGAGGTGATGGTTTGGACCAGGTCCGGGTAGGACGCATCCAAGTCGTATCGCTCGGTTGAAAGATCCGGAGTTGGGAACGACACAGGGGTGCCGTCGGGGAATGTCTCGTTGCCATAGTGCTGTTCAATGAAGCGGCGATCTCGCCGAACGCTCACCATGTCGGCCAGGGAGAACAGCACATCGGGATTGAGATTCTCGGGATCGCGTTCGTTGGCCCCGGCTCGCAGAAACAGGCGGCGCAGCGACGGTATGCCGTGGGAGGCGAACGCCCGGTCGTGGTGGGCAAATGCCATAACCAGGTGGTAAAGGTCCCATAGCCCATTGTTGATGGGGGTTGCGGTAAGCAGAGCCAGGTCTTTCTGCTGGCCGCCCAGTAGCCGCGACGCGGCCCGGTACCAGGTGGTGTCAGGGGTGCGGAGTGCGTGCCCTTCGTCCATCACCACTAGCCGGTAAACGTCCTTGTCGCTGTGCAGGTGGCGGCGGGCGTTGGCAGTGCCCGGCCTGACTAACTGCTCATCGGCGGCGAGCTGGTGATAGCTAATGACCTGGGCTGGAAGTCGGGTTTGGTCCAGTCGTTCCTCCCAATAGCTCACGAGTTGGGCAGGTGCTACCACCAGAGCATGAAGACCCCGGTGCAGCGCGTACTCCTCGATGAGAGCGAGGCCGATCTCGGTTTTGCCCGTGCCAACGCCGTCGGCGTAGATCACCCCGTGGTGCTGCTCGATGATCCGCAGCGCCCGCTGGAATCCGTCCACTTGAAATGCGGTTAGCTCCAAAGCGGTGAGAGTCGGCCCGTCTGGTTGGTCGTCTTCAAGGCCTAGCAGCTCGAGCAACGCTCGGAGGTAGATGTCACGAGGATCGAGCAGTCCGACATCGGGGAACAGCAGACGCCGAAGGTCTGTCTTGAAATCTTGGGCCTCGTTCCATAGCAGGTCGAACCAGGCCACGGCTTGCTGGGCCACCTGGGGGTCGTACTGCACCAGTCCTAGTTCCAGATTGGCGAACAGCCCGCCGCCGGTGAGGTTGGCCGAAGTGACTAGCGCGGCGCGGGCATCGTCCTGGTTGCCGAACAAGTAGGCCTTGCCGTGCAGGAAGCGGTCGGTGTATCTACGCACCTCTACTTCGGGTTGGTTTAGCCATTCGTCAAGGTCGACCAGCTTGGCTGCGGCTCGACTAGGCGGGAACCGGGCCAGATCGCGGTCGGCTCGTAGCCCCTCTAGGGCCAGTTCGAATCGGGAAACTGGTACTTGCGAACCCAAACCTGGGGTTGGTGACACTCCTAGCAGCAGCCGGACTGTGCGCCCATTGGCTACCGCAGTGGCCACATGGTGTAGGCCTCCCAAGTTCACATAGCCGGTGGCGATGGACAGTCCGTGGTCTACTGCAAAGTCGTCGAGCAGGTAGGAAAGAGCGTCGGCGTGAAGGGTGCCATCGCCCTGGTTGTCAAGCAGATAGGGGCGACCGGGCATCAGAGGATTTCGATCAGCCGATTGACGAGAGCTTCTCGGTGGGCCGGCGGCACCGCTTCGGCATTGAAATCGTCGAACATGGTTTCGAGATCGTCAGCTGTCAGGTTCCATGCCCGGGCCACCCGTGCGTCAATCTCCACTCTCAGGTGCTGGCGTTCTTGCTCGGACAGTGGCCCCCACTGGACACCGGTAGCGGCGGCAAAGTCTGCGTATCGCTCGTCGACAGCGGACAGTCGAGCAGCAGCCCGGGCAATTTCGGCGAAGTCATTGTCGTCGAGATCAGGGATGATCAGTGCTTCCAGGATGAAGAAGTTGAGGTTGATTTCAATGAAGCGGCGACCTTGCCAGTTGAACAGCAGACTGTTCATGATGCCCAGGCAAGCGGCTTGGGCGCGCTCATCACCATCTATAAAGACCAGATATGGCGCTTTGTTGGTCAAGAACACCTGAGGGGGGACCAGGCAGGCTTGCACTGTTCGGGGATCAGCTGATCGCGAGACGTCTCGGAATGCCAATCGTGCTCTCTTCAACTCGGCCAACACGGCTGCCTTACGGTCCTTGAGCGGCGTGACCTCAGCAAGCATTGACTTCGAACCTGGTTGTGGCTTCCGGACTTTCTTCCACACTTCGTCACTGGGAGGACACACTCGAATCTCCGCACCATGGGGGTCATATCGGCCGAAACTCTCTCCCTTCCACAGCGGCCAACCCTCAGACGAGTCACGCCACAAACGCTTGTCATTGGTCTCGTGGAGTTCAGCAACGGGGAAGGACCGCCACCTTCCCCGGGAACCGAAGGGGAACGGTGATCCAACCCGGAGCTTGGCTAGCAGTTCGGCCTCGTCTTGGGAGCGGAGCCGAGGCGTCATCCAGCCCGCGCCGAACAGAGTGGGGGCGAGCAAGATTCCCGGAGACGACGACTGGTCTGCCCACGAGTCGGCGGAGTCGGCCGTGGCTGCCAGCACCACCTTATGATCGTTACCTGGAACCCGACGCTCCGCCACCGCCAGCGCCACTCCGTATTGCGGGTGTGTGTCAAACATCCATAGGCGCCTATTGACCAAGAAGTCGATTCGCCGAGCGGAGATCTTGGTATATAGCCACTCTCGAAAGCTCTCTGACCCCTGGTTCACAAACGCTCCCCGAGGCAACACCACACCAATTGACCCGTCAGAGCGCACCAAGCTCCGGTAGCGCTGGCAGAAGTACTTGTACAAGTCTGGATCACCCTTGGTGGACTCGTACTCCCCAGAAGCTAGTTGTAATGCCCATAGAGGTTGTGGACGCGTGAGGCGGGTGTGCCGCCGATGGCGGTGTGGTGGCGGTGGAGATTGTAGTGGTGGACCCAGGTTTGGAGTCGGCGTCGGCGGTCGGGTTCTGATCTGAATTTGTATGCGTATAGGAATTCGTCTGCGAGGGTGCGGTTGAACCGCTCGGCTTTGCCGTTGGTCTGGGGCCGGTAGGGCCGGCAGAAGGTGTGGGCGATGGCTTGTCGGGCGAGCTGGGCGGCGAATTTCTTGGACCGGAAGTTCGCCCCGTTGTCGGTGATGATCTCGTCTATGGCCACGCCGACGGAGCGGAACCAGATGCGGGCCCGCTCGAAGAACCCGCACAGGGTGTCGGCGGTCTCGTCGTCGAGGGCCTCGACGTAGGCGAGGCGGCTGTGGTCGTCGATGGCGACGTGCAGGTAGCTGTAGCCGACCCTGGGCCGCCGCCTCGTTCCCCGGGCGGCAGCGTTGCCCCGGCCGTGGGCCCTCCACCCCCCGCCGGGCGGCACCTTTCCGACCTTCTTCACGTCCAAATGGACCAGATCGCCGGGCTCGGGGCGCTCGTAGCGCCGTATCACCCGCCCGGTGGGCCGGTCGATCCAGCTGAGCCGGTTGAGCCCGCTGCGCACCAGGATCTTGTGCACCGTCGACGCCGGCACCCCCAACCGGGCGCCGATCCGGGCCGGACCCCACCGCTTTTGGCGGCGCAGCCGGCACACCCGCTCCTCGGTCTTGGAGCCAGTGCGCCGCGGCGACCGGTGCGGGCGAGACGACCGGTCCAAAAGCCCGGCGGGCCCCTCGGCCTTCCAGCGGCGCCACCACTTGGCCACCGTGGCCCGCGACAGCATCATCTGCGCGGCCACATGGGCCTGGGGCATCCCCGCCTCGATCCGCTGGACCATCAACAAACGCCCAGCCGGAGTCAAACGTGCATTAGCGTGCGACATCGAGCCTCCCTTGCTCAGTGCGGTAGTACGCAACCACCACACTGGCATCGGAGGCTCACCCAATAGCGGAGCTACCAGCCCGAGCTAACAACCTCTATGGGCAGAACA
>JAJDYU010000007.1 GCA_022825005.1 Acidimicrobiia bacterium
TCGCGCCCCGCTGCCTCAGAGGCCTCGGCCACCAGCTCCCACGAGGGGTGGTCGACCCAGGCCGAACCCATGCCGGCCTTTTGGGATCCCTGGCCGGGATAGGTGAAACAGATCATCAGGTGTCAGACCTCTCAGACGACAGTGGGGTTTCAACACTCTACGAGACAAGCCCGTCTGCCCAAGTTATCCAGCAAGCTTCCCTGCCATTGCACTGGGTAAACTGCCCTTCCCCCAGCCAGCAAGCTGGCCCCCCGCCCGGGTGGTGGAATTGGTAGACGCGCCGGACTCAAAATCCGGTTCCCGCAAGGGAGTGAGGGTTCGAGTCCCTCCCCGGGCACTCCGTAAGTGCAAGCATGGGCGCCATGGAACAAGGCGATTTAGCTGATCAGCGTCGGATTCGATTTGAGCCTGACGACAGGCCGCCTACTGCGCTCACCGCTGGGATGGGGCTTCAGTTTGCGATTTTGTCGATTGCAGGCATTGTGCTCACGCCGGCGATTGTTATTCGAGCCGCGGGTGGAAGCGACTCGTATCTGACTTGGGCGGTGTTTGCGGCGGCAGTGGTCAGCGGCATCAGCACAATCCTCCAGGCGGTCAAGTTCGGGCGCATCGGCGCCGGGTACGTGCTGCTCATGGGGACGTCGGGGGCGTTCATCGCCGTGTGCGTGGCGGCGTTGGTGCAGGGAGGGCCTGGCTTGCTGGCCGTGCTCGTGATGGCGTCGTCGCTGTTCCAGTTCTTGCTCGCCTCGAGGCTCTCGCTGTTCAGGAGACTGATCACGCCGGTGGTGGCCGGCACCGTGCTGATGCTCATTGCGGTGACCGTGATGCCGCTCATATTCGACATGGTGACAGCGTCACCGGAAGGCGAATCCGAGTGGAGCGCACCGACGAGCGCCCTGGTCACCATTCTCGTGGTGATCGCCATCGCGCTGAAGTCTTCAGGCAGCCTGCGGCTGTGGGCGCCGGTCATAGGCGTGGTGGCCGGCTCCATCGTGGCCGCCGCCTCGGGGCTATACGACTTCGATCAGGTATCTGACGCCGCCTGGATCGGGGTGCCCGACAGCGGTTGGCCCGGTTTCGATTTCTCATTCGACTCGGCGTTCTGGAGCCTTCTGCCCGCATTCGTGATCGTCACGATCATCGGCGCGGTCGAGACCATTGGCGACTCGGTGGCCATCCAGCGCGTGTCGTGGCGAAAGCCGCGGGCGGTGGACTACCGCGTGGTGCAGGGAGCGGTGGCTGCCGATGGCACCGGCAACCTGCTGTCGGGGCTGGCTGGCACAGTGCCCAATACCACCTACTCATCGAGCGTCTCCATTACCGAGTTGACCGGCGTGGCCGCTCGCCGCGTGGGTGTCGCCATCGGCGTCGTATTCATGGTGTTCGCGTTCTTGCCCAAGTTCTTGGCGTTGGTTCTCGCCATCCCCGATGCGGTGGTGGCGGCGTATGTCACGGTTCTGATCTCGCTGCTGTTCGTGGTGGGCATGAGGATTGTCTCCGAAGAGGCTGCCGACTACCGAAAGGGCCTGATCGCAGGTATCGCCTTCTGGCTCGGCGTCGGGTTCCAGAACAGCCTGATCTTCCCGGAATACTTGGAGGGCTTCGCCGGGGGTTTCTTGGAGAACGGCATGACCTCGGGCGGCCTCGTGGCCATCGTGCTGACGCTGTTCACCGAGGCCACCCAATCCCGCCGCCAGCGACTGCGCACCAATCTGGCAATGCCTGAGCTCCCCGGCATCCAGGAGTTCCTGAAAGGCTTCGCGAAGCGCCACGGCTGGGCGGCATCGATGTCGCAGAGGCTGGACGCGGTGGCCGAGGAGACGATGGTCACGCTGCTCGACGCCGAGCATGCCGGAGACGCCCCCGATGACCGGGCGCTGCGCGTCACAGCCAGCAAGCAGGACGGGCGTGCGGTGCTCGAGTTTGTGGCCGCGGCCCGGGGGGAGAACATCGAGGACCGTCTGGCTGTTCTCGATGAGCCGACGGCCGACCGGCCCGTCGAGCGCGACGTCTCACTGCGGCTGCTTCAGCACTACGCCACCTCCGTGCACCACCAGCAATATCACGAGCTTGAGATCATCACCGTTCACGTCAACCCCCCAGGCAGCGGTGCATCGCATGAGTAGCCGCACGGATTTGGGATCTGTCGTTGAGACGACACATGGACCGGTTCAGGGGACGGTCGTTGACACGCCCTATGGGCCAGTGCGCCAGTTCTTGGGGATCCCGTATGGCACGCCGCCGCTGGGGGAGCGCCGGTTCTGTGCGCCTGAGGCGGCGGAGCCGTGGGATGAGGTGCTGGAGGCGGGTGCGTTCGGGCCTGATCCCGTCCAGGCGGTGGATGGCCCGTACACCGGGGTGATTCCGGGGGCCGATGCCACTTCGGTTTCTGAGGACTGTTTGACCCTGAATGTGTGGGTGCCGGCAGGGGCTGGCGCTGATCTGCCGGTATTGGTTTGGGTGTATGGCGGGGCGTTTCTCACTGGCGGCGGTTCGTTCCCGCTCTACAACGGGGCGAGGCTGGCGGCCGAGCAGCAGGTGGTGGTGGCCTCGGTGAACTACCGGGTGGGGGCGCTGGGGTTCATGGACCTGCGCCAGGTACCGGGCGGGGAGGGAACCACGGCCAACTGCGGTCTTCATGATGTGCGGCTCGGCCTCCAATGGGTGGCGGCCAATGCGGGCAACTTCGGCGGCGATCCGGCGACGCTGACCGCGTTCGGCGAGTCGGCGGGTGCCGGGTCGATACTGCACCTACTGGGCAGTCCGGGTATCTCGGCGGTGTTGCAACGGGCCATCATGCAGAGCCCCGGGGTGGACATGACCCAGTCGCCCGACGTTGCGGCCACCGTGGCCCGCGCCTTCATGGACAATGCCGAGGTGAGCGATGTGGCAGGGCTGCGGCGGCTGGAACCGGAAGCAATTGTTGATGCCCAGTTCAAGACCGTGATGGACATGATGATCACGGTGGGGCCGATGCCGTTCCATCCGGTGGTCGACGGTTCGCTCATTCCGGGGCCCCCGTCAGAGCTGCTCCAAACGAGCGCGGCGACCGATGTCGACGTGATGATCGGTGCCACTGCCCATGAACTGCGCCTGTTCCACCAGGATCTGCCCGAAGAGAGCTCCGAGCAAATCCTGCATTACACGGTGGGCGGCCATATCTCTGGCAGAACCGGCGCCGAGCCCCCGGCAAATGAGGTTGCGGCAGTGGTGAGAGAATACCGCCAGGCTGCCGAGGGCAGCGCTTTGACCTCCGATTCCGACATCTTGACCGCCATCAACACCGATGTTTCCATGAGGGAGCCCATCCAGCGCATCGCCGACTTTCGGGCCATCGCTGGTGCGAGCACCTACCTCTACGACTTCCGGTGGTGCTCACGGGCTGACCCGGACAAAGGGGCATTCCACGCCATCGATCTGCCCTTCGTGCTCGACAGCTTCCACGTGGATGGCTGGCGTGAGTTCATCGGCGCCGACAATGCCGCCGAAGCGCTGGGCCGAGGCATACGGTCGGCCTGGGCAGCCTTCGCCCGCAGCGGCGACCCGTCAACCGCCGAACTCGGCCCCTGGCCCCGCTACGACCTCGACCAGCGTATGACCATGATCCTCGACGCCACCCCAGATCTGGCATCCGACCCGCTCCAAAAGGAGAGGTCCATGTGGCGGCCAACCGGCCGAGGAGGCTCTCAGTAGATCTCGGGGACGAAGGTCTGATCGGAAATGGGCGGGCGCACGTAGCCGGTTCGGTCCTGGCGCTCGGGGAGATCGACTTCCTCCCAGGGCACCTCCTCGTAGGGGATCATCGACAACAGATGCGAGATGCAGTTCAGCCGGGCCGCCTTCTTGGAGTCGGCATTGACCACGTACCACGGCGCCTGTTTGATGTCGGTGTGGGCGAAGAGCGTGTCCTTGGCCTTGGAGAACTCCACCCACCGCGCCCGGGCCTCGATGTCCATCGGTGACAGCTTCCAGCGCCGCAGCGGGTCGGAGATCCGGTTCTGGAACCGGCGTTCCTGCTCGTCGTCGCTCACCGAGAACCAGTACTTGATCAAGATGATCCCCGACCGCACCAGCATGCGCTCGAACTCGGGGCACGACCGCAGGAACTCCCGGTACTCCTCCTCGGTGCAGAAGCCCATCACCGGCTCCACCAATCCCCGGTTGTACCAGCTGCGATCGAACAGGATCATCTCCCCAGCCGCGGGCAGCTCGGCCACGTAGCGCTGGAACCACCACTGGGTTTTCTCCCGGTCGCTGGGGGTGCCCAGCGCCACCACCCGTACTACCCGGGGGTTGGTCCGCTCGGCGATCCGCTTGATCACCCCGCCCTTGCCAGCGGCGTCGCGCCCCTCAAAGATCACCACCACCTTCAGCCCCTTGTGGCGGATCCAGCGCTGCAACCGCACCAACTCCTTTTGGAGTCGAGACAGCTCCCGCTCGTAGTCCCTCTTCTTGATCCTCGGGCGCGGCTCGGGCCTCGGGGCATCCGCTCCAGTGATTCCCAGAACATCGTGCTCAGGTTCTGGACTCATGTCCTGAGGGTAGTTCCAGCGCCTTTTTCCGACAATAGGTTCAATTGGCTGTAACCGAGCCACAGCGGGGGGACCCGACCAGTAATTCATGCCACCCAGTCATATGATCCCGGTCGCGGGGGGTCCGTCGGGGGCATCAAGAGTCTTCGGAGGATCTCAAACCTTGAATTACTACGTGATAGCCGCCGCCGTGGTGGTCGGAACGGCGACGGGAGCCGCTTCGGTCTATTGGATACACCGGAGGGTTGGAACCGGTTGGATTCTCCTGGGCGTGGCGGGCGTCGGGATTGGCGGCACCATGGCTTTTACCTCGGTGGCTTTGCTCTTCACCGGACCAGACCACTTCATGGTCGTCCACGTCGTGTATCTGGTCGGCGTTGTGGGCCTCCCGTTGGCCGGGGCGATTGTTTTGGCGTTTGGCCGCCCCTGCCCCCTGATCATTTCCACCCTCTGCCTCGTCTCGTTCACGGCGATTCCGGTTGGTGTCTACGCCACACACATCGAACCGTTCTGGCTGCGAGTGGATGCAGCGACTCTGGCCGTTGAAGGCATCGGAGAAGACATACGCATCGGTGTGATCGCAGATCTTCAGACCACCTCCATCGGCGACTACGAGAATGAGGCAATCGACCGCTTGATCTCCTTCGCACCCGACATCGTGGTGTTCCCCGGAGACTTGCATCAGATCGAAGCGGGCCAGTTCGACGAGCGAGCACCGCAATTCACACAACTCGTTCAGCGACTCGTCGACGCCGTGCCTGTCGTCTACTTGGTCAACGGGCACTCCGACACCGTTGCTGAACTCCACCAGATCACCCACGGGACAGGGGCCCAAGTGCTCGACAACGAGGTTGCCACGTTGGAGATGAAAGGCAATGTCGTCCACATAGCGGGAGTGTCGCTGCTCGGCCGCGATTATGAACCTGCCGTAAAACTAGCTGTTGACCGGCTCGCCAATGACGACCTACCCGGCGTGCGGATCCTATTGGCCCACGAACCAGACGCAATCAAGCTGCTGGAGGGAGACACAGTGGACCTGCTCGTCTCGGGCCATACTCACGGCGGGCAGGTTGCGATCCCATTCTTCGGCCCTCCCATCACCGCGTCCAGCGTGCCGAGACACATAGCGGCCGGGGGCTTGCACGAGCTTCACGGCACCCCGACCTATGTATCAACCGGAGTGGGGCGCGAGCGCGGCAACGCCCCTCAACTCCGCTTCGGCGTCCGCCCGTCGATTGGAATCATCGACTTGGTTAGCGAGGGCTGACTGCCCAAACCAGCCAGATTCCCATTTCGCTTGCCTCCAATTGGTTGGCCACAATGAGCACCATGACGGCCGACCAGCTGAACCACTACAAGCACAAGCTCGATTTCGAGATGGACTCGTGGGACGTGAACGAGGCTCTGCGCAACGGCGAGCCAATAGTGGTGGTCGATGGCCGGTCGGCCGAGGCCTACGCCAATGAGCACATTCCCGGGGCGCTTAGCCTGCCTCACCGGACCATCGACGCCGACTCGACGGCTTCGCTAGACCGCTCGCTCACCTATGTGTGCTATTGCGATGGAATCGGGTGCAACGCCTCCACCAAGACCGCAATGAAGCTGCTCAAGCTGGACTTCGACGTGCGCGAGCTCATCGGCGGCCTCGACTGGTGGAAGCGCGACGGTTATCCCACTGAGGGGGAGAGCCCCGACCAGTGATCCTTGAAGTCAGTTAGCTCCCCTAGGAGCGTGGTCCAAAAGCGAGTTTGTCGGCAACTGCGTTGACGATTCGCTCGGCTACGTCGGCTGCGTCTCGAACGTGACTCGGGTTTAGGCGTCTGGAGGCGAAGTCTCCGTATTCTGCAATTGAGCGGTCTTGACGGATTTCATTGGCTTCGTCGAGGTCTTCCGCAGAAATCACATCGGCGAGTTGAGATCGGGCGTATTCGAGAACGATTCGATGGGCCCCTTCGCCACTGCGAACTCGGAGTCCGTGGGCCGACATATGCCCGGTGACGGCCTTGCGGATGGCGTCATGGCACGCCGCTATTGCGAGTGTAGTGTCGTCTTCAGCGAGTATGCGGGCGGAACGAAGATGCCGCCGAGCGTCGTTGACGCGTTCGCCAGCAGCTCCCATGTTGGCTTTGACTCGCTCAACGTCACGCGTTGCGATCGCCTCGGCAAGCCAATCAGCCATTGTGTCGATCCTGAATGGTTATCGGCACTAAGGCCTGGTCTTTGATTTGGGCGACGAAGGGCTCTGGTTTTGGGGAATCCCATCGAGCTTGGTCGATCACGATCGGGTTGATCTCTATCCTGAGATCCTCCTCCACTTTTCGGCACACTCTACGAATTGCCCGAAGCACAGCGTTGCCGATAACGACGACATCAACATCCTGCGGGAACGGGCCGGGCTCGCCCGTGTAGCGCGCTGCCCATGATCCGAATATGAATGCAGCTTCCACACCGATTACACCATTCAACGCTTCGCTGAGGCGACCTAGCACCCCCACCGTTTGCGCTAGAATGGAGCGCAGTTCTGGAGCCCAGGGAAGACTCCAGTTAGGTTGAATGAGCCTGTTTCGGCCGATCGCTCGGCCAATTACAAGTCCGTGTTCTTCGAGCCGAGCTACTTCTCGACTTGCGGTTGCCTGCGCAACGTCCGCCCGTTTGGCGAGTTCACCGATGGTCAGCTCATCTACCGAGTCGGTAAACAAGACTCCGAGGATACGAAGTTGTTGATCCGAGCGGAAGATCGGAACAAGGGCCGGGGCCGATTCACTCACACTCTCGATTATATCATCGGGAGTGCGGATATCAATGCACCAGTCGGCTAGCGGAGGCTCTCCAGGTCGGCGACGTTCATCACTCTGAGGGTGGGGGGGACGTCTTCCGCTACCTGGTTGTAGCGCAGGCCCATGGTGCCGTGGCGGCGGTAGGCGGTGTGGATCCAGTTGGCGAAGCCGGGGTCCTCGTCGGCGACGATGATGCGGGCTGTGCCGTCGGGCTCGTACACCGCGGTGTGCTTGTTGACGGTCACCTGGAACCAGTCGTAGTCGAGCGACTCCTCCCAGATGTTGTTGAGCTGGAAATTCCAGTAGTACACGTCGATGGGCGGGACGTCGATCACCAGGACCTGGCCGGGCTCCAGCGTCCAATAGCCGTGGCGGAACTTCTGGGTGGGGTCGCCCCAACCCCCGGGCTTGTCGTGGGTGGGAAGGAACTCGAGGGTGTTAGGCCGCTCCTGGAACATGTCCAGCCATTCGACAAAGCGCCGCGCGATGCCGTGAACCCCCAGCGCGGCCCGGGCGAGACCATGAGTCAGCCGTTGGGCGCTCAGCGGGGGAGGAAGCTCGTCGGGCCCGTTGAGGCACTCGATCTGGAGCTCGGAGGGCCGCTCGGAGGTACGGTCGAGGTAGAAGTTGCGAATGGCGATCTGGTTGGTCTCCGGCCCCGTCTGGAGCCACCGCTGTCCAGGCTCTAATTCGGGTTCGCTCGCGCTGGCGATCACGTCAACCTGTTCGCCCGGTTGGGGGTCGTTGAAGGCCAGGGCGCCCTGCCGGCCGGGGCGCGCACCTCCCAGCCCGAAGCTGCCGGAGAGCGCGTTCAAGCTCAGATAGTTCACCGTGCCCCGCGGCCCGCGAATGCGGTAGTCGTACGCGCCGCTGATGGGGACACCCTGGTAGAGGGCATCGGGATTGTCGCACCCGATCTTCACGTTGTGGGCGATGGGCAAGATCTGGGTGTGGGCGGGGCCGTGGTTTTCAAGGCGTCCGAGCTCTCCTCGGGTCAGACGGCTCAGATAGCGGAAGCCCTCAAGCCGGTCGAGGTCGTCGGTGCTGTTGTCGAGGATGATCTGACCGGCCTCCTTCAAGTTGTCGCAGAAGTCGGCCCAGACTTGGCCGTTGGTTGCGTTAACTAGGATCTCATTGCTCATGGGGGTTCGCCTCCTGCCGTTGTCTTGTGCCGAAAGGCTAGTGGTGCTCCTGATTTTGGCTTCTAGCCGAAGCAGGGTGTCGCTGCGGCGGGTGGGTAGCATCGGCTCGTGGTGCAGAACAGGGCAGAGCGGCGTTTGGCCGAGTTGGCCGACCGGCTGAAGCGGCTGAGAGCCGACCTGGAGGTGGCCGAGGAGCAGTGCCTGCATTTCGAGGACCTGGCCGACGACGCCCGACTGCGGGCGTTGGTGTCGGAGACACCGGCCGCCGAGCGCCAGCACCGCGACGCCGCCCGCCAGGCGGAGACCATGGCCCGTCACCGCGCCCGGCTGCGCGAGGAAATAGACAGCCTGGAAGAGCAACAAGACGAGCTGCTCGACAGGTTCTACTCCGATGTCTGACCCGTCGGCCCAGTCTGATCCCTCGCAGTCGTCCGATCCGGTGCGAATCGTTTTGGCCGAGGACGCGGCCATCATCCGCCTGGATTTGCGGGAGACCCTTGAAGAGGAGGGCTATGTGGTGGTGGGCGAGACCAGCCGGGGCGACCAAGTGCTGGATCTGGTGCGGGAGAAGCGCCCCGACGTGGCCATCTTGGACGTGAAGATGCCGGGCACCGACGGGATCACCGCCGCTGCCCAGATCCGCGACGAGCGGCTCTGCGCGGTGCTGCTGCTCACCGCGTTCAGCCAGCGGGACCTGATCGCCCGGGCGGCCGACGCCGGGGCGCTGGCCTATCTGGTGAAGCCTTTCGAGCGGGCCGAGCTGGTGCCGGCGGTGGAGGTTGCGCTGGTGCGGTTCAAGGAGTTGGTGGATCTCAACCACCAGGTGGAGCGGGCCGAGGCCCGGCTGGAGGCTCGCAAGGCCATCGACCGGGCCAAGGGACGGCTGATGGACGTCGCCTCTATGTCGGAGGCCGATGCCTACAGCCACATCCAGCACCAGGCCATGGGCGAGCGCCGGCCCATGGCTGACGTGGCTGCCGAGATCGTAGAGATGAGCCCCGACAAGCTGAAGGAGCTGGTCGGAGGGCTTGATAATGGCTGACACCGGCTCGGCTTCCGGCGACTCGGGCACTGTGATGCTGGTTGACGGCAACTCGTTGGCCTACCGGGCCTTTTTCGCCCTGCCCGAGGATATGACCACCGCCAGCGGTCAGGTGACCAACGCGGTGTACGGCTTCACCATGATGCTGTTGACCCTGCTGCGCGACCACCGTCCCGACCGGGTGGCGGTGGCCTTCGACCGGCCCGAGCCCACATTCCGCCACGAGCGGATCTCCAGCTACAAGGCCAATCGCCGCGAAACCCCCGACACTCTCCGACAGCAGATGGGACTGGTCCGCCAGCTGGTGGACACCCTTCAGATAACCGCCGTGGACCACGCCGGGGTGGAGGCCGATGATGTGATCGCCACCTTGGCCACCCAGGCCCGCGACCGGGGCCAGGACGTGATCGTGGTGACCGGCGACCGGGACGCCTACCAGCTGGTGGAGGATCCCCACGTTCGGGTGCTCTACAACAAGCGGGGGGTGTCGGACTACGCCCTATACGACGAGGCCGGCATCGAGGAGCGCACCGGCGTGAAGCCGGCCGACTACGTGGCCTACGCCGCTCTGCGAGGCGACCCCTCCGACAACCTGCCCGGCGTGAACGGGGTGGGGGAGAAGACCGCGGCCAAGCTGATCAATGCCTACGGCGGCATAGACGAGCTGTACCGGCACCTGGAAGACCAGACCCCCAAGCTTCAGGAGAACCTGGGCGAGGCCCAAGACAGGGTGGGCATGAACCTGGAGCTGATGGAGCTGCTGCGGGACGTCCCCTTGGAGGTGGGCGTGGACGATTTGGATCTCGGCCACCCTGATGCGTCCAAGGTAAAGGAGCTGTTCGACTTCTTGGAGTTCCGCAGGTTCGGCGAGTTCGTAGCCGACGTGCTGGGCGTTGATCTGGGAGAAGCCGAAGACGGCGGGGGCACACTGGAGGCCACCGTGGACGCGTTGTCCTCCGCAGACGCCGTCGCCGATGCACTGAGCAGTCTGTCGGCTGCCTCAGATCCGTTGGCGCTGGTGCCGGCTTGGGGCCAACCGCTCGATCCCGCCCAGCCCCACCGCCGCCCTCTACTGGGCCTCGCCCTGGCCGCCGACCTGGAAGCCGGCCAAGCGATATGGCTGCCGTCCGACCTGCTGGAAGAACGGGGACACGGTGCCCTGGCCGGGTTGTTCGGAGCGGGAAGCCGCTTCATCGCCCACGACGCCAAGCCACTCGTGTTGTGGCTGTTGTCGAGGGGGATAGATGCCACTGGGCTGGTGCTGGACACTCGGATAGCCGCCTATCTGCTGGATCCGGCCAGCGGCCGCTACGAGCTGGACGACCTGATGCGCACCCACACGTTGATGGAGCTCCCGGTGGCCGAAAAGCCCGACGAGGGCCGGCTGTTCGGCGACGAATCCGGCGACTCCGCGGAGGCGTCGATGCAGGCTGGGTTGCAAGCCCTTGCCGTGGCCCATTTGGCCCCGCCCCTGCTGGCGGCGTTGGATGCCCAAGGTCTGCGGGATCTGAACGACGACATGGAGGTGCCCCTGGTGCGGGTGCTGGCCCGCATGGAGCACGTGGGCATCGGGGTGGATGTGGAGGGTTTGACCCGACTGCGAGACCAGCTGGCCTTTGACGCCGAGCGGCTTCGGGCGTCGGTGATCGATGCAGCCGGCGGGGGGAAGTTCAACGTGAACTCCTCCAAACAGGTCGGCGAACTGCTGTTCGACAAGCTGGGACTGCCGCCCCAGAAGAAGACCCGGACCGGTGCCTACAGCACCGACGCCGCCACCTTGGAGAAGCTGCGGGACGAGCACCCGGTGGTGGGCGAGCTGCTGGACTATCGGGAGGTGGAGAAGCTGCGCTCCACCTATGGCGAGGGGTTGGTGGCCGCCGTGGGGCTCGAGCCCGACAACCGCATCCGGGCCACCTTCAACCAGACGGTGGCCCGCACTGGCCGGCTCAGCTCCGACGCTCCCAATCTGCACAACATCCCGGTGCGCACCGAGACCGGCCGGGTGTTCCGAGAGGTGTTCGTGGCCGCCGAGGGCTGCGAGCTTCTGGTGGCCGACTACAACCAGATCGAGCTGCGCTGCATCGCCCATCTGGCCGAGGATCCCGGGTTGATCCAGGCCTTCGAGTCCGGCCAGGATGTTCACACCTCCGTGGCCGCCCAGGTTTTCAGCATCGATCCCGCCGCGGTGGGCATTGAGGAGCGGTCCACCGCCAAGATGGTCTCCTATGGTCTGGCCTACGGGATGGAGGCCTACGGACTGGGCCAGCGGCTCGGCATCCCCACCGCGGAGGCCGCGGTCATCCTCGACGCCTATTTCGGAGCGTTCCCCGCGCTGCGGGAGTACATGGACCGAACGGTGGCCGAGGCCCGGGCCCGGGGCTACACCGAGACCCTGTTCGGCCGCCGCCGGCGGATTCCCGAGATCGACTCGCCCAATGCCCGGCTCCGACAGGCCGCGGAGCGCCAGGCCATGAACTCCGGGATCCAGGGTCTGGCGGCCGACATCTTCAAAGTGGCCCTGGTCAGGCTCGACCACGCCCTGGAGGATGGAGGGCTCGGCAGCCGGATCATCCTCCAGGTCCACGACGAGGTGATATTGGAAGTCCCCGAGGGCGAGCACGGCGACGCGGCCGAGCTAACGGTGGACACCATGCGCGGAGCCTTTCCGCTGCGGGTCCCCCTCGAGGTGCATCTCTCGTCGGGGCGCACCTGGGCCGACGCCAAGTAGCCAGCACCGCAGGTGGCTGTTAGCATCGACCGGCCGGTTCAGGCTGCTGATCCGCGCCCTTTGAACTGTCCATTTCCTCCTGTGAGGCTCAATCCAACGTGTCCGAAACCGATACCGCTCCATCCGCCCCGCCAGCCGCTACTGCTGTGCTCGAAGCCCCCGAAGGTGTGGGGACATTTGACAAAGAGGGCAACTACATCCCCCGCCAGATCACCGATCAGGACATAGAAGAACAGCACTTGGAGGACGCCTATGCGTCGACCATGGTGCAGGTGGAAGACGGCCAGATCGTCTCCGGCAAAGTGGTCAAGATCGACCGCGACGAGGTGCTGTTGGACATCGGGTTCAAGGCCGAGGGGATCATTCCATCTCGCGAGCTGGACATAAGCAATGTGATCGATCCTGGCGAGGTGGTCGCGCTGGGAGAAGAGATCGAGGCGCTGGTGCTCCAGAAGGAGGACAAAGACGGCCACCTGATCCTGTCCAAGAAGCGGGCCCAGTACGAGAGGGCCTGGGGCGACATCGAAGAGACCAAGGAAAAGGACGGCACCGTATCGGGCAAGGTCATCGAGGTGGTCAAAGGCGGCCTGATCTTGAACATCGGTCTGCGGGGCTTTTTGCCCGCTTCGCTGGTGGAACTGCGCCGGGTGCGCGACCTCCAGCCGTACATCGGCCAGACCCTCGAGGCCAAAATCATCGAGCTGGACAAGAACCGCAACAACGTTGTGCTGTCCCGCCGGGCTTGGCTGGAGGAGACCGAGAAGGAGCAGCGAGAGGCATTCCTGGACAACCTCAAGCCGGGCGAGCGCCGCAGCGGCGTGGTGTCGTCGGTGGTGAACTTCGGGGCGTTCGTAGACCTGGGCGGCATGGACGGCTTGGTGCACGTGTCCGAGCTGTCATGGAAGCACGTCGACCATCCCAGCGCAGTGGTGCAGGTGGGCGACGAGATCGAGGTCCAGGTGCTGGAAGTGGACCTCGACCGGGAGCGCATCAGCCTGTCGCTGAAGGCCACCCAGCAGGACCCCTGGCAGGAGTTCGCCTCCAGCCACCAAGTGGGCGAGCTGGTGTACGGCCGGGTCACCAAGCTGGTGCCGTTCGGGGCCTTCGTCCAGGTGGGCGAGAGCATCGAGGGCCTGGTTCACATCTCGGAGATCTCCTCTCACCACATCGAACTGCCCGAGCAGGTGGTCACCCCCGGCGAGGAGCTGTGGGTGAAGATCATCGATCTCGACATCAACCGGCGCCGCATAAGCCTGTCCATCAAGCAGGCGGCCGAGGGCGGCGTGGTGGCCGCCGAGTTCCAGGAGCACTTCGGCGAGCATGCCTACGATGCCGAGGGCAACTACATCGGCGCGGTGAACGAGGAGGTGGCTGCCGATCAGGACGAGGCTTGGGCCCAGTACTACTCAGAAGTGGGCGATGGCGCCGCTCCGCCAGAGGACGGCAGCTTCGAAGGCGCCCAAGACGGCGAGGCTCAAATCCTCGATGAGACGGTCGAGCCGGTTGAGCCTGTCGAGCCGGTTGAGCCTGTCGAGACGGTCGAGCCTGTCGAGTCGGTTGAGCCGGTAGAAGACCCGGTCTAGTTTCAGCCGCCTAGGGGCAATCCCCGTCCAAGGAGTTTCGGGCGCCGAGATCTGCGCCGAGCATCCCCAATTCTCGTGAGGCTGTTGCCTAGCCTGACCGAATGCAACACATTGGTCGCTATGCCGTTGCCCTGGTCGCTGCCGCTTCGCTGATTGCCTCTGTTGGGGCGCTTTCGGCCAGTGCCGACGAGCATGGCGATGAACAGGGTTCACAGAACGACCGCGAGGCTCTGGTCGCCCTCTACGAGGCCACCGGAGGAGACGATTGGAACGACGCTGGCGGCTGGCTCGGCGACGGGCCGCTGGGCGGCTGGTACGGCGTAACCGCCGACGACGAAGATCGGGTCACGGCCTTGTCGTTGGCGTCCAACGGCTTGGTGGGCGAGCTCCCCGCTGAGATTGGCAGTCTCGAATACCTGGAAGTCCTCGACTTGGGGAACAACGACCTAGTGGGAGAGCTTCCCGCTGAGCTGGGCAGCCTCTCCAACCTCGTCGAGTTGGATCTTCAGAACAATCGCCTAGAGCGCGGCATTCCCGCCGAGCTCGGTGAGATATCGCAGTTGAGGATTCTCGACCTCAAGTACAACGGCTTGTGGGGGGCGCTTCCCTCCGAGCTTGGCCAGCTAGGCGAGCTTCGCATTCTGGACTTGCGGGGCAACGTGTTGTCCGGGGAGATCCCGGCCGAGTTCGGGAGCCTGTCAGAGCTGACCCACCTGATGCTGAGGTTCAACGGTTTGTCGGGGGAGATTCCCGCTGAGTTGGGCGATCTTCGCAACCTTGGATGGCTGGACATCAGCAACAACCGACTCTCGGGGGAGATTCCCGCTGAGTTGGGCGATCTTCGCAGCCTTGAGTGGTTGGACTTCAGCAACAACGACCTGTCGGGAGAGATCCCCGTTGATCTGGCCGACCTCAAGCGGCTTCGGCGGCTCAACTTGGTCGGGAACAACCTATCGGGGTCGATCCCGGCGCGCCTCGGCGGGCTGACTGAGCTCAGGTATCTGGCGCTGTCGGCCAACGAGCTTGAGGGGAGGATTCCGTATCAACTGGGCCGACTCGAGAATCTCCAGGTTCTCCGGCTTGGGCACAACGAGTTATCGGGACGGGTTCCATACGAGTTGGGCCGACTGGGGAGACTCACCCTGCTTTGGCTGGAAGACAACAACTTGTCGGGGTCGATCCCTCCACAGCTGGGCAGGCTGGCCGAGCTCCGAGAACTGGATCTCAGCCAGAACGGGTTGTCAGGGGACATACCCGAGGAGCTGGGGAACTTGGCGAAGTTGACGCAGCTGCTCCTCCACGAGAACGGGCTGTCGGGGCCGATTCCCGCCGAGCTGGGCAATCTGGTCGAACTGGAAGATGTCAATCTCAGCAACAACTGGCTGTCAGGCACCATCCCTGAGGGCATTGCCTCGATGGCCGGGCTTGAGAGCCTGGTGCTCCACGACAACCTTTTGTCGGGGGACATCCCCGAGGGGATCGGCGGTTTGGCCGAGTTGGGGGTGTTGGATCTGTCCAATAATCGTCTGTCCGGGGCTATCCCCGAGGGGATCGGCGGTTTGGCCGAGTTGGGGGTGTTGGATCTGTCCAACAACCGGTTCTCGGGGGACATTCCGGCGGGGATCGGCGCCCTGTCGAACCTCGAGTACTTGGACCTGCGCACCAACCGGCTCTCCGGCGAGATTCCCGTCAGTCTTGCTGATCTCCATGAGCTGACACACCTGCTGCTTCGTGACAACCAGCTGACGGGGGAGATTCCCAGTGAGCTGGGCCGGCTCACGAACCTGCAATGGCTGGACCTGAGCATCAACTTCTTGTCGGGGGAGATTCCCGCCGAGTTGGGCCAGCTCACCAACCTCACGGCGCTGTATTTGAGCTTCAACCGCTTGACCGGCAATCTGCCCCCTGAATTGGGCGAGCTGACGGAATTGAGGCATCTGATAATCCGCCGAAACCAGCTTTCGGGGGAGATACCTGCCGAGTTGGGCCAGTTGGTCAAATTGGAGCGGATCAACCTGTGGGCCAACCAGTTGACCGGGGAGATTCCCGCAGAGTTGGGCAATCTCACCAACCTCACCAGGCTCGACCTCGACAACAACGAGCTTTCGGGGGAGATTCCCCTTGAGTTGGGCAACCTCACCAAGCTGCGGGAACTGTGGCTTACCGGCAATCAGCTCAGCGGCGAGATTCCCGCCGAATTGGGCAACATGATCAGTTTGAAGCGGCTGTTCCTCAACCGTAACCAGTTGACCGGCGAGATCCCCGCCGAACTGGGAGATCTCAGCAATCTGACCCATCTGTACATCGGCGGCAACCAGCTCACTGGGGAGGTTCCCACCCAGTTGGGCGATCTGGACAACCTGATGAATCTGTTCATCAGCGGCAACCTGCTCACCGGCTGCCTACCCGCCGCCTGGGAGTCAGCCGATCTCAAAGGCAACGATCTAGAGCTGCTTGAACTGGAGTTCTGCGAGGAGTGAAGACGGTCTCATCAGCAAGTATCTTCGTTCTGTGAATTTCAGCTCTAATGCCCCCGCGAGCTCGGTGTTCCGGGTGGAGAAGGTTCGGCTTCCTGGACTGCGCAACGCCGTGCGGGTGTTCTGGTCTCTCGTACTCGGACTGGTGGCGCAGGGGGACACGGGATGGTACCCGTCAAGCCACAAGTTCCAGGTGCGCCTGATTGAGTCTGGTGATGTGCTCAGTGAGCGCAGCTGGGAGGAGGGCGCGGCTCTCCTCAAGGATCTGGAATCCCTGACCGCTCGAGAGTTCGCCGAGCTGTGGGTACCAACGGCAGTACCCGCCGTCGATGAGAGCTGATCTCAGACCATCGCCCTCCCGACAAGCCCTGAGCTGTTCAGAGATTTGAGGCTGGATGGATCTCCAGGTCGGTGTGACGAGCAAGTGCCGCAAAATCCCGGTCGCAGCACAGCAGGGGAAGGTCCGCCTTGATCGCCAGTGCGGCGATCAGGCAATCGGTGATTTTGCGAACGGTCTCGCCGCGACGTCGGCATGTTCGATAAAGCAGGGCAGCATGGTCGTAGTCGGCGGGTTCTGTCGGGACCACGGTGGCCCGGGCGAGCATGCCGCGCAACATCGCCAGATGGCGTTCGTCGCGGGCGCCGGCCAGCACCTCCATGCTGATTGCGTCACAGATGGCAGCGTCAGTTTCCAGCGCGGCAGCAACGGTATCGGCAGGTTCGCCGGGGGTATCCCGCAGGAACTCGATCCATGCCGACGTATCGATCAGGATCATGTGATCCGGCTGGCGCGCATCTCCTCAAGGTCGCCGTCCCACCCGCTGCCGCGCAACGAAAGCGCCTCATCGAGATCAAGAGGCTCCGCGGCCAGTCGACGAAGCGCCAGGTTGACGGCCTCTCGCTTGGTTTTCAGCCCGTAACGAGCCATAACGGCGGTACAGGCCTTGGAGTCAATCTCTATGTTGGTGCGTACCATACACCAAGCATACACATTCTGAACCCCACTGATGATGCCGACACAGCAACAGATGCAGTGGCGGGATCGGTAGCATCGATTCGGTGAGCAGTTTGGGGGACGCGGCCTTTCGGATGGTGTCATCGTTCGAGCCTGCGGGGGATCAGCCCAAGGCCATCGCTGCGCTTTCAGAGGGGTTGGAGCGGGGCGACAGGTTCCAGACGCTGCTGGGCATCACGGGGTCGGGCAAGAGCGCCACGGTGGCGTGGACCATCGAGCAGGTGCAGCGGCCCACCCTGGTGCTGGCCCCCAACAAGTCGCTGGCGGCGCAGCTTGCCAACGAGATGCGGGAGTTCTTCCCCGACAACCGGGTGGAGTACTTCGTGTCGTATTACGACTACTACCAGCCCGAGGCCTACATGCCGGCCTCCGACACCTACATCGAGAAGGACTCGTCGGTGAACGACGAGATCGAC
>JAJDYU010000021.1 GCA_022825005.1 Acidimicrobiia bacterium
GATCTCCCGGGAGGCGTTGGCCACGGTGGTGACTGCCTCTCGAATGTCGGGAGGGGCGGCGTCTTCCAGAGCATCCAACTGGGCTAATTCCTGCTCGCCTTCAGCGGGACGCATCCCCACCCCGTCCTCGGCCAAATCGCAAAACGCCACAATGTCGCCCCTGTCTTCTCCGCCGCACGCCACCAACACGACCAAGAGCGACATGCACACCAGCGGGCAGGCGAAGCGCTTCACCCCTCTAGCTTGCCCGTTCAAGAAGTGGGCTTGTCGGAACCCACGATCCACATGGCGTAATACTGGGCGCCGCCGCCGTAGGCGTGGCCGAAGGCTTTGCGGGCGCCGTCTACTTGGTGGTCGCCGGCCATGCCCCGCACCTGGAGGGCGGCTTCGGCAAAGCGGATCATGCCCGAGGCGCCGATGGGATTGGAAGACAGCACCCCTCCGGAGCAGTTCACCGGAAGGTCCCCGCCGTCGAGATGGGTGGCGCCTTCCTCTACCAGTTTCCAGCCGTCGCCGATCTCGCAGAACCCCAGGCTTTCCAGCCACATAGGCTCATACCACGAGAACGGCACGTAGATTTCCACCTCGTCGATCTCGGCCCGCCGGTCGGTGATGCCCGCCTGGGCAAACACGTCGTCGGCGCAGTCCCGGCTGGCTTGGGGGTTTACCTCGTCGCGTCCGGGGAAGTTGTTGGCCTCGCTGCGCAGGGCTGCGCCGTGGATCCAGGCCACCGGCTTGGAGGCGGCATCTCCGGCGGCCTCGTCGCCCAGCACCAAAGCGCAGGCACCGTCGGACGACGGGCAGGTCTCGGAGAACCGGATCGGCTCCCACAGCATGGGCGATTCCACAACCTGGTCGAAGGTCAGGTCTTGCTGCTGGAGGTGGGCATACTGGTTGCGCAGGGCGTGCTGGCGGTCCTTGAACGCCACCATGCACCCGATCAGCTCGGGGGCGTTGGTGCGGGCCATGTACTGGCGGATGATGGGCGAGAAGTAGCCGCCGGCCCCGGCGTTGATCGACACCGAGAACGGCTGGGGCAAAGACAGCGCCCAAGTGGCGTTGGACTCCGACTGCTTCTCAAACCCCAGGGTGAGCACGCGGCGGTGGATGCCCGCTTGCACCAGCGAGGCGGCCACCACTGCGGTGGACCCGCCCACCGAGCCCGCGGTGTGGACTCGCAGCAGCGGCTTGCCCACCGCTCCCAGCGCCTCGGCCAGGAACAGCTCAGGCTGCATGACTCCCTCGAAGAAGTCGGGGGCTTTGCCCACCACCACGGCGTCGATGTCGTCCCAGCCCAGTTCGGCATCCTCCAGCGCCCTATAGGCGGCCTCTCGCACCAGGCCGGGCAGAGACACGTCGCCTCGGGTGGTCTGGTACTTGGTCTGGCCGACCCCCAGTACCGCGGTGCGCTCGGCCATCACTCCCCCTCCATCACGCACACCAGGTTCTGCTGGAGGTAGAGGCCCGACGCGGCGTGGCCCAGCACTCGGTCGGCCTGCTCATCGTGAATCTGACGGGCGGCATCGGCGATGCGCATGAGGCCGGCGGCCATCATGGTGTGGCCGGCCAATGCCCCGCCGCTGGTGTTGACGGCAGTGCCGTTGCCCAATCCCAGCTCCAGCTCCAAGATGTGCTCTTGAGTGGTGAACGGAGCGGCCAGCTCGGCGGCGTCCAAACGGTCGGCACTCGCTCCCGCTTGGGCCGCTGCCATTTCGGCGCTGGGCGCCCGGGTCAGGTCGCGCACCCCTGGCTGGTGGGGGTCGATGCGGTGGTCGATGCCTTTGATCCACGCGGGCCGCTCGCACAGCTCTCGAGCCCGGTCGCCCGCGGCCAGCACCACGGCCACGCCGCCGTCGGCGGAAGCCGCACAGTCGCTGGGCCGCAGCGGATCGGCGATGGGGGCCTCAGCCAGCACACTCTCGACGGTGGCCTCGGCTGAACTCCGCACGGCCAGCGGGTTGCCCGCTGCGCCGTTGAGGGAGCGAACCGCGATCTCGGCCAGGCGCTGCTCGCTGACCGCGCCCGACTCCAGCATGATCCGGGCCTGAAGCGCGGCCATGGAGAAGGCGTCGGGCCACAGCGGCCCCAGGTAGTAGGGGTCGAGCTGGGTGGAAAGCACATCGCGCAGCGATCCGGGCGACGACTTTCCGTAGCTATACACCAGCGCGGTGTCCACCCCGCCGATCTGGAGCTTCACCCACGCCTCGTACAGGGCCCAGGCGCCGTCCATCTCCACGTGGCTCTCGCTGATGGGCGGTACAGCACCCACCGCGTCCAGGGTGTGGACGAATGAGAACGCCTGCCCGGCCAGAAAGTCACTGCTTCCCGAGCAGGTGAAGCCGATGTCGTCTTGGGTGAGGCCCACTGCGCCCCGGGCCTCGTTGATGATCGGCACCATCAGCTCCACCTCGGTGGTGTGGGTGAGGGCCTTCTCCTGGTGCTGGGCCACCGAGACCACCGCGATGTCGCGCATCAGCCTGGCTCCCCGGCCGCGGCCTGCTTGGCGTGCCAGGCGTTGGTGCCGGCCGCCGTCACCGGGATGTCGGGCTCGCCGGTGGGCTCCCAGTACAAGATGTTCTCCGCGGTGCAGCCCAATTCGTCGTCGGGCTTCCAAACCGCCCGCACCCGCATGCCCATGCGCACCTCAGAGGTGTCGATCCCGGCCACCAGGCCCAGAAAGCCGATGTCGGCGCCGTCGAGATGGATCCAGGCGCTCACGTAGGGGATCTCCAAGTCGTCCCGGCCCGGAATGGGCAGGCGGGTAACACAGAAGCCCCCCACATGGCCGGTGTCGGGCAATTCCACATAGTCGGGGGTGGCCGCGCCATGGCGGGGATCCACTCCCCGAGGGGGCACGAACACCGCCCCGTCCACCGGAGACTGCTGTCCGAGGATCTTGCGGTCGGCGAAGGCGTTCAGATACCCCGAAGAAGCCGAACCGGGGATGAAGTCATACTCCAGGCGGATGGGGGTTCGCACCGACCGCACCGGCTCCACGTCGGCCAGTTTCTCGGGCAGGCTCACCTCGCCCGACAAAGCGGCGGGGGGGATGCTCGGATCAGCGCTCATTGGTCGGCGCCTTCGGGCACAAAGCCCTTAAGGTCGGCGATGTGGCCCTCTCGCTCCGGCCGCCATCGGGCCGTCACCCGCATCCCAACCGACAACCCTTCGGGGCCATCCACCAGAAGCCCGTGAACCATGGGAGTGTCGGCGCCGTCGAGGCGGATCAATCCCAAGCCGTGGGGCTGATCCCAGGGTGACTGCGAGCGGGGCGGGTCCACCCAGGTCCAACTCAGTAACTCCCCGCCCGGGCCCACTTCCACCAGATCGGTCAATGGCTCAGAGCTCTCCGGGTCGTACTCGGTGGGCGGGCACAACACCGTCCCGTCGGGGCGGCGAATGCCGAGGATGATCCCCTCACGCAGGCCAGTCAAAAAAGCGCCGATCACCGGGCCGGTGGTCCGGGTGAAGGGGTACTCCAGCACCAAATCAGCCCGAAGCCGCTCGGCCATCGATTTAGCCCTTCCCGTCCGCTGAGATGGTGCCCGCGTCGGTGTCGATGATCACTGTGGTCCCATCAGCCGGCTCGTCACCGTCGAACTCCACGCCCATAAGACAGGGGATCTGGAAGTCCCGGCTGATGATGGCCAAATGGCTTTCGATGTCGCCCGACCGGCACAGAATTCCGGCCAGATCGGCCTCAATTGGAGCCAGAAAAGTGGCCCCCGCGTCTTTCACCAGCGCCACCGTCTCCGAGGCGACATCATCACCGGCGTCGAGCACCGCGATCACGTCGTCCGGCGTGTCGAATCGCATCAGCCGGCCCTGGCCGGAGATGCCCGAGAAAACCGGGCTGCCCCGGCCCACAATTTCGCCCATCAAAACTCGATGACCTGGCGCACAACCTCGCCGTTGCGCACCGCCTCGAGGGCCGGATTGATCTCGTCAATGGTGATTCGCCGGGTGATCATGCGCTCCAAGTCGAGCTTGCCGTTCTTCCACAGCCGCAGCAGTCGGTGGAAGTCGCTACGCGCATCGGTGCCGCCGTAGTAGGAACCCACCAGGGTCTTCTCGTTGTAGAAGAGCTCGAAGGCGCTG
>JAJDYU010000059.1 GCA_022825005.1 Acidimicrobiia bacterium
CGATGAGCTTGTCGCGGGGTATCGTCAGATGGACGTCGCGCAGGTTGTGCTCACGCGCACCATGGATGACGATCTCGTCGGCCACGCAGTGAACTTATCGGCCCGCGCTGACAATTGAGACAGGAGAGATGGAAAGAGTCGGAGAAAAGGAACCCGAATAGCCCCATGTCCTATCCCCACGTGTTCCGGCCGCTCGACATCGGCGGCTGCACGCTGCCCAACCGCATCGTGCGAGCTGCCCACAGCACCGGCGCGGTCGGCGAGGACCTGATCGCCTACCACGAGGCCCGGGCCAAAGGCGGCGCCGCGCTCACCATTCTCCAGATCGCCGGGGTCCATCCCTCATCGCCCACCGACATCCCTGTGTTCACCGACAAAGTGCTCCCGTTCTACGAGGAGATGGCCACCCGCCTGCACGCCGCCGGCGGCAAGGTTTTCCAGCAGCTTTGGCACGGGGGCGCAGCCATCGAGCAGCGATCGCTCCAGAACTTCCAGCAGCCGTTGGCCCCCAGCGCCATCCCTAGCCCGATGGTGGGCGTGGTCCCCCAGGAGCTGACCCAGGCCATGATCGACGAACTGGTGGAGGCGTTCTCCACCGCGGCCCGTCGGTGCGAACAGGGTGGGCTCGACGGGGTGGAGCTCCACGGTGCCCACGGCTATCTGATCGGCCAGTTCCTCTCCCCCGCCACCAACCTGCGAGACGACGACTACGGGGGCAGCTTGGAGAACCGCGCCCGGTTCCTGCGGGAGATCCTGGCTGCCATCCGCAACGAGACCAGCCCCGGCTTCCCTGTCGGCCTCCGCATCTCCGCCGACGACCAAATCGAAGGCGGGGTCGATCCCGAAGAAGCCGCCGCCATCGCCAAACTGGTGGAGCCCGACATCGACTTCCTGGACGTGTCGCTGTCGTCGTACTGGCGCTTCCACCGGCTGCTGTCCACGCTGGACGAGGGACTGGGCTACGAGGTGCCCACCAGCGAGGTGGTCACCAAAGCGGTGGACGTGCCCACCATCGTCACCGGCCGCATCACCACCCTCGACCACGCCGAGCACCTGATCAAGAGCGGTGTGGCCGATCTAGTGTCCATCGTGCGGGGGATGATCGCTGACCCCGACTTGGTGGCCAAGGCCCGCGACGGGCGGGAAAGCGAGATTCGCCCCTGCATCGGCACCTCGGTGGGCTGTGTGGCCCGCTTCATGGTGGCCGGGAAGATGCGATGCGTGGTCAACACCGCGGCCGGACAGGAAACCAAGGTGCCGTTCGAGCCGCTCGACCGGGTGGCCAAGCCCAAGCGAGTGCTCGTGGCTGGGGGCGGCCCGGCTGGCCTGGAGGCGGCTCGCACCGCGGCCCTGCGAGGCCATGATGTGATCCTCTACGAGATGACCGGCGAGTTGGGCGGCCAGGTCCGCATGGCGGCCTCAGCCCCGCCCCGGTCCGACTTAGGAGCGATCACCGCCTTCCTGGCCGACGAGCTCAACCGCCTGGGCGTGACCGTGAAGCTCCGCTCCCCCGTCGACCCCGACGTGGTGGCCGAGGAGCGGCCCGACGAGCTGATCATCGCCACCGGCACCACCCCCCGCCGGGGCTTTCAGATCTCCGCACCTTCCAAACCGGTCCCCGGCGCCGACCTGCCCCACGTCTACACCAGTTGGGAGGTGCTGGGCTTCGGAGGCCGGGCCGCCATCGGCCATAAGGCCGTGGTGTACGACGACACCGGCACGTTCGAGGCCATATCGGTGTGCGATGCCCTGATGGCCGCGGGCGCAGAGGTGACCTTCCTCAGCCGCCACGAACAGCTGGGAGCCACAATCCTGTATCCACCCGCCACCGTGGAGGCCAGCCGGGAGCGCCTGTTCAGCGGACCGTTCTCCTTCACCCCCGCAGTGGCGCTCCGGGAGATCACCCCTGAGGCAGTGGTGGCCCGTGACCTCGGCACCTACACCGAGAGGAGCTTCGAGGCCGACACCGTAGTGATCGTTAGCTACCACGACTGCAACAACGATCTGGCCGATCACCTGCGCGCTGAAATGACTGAGTCAATCGGCGCACCCGAGGTCAACATGCACCTGGTGGGCGACGTCAACGGCACCAACAGCATCATGGCCGCCATCCACGCCGGCGCCCGAGTGGGCCGGGAAATCTAAATCAACCGGACAGCGTAAGCGTGAAGGAGATCCGGTCGTAATAGAGCCTGGTGAGACCCTCGAACCCCGAGTCGGTCCCCACGATCAGCCACACCCGGCCATCGCTGTCAGTCTCAACGCTGAGAAACTGCGGTTCACTGGCCAGCGTCTTGATCCGGTACTCGCCACCGATATCTATGGCATCGGGGTGGACCACGTCACCGATCACTCGCATGGCTGAACCACTTCTGGACTGGTTGCCTTTGTCGATGTTCATCCGCAAGTGGTTGTTGGAACCGATCGACGCCGTCGGCTCCTCTGTTGACCCACCCGCTTTTACGTACACGCTTAACCCCGGGTGACCTCCGATCCCATAAACATCGAGCGGGACATTCGTCGCGAGGTCGATTGACGCCGAAACGGCATAGGTCGCTGACGGCTGTAAGCCATCGACTTGCCGCTTGAGGTACATGAAAAGGTCGTCACTGCGGTTGTGCCCTTGGACATAGATGCCAGAACCCTCCAACCTATCGGGAAGGGCACTGTGCTCGCTGTCGAGCTCATAGATCGACTGGTCATAATCCACCGGCAAGTCCGCAAAGCCCACCGTCCAGCCCTCAGCACCGGTTTCAAAGGAGAAATCGAACTCAATTACCGGTAGAGGCGTCGCAGTCGGCTCAGCCGTCACAGTGGGATCTGGAGTGCTAACCGGCTCCGGCGTTGGGGTGGCTGTGGGCGTGGCCTCGGGCGTGGGCGTCGCGGTAGGCACGGGTGTGGAGGGGGTCTCAGGTACAGGATGTGTAGACGGTGAGTCGCTCGAAGTGCAGCTCGCATTCAGAACCGCCGCAACCGTCATGATCAGAATCAGTCGCAGAACGGATTGCTTTCTGCGGCGAGCCCCTTGGAGTCCCATCGCGAGCAAGCCGAGGCAGCCTCAGACCATCGCCCGCAGGTCGCGCTGCAGGTCCTTGATCTCGTCGCGCAGGCGTGCGGCGTACTCGAACTTCAGCTCGGTGGCGGCGTCGTTCATCTCCTCGGTGAGGGTGTGAATGAGGCGCTCGATGCCGCCGGTGTCCAAGTCGATCACCTCGGGGCGCCGCCGAGACTGATCCATAGAGCGGGAGCGCTGGGCCCCGCCAGGGATCGGCACCCCGTCTTCGGCCGGGCGCAACTCGGCCAGGATGTCGCTGACCGCCTTGCGGATGGTCTGGGGGTTGATGCCGTGCTGCTCGTTGAACGCCTGCTGCAATCCCCTCCGTCGATGGGTCTCGGAGATAGCCCGCCGCATGGAATCGGTCACCATGTCGGCGTACATGACCACCTGGCCGTCCACGTTGCGGGCCGCCCGGCCAATGGTCTGGATCAGCGACGTCTCGCTGCGCAGAAACCCCTCCTTGTCGGCGTCGAGAATGGCAACCAGCGACACCTCGGGCAGATCCAAGCCCTCCCGCAGCAGATTGATTCCCACCAACACGTCGAACTCCCCGAGCCGCAGGTCGCGCAGGATCTCAATTCGCTCGATGGTGTCCACCTCGCTGTGCAGATAGCGGACCCGCACTCCCAACTCCAGTAGGTACTCGGTGAGGTCCTCGGCCATCTTCTTGGTCAAGGTGGTCACCAGCACCCGCTGGCTCGCCTCGGTGCGCTCCTCGATGAGCTTCATCAAGTCGTCGATCTGCCCCTTGGTGGGGCGCACCTGCACTTCGGGGTCCACCAGCCCGGTCGGACGCACGATCTGCTCCACTACCTGATCGGACACGTTGATCTCGTAGTCACTGGGGGTGGCCGACAAAAACACCACTTGACCCACCCGCCCCATAACCTCCTCGAACCGCAGGGGCCTGTTGTCCACCGCTGAGGGCAGCCGGAAGCCGTGGTCAACCAGGGTGTTCTTGCGACTGCGGTCGCCCTCAAACTGGCCGTGAAGCTGGGGAACGGCCACGTGGGATTCGTCGATCACGGTGATGAAGTCGTCGGGGAAGTAGTCCAGCAGGGTGTAGGGCCGCTCGCCGGGGGCCCGCCCGTCAATGTGGCGGGAGTAATTCTCGATGCCGTTGCAGAAGCCGATCTCCTGCATCATCTCCAGGTCGTAGGTGGTGCGCATCCGCAGCCGCTGGGCCTCCAGCAGCTTCCCCTCCTTCTCGAAATAGGCCAGCCGCTCCTGGAGTTCAGCCTCGATGCCCTCGATGGCCTGGCGCATCCGCTCGTCGCCCGCCACATAGTGGGTGGCCGGGAACACCACCACCTCGCTCAGAGTGTGGAGCCGCTCCCCGGTCACCGGGTCGATCGTGGTGATCTGCTCCACCTCGTCGCCGAACAGCTGGATGCGAACCACATACTCCTCATACGCCGGGTGGACTTCGATGACATCTCCCCGCACCCGGAACCGGCCCCGCACCAAATTGGTGTCGTTGCGCTCGTACTGCATGTCCACCAGCCGCCGCAGCAGGTCGCGCTGGTCGTAGCTCTGGCCCGCCTTGGCAATGCACAGAAGGTTCTTGTACTCGTCGGGGCCGCCCAGCCCGTAGATGCACGACACCGAGGCCACCACAATCACGTCGCGGCGGGTCAAAAGCGCCTCGGTGGTGGAGTGGCGCAGCCGGTCGATCTCGTCGTTCACCGACGAGTCCTTCTCGATGTAGGTGTCGGAGGCCGGCATGTAGGCCTCGGGCTGGTAGTAGTCGTAATACGACACGAAGTACTCCACCCGGTTG
>JAJDYU010000040.1 GCA_022825005.1 Acidimicrobiia bacterium
AGTGCTGGGCTGGCTGACGCTGGCCGGTTTCGCGGTGCTGGTGGCGCTGGCCTTCGCCTGGGTGCCCGAGGACACCCGCATCACCGAGCAGGGTGACGTGGTGGGCCAGTTCGACGCCGTGCGCTTGATGTTCGTGCACGTCCCGTCGGCCATCTTGGCCTACACCGGTTTCGGACTGACCTTCTTGGCCAGCCTGGCCTATCTGCGCTGGCGCACCGACTGGTGGGACATGATGGCCCACGCCTCGGCCGAGATCGGCGTATTGTTCGGGGTCCTGACCCTGGTGACCGGCTCCATCTGGGGCCGCCCCACCTGGCAGACCTGGTGGGAGTGGGGCGATGTGCGGCTGGTGACCACCCTGGTGATGGTGCTGGTGTTCATCGGCTATCTGGCCGTGCGCCGCATTCCCGCCGACGTTGCGGTGAAGGCCCGTCGCTCGGCGGTGATCGCCCTGGTGGGGGCGGTGAACATCGTGATCGTGAACCGATCGGTGGACTGGTGGGAGAACCGCACCCTGCACCAGCAGTCCACCCTCATCGCCCGCAAGATCCGCGACGAGACTCTGTTCACTTTGTCGTTCTCGTTCGCGGTGGGCATGGTGCTGTTCGCCTGGCTGCTGCTGCACCGCTTCCGCACGGCCTACCTTCAGAGCCAGATCGAAGAGCTTGAGGTTAACGAGGCTCTCGCGGAGCGCCGGGCCGAAGCAGGGATAGACGAATCGCCGGGAGGACGGCCATGACCCACGTGGGCTATCTAATCGCCGGCTGGAGCATCTCGGTGGCCGCAGTGGTGGCGTATGCCGGATGGGTGCTGGTGCGGGGTCGGTCGCTGAGCCGCCGGGTGCCCGAGAATCGCCGCCGGTGGATGATGCCCGATGACTGACGCACCCACCGAGGACACAGTCGATCCTGGCGAGGCAATGGACCTCAGCCCCCGCCCTGCCCGTCCCGCCCGCCGGGGCATCCGCCGATGGGCGCCGGTACTGGTGGTGGCCATCGTGGCGGTGGTGATCGGAATTGTGTTGTGGCGGGTGCTGGCCGACGCCACCTTGGTTTTCCGCGAGGTGGACGATGCGGTGGAGCGCCGGGAGGAACTGGGCGACGACCGGTTCAGGATGATCGGCTCACCGGTGAGCGGATCGGTGCAGGAGGTGAGCCTGGAGGACGGCCGCCCGGCGGTGGCCTTCTCGGTGACCCTTGATGGGGTGGTGGCCGATGTGGTCCACACCGGGGCGACGTCGGACCAATTCCAGCCCGAGGTGCCCGTGGTTATCGACGGCCATTGGGTACGAAGCAGCGCCTATGCCGGAGCGGCCGACGACGGCTGGTACTTCGCCAGCGATCGGATGCTGGTGAAACACGACAACGACTACCGGGTGGAGAACCAAGACCGCATCGACGACGCCGAAGAGCGCGGGCAATACGAATGACCGGTGATCGGCGCGAGGACGACCTGAGGCCGTGAACATAACCCTGGGGGTTCTGGGCATCGCGGTGGCCATGGCCTCGGCTGCCATCGGGGTGTTCATGGTGGCGGCCCGCCGGCTGGAGCGGGTGCAGCTCTGCGCCTGGCTGGTGCTGGGCGGGGCGGCATTGTCGGTGTTCGCCATGGAGCGGGCCCTCATCACCCGGGACTTCTCGGTTTCGTATGTGGCCGAGAACGGCAGCCACGCCACCCCCGCGCTGTTCAACGTGGCCACCCTGTGGGCCGCGCTGGAGGGCTCGATCCTGCTGTGGGCCCTCATCCTGGCCGGCTACCTGGTGCTGGTGGCGGTGAAGTTCCGCCACCGCTTGGACGATCCGCTGGTGGGGTGGGCCATGGCGGTGCTGTTCATCGTGTGCCTGTTCTTCTTCGTGCTGATGTTCAACTGGCCCAACCTCGACCTGGCCCAGCCCTTCCGGAAGGTGGACGTGCCGCCGGGCTATAACGGCCCCGGCCCCAATCCGCTGTTGCAGAACCACTGGCTGATGGCCGTACACCCCCCGATGCTGTACCTGGGCTATGTGGGGTTCACCGTGCCCTTCGCCTTTGCAGTGGCCGCGCTGGCCACCGGGAGGCTGGGGGAGGGTTGGCTGGTGGAGACCCGGCGCTGGACCTTGTTCGCCTGGGCCTTCCTCACCGCGGGGATCATCCTGGGGGCGTGGTGGTCGTGGGACGTTCTGGGCTGGGGCGGCTATTGGGGCTGGGATCCGGTTGAGAACGCCTCGCTGTTGCCGTGGCTCACCGGCACCGCCTATCTGCACTCGGTGATGGTGCAGGAGCGCCGGGGGATGCTGCGGGTGTGGAACCTGTCTCTGGTGTGCGCCACGTTCGCGCTCACCATCTTGGGCACGTTCTTGACCCGCTCGGGGCTGGTCGACTCGGTTCACGCCTTCTCGGCCGATGCGGTGGGACCGGCGCTGCTGGTGTTCTTCGCCATCGTGGTGGTGGCCACCGTGGGGCTCATCGCCTGGCGGGGCGACCGATTGCGCTCGCCGGGGCAGATCGACTCGGCGATGTCGCGGGAGGCCTCGTTCTTGGCCAACAACCTGCTGTTCGGGGTGTTCGCCTTCGTGGTGCTGCTGGGGACGGTGTTCCCGCTGATCGTGGAGGCGCTCAACGGCGACCGGATCAGTGTGGGCACCCCGTTCTTCGACCGCATGACCATGCCGGTGGGGCTGCTTCTATTGTTCCTGATGGCGGTGGCCCCGGTGCTGCCCTGGCGAAAGACCACCGCGGAGAGGCTGTCGGAGCGTCTTATGTGGCCGGGATGGGCGGCGGTTGCCGGACTGCTGGTGGCCCTGCTGGTGGGGGCTAGGGGCCTGGCCCCGCTGCTGGCGTTCGGATTGGCCGGGTTCGCAGGCGGCGCGGCGGTGCGCCAGCTGGTGCTGGCCACCCGGCGGCAGGGCTGGCGAGGTCTGGTGGGGCGGGCCAACGGCGGAATGGTGGTGCACATTGGCGTGGTGGTGGTGGCGGTGGCGCTGGCTGCCAGCAACAGCTATCTGCACCAGAGCGAGCTGACCGTCGCGCCAGGGCAGACGGCCTACGTCAGCGGCCACGAGATCGTGTATGTGGGCACCCAGGAGAAGGTGTTCGACAACAAGACCAAAGTCGAGGCGGTGGTGCTGGTGGACGGCTCGGTGGTGCGCCCGGGGGTGAGCCGCTTTGCCAACGGCGGCGTGGTGCGCACGCCGGGAACCAAGTCTTCGCCGGTGCGGGATATCCAAGTGGCGGTGCTGGACCTGCCCGATGGCCCCGATGGTCCCGCCGGGCTGCGGGTGACCGTCCAGCCGCTGACCCTGTGGCTGTGGATCGGCGGCGCGATCATGCTGTTGGGAGCGGCGTTCTCGGCCTTCCCCGGCCGCCGCCGCTCGCCCACCCAGCCGGTGTCGGCCCCGGTGCCGGGAGTTCCCCTTAAAGACCGCGAGGTGCCGGTTGCCTGAGCTGTCGCCGCCCGCCGACCAACCGGTCGATTCCGATCAGCCCGATCAGCCGCCGCGGCTGCGAACGGTTCGATGGGTGGTGCTGGCCGTCGGCGTGCTGGTTGCGGCTTTGGTTGTGGTGTTCGCAGTATCTGAGCGTGACCGGAGGGGGCCGCCAGTGCCCGACTTCGCCCCCGAGTTCGCCGGTGAGACCCTCGACGGGGGCAGCTTCGACATGGCCGCGCAGCGCGGCCGGTGGGTGGTGGTTAACTTCTTCTCCACCTGGTGCGTGCAATGCGTGGTGGAGCATCCCGAGCTGGTGGCCTTCCACGACCGCTATCGCGGCGATGCCAATGTCCGGCTGGTGAGCGTGGTCTTCCAAGACGAGGTAGACGTCATTGCCCGGTTCTTCGCCGAGCGAGGCGGTGATTGGCCGGTGGTGATCACCAACACCGGCCGGATCGCCATCGATTTCGGCGTGACTGCGGTACCGGAGACCTATCTGGTGGACCCCCTCGGCCGGGTGGTGACCAAGTTCACCGGCGGCGTGACGCTGGCCGGGCTTGAAGCCCAGCTAGTGCGGGCAGGGGCGCCGCTGTGATGTCGCGCCGGCGAAAGGTGATCTTGTCGTGGCTCCTGGTGGGGGTGGCAGTGGTCACCATGCTGGCGTTCGGGGTGGTGGACGGCCGCGACGACCGCACCAATGCCGAGAGGGCCCACGACATCGGGGCCACCATCGCCTGTCCCCAGTGCGTTGGGCAGTCGGTGGTTGAGTCGGACGTGGCCATCGCCCGGGAGATCCGAGCGGAGATCGGACGGCTGGTGGTGGCCGGGCACAGCGACGACGACATACGAGCCCGGTTCGCGGAGCGGTACGGAGACTGGGTGGTATTGACTCCGTCACGGTCAGGGGTCAGCGGGCTGGTATGGGTCATTCCGGTGGTGGGGTTGGTGGTTGGAGTGGGTCTGCTGGGGATGACGCTAAGTCGATGGCGGCGGGCGAGCGCGTCGGATGAGGCGGTCTCGGATGAGGATCGTGCATTGGTCGAATCGGCCCGCAACCAGATGAGAGAGCGGCCTGATGGATGAGGACCGGGAGTTCTGGCTGGAGTCGCTTGACGACCTCGACGATGAGCTGGCGGCGGGGGACTTGGAGCCGGAGGACCACCGGGTTCTAAGCCGGAGCTACACCCGCAAGGCGGCTGAGGCCCTTCGGGGCGATGAAGGACAATCCGATGTGTCAGAGGGCCGGGGACGGGGAAAGTTGATCGCGGTGGTGGCGGTGTTGGTGGCGGTGGGTGTGGTGGCCGGAGTGTTCTTGGCTCGGGCGGTTGGGTCGCGGCATTCGGGGGACACCATCACCGGGAACGATGCGGTGACCAGCGTGCCCGGCCTCTTGAGGAACGCCGAGGAGTCGGCCGCGGCCGGAGACTTGGAAGAGGCCATTGACATCTACGACCGGGTGCTGGAGCGGTCGCCGTCGAACCCGACGGCGCTGGCCTACAAGGGGTGGTTCCTGGCATTGGAGGGTCGAGAGGCCGAGGCCGCCGATGTGCTCGCCGATGCGGTGGTTGTCGCCCCCGACTATCCCGACGCCCGGGCGTTTCGGGCCATCCTGCTGTATCGCACCGGCGACTGTTTCGGGGCGGCAGGGGAATTGGCTGCGTTCGATGCGGCTGATCCCCCCGAGTTCATCTCCCAACTGGTGGAAACCCAGGGACTGCGGACCAACATTGCCCTCTGTCAGATTGCGTTGCAGGCCCAGGAGCAGTTCCGGACCCTGGCCGACCTGGGGCTGGCCGCCGACGACGCGGTGGCCGGCGCCCGCTCCCTGTGGGATCCCACCACCCCCGGCCTAGGCGACCCGGCGCTGGCGCTGCGGGTGTATGAGGCGGTGTTGGCCGATGATCCCGACCACGCCGGGGCACTGACCTACAGCGGGGTAATGCTCACCCAAACCGGCCTCGGCGATCAGATCACCGAAGGCGCCCGCCGCCTCAACCAAGCAGTAGCAGCCGCCCCCAACGACCCCGAAGCCCGACTTTGGCGAGCCTGGCTGTCCATAGGCTTCGGTCAAACCGACCAGGCCATCGCCGACCTCGACCACCTCGACACCCTCAACCCCCCACCCGAAATCGCCCGCCTATCCGCCGACCTCCGCGCCCGGCTGGGCTGAGCAGCAACCAAGCATCAGTTGTGGCTGGGGTGGGTGGGGTAGTGGGTGAACCAGGAGATGGGGGAGGGTTGGCGGGCTAGGACGGCGGGCCAGAGGTCGCCGGGTTCTTCGGTGAGGGGGTCGGCGGGGTCGGCGTCGACCACGAACCAGGCGCCGGATTCGATCTCATCCTCGAGCTGGCCGGGCGACCAACCGGCGTAGCCGGCAAAGAGGCGGACTCCGTCAAGGGCGCCGGACACTTCGTCGGCGTCGGCTTCCAAGTCGAGGGTGCCCACCAAGCCCAGCACGGGGGTCCACCACCCTTCGTTGGGGTCTTGTCGCACTCGGGCCAGGGCCACCACCGACTCGTTGGACACCGGCCCGCCGATGAACATGGTGAGCGGCGGGGCGAGATGAGGGGCCCACTGGGGCAGGGCGTCACTTACCAGCATCCCCGACGGGCGGTTCAGCACCACACCGGCGGCGCCCTCCTCCTGATGGGCCAGCATCAGCACCACGGTTCGCTCGAAGTTCCCGTCGCCGATGAGCGGGGTGGCCACCAACAGCTTTCCGGTGGTGTCAGCCCCCTCTGCCATAACTACAAGGATTCCACCACGTAGTCGATGCAGCCGCACAACGCGGCGATATCCGATGGAGGGATGGCGGGGAACAGGGCCACTCGGAGCTGGTTTCGGCCCAGCGCCCGATACGACTCCACGTCCACGATGCCGTTGGCTCGCAGCACGGCGGCCACCTCGTCGGCTGAAATTTCTTCGAAATCGATGGTGGCCACCACGTGGCTGCGAATAGCGGTGTCAGACACAAACGGGGTGGTGAAGCTGCGACTCTCGGCCCAGGTGTAGATGACGTCGGCCGACTGGTCGCAGCGGGTGGCGGCCCACTCCAGGCCGCCGTTTTCGTTGATCCACTCCACCTGGTGTACGGCCAGGAAAACGGTGGCCAGCGCCGGAGTGTTGTAGGTCTCGTCCTTGCGGGAGCTGCCCAGGGCGATGCCCAGATCCAAGAAGGGCGGGATCCAGCGGTCGGATGCCGAGATCCGCTCGATGCGCTCCACCGCGGCGGGTGAGCAGCAGGCCAGCCACAGGCCGCCGTCGGCCGCCAGGCACTTCTGGGGGGCGAAGTAGTACACGTCGGTCTCGGCGGGGTCGAAGCGCAGTCCGCCAGCGCCCGAGGTGGCGTCCACCATCACCAAGCCGTCGTCGGCTGGGCGGCGCAGTTCCATCGAAACCCCGGTGGAGGTTTCGTTATGAGTGAGGGCATATGCGTCCACCGAGGGGTCGGCCACCGCCTCTGGATGGGTGCCGGGCTCCGAGCTGATGATCACCGGTTCTTGCAGATGGGGGGCGGCGGCCACCCCGGTGGCGAACTTTGTAGAGAACGCCCCGAAGCTCAAGTGCTGGCTGCGGGTTTCGATCAAGTTGAAAATGGCCGCGTCCCAGAACCCGGTGGTGCCCCCGTTGCCCAGGACCACTTCGTAGCCGTCGGGCAGGGAGAAAAGCTCGGCTACCCCGGCCCGGAGCCGGTGGACCACGTCTTTCACGTTGGACTTGCGGTGGCTGGTGCCGAGGAAATTGTCGGCTGCCTCAGCCAGGGCGATGGCGGCCGCCGGACGCACCCGCGAGGGCCCGCTGCCGAAGCGCCCGTCTTCAGGCAACAGGTCGGAAGGGATGGTGATTGCGGGGGTTTGGGCAACACTGCTCACAAAGCCCCACGATACCGATGTAAAGGTCTCGATCGGCGTTGTTGGCCCGGCGCGAAATGAACATCCACTCCCCAGCAGCGGTGTGAAAAGCTGCGCTCATGGCTCGTATATCCCAGCGCATTTCCGCGATTGCCCCGTCGGCCACCCTGGCGGTGGACGCCAAGGCCAAGGCACTGAAGACTCAGGGGGCGCCGGTGATCAGCTTTGGGGCGGGTGAGCCCGACTTTCCCACCCCGGCAGCCATCTTGGACGCGGCCCGAGCCGCGGTGGACGACCCGAAGAACCACCGCTACTCCCCGGCCGGGGGCCTGCCCGAGTTGAGAGAGGCCATCGCGGCCAAGACCATGCGCGACTCGGGCTACGAAGTAGAGCCGTCGCAGGTGGTGGTGACCAACGGGGGCAAGCACGCGGTGTACAACGGCTTCGCCGTGCTGCTGGACCCCGGCGACGAGGTGCTGCTGCCCGCGCCGTACTGGACCACCTATCCCGAGGCCATCGCCCTGGCCGGCGGGGCGAGCGTGGAGGTGCCTACCACGGCCGACGATGGGTTCATGGTGACCGTGGATCAGCTTGAGGCGGCTCGTACCGAGCGCACCAAGGCGCTGGTGTTCGTGTCGCCGTCCAACCCCACTGGGGCGGTGTACCCCCGTGACCGGGTAGAGGACATTGGCCGGTGGGCCGCCGAAAACGACGTGTGGGTGATCACCGACGAGATCTACGAGCACCTGACCTACGACAACCACGAGTTCTGCTCCATGCCGGTGGTGGTGCCCGAGTTGGCTGACCGGTGCCTGGTGCTCAACGGCGTGGCCAAGACCTACGCCATGACCGGATGGCGGGTGGGTTGGCTGATCGGCCCTCCCGATGCCGCTTCCGCGGCGGTGAGCCTCCAGTCGCACCAGACCTCGAATGTGTCCAACGTGGCGCAGCGGGCTGCGCTGGCCGCGGTAAGCGGACCGTTGGATGCGGTGGCGGAGATGCGGGCGGCTTTCGACCGGCGGCGACGAGCTATGCACAAGATGTTGAACGGGATCGAAGGGGTGACCTGTTTGGAGCCCCAGGGGGCGTTCTACGCCTTCCCGTCCTTTGAGGGAGTGCTGGGGCGCGCCGGAATCCCCGACAACACCGCCGATCTGGCCGGATGGATCCTGGACGAGGCGCAAGTGGCCATAGTGCCCGGCGAGGCCTTCGCCGGCCCTGGCTATGCCCGGCTTTCCTTTGCCCTCGGCGATGACGACCTGGGCGAGGGCATCGGCCGAATCGCAGATCTCTTGCAGTGAGCGAGCCGATAACACTTCCTTACGGAAGCTGGCCGTCGCCCATCTCCGCCCAGTCGATGGTGGCTGACGCCGCCTTGCCGGTCAGTTTGTGGCACCAGCAGGGTCGGATGTGGTGGACCGAGTCTCGCCCGGCGGAATCGGGCCGCAACGCACTGGTGTGCGACGGACGCGATCTGTGGGGTTCGGCATCGGTGCGGACCCGGGTACACAGCTACGGCGGGGGTGCCTGGTGGCCCGACGGCGCCGACGGCGTGTACGCCTGCGACGATGCCGACGGTCGGCTGTGGCATGTGTCGGCTGAGGGAGAGCCTCGGCCGGTGTCACCCGAGCCGGCCTTCTCTCACGCCTTGCGCTATGCCGACGGACGGGCTCACGGGGATGGCACCGTTTGCGTGCGAGAAAACCACCGGGCTGCACGCGAGCACGGCGGCGAGGAGGCCAATGAGATCATCCGGGTGAGCGGCGACGGGTCGGCCGAGCCGGAGATAGTGGCCACCGGGGCCGACTTCTACGCCTGGCCTCGCCCCAGCCCCGACGGGAGCCGACTGGCCTGGGTCCAGTGGAACCACCCGAACATGCCCTGGGACCAAACCGAGCTGTGGGTGGACGGCCACCGCGCGGTGGCGGGCATCGGCTCGGTGGTGGAGCCCCAGTGGGGCCCCGATGGTCGCCTGTATGTGGTGAGCGACCACAAAGGCTGGTGGAACCTCTATCGCGTAGAAGGCTCCGATCTGGTCGCGGTTTTCGAGCTCGATGCCGAGATGCACCGTCCGGCCTGGGTGTTCGACGATCCCAGCTACGCGGTGTGCGACGACAACACAGTGGTTGTGGCGGCCATGCGAGGGTCGCTGGCCGAGCTGTGGGCCGTGCCTCCTGATGGTTCCGAGGCTGAGATGCTCGATCTGCCCTGGACGTCGTACGCCAGTGTCCGCTCCGCTGGACCCCATGCCGTCTGCGCCATCGTCGCCTCGCCCACCCAGGAACCCACCGCAGTTAGCATCGACGTGGCCGACGGGACGCACGAGGTCATCCGCCCGCCGGCCCGGTCCGCGGTCGATCCGGCCTACCTGTCTTCCCCCCGCCCGATCACCTTCCCCACCACCGACAACGCGGAGGCTCACGGGCTGTTCTACCCCCCGGCCCATCCCACCGCTCAGGCCCCGGCCGGCGAGAAGCCGCCGCTGTTGGTGCTGGGCCACGGCGGGCCTACCGGGGCAGCCCGCAGCCAGCTTCAGCTCGGAATCCAATACTGGACCAGCCGGGGGATCGCGGTGGTGGACGTGAACTACCGGGGCAGCACCGGCTACGGCACCGCCTACCGGGAGGCCCTCCAGGGCCAATGGGGGGTGAGCGACGTGGACGACTGCGTGGCCGCCGCCCGCCACCTGGTGCGCACCGGTGAAGCGGATGGCGACCGGCTCATCATCCGGGGTTCCAGCGCCGGCGGCTACACCACGCTGTGCGCGCTGGCCTTCCACAAGGTGTTTGCCGCCGGGGCCAGCCGTTACGGCATCGCCGATCTGGCCGCACTGGCCACAGACACCCACAAGTTCGAGGCCCGCTACATGGATAGCCTGGTAGGGCTGTACCCCGAAGACGAAGAGGTGTACGAGGCCCGTTCGCCCATCCACTTCGTGGACGATTTCGAGGCGCCAATGATCGTGCTCCAAGGCTCCGAAGACGTGGTGGTGCCCCCCAATCAAGCCGAGATGATCGTTGCCGCGCTGGAGCAGCGGTGCATCCCGGTGGCCTACCTGCTGTTCGAAGGAGAACAGCACGGATTCCGCCAAGCCGAGAACATCGTGGCCGCCCTCGAAGCCGAGCTCTCATTCTTCGCCCAGATCCTGGGTTTTGCCCTGGCCGACGACATCCCGCCGGTGGATATACGCCGCTAACCACAAAGTCAATATATAGCAGTTATGCAATAAACATATTGATTGACATAAGCACTGTGACCAGCCAGTATTTGGGCCATGTGGCGAGTGCTGTGCGTCGCAATCGCCTTCTTGTGCGCTGTCGCGGGTTTGGGCATGGCAGTAGGCGCAGAGCCCGGGGACGGCTCAGGAACGCAGGTTCAGTCGGGGGCGGGCGGGGATGCGGCAGTTTCTTGTTCGGGTCGGTTTGGATTCGCTCGGAGGCCGTTGGTGGTGGCTGTTTCGGCTGATCGCTCGGAGGTGTTGGCCCGGGTGGGCTGGGAGTTCGACGGCGACGGTGGGTGTTTGTTGATGTTGGACGACGATGCGCAGGCGGTATTGCGGTCTGGTGTGTCGGTGGCGTCGCAGTTGGTGTGGGGGTTCAGCCCGCCGGATCTGTCGCTGGAGGAGCCGTCGGGCGCTGATCGTGCGGCAGCAGAGTATTGCCATAAGACCAGGTCGCCGTTTGCTCTGGAGCCCGTGGCTGTGGCCTGGTCGGAGGACGCCAGCCGGGTGCTGGCCCAGGTTAGATGGCAGCGAAACGACGTTATCGGCTGTTATCTGGTGCTCAACGACAATGCGCTTGCCGCGCTTGAGGCGGCGCACGAGACCGGGCCTGGTGGGCTGGTAGCTGGCCGCCAGCACTCGTGTCTGCTGCGGGCGGACCGCACCTTGGCGTGTTGGGGAAACAAGGACTGGCATATCGCAGCGAACCCGCCTACTGGACGGTTCATCGCTGTCGACACCGGCGCGTACCACTCGTGCGCCATCACAACGGACCGCGCACTCGCCTGTTGGGCGCACGGCAGCGTGCGCTACGAACCGGTGGCCTCTCCCGATGGGCAGTTCGCGTCGGTGGCGGTCGGCGACCGGCACTCGTGCGCCATCGGGGTGGACGGAGTGGTCTTGTGTTGGGGCGACGACCGGCTCGGCAAAACGAATGCGCCCGACGGGCAGTTCACCGCTGTCGCAGCCGGTGTGCAGCACTCGTGCGCCATCGGCGTGGACGGCGCGGTTTCGTGTTGGGGCGACGACTCCTTCGGCCAGGCGAGCCCGCCTGAGGGACGATTCATCGCCGTGGCGGCGGGCGATTACCACTCGTGCGCGATTCGCGCCGACCAGAGCCTCGCCTGCTGGGGGCAGGGACACCGACCGGGAGAGCAGAAGGGGCCGCCCGCGGGGGAGTTCACCGCGGTGTCGGCCGGGGCGTGGCACTCGTGCGCCATCCGCGCCGACCGCACTGTCGCCTGCTGGGGGCGCGCCAACCTCGGCTACGGCCAGGCCGATCCTCCCGCCGGGCAGTTCATCTCGGTAGCCGCTGGCGCGCAGCACTCGTGTGGCGTGCGCGTGGACCGCACCGTCGCCTGCTGGGGCAGCGGGGAGAACGTCGGCAAAAGTTGGAGTCCGTTCATCTCGCTCGCACCGATCCAGGCGGTGTACGCGATCCCAGCCGGCGTGGAGCCGGTAGCGGGCCGCGAGCAGCAGATCGCCGACGCAGTGGCCGAGGTCCAACAGTGGTTCCGGGTCCAAACCGGCGGCCACCACCCCCTGTTTGCCCAAACCAGCGGCCGCGTGTCGGTCGCGGCAGTAGAGTTGTCGGGCCCGGGCGCATCCTACAGTGCTGTCCTCGGAGAGATACACGAGCATCTGGGCGCAGCGATTCCTTTGGCGGTGTTCGGGGAGGGCGAGTTTCTCGCCCCTAATCATCCCTCCGTCTGCGCTGGCGGCGCCTGGCCCAGTGTGATGATCTCATTGGCCAGATGCGCCCGGGATTACCCCAACCTGCCGGAATTGGTCGCCCACGAGTTGGTCCATTTTCTGGGAGCGGCGGAGATCTGCGCCCCGAACTACGAAAGCGGCGGCCACGTCGATGATGACCGCCGCGACATACTGTTCCACCACTACATCGACATTCGGCTGTCCCGTCTGGTGCTCGACGCGGGCCGCGACGACTACTACGGCCACGGCCACCGCGACTGCTACGACATAGCCGACAACCCGCTGCTGGCGTACCCCGGCCCCGAGCCCCGGCCGGAGGCTCCGCCCGCCCCCGCGCCCGGAAAGTCCCCCCAGCCGCGAGTCGATCTGCACCCCAGCCTGTTCTGGGCCGTGCAGGGGTACTCGCGGGAGTACAAGCGGTGGGTCAACGACGGCGTCTGGTGTACCGGGGTGACGTCGACTTCGGTGTCGCTGGAATGGCTGGACCTCGGCGGCGTGATCCGCACCGAGGTGTCATACGGGCGATCGCACGATGCCGGGGCGGGGACCTTCGACGCGTCCGAGCTGCGCGGTGCCACCGCCACCACCGCCACCGTCGACGGGCTGTATTCGGCCACTTCCTACGCCTTTCGCGTCGTCACCTACGGCGCCGACGGCGAAAAACTCGACGGCTTCCACACCAGATGCTCCACCCGAAACCTCGAGTTCATGCGATGCCCCCAAACCCACACCGCCCAAACATCGCTGCGCCTCGCCTGGGACCACCTGCCCGGCGCCGAGGGCTACGCCGTGGCGCATTACGACGACCACGGAACTGGCAAAGACGTGTTCGGGGCGTTCACAACCGGCACTTCCCTTGAGGTGGGAGGGCTGGAGCCGGGAACAAGGTACCGGTTCTTGTTGTTCCCCCTCCACAGCATCACCGCCGCCGACCCCGACAGCCTGCTAGCCGGCAGAGTGTTCTCAGACTGGTTCGAGGTGAGAGACATCGCCAAGCAAGCCGCTCAGATCATCGACGTCTCCGACATCCCCGGGTTCCCCGACAGAATCCCGCCCTACGGCATCTCCTGCCAGACGCTCCTGCCGGGTATTCCGCGTAGTCGCTGCGTTGACGTGGGGCCCACGTCTTTGACCCTTGAGTGGGACCCCGGCCCAAGGGTGAGCATCTACAAGGTTTGGATAGACGACGGCCTGCACAACAGAACCAACAACCACTACTGGACCACCCACACCTCCTGGACCTTCGACGGCCTCATCGCCGGCCGAACCTACCAGATGGGCGCCCGAGGCTACCCCAAGGCCCATCTCGACCCCCGTCACGCCATAGCACCAGGCCGGTGGATAACCGACCACCGCGTCACCACGCTGCAAGAGGTGGTCGGCGTGGACGACTTCATCTGGCACAGCGGATACCCCTACCTCCACTGCCAGACCCAAGGACCGCAGTGACCCACCCCGCAGTCCCCCCACCACTAGCAACAGGCAAAGCCGCCGCCTTGGCCCGCCGCGCCTCGGTCGTCCTCGCAACCTGGGCGATGGCGGTAGCCGGTCTTGCGCTGCCCGCCGGCGGTCAGCCTGAACAGCCCCCGGCTCCTGAGCCCGCCCCCTAACCCCATCCGGGTGGATCCCCTTCGGCAATATCCTCGGCGGCCGCGCCGCTTGGAGTTCACTTCGATGTTGCCAATTGGTCCCGTAGGGGTAATGGATCGCGGTTTATTCTGAGGGCCGATGGCCCGGGTATTGGTAGCAGAGAAGATCGCCGACATCGGGGTGGCCAAGCTCCGCCACGCGGGGCACGACGTGGACGTTCGCACCGGCCTGAGCCCCGAAGAGTTGCTAGAGGCCGTGGCGGGAGTGGAGGCGCTGATTATCCGGTCGGCCACCCAGGTGACTGCCGAGGTGTTCGACGCGGGCAGCGATCTGGTGATCGTGGGCCGGGCCGGGGTGGGTTTGGACAATGTGGATGTGGACGCCGCCACCGACCACGGGGTGCTGGTGGTGAACGACACCTTGTCCAACATCATCTCGGCCGCCGAGCACACCATGGCTTTGATCCTGTCCCAGGCCCGGAACATCCCCCAGGCCCACGCCGCGCTCACCGACGGTCGGTGGGAGCGGGGCCGCTGGGAGGGCATCGAGCTGAGCGACAAGACGCTGGGCATCATCGGGCTGGGCCGGATCGGCCGGCTGGTGGCCGAGCGGGCGCTGGGCTTCGCCATGCGGGTTATCGCCAGCGATCCCTATGTTTCCGAAGAGATGGCCCTCCACAGCGTGATGGCGTTGGTGTCAATTGAGGAGCTAGTGGCCCAGTCCGACTTCATCACTATCCATGTGGCCCGCACTCCCGAGACCGTGGGGCTGATCAACTCTGAGCTTTTGAAGCTGGCCAAGCCCAACCTGCGGATCGTCAATGTGTCCCGCGGCGGCATCGTGGACGAAGCCGATCTGGCCGAAGCGGTGGCTTCGGGGCGCATCGCCGGGGCGGCCCTGGATGTGTTCGACGGCGAGCCCATCACCGAATCGCCGCTGTTCGAGCTCGACTCGGTGGTGGTCACCCCCCATCTGGGGGCCAGCACAGAGGAAGCCCAGAGCAAGGCGGGCGACGCCATCGCCGAGCAGGTGATGTTGGCGCTGGCCGGGGAGTTCGTGCCCGCGGCGGTGAACGTGCCGGCCAAGAACGTTCCCGACGTTCTGCGGCCCTATCTGCCGCTAGCCGAACAGCTCGGACGCCTGTTCGGAAACCTGTGTGATCGCCTGCCCGACGTGCTGGAGGTGGAGCTCATCGGCGATATCGGCAGGCCCGACAACACGGTGGCGGTGATGTCGGCAGTGAAGGGGTTGCTCAGCGCGGTGTCGGACATGCAGGTCAGCTATGTGAACGCGATGGACATTGCCAAGGAGAAGGGCATGGAGGTACGGGCCACGAGCACGCCCACATCCAAGGAACACGTGAACCTGCTCACCTTGCGGGGTGCGGGCCACAGCCTGGGCGGGCGGCTGACCGGGGCCCGCCAAGAGCCGGTACTGGTATTGGCCGACGACCACGCCATCCACATGCCGCCCGCGGCCCACATGATCTTGCTGACCAACGACGACCGTCCCGGCGTGATCGGCGCGGTGGGCACGCTGCTGGGTGACGCCGGCATCAACATCAACGACATGAACGTGGGCCGGGCGCCTACCGGGGAAGGGGCGTCCATGGTGATTGCCACCCCCCATCCCGTGCCCAGGGAAGTGGCCGACGCCCTGGTGGCCATCGACGGTGTGCAGTCGGCCCGCTATATGGGACTGGCTCCGGCCCAAGATTGATCGAGCCCGGGGGACCGCCCAGGTGTTTGGAAAATGCCGAGGGCTGGCCTAGGATTGTCCTGATGAGCCGCATCCACACCCACCTGCTGCTCTTGTAGGGCGAGCACCCAGAGGTGCTCGCCCCGACCCCCTGAACCCGCAAGGGCAGGGGGTTTTTTCGTGAGTCAACTCCAATCGAGGCCATTTCATGAAAACCGGATTACACCCCCAACAGCCGTCGGGAATGCCTACCCACAAGTATCAGGCGTTCGAGCCGGTCAAGCTGCTCGACCGGACCTGGCCCGACGCGGTGCTCACCGGCGCGCCGCGGTGGTGCTCGGTGGACTTGCGGGACGGCAATCAGGCCCTGATCGAGCCCATGAACCCCGAGCGGAAGTGGAAGATGTTCACCGCCCTGGTGGAGGCCGGGTTCAAGGAGATCGAGGTGGGCTTCCCCTCCGCATCCGAGACCGACTTCCGGTTTGTGCGAGAGATCATCGAGCAGAAGGCCATCCCCTCAGACGTGCGCATCCAGGTGCTCACCCAGGCCCGCCAAGAGCTCATCGAGCGCACCTATGAGGCTATCGACGGGGCGGCCGACGCCATTGTCCACCTGTACAACTCCACCTCCACCGTCCAACGCCGGGTGGTGTTCGGCCTCGACATGGACGGCATCACCGACATCGCCACCCGGGCGGCGGAGTGGTGCCGTTCGCTGGAGCCGCAGGTTCCCAGCACCGAGGTGTACTACGAGTACTCGCCGGAGTCATTCACCGGCACCGAGCTGCCGTTCGCCAAGCGGGTGTGCGACGAGGTTGTGGAGATTCTGGCCGATGGCCACGACAAGCCGGTGATCATCAACCTGCCGGCCACCGTGGAGATGTCCACCGCCAACATATACGGCGACATGATCGAGTGGATGCACCGCAACCTGGCCCGTCGGGATCGGATCGTGCTCAGCCTTCATCCCCACAACGACCGGGGCACCGCGGTGGCCGCGGCCGAGTTCGGGCTCATGGCCGGTGCCGACCGGGTGGAGGGCACCCTGTTCGGCAACGGCGAGCGCACCGGCAACGTGGACGTGGTGAACCTGGCCATGAACCTGTTCAGCCAGGGAGTGGACCCCGAACTGGACATCTCCGACATCAACGGACTTCGCCGGGTGGCCGAGGACTGCAATCAGCTTCCCATCCATCCTCGCCATCCCTATGTGGGCGATCTGGTTTACACCGCCTTCTCGGGATCGCACCAAGACGCCATCAAGAAGGGGTTCGAGGCCATGGAGGAGACCGGCCAGACCCTGTTCGAGGTGCCCTACATCCCCATCGACCCCAAAGACGTGGGCCGCACCTACCAAGACGTGGTACGGGTGAACAGCCAGTCGGGCAAGGGCGGGGTGTCGTACCTGCTTCAGGCCGAAGTGCAGCTCGACCTGCCCCGGCGCATGCAGATCGAGTTCAGCCGGGTCATCCAGCAGATCGCCGACGAAACCGGCGAGGAGATCACCGCTGACCAGATCCACAGCGAGTTCGCCACCGAATACCTCGGCTTGGACGAGCCCTACCGGCTGAACGGCTACGAATCGGCCCAGAATGCCCGAGGGGCCGACCGCACCGTGGTCACCGCCCGGCTGACCGCCGGCGACGACCAGGTGGTGGTCCACGGCGAGGGGGCCGGATCGCTGGACGCGTTCGTGAGCGGGTTGAACGAGATCATCGACACCCCGATCAAGGTGGTGGACTACCACGAGCACGCCCGGGGCGGGGGGACCGACGCCGAGGCGGTGGCCTACATCGAACTGCTGGTGGATGGCCGCGAGTTGTGGGGCTGCGGCATCCACACCGACATCACCACTGCCTCGATGCGGGCCATCGTTAGTGCGCTGAACCGGGCCTGCGCGGGGCTGGGCTGATCCCTCAGTTTGAATTCAGTTCGAACAGATTCTCGTATTCGAAGGTCGCCAGATTGTTGGCTTGGAGGGCGTGCTCTGACATGGTCCACAGGGTGTCGCCGATCACCAGCAGGCGCTGGATGGGCGGGGTCCAGATCCAGCAGATGATGAGCTTCTCGTCGTCGGAGATGTCGAGTGAGGGGAAATCCTCTCTGGCCCACTCGGGCTTGATGGGCTCGCATTCCTGGTTGCCGTAGCGCTCAGGGGCGTCGAGGGGGCAGATGCGGGCGATGCTCTCGCCACCGCCGAAAACCCGGGCCACTGCGGAGTCGTCCACCGGGCGGCAGCCTTCGAACACGATTTGCTGCTCGCGATGTGACACCCGGCCGAGCTCGGCCACGCCGTCACGGTTGACCCGCAGGGCCACTGCGCCGAAGAAATCGTCGTCGCCTTCGTAGTCGTAACGGGTCAGCGGGATGGCCACCATCTCCTCGGGGGCCCAGTAGAGGAAGGCCCGGTGGTCCCATTCGGCTTCGCTGTGGGCGTCGGGGAACACGATCACGTCGAGTTCGGCGGGATTGGCGGGGTTGCTCACGTCGAACAGCGACACTTTGGTGCCGCGGGTGCGGCCGGTGTCGTCCGCGTCTTGGCCCACGCCGATGAGGAGGCCATCGCTAATGGGGTGCAGATAGGTGGAGAAGCCGGGGATCTTCAGCTCGCCAGCCACCGACGGGGCGGTGGGATCGGCCAAATCGATCACATAGAGGGGATCCACCTGGCGGAAGGTCACCACATAGCCGATATCGCCCGCGAAGCGGACCGAGAAGATGCGCTCGCCCCGGCCCAGGTCGCCGACCTTGCCCACTTCGGTGAGCCGCCGGCCCTGCTGTTCGAGCACCACCACCTGGCTCTCGGAAGTCTCGGTGTCCCACGGCTCGCCGATGGTGGTGGCCACCCGGAAGTATCCGTTGTGCTCGTCCATGGAGAACTGGTTGAGCAGGTGGCCCTCGACATCGCCGGTAGCCTCGTAGCGGGCCGGGCCGTCGGGCGACACTGAGAACTTGTGGACGGTGGTGGTCCACTCCGTCGGTGCCGAGATGCTCACCGAGTCTCCGTCAACCACGGGCTCGGCCCACACCGGGGTGCTGGAGGCCAGATAGATCGACTGACCGGAGCCGTAGAGGGTGTGGCCGTCGGCCAGCACCGAGGCGGCGTCGCCGGTGCCCAGTGGCTCGGCCAGGTTGAAGCTCAGCACCGAAAGCACGGTGAATCCGTCGAACTCGGCTGGGGTGTAGAGCTGGTCGCATTCGGGCAGCAGTCCGGCCCGGGTGCCCCCCGGTCCGTCGAAGCGGTAGGCCGGCAGCCAGGCGCCCAGGTTGGCGGTGGCCGCGATCTGCTTGTTGGCTGCTTCGGCGGCTTCCTCTGCGGCTGGGCCGCTGGGGTACACGAACTGGAACTGCGCCGGGTAGCTCGACATCGACATCCACACCACATCGCCCACCGCTCGGGCGCTGAGGTAATTACCCTCTACCCGCAGCTCGGAAACCACGTCCATAGAGGCCGGGTTGGACAGGTCCACCTCTTGGATCAGCGACACCGGGCTGCCCCGGAAGATGATGTCTTCGGCGATGACATGGTCGCCTTCGAGGTCGCGGGCCGCCACCGGCTCCAGCCAGTCGGCATAGCTGGTGGAGAACACCATTGCCCGGTCGCCCCGGATGAAGATCTCCTGTCCCCAGCCCGAGCCCGACTCGCCCACCAGGTCGACGCTGCCCAAGTACCGGGGTTGGTCGCCGGAGACGTCCACATAGTGCAGCCGCCCCTGGGCCACGGCCAGGATGCGGTTCCCGTCGGTCTTGATGATGTCGGGCTCGTCCACTCCAGCCACCTGTACGTTGGTGCTGGAGAAGTCGCCACCGGCCGATGTCGAGTCGGCGGCCGGAGCCGACTGGGCTCCGGAATCGTCGGCCATGGCCGATTCCGCCATCTCTTCCACCATGAACGGCTCGGGGATGCCGAAACGGGGGCCGTCGTCCAACCCGTAGGGCCCCACTCTGCTAACCGTCTCGGTCCGCAGGTAGTCGAGCAGCGTGGCGCAATCACCGAAGCTCCGCAGCGCCGACAACAGCTGGATGTCGTCCAGCACCACGGTTGGCTCCGAGGTGCCAGCAGGTTCACTAGCGCCACCACCAGGGGCTTCTCCACCGGCCTCCCCAGAGGACCCGCCGGTGATCCCCGGCGTATCGGCTGAGTCAGACGAGCAGGCCGCAGCCAACAGCGCCAGCGCAAGCAGGACAGGAACGAATCGCAGCAACTTCTTCATGCCCACTATGACGACGCCGCCGCGCCGTCTGGTTCCCAACTTGCGGAGAAATCCATGCACTGCACCCTACTCAAGGGGAGTGACAGCAATTCCCGACAGAAAACTGTTGTCGCTCCAAGAGGCGACCGGTACTATGCCCAAAACCACTCGAGGACGTGGATCAGTCCTCCGCTCTGGACAACGACATCCAAGGAGACTGGCAATGCCTGAGAGTGGTCCTATCGGTGAGGAACGGCGCATGGCGCTGCTGAACCGTCTATGCAAGGTACTAGGAGATGAGGAGGCGAGAACCCTGATGGAGAGCCTGCCTGCTGTCTACTGGGGCGACCTCGCCACCAAAGACGATGTATTCGTCCTCAAAGACGACATCCGTGCCAGCGAAGAACGAATTCGCACCGAGATGGCTGCCGAATTCAAGATGCTGCGGGCTGAGAACAAGGAGTTTCGGGGGGAGATGGCGCTTCAGTTTGCCAAGCAGACCCGGACGATGGTGTTCACCATGCTGGCCTTCGCAGTGCCGACCTGGGGCTCAATCCTGGCCGTCGGGCTGACGTAGCCGCCCTACTGGAAGGACGTTAAGCCAGCGACGGCATCCAATCTGGGCGGGTGGCCTCAAAGGTGGTGATGGCTTCGGCGTGGGCCAGGGTGAGGCCTATGTCGTCGAGGCCGTTCAGCAGGCGGTGCTGAACGGCGCCGTCGAGGGGGAAGTCGGTGCTCACGCCGGCGGCGGGGGCCGACACGGTGAGCTGTTCGACGTCGACGGTGATCTCGATGGAGGGATCATCGGCAACCGCACTTAGCAGGGCGCGGCCCACATCTTCGCTCACCTGCACCGGAACCAGGCCGTTCTTGGTGGAGTTGTTGCGGAAGATGTCGCCGAAGCGGGGGGAGATGACCGCGTCGAAGCCGTACTGCTGGATGGCCCACACCGCGTGCTCCCGGGACGATCCGGTGCCGAAGTTGGGGCCGGCCACCAGGATGCGGGCCCCGGTGTAGCGGGGGTCGTTGAGCACGAAATCGGGGTCTTCGCGCCACTCGGAGAACAGGCCCTGTTCGAATCCGGTGCGTTCCACCCGTTTGAGCCAGTCGCTGGGGATGATCTGGTCGGTGTCCACATCGCTGCGGTCCAGCGGCAGTGCGGTGGCGGCAATCACTCGAACCGGCTTCATGACAGGTCTCCTGGCGTGGCGAAGGTGCCGGCCACCGCGGTGGCGGCGGCCACGGCCGGGGACACCAAGTGGGTGCGGCCTCCCTTGCCCTGTCGGCCTTCGAAGTTGCGGTTTGAGGTGCTGGCGCACCGCTCGCCGGGGGCCAGCTTGTCGGGGTTCATGGCCAGACACATCGAACAGCCCGGCTCCCGCCAGTCGAATCCGGCGGCCTTGAACACCTCGTGCAGCCCCTCGGCCTCGGCCTGGGCCTTCACCGCTCCGGAGCCGGGGACGACAAACGTGCGCACGCCAGACCGCACCCGCCGGCCCTCCACCACTGAGGCCGCCACCCGGAGATCTTCGATGCGGCTGTTGGTGCAGGAGCCTATGAACACGGTGTCCACCGGGATCTCCTTCAGCGGAGTGCCCGGCGCCAGATCCATATAGTCGAGAGCTCGGGCGGCTGCCTCTCGCCCGCTGCTCTCGGCGAAGCTGTCGGGGTGGGGCACCGCGCCGTTGATGGGTGCCACCTGAGCGGGGTTTGTACCCCAAGACACGTGGGGCACCAGCTCCGATCCTTTGATCACTACCTCTTTGTCGAAGGAGGCGTCGTCGTCGGTCGAAAGGCTGCGCCAATCGTCCAGGGCGGCTTCCCATGCCGATCCCGAGGGTGCGCCCGGCCGCCCCTGGAGGTATTCGAAGGTGGTGTCGTCCGGGGCGATCAACCCCGCTCGGGCCCCGGCCTCGATGGACATGTTGCACACCGTCATGCGCCCCTCCATCGACAGCGATCGGATGACCGATCCCCGGTACTCGATCACCGAGCCGATGCCCCCACCGGTGCCGATGCGCCCGATTATGGCCAAGATCACGTCCTTGGCCGTGCAGGTCACCGGCAGTGCGCCATCCACGGTCACACTCATGGTGCCGGGGCGCTGCTGGGGGAGGGTCTGGGTGGCCAGCACGTGCTCCACCTCGCTGGTTCCGATGCCGAAGGCCAAGGCGCCGAAAGCGCCGTGAGTGGAGGTGTGGCTGTCGCCGCACACAATGGTCATGCCCGGCTGGGTCAGGCCCATCTCCGGGCCGATCACGTGCACGATGCCCTGGCCGGGGCTGCCCATGGGGTACAGCGTGATGCCGAACTCCTCGCAGTTGGACCGCAGCGTCTCCACCTGCTGGCGGGAGACGGGATCGGCGATGGGCCAGGCGATGTTGTCGGTGGGCACGTTGTGGTCCTCGGTGGCCACGGTGAGGTCGGGCCGCCGGACGGCTCGGCCGTTCATGCGCAAGCCGTCGAAGGCCTGCGGGGAGGTCACCTCGTGGATCAGGTGCAGGTCGATGAACAGCAGGTCGGGCTCGCCGTCGGCTTGGTGGACAACGTGTCGGTCCCAGACCTTTTCGCTGAGGGTTCGGCCCATTTTCGCTCCGGTTTCTTGCGGCCAGCGGGGTAGAACTGAGGCTATCGGCTGGATTCAGAAGACGATGGATCGGAAGCGATAGCGCTCCCAGTTTCTGAGGTGGCCGGTACGCCCACCGAGTCGAGGGCCTTGCTCAGGCAGTCCCAGAAGCTGTCGAAGTCGGTGACCACCGATGCGTGGCCGCCCCGATACGAGTAGACGCTGATGTCGGCCACCGCGTCGGCCAGCTGTTGTTGCAGGTAGTCGGGCACCACGTTGTCGCCCAGGGTGCGAATTTGGGCGAAGGGCATGGGCAGCTCGGCAATCCAGTCGGAGGAGTCGAAGTTGAACAGCTCGGTGCCGGCGTCGAGCATTGCCTGGGGGTCGCCCTTGAGCACCTCGGTCTGGGCCCACCTTCCGATATTGGTGCCGATGACGTTGAACACGGTCTGCTCCCAGCCCCAATACCGCAATTTCATAGGGGCCAGGCGGGCGGCGGCGGCCACCACGGGGAGCAGCGAGAAGCGGATGGCCCGGAGCCCCCGGCCTCGGAAGCTGGTGGAGGTGGCGCCCAGAACCAACCCGGCGATCCGTTCCGGGGCCTGCCGGGCGGCCAGCTGGGCGATGGCGCCGCCCATGGAATAGCCCACGCAAACGAAGCGGTCGATGCCCAGGGCGTCGGCCACGGCCAGAACGTCGGAGGCGCAGTCGGAGAACTTGAAGCGCCGGGTGGGAAGTCCATCGCCATGGCCTCGATGGTCGAAAGCCACTACCGAGGCCCGCTGCGAAATCGGCTGGAAAGCCGGGTACCAGTTCAAGTCAGCGGTCACCGTCCAGCCATGCAGAAGCATGACGGTGGGCGAGCCCGGCGGCCCCTCGGCCTGGCGAACCAACACCTTCCCCTGCCCGGGCAGCTCGATGTACTCGCCCGGCGGCAGGCTGGGCCCTATCGGTGCTCCGCTACTGCTCAAGGAAGCCCACTTTGGCTAGCCCCGGCGGAACGCATCGCCACGGGTGCCAGGGCCGCTACTGCTCAAGGGACACGATTTGAACGGACAGAGTGCCGCCGGAAGGGCTCTCAAAGGACACGGTGTCGCCGACGTTCGCCCCGATGATGGCCGCTCCCATCGGAGAGGCCGGAGAGATCACGTCGAGTCCGTCGTGGCGTTCCTCGATCGATCCCACCAGATAGGTCTCGACGTCATCGGGATCGCCGTCGTGGGCCACCGTGACCACCGATCCCACCGCCACCGTGGTCCCGTCGACCACTTCCACGATCCGGCAGTTGTTCAAAAGGGCGCTGAGCTGGGCGATGCGGGTCTCCATCTTCCCCTGCTCGTCTTTGGCCGCGTGGTAGTCGCCGTTCTCGCTCAGGTCTCCCAACTCGCGGGCCGCTTCGATCTTCCGGGCGATGTCAACCCGTCCGACCGTGGTGAGCTGTTCGAACTCGGCCCGCAGGCGGTCGTGTGCCGTCTGGGACAGCTCATGGGTTTCCGGCATAAGGAACGATTTTAGCGTTCGCCTTCGGGGAGGCTGTATTCGTATTCTGATGGGCCATGGCCCACGTGATCGGAGTACTAGGCGGCGACGGCATCGGGCCCGAGGTTGTAGCCGAGGGCCTGAAGGTAATGGGCGCGGCCGGCGTGGAGCTGGACACGGTGCCCTACGACCTCGGTGGAGCTCGCTATCTGCGGGACGGCACCGTGCTGACCGATGAGATCATGGAGGAGTGGCGGGGGCTTGACGCCCTGTTCGTGGGAGCGGTGGGCACCCCCGACGTTCCCCCCGGCGTGATTGAGCGGGGGCTGTTGCTGAGGATGCGCTTCGAGCTCGACCTGTACGTGAACCGCCGACCGTTCCGAGCCTCCGACGGTTCCTTCGAGTTCGAGGTGATCCGGGAGAACACCGAGGGCACCTACGCCGGAGAGGGCGGCTTTCTGCGCCGCCACACCCCCCAAGAGGTGGCCACGCAGGGATCGGTCAACACCCGGTTCGGGGTTGAGCGCTGCGTTCGCTACGCGTTCGAGCTGGCCCGCAGCCGCCCGGGACGCCACCTCACCCTGGTGCACAAGACCAACGTGTTGACCTTCGCCGGCGACCTCTGGGAGCGCACATTCAACGAGGTGGCCGAGGATTATCCCGATGTGGCCACCGCCTACAACCATGTGGACGCGGCGTGCATCTACTTCGTGGAAGACCCCAAGAGCTACGACGTGATCGTGACCGACAACCTCTTCGGCGACATCCTCACCGATCTCGGCGGAGCGGTGTCGGGCGGCATCGGGCTGGCCGCCTCGGCCAATCTGAATCCAGATCGCACCGGGCCGTCGATGTTTGAGCCGGTTCACGGCTCGGCACCCGATATTGTGGGGACCGGCCGGGCCAATCCCACCGCCGCGATCTTGTCGGCGGCCATGATGGTTGAGTTCTTGGGCGAGACCGACGCCGCCAACCGGATTCGGACGGCCTGTGCCGATCCCACAACTCAATACGGGACCACCACCGAGATCGGCGACGCCATCGCAGAGCGGGTGTGAGGCCCGCGAAGATCGAAGCAGTGAGCGCAGAAAGGATCTGAGCACGATGCCAATCGAGACCACGGAGAAGGTGTGGATGGACGG
>JAJDYU010000019.1 GCA_022825005.1 Acidimicrobiia bacterium
GCAAGACCGTGCTCATCACCGAGATGATCAACCGGGTGGCCACCCAGCACGGCGGCGTGTCGGTGTTCGCCGGGGTGGGCGAGCGCACCCGTGAGGGCACCGACCTCTTCCTGGAGATGGAGGAGTCGGGCGTTTTGGACAAGGCCGCCCTGGTGTTCGGCCAGATGGACGAGCCTCCCGGCGTGCGGTTGCGGGTGGGCCTGGCCGGGGTGACCATGGCCGAGTACTTCCGCGACGTGCAGAACCAAGACGTGCTGCTGTTCATCGACAACATCTTCCGCTTTGTGCAGGCCGGCTCCGAGGTGTCCACCCTGTTGGGCCGGATGCCATCGGCGGTGGGCTACCAGCCCACGCTGGCCGACGAGATGGGCGAGCTCCAGGAGCGCATCACCTCCACCCGGGGCCGCTCCATTACCTCGCTTCAGGCGGTGTACGTGCCGGCCGACGATTACACCGACCCGGCGCCGTTCACCTCCTTCACCCACTTCGACGGCACCACTGAGCTGAGCCGCGACATCGCCGCGTTGGGCATCTACCCGGCGGTGGACCCGCTGGCCTCCACCTCAACCATCCTCACCCCCGAGGTGGTGGGGGACCGCCATTACGGCGTGGCTCGCCGGGTGCAGGAGATCCTCCAGCGCTACAAGGAGCTTCAGGACATCATCGCCATCTTGGGCCTCGACGAGTTGTCGGAGGAGGACAAGGTGATCGTGTCGCGGGCCCGCAAGGTGCAGCGTTTCTTGTCCCAGCCCATGTTCGTGGCCGAGGTGTTCACCGGTCTGCCCGGCGTGTTCACCCCGGTCAACGAGACGGTGGACTCCTTTGAGGCACTGGTCAACGGCGACCTGGACGACCTGCCGGAGCAGGCCTTCTTCATGGTCGGCGGTGCCGAGGACGCCCACCGCAAAGCGGCCGAACTCGAGGCCCAGGCAGCCTGACCGTGGCCCTCACTGTCGAGCTCGTCTCCCCCGAGGAGATCGTCTACACCGGCGAAGCCGAGATGGTGGTGGCCCGCACCACCGACGGAGAGATCGCGTTCCAGCCCGGCCACGTGCCCTTCTTAGGCGTCCTGGTGCCCAGCGACGTGCGGGTGTACACCACCGACGGCGCCAAGACCACCATCGCCGTCGAGCGCGGCTTCGTCGAAGTCTCCCACGACAGCGTCGCCCTACTAAGCGACTCCGCCACCGTCAGCTGACCACTCGCTAGCTTGGCGGGGGGAGTGATACAGGTTTGGGTGAGATGAGGATGCTCGGAAACAAGTTGGGTGGGTCGCGGAAGGCTCGGTGGGAGCGGGCGTTGGTCACGGGGGCATCGACGGGAATCGGGCGGGCGATGGCCGTGCAATTGGCCGCTGCGGGGGTTGATTTGGTGCTGGTGGCCCGCAGCGGCGACCGACTAGAGGAATTGGCTGCTGAGTTGCGGGCCAGCGGGGGGCAAGTGGACGTGGAGGTGCTGGAGGCCGACCTGTGCGACCCAGAGGGGCTGGCCGCGGCGGAGAAGCGGGTGATGGCCGAGGAGGCCCCTATCGACCTGCTGGTGAACAACGCCGGACTTGGTTACGAGGGGCTGTTTCATGCTCAAGATCTTGCTGAGGTGTCGGAGACCATCGATCTGAACGTGGTGGCGCTGGTGCGGCTGACCCATGCCGCCCTGCGACCGATGGCCGCCCGGGACCGGGGCCAGGTGATCCTGGTGTCTTCCATGGCCTCGCTTCAAGGCATGCCGATGACTGCGGTTTACTCGGCCACCAAGGCATTCATCACCAGCTTTGGCGAAGGCCTGTACGAAGAGCACAAGGGCACAGGGGTGACGGTCACCACCGTGTTGCCCGGGTTGACCCACACTGAGTTTCACCAGCGGGGACACTGGGATTTGGACCGTTGGCCGTCGATTGGATGGCAAGACGCCGATGCCGTGGCCTCAGTGGCGTTGGCCGCGGCGGCAAAGTCCCGCCCCGAGGTGATCAGCAGTTGGCATAACCGGGTGCTGGCCGTCCTGTCCAGCAAAGCGCCTCGGCATTGGCGACGGGCTACCATCGGTTGGTTCTCCCGCCGCCAATAGACTTTCCACAAATGCCCGCAAGGACTCCAACAGTGAACCCCAAGCGGTGGCTCGGTTTCTTGCTTGTGCTCGTTTTCGCCTTCACGTTCGCCTGTTCGGACGATGATCCGGCTCCCTCCGCGTCGATGCCCGAAGAGACGGTCGCGCCGGACACGGACTCCGAAGAGCCAGATGCCGCTGAGCCGACTGCCGAGCCGACGGTTGCGCCACCCGAGCCGACGGTTGCGCCACCCGAGCCGACCCCCGTTCCGACTGCCGAGCCTGCGCCGCCCGATACCAGCGAGGCAATCAACCCGGTGGGCGAGTCGGCTCTGGAGCAACTCCGCCGTCGCATGGCGGCGGCTGCTGCGTTCGGGGGACTTGTTCCGTCCATGGCCATCGTCGAGGAACTGCGCCGCAATGCCGAGGGGTTCTCCTATGAGATCGGAGATCACGGCGGCACGCTCACGGTGGCGACGATCTCCGAGCCCCTCACTTTCAACCTCGCGCTGGCTAGGGACGCGGGATCGTCGGGCGTGCTCGGGTACCTGTTCGAGGGCCTCACCCAGACCTCGTGGTTGAACGATGCGATAGAGCCGATGCTGGCGCAATCGTGGGAGCGCTCCGATGATGGGCTGCGCTGGGTGTTCCATCTGCGCGACGACGTGCAGTGGCACGACGGAACCCCGTTCACGGCCCACGACGTGGAGTTCACGTTCCGTCGGGTCGTCTACAACGATGATTTCCAAGCGGCGAGCCGAGCCTCTTTCGAGTTCCGATTCCTGAATTCTGAGACTGGCCAATGGGAGCAGGCGCAGATGACGGTGACGGCACTTGGCGACCACACCGTGGAATTCGTCCTCCCGCACCCGTTCGCGCCGTTCTTGCGCTCGCTGGGCACCGCCATCTACCCCAAGCACGTTCTGGAAGGACCTATCGAGGCCGGCAACTTCGCGGAGTTTTGGGGCATTGACACCGACCCCAGCGAGATCATCGGCACTGGCCCGTTCACCATCGGGGAATACACACCCGGAGAGCGTGTCGTTTTCGAGCGAAACCCCGACTACTGGCTCACTGACGACGCCGGTGGGCAATTGCCGTATCTCGACCGGGTGGTGGAGTTGGTCGTGGAGGACTTTGAGGCCGAGCTTGCGTTGTTCCGCGACGGCACCTCCGATTTTCACGGCGTATTGGGCGAGGAGTTCGCCGTGCTCGATCCCGTGGCCGATGCGGAGAACTTCTCCTTGCATCGCCGCGGCCCCGGGTTCGGCACGAACTTCTTGGCGTTCAATCAGAACCCCGGGCTAAACGATGCCGGCGAGCCGTATGTCGATCCGGTTCAACTGCACTGGTTCCAAAACGTGGCGTTCCGACAGGCTGTGGCCCACACCATGGACAAAGCAGCCATGATCGACGGAGTCCAGCACGGTTTGGGCTATCCGCAGTGGTCTTCGGTGAGCCCGGCCGCCGGCGACTTCCACAATCCCGAGGTACGCCAGTACGCCTACGACCTCGACCGGGCCAACGAGATCCTCGACGAGATGGGCTGGGTAGACACCGACGGCGACGGCATCCGCGAGGACGATGTGGGCAACCCCATCTCCTTCACGATGGTCACCAACGAGGGGAACAGCGTTCGCTCCGATATCACCGGCATCATTCACGAGGGGATGACGGCGGTCGGCCTCGACGTTGATTTCCGCATCGTGGACTTCGGCGACATGGTGGCCCAGCTCACCGTCACCTACGACTGGGAGGCCATCGTGGTGGGACTGACCGGCAGTCCCGACCCATTCGGCGGTATGACCGTGTGGCATAGCGGTGAAGGCCTGCACCTTTGGCATCCGAATCAGCCCGAGCCCGCTACCGATTGGGAGGCGGAGATCGACGAGCTTTACATCGCCGGCAGCAAAGAGCTCGACTATGAGCAGCGGGTACAGCACTACTGGGATGCACAAGCGATTGTCGCCGAGAACGTGCCGCTCATCTACACCACTCAGTCGGAGCGTTTGGGAGCGGTTCGCAACGTGTTCGGCAACTACACCCCGACGCTTTACGGCTACTGGGATCTGCGCTACCTGTACCGCACTGATCAGTAGGCCGCTGGCTGGCCTCTAGCCGAATTCGATGGCTGAGAAGCTGTTCAGCTTGTCCAGCTGGTGGTCGGCGGTGACCAGCCGGACTGTGCCCGACTTTGAGCGCATGACCAGCGACTGAGTGCTGGCGTGGTTCTTGTAGTAGTGGACGCCCTTTAGCAGGTCGCCGTCGGTAATCCCGGTGGCGGCGAAGAAGCAGTTGTCGCCCTGAACCAGGTCGTCGGCGGTGAGCACCTTGGTCACATCCCGGCCCAGTTTCTCCGCCTCCTTGCGCTCCCTGTCGTTGCGGGGCCAGAGCCGCCCGAGTTGTTCGCCGCCCATGCACTTGAGGGCGGCCGCAGAGATGACACCCTCGGGGGTTCCCCCGATGCCGAACAGTATGTCGGCGCCCGAGTCGGGCCAGGCGGTGGAGATGGCCCCGGCCACATCGCCGTCAGGGATGAGCCGGATGCGGGCGCCGGCCTCGCGCACCTCGGCGATCAGTTCCGAGTGGCGGTCGCGGTCAAGGATCACAGCGGTCACGTCCCGCACCGGCTCGCTCTTGGCCTCGGCTACCAGCTCGAGATTACGAGTGGGGGAGTTGTCCAGAGAGATGCCATAGCCCACGCACTCGGGGCCGAAGGCGATCTTCTCCATGTACACGCAGGGTCCGGGGTTGAACATGGTCCCCCGGTCGGACACCGCGATCACCGACAAGGCGTTGCCCCGGCCCAGCGATGTGAGCGTGGTGCCGTCGATGGGGTCGACCGCGATGTCGCATTCGGGAGGCGTCCCATCGCCGATCAGCTCTCCATTGAAGAGCATGGGGGCTTCGTCTTTCTCGCCCTCTCCGATCACCACGATCCCGTCCATCGGCACGGTCCGCAGCAGCACTCGCATGGCCTCGACTGCGGCGCCGTCGGCCCCTTCTTTGTCGCCTCGGCCCATCCATCGGGAGGCGGCCAGTGCGGCGACTTCGGTCACTCTGACCAGCTCCATCGCCAAGTTGCGGTCGGGTGTCTCGGGCGATGCGTTCACGTTGCCCAACCGTAGTGCTGCGATGCGACCGCTGCCCCGTTATCTGGGACCATGTTCGGCATGGTTTGGTGCTTTCAGTGCGGTGCCCCCTTCGACGATGACGTGTTGGAGTGCGCGGAGTGCGGCGTGGCTACATTTCCCTCGCCACCGCAGCCCGCCGAAGAGGTGGGCGGCCCCGAAGATGAGCAGCTGGCCTACGAGTTCCACGAATGGACCTACGACGCCCGCAACGGTTTGGAGGCCGTGCTGCGGGCCCTCGGGTTGGAGCACGCCTGGCTGGGCCCGACGCTGATCGTGTGCGACGCCGATGAGGAAGCGATTGACCAGGCGGTAGAGGGGGTGCTTCGGGCCCGTCTTCCCAAACTCGACAAAACCAAGCCCGCGGTGGTGTACGAGCTTGGAGACTACGACGACGCCCACAAGGCCGACATTTTGAGCGAGCTGTTGACCGAGGGCATCGCCCACGAGGTGGACTACGCCGGCAACCTGGAGGTGGGAGAGGTCGACGAGGAGGCGGTGGACGCGTTGTTCGACCGACTGGCCAGCGCAGTGGCCCAACGCCAATTCGGTCCGGGACTGCCGGGAGTGGAGCCCTATGAGGTGCTGGAAGCACTGTTCTTCTCGGCCGACCGGCTTCGCCGCAACACCTCTGACAGCAAGGCGATTGAGGAATTCGCATTGGCCCACGAACAGGTGGTGCAGCTCAGCCTGCCGTGGGGGTACGACGCCGATTTCTGGCGGTCGATGCTGGACGGTGCCGATGTGCTGCGAGAGGCCCTGGTGGCCGGACCCGATCCCACCGAGGGCGACGCGGCCGCAGAGCAAGCCGCGGAAGCCTTGCGGGAACTGCTGCGCCGGTACATGTAATGGCTCGATCGGCGGTGGACGGCTTGGTGCTGACCCACGGCGCGGGCGGTGATCGCGACCAGCACACATTGGTGGCCATAGCCGAGAGCCTGTACCCGCTGCCGGTGGAGCGCATCAATTTCCCCTACCGGAATCAGGGGCGCCGTCCCCCCGACCGGGCCCCCAAGCTGCTGGCCTTCCTCGACGAGCAGATTCCGGCCATCGCCACTCGTTTGGGTACCGGATCTGGGCGCCTGGTGCTGGGCGGACGGTCGATGGGCGGGAGGATGTGCTCCATGGCGGTGGCCGATGGAATGCCGGCCGCGGGGTTGGTGCTGTTGAGCTATCCGCTGCATCCCCCGAAAAAGCCCGAGAACCTGCGGACCCAGCATTTCGGCGCGGTCGACGTGCCGTGCCTGTTCATCTCCGGCGACCGCGACCCATTCGGCACTCCCGAGGAGTTCGACGCCCATCTGCCGGCCATCAAGGGCCCGGTGACCACCGTGTGGCTTGAAGGCGAGGGCCACGATCCGAAGAAGGCCGATGCCGAGATCGTTGCTGTTTTGGCTAGCTGGTTGGAGACGCTCTAGCGATTGCTCCCACCGCCCTACTGGTCCTCTGGATTGAGCTCCTCCAGGGACCGTCTGGTGGTTTCGGGGTAGTAAAGGAGCACGAGGATGGCGACGAGGATTGGGCCGGCTATTAGGACTGAGAATGCGGTGCCGTAGCCCCAGGTTTCGATCATGTAGCCCCCGGCTGCCAAGCCGACCATGCTTCCCGATACCCCAGCTACGCCGAGTAGGCCATTGGACTCCGCCCGGCGCATGGTGCCGAACATCTCGGCTCGGTAGACCCCCAGCGACGGCACGGTTGAGGAAGTCAAGAGCGCGCCCACCGCGATCAAGACCCACATCGGCCAGCCGGCCTGGGTGAAGTGCCACAAGATGAACAGGGCCCCGCCGCTCACGCCCACTGATGCGATCACCCGCCGACCCCGCAGATCGGCCAATTTTCCGGCAATGAGCATGCCAGGGCCTGCTGTCCAAGTCGTGAGCAGGGTGAACACCGCGATCTTTGTGGCGCTGAAGTCTCGCTGCTCGTTGAGGAACTCGTTCTGCAATTGAGACGCCGGGGAAGAGAAGACCAGAACAGCGAAGGAGGTAACCGCCAATAAGGTCAGGCGGAACCGGTACTGATTCGGCCGGCGGGTTCGCGGCTGTCGCCGGGCCGTTTCGAAGCGCTGGGATTCGGGAAGCCGTCGGGCCACGAAAGCCAGCAAGGGCAGTCCGGCCAGCGCGGCCACAAAGGAGAAACGCCATCCCGACGCGCTGAGGTCGGCAAAGGGCACCGACCCCACCGCCAGGCCTGAGCCCAGGCCGGCAGCCAGCGCAAGCATGGAAGCCACAAAAGCCCTAGAGCCGGCCGGAACCTCTTCGAGGGCGAACACGAAGATCAATAGGGCCAGCGCGTGGGACAGGCCGCGCGACACAGCTTGGACAGTGGCCAAAGTGGCCAGATTGGGGACCAGAGAGGTGGCGGCCGCGGCCAAGATCGAACCGGCCGCGGCGTAGAGAAGCGTGCGCCGACGCCCCTTGCGGTCTCCGAGGGCGGCAACCGCCAGCGTGATCAGAATGCTGAGGCGGACCAGCGAAAGGGCGAGTCCCTGGGCCGACTCGCCCACCTCGAACTCGTCGGCCGCGAACGTGATCGTCTGCCCCAGCAGCGTGCCCAGGAACCCGGCGACCACGGCCAATGTGGCCAGAAGGGCTACCACCCGGGCCTGTCGGGCGGTGAACCGATCGGGGGGATGCCACCAAGGCCAATCGCGCCCGTGGCGCAGAGCCCGTCCGTAGGGGATGGTGAACAGCACCCACCACACCGGAATGGCCAGGCGATAGTCGAACCGCTCGGTGATCTCTACTTGATCAGTGCCGACCGGCTCAACTGTGACCGTGCGCCGGTAGTGCTCCACCGGACCTTCGGCTGCGGTGAAGACGGCTTCGCCCTCGGCACGCTCCAAGACAATGTCGGAGCGGGGGGACAGAAGGCCGTCGGGGCCGTTCAGAACGCCGTCAGCGGCGTCGGCGCTCAGGACGCGACGGGAGATCACTTGGGGCATGGACTGGTGGGCAGTCTACTTTTGCGCCCCCTGCGGCCCACGACCTCGCAATGACTATGACTGCGCCCGGCAGGGCACCATACTTGTCCCGTGGAGCGCAGTCGCCGAGACGACATCGATGCACAAGACCGAATCGAAGTGAGCGCCAGCGGGCCCCTGGAGGGCACGGTGGCCATCGGCGGGGCCAAGAACTCCGTGCTGAAGCTCATGGCCGCCTGCTTGCTCACCGAGGGCACTTTCGTGATCCGCAACGTGCCCGACATAGAGGATGTGGCGGTGATGGGCGAGGTGTTGCGGTCCATGGGAGTATCGGTGAGCCGGTCGGACCACGTTCTCACCATCAATCGCCCCGAGTCCGTGACCCCCGAGGCTCCCTATGCGCTGACCGAGCAGCTGCGGGCATCCACTGCGGTGCTCGGACCGCTGCTTGCCGGAATCGGCCATGCCCGAGTAGCGCTGCCCGGAGGGGACGATTTCGGACCTCGCCCCATTGACATGCATGTCGCCGGGCTGGAGGCCATCGGCTGTCAGTTCGAAGTCTCCGGCGGCGACGTCATCGCCACCGCCGACAACCTGGTGGGCAACCCGGTGCTTTTGGAGTATCCCAGTGTGGGAGCCACTGAGAATGTCATGATGGCGGCCGTTCGGGCCAAGGGCACCACCGTGATCGACAACGCCGCCCGGGAGCCGGAAATCGCGGACTTGGCCGGGTTCTTGAACCATATGGGCGGTCAAGTGACCGGGGCCGGAACGTCCACCATCTTGGTGGAGGGGGTCGAGGAGCTGCATCCGGTGGAGCACACCGCGGTGAGCGATCGGATTGAGGCGGCCACGTTCTTGGCGGCATTGGGCATGGTCGGCGGGGAGATCACCCTGGTGGGCGCCCGGCCCGACCATATGGCGATGCTGTGCCGCAAGCTCGGCGACATGGGAGTGCGGACATCGGCCGATCCCGATGGGATCTGGGCCATGTGCAGTGGGCGCCTCCGATCGGCCGACGTCTCCACCCTGCCGTATCCCGGCTTGCCCACCGACTGCAAGCCGCTGCTGGTGGCCATGCTGTCGGTGGCCGAGGGAGTGGGGATTGTCACCGAGAACCTGTTCTCGGGCCGGTTCCGATATGTGGACGAGCTGGTGCGCATGGGCGCCGATATCCGCACCGAGGGCCACCACGCGGTGATTCGAGGGGTGGATCGGCTCAGCGGCGCGCCGGTACGCGCATCCGATATCCGGGCGGGAGCGGCCCTTGTGGTGGCCGGGCTGGCGGCCGACGGGGTCACGGTGGTGTCCGATCCCCACCACATCGACCGGGGCTACGAGGACTTCGCCGGCAAGCTCAGCGCTCTTGGGGCCGACGTCCGCCGCGAGAGGCCCGGCGGTTAGCCAAAAACAACAAGCCGGCCAACAGGGCCAAGGGCCCGGCCACCAAGAGAATCTCGTCCCATCCTCCCTGGTGGGCCAGCAGTTCCATCAATGGGAGTCTGCCAGACAGCGCCCTGAATTCTTGAGTGGATCGGTGGGAAGGTTGGCGAATCGAGTTCTGGCTGAGACAATGAGGGCGTGCAGGACGCCGTAGCACAGGTGATCGAGGCCATCCGCCCTGCGGTGCAGGCCGACGACGGAGACATCTTCTTGCGGGGAGTGGATGAGGAGACCGGCGTGGTCAGCGTGGAGCTGGTCGGCGCCTGCGTGAGCTGTCCGGCCTCGACGGTCACGCTGAAGGCCGGGGTTGAGCGGATACTCAAGGATCGGGTTGAAGGAGTCACCGAGGTGGTGAACATAGGTCAGAACCTGTTGAGCGACGGCTCGCCGGTGGGCCTGTAGACACAACCCTTCAAGCTCGTGCGCTCCAGCATGGTCCCGAGGCGAACCGACGCCTGGTATGTCAGCTATGTCCTGATCGCCGCCAACGTGGCGGTGTTCATTGTAGGGATGGCGTTGGGTGACAGCATCGATGGCCAGGGCGCCGACGACGGTCTGATCGCAAGGGCCGCCACCCTGGGGGGAAATATCGAGTTCTTGAACGAGTGGTGGCGGATATTCACGGGCGGATTCTTGCACCACGGCGTATTCCATCTGGCTGTGAACATGTTCTCGCTCTACATCCTGGGTCTGGCCTTGGAGCGGTCAGTAGGCCGAGTCCCGTTTGCCGCGGTGTACTTGGCTTCGCTGGTGAGCGGGTCATTCGGGGCATTGCTGGAGTCGCCGAACTCGTTGATCGCGGGGGCTTCAGGGGCCATTTTCGGATTAATGGGCGCCCTTGCCGCCTTGTATTTGGTCCAAGGGGTGGGCCTGTTCCAGACGCCGATCGGCCCGATCCTGGCTGTCAACCTGGTAATCAGCTTCACGGTCCCGTCGGTCTCCCTGGGCGGCCATCTAGGCGGCCTTGTCGGCGGGCTGATCGTGGGGGCGGCTGCGGCCCAGTCCATTCGCCGACAGCAATACACCACCATGATTCCGGTGATGGTGGCGATCGCGGTGGCGGCGGCTTCCTTTGTCGGTGCCCAATGGGCGGCCAGTCGCTCTACCGTGGTCTTGATAGTCAGCTAGTCGAACTTGCTGCGCAGCGTGCGCAGGTTGCGCCGCCACACCCATTCGAGGACGCGGGACCCGATGATGTCGCCCAGCGGGCCCCCCATCCACCAGGGGAGCTGGAGCTCCTCGGTCCAGCAGAACTCGGTGCGGTCGGTGCCTGCGGGGGAGAGGGTGAAGCGCCCCTCGCCGGTGACCAATCCGGTGTGGCGCACGCCGATGGCCTCCCTATCGGCCCATTCGGTAACCACCATGGCGTCGTTGAGGCGGAGCGGGCCCAGCTTGGTGAGGCAATCGAAGGCGGTGCCCACCCCCTCGGTCTGGGATCCCTGAAAGGAGATCGACTCGGCGTCGGCCATCCACTCGGTATGGGAGTCGATTCGGCGCACGTACTCCCACACCGCATCCAAAGGGGCTTCGATGGTGGTAGAGACCCTGATCCTGGCCACAACCTGAGTCTAAAGCGACTCGTGGGTCTTGCCGGAGGGCCGTAGGATTGGTGGATGCCCGATGCCGACATCGAGTTCTTCTGGGATCCGATCTGCCCGTTTGCGTGGCTCACATCTCGGTGGGTTTCCGATGTCGCCCGCCAGCGCGATTACGAGGTGGACTGGCGGCTGATCTGCCTGTCGATCCTCAACGAGGACAGCGACTACGACGACTTCCCCGAGGGCTATCAGGAACTGCACCAGAAGGGCCGCCGTATGCTGCGGGTGGCCCAGGCGGTTCGCGACGAGCACGGTGCCACCGCGGCCGGCGAGCTGTACTCCGCCTACGGGACCACTATCTGGAATCCCGATGCGGAAATCCGCTCGACGATGGGCGAGGTGGCCTCCGACCAGCATTTGAAGGCCGCCCTTGGGCGCGCTGGATTGCCTGGTGAGCTTGCCGAACGGGCTGAGGACGAGTCGCTGGATGGTGCCCTGAGGGAGTCCACCATGGAGGCGCTGAGCCGCACCGGGCGGGACGTGGGCACCCCGATCATCTCCTTTCACCACAGCGGCGGCACCACCTCGTTCTTCGGACCGGTGGTGAGCCAGGTTCCGCCGTCGGAGGAGGCCGTACGACTGTGGGATGCGGTGGTGACCCTGGCCGAGTGGCCATCGTTTGCCGAGCTCAAGCGCTCCAAGCGCGACGACCTGGTGTTCCCGAAGGTATAGAGGGAGGCGGGAGGATCGGCAATGGCCCCCGAGAGGATTGCCTACCTTGACAACGCAGCCTCAACCCCGCTGTGCCCCGAGGCAGTGGAAGCTATGGCGCCATTGCACCGGGAGTTGTATGCCAACCCGACCGGTGCGCACCGAATGGCCCGGGACACCCGCCGCTGTATCGACGATGCCCGCGATGTGATGGCCGAGGCTCTGGGCTCAGAGCCAGGGGAGATCGTGTTCACCGGTGGGGGCACCGAGGGTGACAACATGGCAGTGGTCGGACGGCATATGCAGGTGGGCGGGGTGGCGGTGTGCTCTGCCATCGAGCACCATGCCGTGCTTGAGCCGGTAGAGCATCTGGGCGGCCGAGTGGTGGCGGTAGACGCCGCCGGGGTCATTGACCTGGACGCGCTGGCCGCGGCTCTCGACGACAGCGTGACCGTGGTATCGGTCATGCTGGCCAACAATGAGACCGGCATGGCGCAGCCCCTGGGGCAGGTGGCCGAAGCAGTCCGCTCATCGGCCCCCAATGCCGTGCTCCATACCGACGCGGTGCAGGCCTTTCCGTGGTTGGACGCGGCTTCACTGGCTGCTGATGCCGATCTGATCTCCGTCAGTGCCCACAAGTTCGGCGGTCCCAAGGGGGTGGGCGCGCTGGTGGTGCGAGACGGGGTGGAGCTGTCGCCGTTGATGTTGGGGGGCGGCCAGGAGCGGGGGCTGCGTTCAGGCACCCACAATGCGGCGGGCATCGCGGGCATGGCCGCGGCTGCTGAAGTGGTGCTGAAGACCCGGTCTGAGCAGGTGTTTCGGCTGGCGGCGCTGCGGGATCGGCTGGTGGACGGCATTTTGGCCGCGGTACCCGACACGATTGAGACGGGAGAGCGGTCGGGCAAGGTGGCCGGGTCGGCCCACCTCTGCTTTGAGGGCATCGAGTCGGAGGCGCTGTTGTTCCTGCTGGAAGACGCCGGGATTTACGCGTCTGCGGCATCATCGTGCTCAAGCGGGGCGCAGGATCCGTCCCATGTGCTGGCGGCTATGGGCTACGACCGGATGCTGGCCGGAGGATCGCTGCGGCTCTCGCTGGGCTATGAGACCAAGGATGTCGATATCGATCAGGCGTTGGCCGTGATTCCCGATGCAGTGGCCCGGCTCCGGGCCTATGGCAAGGGCTGAGGGGGACGGGCCGAGAGATGCGAGTGTTGGCGGCCATGTCGGGAGGCGTGGACTCCTCGGTAGCGGCGGCCATGCTGGCCGAGCAGGGCCACGAGGTGGTGGGGGTGACCCTCAAGCTGTGGGGCGGCGAGTCCGACACCGGCTGCTGCTCGGTGTCGGATGTGGAGGACGCCCGCCGGGTGGCCGACCTTCTGGGGTTGCAGCACCACGTGTTCAACTTCGGCGACGCCTTCGACCAGCGGGTGGTGGCGCCGTATGTGGATGACCATGCTGTCGGGCTGACCCCCAACCCGTGTATTGAGTGCAATCGCCACATCAAGTTCGACAAGCTGATGGTGCGGGTCGAGGCATTGGGCTTCGACGTGGTGGCCACCGGCCACCATGCCCGACTGGAGACCGCCGATGGCGGGTTCCGGGTGCGCCGGGGGGTGGATGACGCCAAGGACCAGTCCTATGTGCTGTACATGCTGGACCAGCAGCAGATGGCCCGGCTGCTGCTGCCCATCGGCCACCTGACCAAGGCCGAGGTTCGCGAGCGCGCCGCCGAATTGGGTTTGCGGAACTCGGCCAAGCCCGACAGCCAGGATGTGTGCTTCATCGCCAACCGGTCTGGGGGACGCCAGGGCTTCCTATCCCGTCGCTTGGGGCAGTCGCCCGCCACCGTGGTGGACGCCGACGGCACGGAACTGAGCACAGTCGAGGCGGTGCAGGCGGTGACTATCGGCCAACGACGAGGCCTCAACCTCGGCGGCACCGACGAGCCCCGCTACGTGACCGATGTGGACATCGCCGCGGGTCGGGTGACGGTCGGTCGGCGAGACGATTTGTACACGCCAGCCCAGGATGTGACCGACATCCAGTGGGCCGACGGAGAGGTG
>JAJDYU010000086.1 GCA_022825005.1 Acidimicrobiia bacterium
GTGATCGGCGAGTTCGCCAAGATGTGGACCCAGGACACCTACGAGGGCTACGAGGGCAAGTTCTGGTCGCTGCCGCCCCGCAAGGTGCTGCCCAAGCCGTGGGGCAAGGGCCACCCGGCCATGTGGTACGCGGCGGGCAACACCACCAGCTATGCCATGGCCGCCCGCAAGGGCCTCGGCGTGCTCGGCTTCTCGGTGGGAGAGCTGGCCGAGCTGGCCCCGGTGCTGGAGGCCTACAAGAACGAGATCGGCAACGCCGAGCCGGTGGGGGCCTTCGTGAACGACAACATCATGGTGACCAGCGGGGCGTTCGTGGCCGAGACCACTGAGGAGGCAGTGGACGCCATCATGCGGTCGTCGATGACCTACCTCCAGTCCAATGTGTTCCGCTACCACGACACCTTCCCCCGCCCCGAGTGGGTGCCGCCGTGGCCCCAGACCATCCCCATGCCCCCCATCGAGGAGGCCAAGGCGATGATCGGCCAGCCGGGCGCGGTGATGGGCAACCCCGACCAAGCGCTGAAGGGCGCCCAGGCGTGGGCTGACGCGGGCGCCGACCAACTGGTGTTCGGATTGGGCTCGGCTGAACGGGCCGACGACCTCAAGATGATCCAGCTCATGGGCGAGCACGTGATCCCCAAGATCGACACCGACCCGGTGCACCGCACCACCCGCCTGCGCGAAGCTGGCTAGGTGGCAGGAGAGCTCAAAGGACATCCCAACGCCGTCATCGATGTAGACGACGGGATCATCACGGTCACCCTCGACCGGCCCGACAAGCTGAACGCCATCAGCCACGACATGACCGCGGCTCTATGGGAGGCCGTGCTGGCGCTGGGCGACCGCGACGACCTGAAATGCCTGGTGATCACGGGCAAGGGCCGCTACTTCACCGCCGGACAGGACATTTCCAGCCCGGCGGGGAACCGTCCCGGCAATCCCGAGACAATGGACCAGCATCCGGGCTGGAACTTCCGCCGCGACTACCGCAGCCACCACCTGCTCTACGACGAGATGGAGGCGGTGGAGAAGCCGGTGATCATGGCCATACAAGCGCGGTGTTTGGGGGCCGGGGTGGAGATGGCCGGCTCGGTGGACTTCCGGTTCTGCACGCCGGAAGCATCGTTTGCTCTGCCTGAGGTGAAGCTAGGCGGTATCGCCGGCAGCGGCGGCACCAGCAGGCTTACCCGGTTGATCGGCCCGAGCTGGGCCAAATGGATGGCCATGGCCACCATGGAGATCGACGCCGAGCAGGCCAAGTCGATCGGGCTGGTGCATGAGGTGTATCCGGCTGAGTCGCTGATGGACGAGGTGTATGCCTTCTGCCGCCACCTGATGTCGCTGCCCACTGAGGCACTGGGACTGGCCAAGATGGCAGTGGACGTACACGCCGACGTGACCGACCGGAACATCCAACGGCAGTTCGACCGGGTGGCGGTGTACTCCTCGGTGGCAGAGTTCGAGAAGTCAATGGAGCGCTTCGGGCGCGAGCCCGACAAGAAGTAGCTCGTTAGAGAGCTATCACAGCTCCACTAGTTGGACATCGAGTTTCTCCAACAGCGCCTCGTCGCGGGTGGCGCCGGGATTGGCAGTGGTGAGGAGTCGATCACCGAGGAAGATGCTGCTGGCCCCGGCGTGGAGGCACAAGGCCTGGAGCTCGTCGGTCATCTCGTTACGACCGGCTGACAGCCGAACCACTGATTCCGGCATCATCAGCCGAGCCGCCGCGATCGTTCTGACCAGTTCGAGGGGATCGAGCTTCTCGGTGCCGAACAGCGGGGTTCCCGGAACCTGAACCAGCAAATTGATGGGGACGCTCTCGGGATGCGGATCGAGGCGGGCAAGTTGGGCCAGCAGGCCAGCTCGATCTCGCCTTGACTCCCCCATGCCGACGATTCCTCCGGTACACAGCTTCACCCCGGAATCACGGACATGGGCCAGCGTGGTCAGGCGGTCTTGGTAGACGCGGGTGGTGATGATCTCGCCGTAGAACTCGGGCGAGGTATCGAGGTTGTGGTTGTAGTAGTCGAGGCCCGCTTCGGCCAGCGTGTCGGCCTGTTCGGCGGTGAGCATGCCCAGAGTGGCACAGGTTTCCAAACCGAGCGCACCCACCTCGCGGACCGCGTGGCTGACCTCCTCGACCTGCTGGTCGTTCGGCTCCCGCCAGGCCGCACCCATGCAGAAGCGGGTTGCGCCCGCCCGTTGGGCATTCTCGGCGGCGGCGACAATGTCGCTGGTGGGCATGAGCCGCTCGGGCTTGAGGCCGGTGTTCCACTTGGCCGACTGCGGGCAATAGGCACAGTCCTCAGGACACGCCCCCGTCTTGATGGACAACAGCATGGCGGCCTCCACCTCATGGGGATCATGGCGGGCCCGGTGGATTTGGTGGGCATCGGCCAGGAGATCGTGAAACGGGCGGGCGATCAGCGCTTCAGCCTCATCAACGCTCCAGTTGTGTCTGGGTCGGAGAAGAAACTCGATCGTGGTCATTCGCGCACTCCTGATGATTGGGGAAATTCACCGTTCTAACGGCTCGGCGGATTCAGATGCCGATCTTGAATAGTCGGCGAGCGTTGGTCTCGGCGAATTTGCGGGCAGCGTCCTCGGCCATAGGAGCGGTGGTGTGTTTGAGGGATTCCATGCTGTGGGGGAACAGGGTGGACTCGTGGGGGTAGTCGGACTCCCAGGTGATGTTGTCCTCTCCGATCACGTCGAGGGCGGCAATGGCGGTGTCGTCGCGCAGCATGCACACGGTCATGTGCTCAGCGAAGGTGTCCCGAGGGGAGCGCTCAGCGGGGAGCTGCACTCGGAAGTTGTCGAACACGTCGCTGGACTGCTCCAGCAGGTAGGGCGCCCAGCCGGCCCCGCCCTCGGAGAAGGCCACTTTGATGGCGCGATGACGGTCCAAGATGCCGGAGAACAGCCAATCGGAGCAGGCGATCATGGAGTTGGCCCCCACATAGGGCAAAACGGTGCACGGCGGGGCGTCGTCGGACGACTTGATGAGCTTGGACGACGAGCCGATGTGCAAACACACCACCAGGCCGGTCTCGGCCACCGAGGCCCACAGCGGCTCCCAGTGGTCGGTGAACACCGACGGCAGACCGAGCGAAGTGGGGTTCTCAGAGAAGGCCACCGCCCGGGCACCCATGGCGGCGGTGCGCCGCACCTCCTCAGCGGCGGCGGCCGGATCCCATAGCGGCACCACGATCAGGGGGATGAGCCGCTCGGGGTCGGTGGCGCATCACTCCTCCAGGATGAAGTCGTTGTAGGCCCGCACGCACAGCAGAGCCAGATCGAAGTCATGGCTGACCACGAACCGGTGGCCGGCGAACCGGCTGAAGTCGGGGAAGTTGACTTGGGCCCAGATCCCGTCGAGGTCCATGTCTTGCAGGCGGGCCTTGGGCTCGTAGCAGCCGGGGCGCATCTCGCTGAACCGGGCCACGCCCAGCGGGTCGTCGTCGAATCCCGGAAGCGTGCGGGTGTTGCCCCGCACGGTTTGGACCACCTGGTCTTCGTACAGCCACGCCTCGGTGCCGTTCTCCAGCTCCACCACCCGGGGGCCGCGGTCGCGGTAGGCCGCAGGCAGGCGGCTCTGCCACAGGTGGGGCGGCTCGATGACGTGGTCGTCAACCGATATGGGCTTGACGTCGGCCGGGAGCATGAACACTTCAGGTTAGTGTTCGGGTGTGACTCGCCGAATGCGGGCTCTGTTGCTGGTGGCGGTCCTCGTGATAGCCGCCTGCGGCAACGACACGGCGGAGCCCGAAGAGGCCGCAGTGGTTGAGACCGTGGACTTGGACGAGACTCCCACGGTGGTCGCCCCGACGCCGACACCTACGCCCGCCGCCCCGACCCCGACGCCGATGCCCGCCACTCCGACCGCAACCCCCGAATCCACCGCGCTCCCCTTCCCGGAGTTGCTGGCCTTCCCGGAGTTGCTGGTGTGGCCCAGATTCGAGCCGGAGACGTGGCCGCGCACCCCCGATGAGGCGGCAGCGGGCTTCGCTCAGCAAGTGGCTCGGGGAGAAAGGGCCGCCGAGCCCCGCCCGGCTGTCCAATCGGACACGACCGCCACCGCGGAGCTGCCCCGGCTGGCCGAGGACGGCTCGCCCTTCGGTCTGGCCTCCACCATCCACATGCAGCAAGTTCAACTCGCCGACGGCACGCTGACCTGGGTGGTGATCAGCGCCCAGTCGGACGACATCGTGGTGGAATCCCCAATGGCGGGCGAACTGCTCGCCGACGGTGCCGTTGTGGTGGGCGAAGGCCAGGGCTTCGAAGGCACAATCGTGTTCCAGATCGAAGACCAAGACGGCCTGTTGGGCTCGGCGTTCGCCCAAGGAGGAGCACTGGGCGAGAACCTCCCGTTCGAAACCCAGCTGCCCTTCAACGAGCGCCCCGCCTCCGGCGATTGGGCAACCCTGACCGGCTTCACCGACTCCGCCGCAGACGGCAGCCTCTCCGCCCTAACCATGCTCCCCATGCGACTGGTAGATGGGTCGTAGCCGAGTTCTCATCGCATCCAGTCAGTCCTCAAACGACTCATAAGCCGCGGCGCGTTGTGGGCGTCAGTCCTCGAAGACTGGTGGGCGGTTTTCGGAGCGGGCTAGGACGGCTTCTTCGAAGTTGCGGGTGGTCATTCGCACCAGCAGCTGCGCGTTCATCTCCGAGCGCATGTGGGCCGCGTAGCTGGACGCCTCCAGGCCGGCCAAGAGCATCCGCTTGGTGAGCTCGGTGCCGGGACGGCTGAAGGCGGCGATGCCGGCGCCGATCTCGTAGCAACGCTCCAACAGGTCGGCCGGTGGCACCGACTCGCTCACGAGGCCGATGCGGGCCGCTTCATCGGCATCGACGTCTCTCCCGGTGAGCATTATCTCGAAGGCACGCGACGACCCGATCGCCCTGGGCAAGGTGAAGCTGAGGCCCAACTCGGCCGCAGTGAGGCCGTTGGTGATGCCAGCAGCACGGAAGTAGGCCTCGGTGGACGCAATGCGAATGTCGCAAGCCAGGGCTAGGCACATCCCCCCGCCGATGGCCGCGCCGTTGATCCCCCCGCAGAGCCCGAGAGGAGAATCGAACTCCTGACCTATTCATTACGAATGAATTGCTCTACCGACTGAGCTACTCGGGCGCGGGGGTCAGGCTACCAGCCCTATTGGCGGGGCAGAGACAGGAAAAGAGACTGGAGGAGGAGGGGTTCGTTGGGGTTTCTGACCAGGCAGGCGTGGGCGTCGCGGATGCGGCTGATGGCGGCCAGGGCTTCTTGGAGGTGGCGCTCGTCGGGGATTTGCTGGCGGTAGAAGGCGGCCAGGGTGGCCATCCCGAATCGCAGTTCGTCAACCCGCAAAAGGCGCTGTTCCCTGCGATGGCGGGCGTCCATCTCCCGGCGGAGGCGGCCCTGGGGGCCCACATCAGCCTCCACTCGGGTCAGATCGTCGGACTCGGCCTGCTGGCGAGCGGTCAAGGGGGCCTGGGCCTCGTCGATGAGCGCCCGCAACTCGTCGACCAGCGCCGAAACCGTGGCCCCGGTGCCGTCCAATCGTGCAGGGGCGCCAGCCCACGCTTGGCGCCGGGCGCTGAGACTGACGTCGGTGGCCAGCAGCCGAGCCCGGCTCACGTCTCCTGCCGCGGCGGCCACGATGTCGTCCAGGCCCTCTAGGCTCACCCCCTCGCGCTCGAGGATGCGGCGAACGTCGTCGTCGGGCACGGGGTCGAACTCCACGATGATGCAGCGGGAGGCCACGGTGTTGTGGTCGGGAGGGATCTCCTCGCTCAGCAACACGATCACCGCGGTGGGGGGCGGTTCTTCGATGGTCTTGAGCAAGCTGGCCACCGCCTCGGGCTCAGCAGTGTGGAAGCGATCGCAGACGATCACCTTGAGGTTGCCCTCAACCGGGCTGCGGGATGCCTCGAAGATGATCTCATCGGCCTCGGCCACCCGCAGGGTCCGACCCTCGGGCTCGTGGATGGACAGGTCGGGATGGCGACCCGAAAGCGCCAGACGGCGGCTGCGGGAGTCGACCCCGATCAGCGATGCGGCAAAGGCCATCGCGGCGGTGCGCTTGCCGGTGCCCCGCGGGCCGCAGAACAGATAGGCGTGCACCGGCTGGGCCGCCGCTGAGGCTAGGAGTTGGGCTACTCGGGGCTGTCCTTCCAACTGGGCCCAGACATCGTCGACGGCATCGTCGATGCCGGGCAGCGCTTCGCCCGGCGAATCGGATTGCCGCTCGTCCCCGGGCAGCAAGTCAGACACCGAGCCGCTCCCGAACCGCGGCGTACACCGCCTCGGCCACCTGGTCAACCGGTCGGCCCCCGTCGATTACCACCCACCGGTCGGGATTCTGCTCAGCCAGGGTTCGGAAACCGTCGAGCACCCGCTGGTGGAAATCGGCGCCCTCGGATTCGATGCGGTCACCCGGCGACGGCTGGCGAGATCGGGCCACCTCCTCGGACACCTCCAACAGCACATTCAGGTCGCTTTGGAGCCCACCGGTGGCAAAGAGCGACAGGGCCAGGACATCTTCCACCCCCAAACGTCGTCCGAAACCCTGATAGGCCAGCGAAGACCCGATGAATCGGTCGGTGACCACGTGAATCCCCGCGTCCAGTGCGGGACGGATCACCTCGGAAACGTGCTGGGCCCGGTCGGCGGCCATCAGCAGGGCCTCGGCGTGGGGCGACAGCGACAGGTCGGGCGAGTCCAGCACCAGCGAGCGGATCCGAGCCCCGGAATCGGTGGCGCCGGGCTCGAAGGTCAGCCGGGCACCCAATCGCTCGGCGAGCAGCTTGGCCTGCGTGCTCTTGCCGACGGCCTCGCCGCCCTCGAAGGCAATCAAACAGGCAGTCATGACTTGGCCCCGCGCCTTGAAACCAGGGTCAAGAAACCGGCAGCCACCATGATGAGTGCGGCCAGCCACAGCGTGAGGCGCACACCGGGGATGATCACGTCAAAGCCGAGAATGTTCACATCTTTGTCGAAGAACTTGTCCGACAGCCCGTTCAGGAACAGGGCCAGCGCGGGGCCGAGAAGCAGGGCGAGCATCACCGACGACCGCACCAGCGTGAAGAGTCCGGCAAAGACCCGAGCCCGCAGTTCCTCGGTGGCATTCTCCTGGAGCAGGGTGATCCCTAAGACATAGACCGTTCCCGCGCACACCCCGAGCCCGCCGACGAGCAGGGCTGATCCGAGCAGCGTCCACATCGACGTGGCGACAAAGAGGCAGATACCGGCCCCGAACACCGCGGCTACGAAGACCCGCTCTTTGTGCAACTGGCTCTGCTTTGCGGCCAGCCCGGCGATTCCCAGAGCCACACCTATTCCCAAGGCCACCATGAATGTGAGGAACCCGTCACCACCATCCACGTCGAGCACATCTTCAGCGAAGACGGGACCCAAGGGAATGATCATTCCCCCGCCGATCAATCCCACCGCGAGTGCGACGTTCACCGTCCGAACGGTGGGGTTCACAAAGATGAAGCTCCAGCCCTCTCGCAAGTCTTGAAAGACCTGTTCGGGAGCCCACAGCCGAGTTGAGTCGTCGGGCTGAGCACCGGTTGACTGAGGGCCCCGAGGCAGGGCGAGTCGAGAGATAATCGCCGCGGCCACCGCGAATGACGCGGCATCGAGGTAGAACGCAATCGACTCTGTGTCAATGCGCAGAAAATCGACGGCGCCGATGTCATCGATGACGTTGGCCAGGTCGGCGAGGCCGATGAAAATGCCCGCGGCAATCGGGAACGTGCCGTAGGCGGCAACCAGGGAGAGGGAGTTGACTGCGGTCAGCTTCTCCCGGGGCACCAGGTTGGGTACCGAGGCCTCTTTGGCCGGGGCCCACAGCAGGGCAAACCCCTCCAGGATCAGCGAGGCCAGCACGAGCTGCCAGACGAAGTCCACAAACGGCAGCCAGAGCAATGTGGCGGCTCGTCCCAGATCGCACACCACCATCGTCCGCTTGCGGTCCCATCGGTCTACCAGCACGCCGGCGGCCGAGCCGAAGAGGAGACCGGGCAGGAAGCGGGCGATCATCACATAGGCCACCGAGGCCTCCGGGGTGCCGCCGCCGACGCGGTTGGCGGTGATGAGGATGGCGAACAGGGCCAGCCAGTCGCCGCCGGACGAGAAGATCTGGGCAATCCACAGCCGGAAGTACTGGGCGCTGCCGAAAATTCGGTCAACCCGAGCAGAGGCCACCGCAGAGGACTCGTCAAAAGCCATGCCGGGCCGCCTCCACCCGCTCAGGGTAGCTACTGGCTTACGATTCCGACCGAGGCGGCGGCTTTTTCTTTGCCGTCCCTGATTTGGCCGCGGTCTTTTTCTTGGCCGTCCCTGATTTGGCCGCGTTCTTTTTCTTGGCAGTGGACTTGCGGCGGGCCGGGGGTTTGCCGCCGCCAGCAGCGATCTTGTCGCGCCGCCTCTGGAGCAGCTCCGACGCCCGCTCTATGGTCAAGGTCTCCACCGAGTCGGCTTTGCCCAGCGAGGCGTTCACGTCGCCGTCGGTCACATAGGGGCCATACCGGCCGTCCTTGACCAGCATTGGCTTCTCAGTGGCCGGGTCGAGACCCAGATCCCGAAGGGGCGGTTTGGCCGTTTGACCCCGTCGGCGCCGGGGTTGAGCCAACAGCTCCAGGCACTGCTCCAGGGTGATGGTGAACAGCTGATCTTCGGACTCGAGGCTCCGGTTCTCCTTGCCCTTGGTGACGTAGGGGCCATAGCGGCCGTTTTGGACCACCACCTCGGTGTCATCGGCCGGATCGGTGCCCACCACACGGGGCAGCGACAGCACTTTGAGGGCTTCTTCGAGCGTGATCGTGTCCGGCTGCATGTCGGCCAATAGCGATGCCCGCTTGGGCTTCTCCCCGCCGTTCTCGGCTTCCTCTCCGATCTGGACGTAGGGGCCGAAACGGCCGGAGCGCACCACCACCGACATTCCGGTCTCGGGGTCGTCGCCCAGCGTGCGGTCTCCGGACGGAGCTGAGATGAACGCCATTGCCCGATCCAGGGTCAGCTCGTCGGGGGGCAGGTCGTCGGGAAGGCTGGCCCGGTCTTCGCCGCGCTGCACATAGGGTCCATAGCGCCCGACCCTTACCACCACCGGCTCTCCGCTCTCGTCCGCGCCGATGGGAATGGAGTTCACCGCCCGGGCGTCGATGTCGCCCAGGCGATCGGACACCGCGGTGCGCAGCCCGTACTTGGCAACCCCGTGGGCGGAGGCGTCGTCGGGCTCGCCCTCGGCCGGCCCGAAATAGAACCGGCTCAACCAGGGAATGGCCTCTCGGTCGCCGGAGGCAATGCCGTCGAGGTCGTCCTCCATCCGTGCGGTGAAGGCGTAGTCCACCAAGTTGGGGAAGTGCTGCTCCAGCAAGGTGACCACCGAAAAGGCCGTGAACGACGGAACCAGCGCCGTCCCCTTCTTCCACACATATCCCCGGTCGACGATGGTGTTCATGATGGCGGCATAGGTAGACGGCCGGCCGACGCCCAATTCCTCCAGCCTCCGCACCAGCGACGCCTCGGTATAGCGGGCGGGGGGCTGGGTGGAGTGGCCAGAGGGAGACAGCTCGTCTATGGACAGCGAGTCTCCGGCGGCTAGCGACGGCATGCGCCGCTCCGCCTCCTCCTGATCGGCCTCCTCGTCGGTGCCCTCGGTGTACACCCGGCGAAAGCCCTCATGGGTGATCACCGTGCCCGCCGCGGAGAATGCGGCGTCGCGCCCGTCGTCGGTCGTCCCGCCGAGGTCGACGTGGACGGTCTCGCCCACCGTGTCGGTCATTTGCGAGGCCACCGTTCGCTGCCAGATCAGCTCGTAGACCTGAGCCTCCATCTGGGGTACTTCGGCCCTCACTTCTTCAGGCGAGCGGAACTGGTCGCCCGAAGGGCGAATGGCCTCGTGGGCCTCCTGGGCGTTCTTGACCTTCTTGGCGTATCGGCGGGGCTCATCAGGCAGGTAGGAGGCGCCGAAGCGCTCGGAGACCGCGGCGCGAGCCGCCCGCAATGCGGCGTCCGACAAGGTGGTGCTGTCGGTGCGCATATAGGTGATGTAGCCCTTCTCATACAGAGACTGGGCGCCTCTCATGGCCATGGCCGCCGACAGGCGCAGCTTACGACCGGCCTCCTGCTGGAAGGTGGAGGTCATGAACGGGGCCGCCGGCCGGCGGCGGTAGGGCTTGACCTCGACGCCCCGGACGCTGATCTCGGCGTCGGCCAAGCCCCGGGCCAGAGCCTGGGCCGCCTCCTCGTCGAGGTGGACGGCGTCGGAGCTGCGTAGTTGACCGTCGCTGGCGAAGTCCTTGCCCACGGCCACCTTGGCCCCGTCCACCGCGGTGAGCAATGCACTGAAGGTTGAGGGGTCCGCGGGGTCGAGGTCGCCCTGAACCCGGAACACCGCGCTCAAGCTCCAGTAGTCGGCTGCGGTGAAGGCCATGCGCTCGCGTTCGCGCTCAACCACGATGCGGGTGGCCACGCTCTGCACTCGACCGGCCGAGAGGCGAGGCAGCACCTTCTTCCACAGCACGGGCGACACCTCGTAGCCATACAGGCGGTCGAGCAGGCGTCGGGCCTCTTGGGCGTCCACCAACCGGCGGTCCAGGTCCCGGGGGGACTCGATGGCCGACCGAATGGCCGACGGCGTGATCTCGTGGAACACCATCCGCTTTACGCCGACGGCGGCCTTGGGAGACAGCACCTCAAGCAGGTGCCAGGCGATGGCCTCTCCCTCGCGGTCTTCGTCGGTGGCGAGGTACAGCTCGTCGGCCTCTTTGAGCAGCTGCTTCAGCTTGCGAATCTGAGACTTCTTGTCGGAGGGCACCACATACAGCGGTTTGAAGTCGTTGTCGACGTCGATACCCAGGCGAGACCAAGACTCACCCCGGTACGCCTCGGGCACTTCGCTGGCGTTGCTGGGCAGGTCGCGGATGTGCCCGATGGAGGACTCCACCACATAGCCGCTTCCCAAATAGCCCGCGATGGTCTTGGCCTTGGCCGGAGACTCGACGATTACGAGGGCGTTGGGCACGGGGAGAAAGTAGGGGGTGGGAGGGAGTGGTTGTCAAACAGACCCTAAACCCAACCAGTTGCAAATCGGGGGATCAGGTCTTGTCTGCGTGTTCTGGCCGAGGCTCGGTTCGGGACAAGATCGCCAGGCCGATCACAGCAGCAATCAGTGATCCCACCAGAATGCCGATCTTGGACTCATCGGCGACGGCCGGGTCGTCGAAAGCCAAGCGGGAGATGAACAGCGACACGGTGAAGCCGATGCCGGCCACCATGGCCAGTCCTACCATGTGACTACCAGCCAGAGACTTTGGAATTGTGACCCATCCCAAGCGGTGGGCAATCCACGAGAACAACGAGATGCCCGCGGTCTTGCCCACCACCAGCCCAATCGCCACCCCCAGAGTCACCGGCGAGGTGACCGCATCGGCTAGCACGTTCCCGGAAAGTTCAACCCCGGCGGCAGAGAGTGCAAAAACGGGGATGATTACGTAGCCGGCGACGGGATGGAGCAGCTCTTCGATCCGAAGGCTGATCGGCTGCGACTCCCGGATGTGGAAGCCGACTCGGCGCACATCGTCGATGTGTACATGATCTTGCATCTGGAGCCATCGAGCCCAGCGGCGGGCCTCGTCCTCGGATTGGAGGGGCTTGGCCGGGGTCATGAGCCCGAGAATCACCCCGGCAATGGTGGCGTGGACGCCGGATTCCAGCACGGCCAGCCAGAAGGCCACCCCGATGACGAGGTAGACCGGCAAATACCAAACATTGAGGCGACGAAGCACGATGATGCCCGCCAGCAAGATGGCGGCGGTAAGGAGCCAGTTGCTGGAGAGGTCGCTGGTATAGAAGATGGCGATTACCAGAATGGCACCGATGTCGTCCACGATCGCCAGGGTCAGCAGGAAGACACTCATCTGGCGGGATATCCGATTGCCAAGCAGCGAGATTGCGCCCATGGCGAAGGCAATGTCGGTGGCCATGGGTATGCCCCAACCGTCTTGGCCTGGGCCGCCGGCGTTGAATGCAAAGTAAACGAGGGCGGGAACCACCATGCCGCCGAGGGCGGCCACTGCGGGAAGTGCCGCAAAGCGGGGGTCCCGGAGCTGGCCGTTCACCAGCTCGCGCTTGATCTCCAGGCCGACTACGAAGAAGAACACGGCCATGAGGCCGTCTTGCACGATGTGCTCCAGATCGAGCTCAAAATGGTATTCGCCCACCGAGAACGCCACGTCGGTGTGCCAGAAATCGAAGTAGGAGTCCTGCCAAGGCGAGTTGACCCACACGAGGGCGGCCACGGTGGCGATGAGCATGAATACGCCGCCCGCGGCCTCGATGGCTGCAAAATGATGAATGGGACGGCCGATGTATCGGGCGAGCCGACTGGAGCCGCCCAAGAATGTCAGATCGCTGAGGAGGTTCTTATCAGCCATCGCCGCCGAACGTAGCCTCTACAAGCCCGTTTCTCTCAGTCACAGCGGGCAGTTGACCGTTCATTTGCCAACCGTTCAGCTATTCGAGCTGTTGGCCGAGAGGTCGATGGCCAGGTAGACCTCGGTGCCGTCGGGCCCGCTTTGTATTTCGACCTTGTCGGAGAGGATTCGCATGAGATAGATGCCCAGGCCCCGCTCGAAATTCAAGCGGCTTGGGTCGTCGGGTTCGGGGAGAATCTGAATCTGATCGGGATAGAACCCAAAGCCCCGGTCGGTGACGTGGAATTCAAGGCGGTCGTCGGTGACGGTGCAGCGAATGCGTATGGACTCGTCACGGCAAGCTCGGGCATGGGCCTCGATGGCGTTGGTCGTGGCCTCAGATACCGCCACCTTGAAGTCTTCGACGCGCTCGCGGCTCAGCGCCGTATCTGATTCGGCGGCTTCGACCACCAAGGAGCGGACCAGGGAGAGGTACTCCGGGCGAGCGGGTATCTCGAAGTCGAATCGGGTGGGGTCGGACGTCACGAGCTGGAGCCTTCAGTGGCCGCCGAAACCGAGTCGTACACATCCAGGACGCGGTCGAGCCGGGTGAGCTCGATCAGATCTGCGAGACGGGATCCCGCCGTGACCAACCGAATGTCTCCTCCCGCGCTTCGCACTCGTTTTGCCCCGCCCATGAGCACGCCGAGTCCAGTGGAATCTATGTAGTCAACCCCGGAGACATCGATGACCAGGTTCTGAGCCCCGCCACTGATCAAGGCGAGAAGCCGCTGGCGGAAGCGGGGCGCGGTGGCCATGTCGATCTCACCGGTGACCGTAAGGACATCCCACTCCCCAAAGGAGGCAACGGTGACGCCGAATTCCACGAAATATCAGACTAGTGGTGGTTCCAATTCGTTTCGGTCCAGAGCAGTTATTCCACGCGAACGGTCAACGCCTCTTGGATGGTCACCGAGGGAAACAGGCGGCCCACCAAAGGCACAGAGGGCTCGGCCCGAAAGCTCACGGTGACTCGAAGGAGGCCGCCAGTCGTGCGGCCTCCCTCGGTCTCCACCAGCAATCTGTCCGAGTCCAAGCTGGTGGCAGCCAGCGCGGCGGACTTGGCCGCCTCGGAGGTGGGGTCAACCGCGGCAGCGCGGGCCGCCTCTCGGGCCGCATGCACGACCAGCACGTGGTCGCGCACCAACAGCCCCACTTGGACCAGCGCCAATGCCACCGCCATGATCAGCGGAAGCACCATCGCAGTCTCCACCGCAGCCTGGCCCCGGTCGCGGGCGGTGGCCCCGGCCACCGAGCCTCTAGCCGACAAGACCAGTTATGTGTCGGAATACGGCATCGAGGAGGTTGGAGATTCGGTTGGTTTTGGTGACCCAAGTCACGAGGAGCATGGCTACTGCGGCAGCCCCCAAAAGGATGAGGGCGTACTCGGCGGTGGCCTGGCCCCGGTCGGAGCTAAGTCGGGCCAGCCATGCGTCAAGGGTGATGAGCCATCGAAGCAAGAACATGCGGTGTACCTGTGCGGAAGGAAGCGGAGGGGGAAGATGGGGTCTCGGTCATTGGCGCAGGATGGTCAGCGTTTCGGCTAAAACCGGGGCCAGGGTGAGGAGGATGAAGGCGGGCAGGATGCAGGCCACCAATGGCAGCAATAGACGCAGCGGTAGACGGCGGGCCTGCTCTTCGGCACGGCGGCGGCGCAGCATTCGGCTGTCGGCGGCCAACTGGGCCAGGGCGGGCTCCAATTCGATGCCGTAGCGATCACCGTCGATCAACACTCTGACAAGGGGACGAATCGGCTCGCCCACGGAATCAGGGAGCGGTTCTAGCGCATCGGCCAGGCGCATCCCGTCGTGAGCTCGCTGAACGGCCCCGGCCAAGCCGAGTCCCACGGGACCACTGAGACGCTCCCCTACTGCGGTCACCGCCAAATGGACATTGAGGCCCGACGAAACGGCCAATCGGAGCAGATCAACTGCTTCGGGCAGTTCTTCGACGACATCGGCTTGCCTGCGGCGCTGCAACTGAGCCCGGCGGCGGTGCGGTGCAACCCACGTGAACAAGCCCACCCCCACCCCGAGCACCGGATGGACTGCCAATGCGATCACTGCGCCCAATGCGAAGCCGACCGCTGAAGTGGTTTTCGACGATCGGGCGCGAGTCGGGCTCGGTGCGGGAGATCGGATCTGGCGGGGTCTTGCCCGCCACCCCCAGAGCAGCACCACGGCCGCCCACAACAGGCCCAAGACGACGGGAATGACCATGTCAGTCTCGGGAGTTAACGATCCGGCGCATCCACCACGCCCCAATCGCATCGAGGCCCAGCCCGCAGGCGAGGAAGGCCAAGCCGAGTCGCGTGGTGAACAAGAAGCTGGCCGTATGGTCGCCAACGCTGGCCGACAGGAGCATGAAGCCCACGGGCAGGGCCGCGATCATCATCGCGGAGGCGCGGGCCTGAGAGGTGAGCGAGCGCACTTCCAGATCGAGGGCGACCCGATCTCTCAGGGTGGCGGCCACCCCGTCGATGGCCCGCGCCTGGGCGCCGCCGGCGGTGGCGGCAAAGGCCATCGCTGCCGCGGCCAGACCTACGCCGCATTCGGGTCGGCGACGGGCCCAACGGTCGAACACATCGGCGCTGCGGAGCCCTCGACGAAGCTCTTCAGCCAGCGGCACCACCTCGTAGTGCAGCGGGGGCGGGGTGCTGGAGGCGGCCTCTGCTGCCGCAGGACCGAGTTGCAGCCCGGTTCGCAGCCCACGGGCGATGGCCTCCAAGAAGGCGGGAAGCTGAGCCTCAATCACCCGGTCGCGACGATGTCGATTGGCTCTGAGCACCACCAGAGCGCCGCCAACACACACCGCCCCACCGACGATCGCGCCTATCACGCCCGCTTGCAGAGCGCCGAATCCGGCGCCGAACAATGCCAGCGCGCCCAGCCCTTTGTGGACTTGGACCACTGTCACGCTCAGCCCGGCCTGGTCAGCCATGGCCTGGACCCGCCCGGCCGTCGCCCCGAGTGCCTCCTTGACCGATTTCATTGGCGAAGCCATCGGGGATCGGGATCGGTGGCGCCTGATATCCGAGGTCTGACCTCAGGCAGGCTGTGCAGCTGAAACTCGTCGGCTATCTGGCAAAGCCGGGGCCGACTTCCGTCGTCTCGTTCATTGGAGCGGTCGATCACCGCCAGCGAGACAATGCGCCGCTGGCCCTCAGGACGACGGGCAACGTGGACCACCATGTCCACCGAGGCGGCGATCTGATCTCGCACAGCGGACAGGGGTACGGCGCCCCCTTCGAAGAGCACCATGGTCTCCAGTCGGCTGATGGCGTCGGCTGGGCTGTTGGCATGGCAGGTTGACAGCGAGCCCTCATGGCCGGTGTTCATCGCCTGGAGCATGTCGAGGGTCTCGGCTCCCCGGACTTCGCCCACGATTATGCGGTCGGGCCTCATCCGCAGGGCGTTACGCACCAGCTGGCGGATGGTGACCGGGGACACCCCGTCGGTGTCCATCGGCCGGGCCTCAAGGCGCACGACGTGATCGCTGGCCAGGGCCAGCTCAGCGGCGTCCTCCACTGTCACCACCCGCTCTCCGGGGGCGATGGCGCCGGCCAGCGCATTCAACAGGGTCGTCTTGCCGGCACCAGTGCCCCCCGAAACCACCAGGTTGCAGCGGGCGGCCACCGCCCATCGCAGAACAGACACCACGCCCGGAGGGGCGAATTCCTCCAGGGCCACCGGGCGGACAGAGAACCGGCGGATGGTCACGTAGGGGCCGTCCACCGCCACTGGAGGCACAACCGCGTTGAGCCGGGAGCCGTCGGCCAGTCGGGCGTCGACCATCGGGGAACTGCGGTCGATGCGGCGACCCAACGGCGCCACCGTCTGCTCGATAATCAGCTCGATGGTCTCGGTGTCCAAGATCGTGCTGGTGGCCTCCAAACTCCCGCGGCGCTCGACCCACACCGGTCCGGGACCGTTCACCATGATCTCCGAGACCGACGGATCGCCAAGGAACGGCTCGAGGGCCTCCTTTCCTCCCCCGGTGCGACTCCAGGCCACTGCTCAGAGCTCCTCGGTAAGCCGACCGAGAACTTTGATCGCCCCCTTGGGCACCCTGGTGCGCAGCATCCCCGCGTCCACTGCCCGGGCAATGTCAGGATCCACGGCGACGGTGGCCAGCACCGGCGCGCCGATGGCCCGCTCGCAGTCTGAACGGGTGAGCGCCCGGCCTGCCTCGGACACCAGTACCACCCCGGTGGGCCGTACCGGAAGCGAGACCGTGCGGCGCAGTGCCAGGTAGCACGCCCGGGTGACCAACACCGATCGGTCAGCTTCGGCGGCCAGCCGCCAGCGAAGCTCGTCGTCCGGGCCGCGGCCGGAAGGCTCGTCCCTGGCTCTCAGCACCCCTGCGTCCACTACCACAACGGCATCGGAGGCCAACCACTCCACCAGGTCGTCGGCCCTCCGAGCACCGAGCTGGCCCCGACCGCGGGGTAGCAGCGACAGGTTGGGGGTCAGCTCCTCGAGCACCCGCTCCAGCGAACAAGGAGCTAGATCGCTGCGGAGCCACTCCCCCAGACCGGACGGCGAATCGGCACAGCCGAACACCGCCGGCAGGTCGCCGTCGAGGTCGACAAGCAGAACCGGCCGGTCACGATCTTGGGCAGCATGTAGGCTGACGAGGGCTGCAACAACCGTAGTGCCAGACCCCCCCTTGGTTGACCAACAGGTCACCAGCATGGAAACCTCCGCGAGTTGATCGCTTCGGCGAACAGAGGGGAACTCAGAACAATCTATGTTGAAAATATCTGATAATCAACAAGGTTCTTCTGGCGGGCACGGTATAGGTCGTTACTTCCGTCCGTTTGCCGGGCTGGCGGTGCCTGCGGGGGCGGTGGTCGCCGCTCTGGCGGTGGGGGCCATCCTCTTGGGGGTATTCGGGGCCAACCCGCTTACCGGCTACCGGGAGCTGTTCACCGGGGCGTTTGGCGGCCCAGACGAACTGGCCGCCACCGCCCTGAAATCCATACCCCTCATGCTGGTGGGCGTTGGCATCTGCATCGCCTTTCGCACCGGTGTCATCAACATCGGGGGCGAGGGGCAGATCATCATGGGCGCCATCCTGGCCACGCTGGTGGCGCTGGCCCTGCCCGACGTCCCCCGCCCGGTTTTGGTGCCGCTGGTGATGATCGCTGGAGGCATCGGCGGAGGAATCTGGGGGGCGATCCCCGGCGCACTGAAGGCCTACAGCGGGGTCAACGAGATCCTCAGCACCATCATGATGAACATCATCGCCGGGTTCTTCATGAGCTTCCTGCTGGAGGACTGGCTCATCGAGCCCGGCGCCATCAGAATCCAGCAGACCAAGCGCTTGAGCCACAACGCCGACCTCCCCATCCTGCCGGGGGGGACGCGTTTGCACCTGGGCATAGTGGTGGCGCTGATCGTGGCCATTCTGGGCTATCTGCTGTTGTTCCGCAGCAGCTTGGGCATGCGCCTGCGGGCGGTGGGCCACAATCCCCACGCGTCGCGAGCTGCGGGCATGAAGGTGGAGCTCAGCATCACCCAGGCATTGGCCTTCAGCGGTGCCTGCGCCGGTATCGCCGGCGCCGTGCTGGTATTCGGCAGCGAGTCTCACCGGCTGATCGGCGAGGGAGGCCCGTTGGCCTTCACCCAGAGTGCCGGGTTCAACGGCATCGTGACCGCATTGTTCGGAGGATTGCACCCGCTGTTCACGGTGCTGTCGTCTTATCTGTTCGGAGGAATGCTGGCTGGAGGCATCTCTCTGCAACGGGCGGTGCAAGTGCCCCAGGCCCTGGTGATCGCCCTCAACGGCGTGGTGGTGGTGTTTGTGGTGGGGAGCCTCAAACTGCGAACCCGAGTACAGCGATGGGCTGAAGGCGATATCCAGATGGAGGATCGGGCATGAGCGATTTCTTCACCGTCGCCATCATCACCGCCACCCTGGCGTCAGGCATCCGGCTGGCGGTGCCCTTCCTGCTGGCCGCGCTCGGAGAGGCGGTGGGCCAGCGGGCTGGGGTTCTGAACCTGGGCGTGGAGGGCGTGATGCTCATCGGCGCCTTCGCGGCCTACTACACCGCATTGGAATCGGGCAGTGCTGCTTTCGGGCTGCTTATGGGGCTCGTGGTGGGAATGGTGATGGGGCTGATCTACGCCTTCATCACCGTGGTAATGCACGCCGAACAGGGCATCAGCGGTATCGGGATCTACCTCTTCGGATTGGGCTTCACCGACCTGTTGTTCCAGAAGCAGGTGGGCACCCCGAAGCCCATCAGCGGATTGCAAACCAAACCCTTCAACTGGCTGGCCGACGACACCGGGCGGGCGGGCGAGCTGCTGTTCAGCCACACCATCTTGACCTATGTCGCTTTCTTGCTGGTGCCCGTGATCTATTTCCTAATCACCCGAACCACCTTCGGCCTCAACGTTCGAGCCGTGGGCGAGAACCCGCAAGCGGCCGACACCCTGGGCGTGAGCGTGAACGGCATTCGCACCGCCGCCATCGTCATCGGCAACACCATGGCCGGGCTGGCCGGGGCGGCTCTGGCCCTGGAGATCGGGATCTTCCAGCAGAACCTCACCGCCGGCCGCGGGTTCATTGCCATCGCCCTGGTGTACTTCGGGGCGTGGCGGCCGGTTGGAGTGATGGCCGGCTCCCTGCTGTTCGGCATCGTGTCCTCCACCGTGCTGCAACTCCAGGTGCAAGACGTGATCTCCGGATCAGTGGCATCCATCGCCAACATGGCGCCGGCAGTGCTGACCGTGATCGTGCTGGTAGTGGTAAGCCGTCGCATCGGCCAACCAGCCGCCCTCACCCGACCATTCACCCGGGACAGTTGATTAGCTGACGACAAAAGACGCGTACGGTTGGGCCGTGCTGGTGCGTCACTGGGCGGTCTTCTGGGTGTGCATGGGGGCGGTGTTCCTGGTCACCCTGGATGCCACCCTGCAACCGCTGGCCCTGGTGAGCATTGGCGAGAGCTTCGACGCCAGCCGGCCCTCGACCGCCTGGGTGCTGAGCGCTTTCTCCATCTCGCTGGCCACGTTTGTTGTAGCTGCCGGGCGCCTCGCCGATCGGACCGGTCGTCGACAGAGTTTCCTGGTCGGCTTGGCCCTTTATGTTCTCGGCTCGGTGGGGGGTTGGTTGGCGCCCGAACTGTGGGTGCTGGTTCTGTGCCGATCGCTACAGGGGGCAGGGGCGGCATTCGTGATGCCGGCATCACTCGGTTTGATCCTGGCGGTGTGGCCCGAGGACGACCAGACCAGGGCAATCACCGCCTGGACAGCTGTTGGCGGCGTTGCCGGAGCCCTGGCTCCCACCTTGGGCGGATTGCTCATCGACATCTGGGGCTGGCGGGCGGCCTATGGGCTCAGCGTGGTCATCGGGGTGCCATCGTTCGTGGCGGCCCGGGCCCTGCTCACCGAAACCGAGCGCAAGGTTGCTTCTCGGCTGCCCGACTTTGTCGGGGCGCTCATGGTCGCAGCCAGCCTCGGGCTGTTGACCCTCAGCCTGGTGCAGGGCCGGACGTGGGGCTGGACGGACGGTCGCATAATCGTGGCCTTCGCCCTGGCCATTGTGTTGGTGCCGCTGATCCGGCACCGCATCTTGGGACATCCGGCACCCATCGTCGAACCCCGGCTGCTCAAGCTGCGGACCTATCGGCGGGCGTTGTTCATCGCCATCGCCATTCCCAGCTTCTTGTTCCCCTATTTCGTGATGATGGTGCAGTATCTGGAGCAAGTGTGGGATTACCGGCCGTTGAGGGCGGGGCTCGCCTTGCTGCCCTTCCCCGCGGCGGCCACCTTGGCCAGCGTGCTGGCCGGGCGACTGAGCCGCCGCTTCGACGAGCGCACCATTGCGGTGGCAGCCATGGCCACCACCACGGTGGCAGTGGTGTGGCTGCGGCTGGTACCCGGCCCTGAGCCGGCCTACTGGACGGCGTTCTTCGTGCCCATCGTGTTGGGCGGCATCGGCGGTTGGGGAATGGGACTGCCCATGATCAACGCCATCGGAGCCAGGGACCTCGACAACGAGACCTACAGCCTGGGCATGGGAGTGCTGTCCACCGCCCGCCAAGTGGGGGCGCTGACCGGTCTGGCCGTCGCCTTCGGCCTATTGGGCAACGTGTCCGAAGCCGAGCTCTTCGACCGCTTCCAACAGATCTGGACCGTGCTGGTAGTGCTGTCGGTGTTAGGCGTATTCGTCGCCCTATCCCTACCCCGCCGGACTTCTCTGCGACGCTGATCAGACTCTCAAGGTAATGATCTGTTGAGTCTGAAAGACTGGGCGTGACTGAGAGGAGACGGTCATGGATTATCCCGCTACGTTCGAGTTCAACGCGCCGGAGAGGGTGGCTCGCTGGAGGGTCATCGGCAACATCATCTTGTCTGTTCCCCACTTCATTGTGCTCTACGCTCTGGGGCTGTTCTCGCTGGTCGTCGACGTCTTTTCCTGGATTGCCATCGTGTTCACCGGAAAGCTGCCCGCCGGGTTGGCCGGTGTCAACTGCATGATGCTCCGCTACAGCGCCAGAGTGGCCACATTCTAGTACTTCATGCGGAGTTCCTACCCGCCATTTGACTTTGACAGCTCGGCACAGGACAACGGCAAGGACCCAGAGGTGGTAGTGAACTTCGCCCCTGAGTACGAGGGACGCAGCCGCTTGAGCGTGTTCTTTCGCTTCATCTTGCTCATTCCAATTCTGATTGTGGGGTTCTTCTGGGGCCTCTTGATGTGGCTTGCTTCCATCGTCGGATTCTTCGCGGTGCTGATCCTCGGCCGTTGGCCGAAGGGACTGCTCAATTTCATGGTCGGTGTCAACCGCTTCAGCATTCGGACCAATGCCTACTGGGCGCTGTTTACCGACAAATACCCCCCACTCGGCCTGAGTTGATCCCTTAGTACGCCTCCGCGCGAGGCGGGTACGGTGTCGGCGTGATGCAGTACCAGTTGGTGTCGGCCGACTCCCATGTGAACGAGCCGCCCAACCTTTGGGGCGACCGGGTGCCTGACCGCTACAAGGATCGAGCCCCTCGCATGGAGGGCTTCGAGCAGGGCGATGCCTGGGTGCTGGAAGGGGCGCATGATCCCATCAACTTCGGCGGCAACTGCTCTGCGGGCCTTCCCGCCGAACAGCGATCGGGTTGGGTCCGCTGGGAGGACGTGAGGGCCGGTGGCTACAACCCGGAGGCCCGGATTAGGGAGCAAGACCAAGACGGGGTGGACCTCGAAATCCTGTATCCCACCCCTCGGATCGGCAATCAACTGGTGTGGCACCGCGACGACGCCGACTTCCATATCGCCTGCATTCGGGCCTACAACGACTGGCTAGCCGAATTCTGCGCCTACAACACCGACCGCTTGTGGGGGGTGGCCATTCTGCCCAACGTCGGGGCCGATACCGCGGTGTCCGAGTTGCATCGAGTGGCCGCGATGCCCGGAATCAGGGGAGTGATGCTCGGCCGGTGGCCCAGCGGCGACGAGGTGCTGTCGGCCGATGACGACCCAGTGTTCGCCGCCGCGGCCGAGGCCGGACTGCCCCTCTCCATCCACGTGGGCTTCGCCACCCACGCTCAAGGGGACGTGGCCAAGATGAAGCTCACCGGGTCGATGCGCTTCTTCGATATGCCGGTGCGTATCACCCAGCTCATCGAGGGCGGAGTGTTCGACCGATTCCCCGAACTCCAGTTCTTGGCAGTGGAGACCGACAGCTCCTGGTTCCCCTATCTGCGAGAACAGATGGACGATCGCTACCGCCGGGCCAACCCGGCCACCCGGGCGCCCATACAGCGGTCGCCCGGCGAATACTTCGACACCAACATCGCCTCAACGTTCATCACCGACCACTACGGCATTGTCAACCGCCACCACGTCGGGGTGACCCAGATGATGTGGTCCAGCGACTTTCCCCACGGCGGATCGGACTGGCCTGACTCCCTTCAAACCATAAACAGCCACTTCGAGGGGGTGCCCGACGACGAGCGGCACTCCATCCTGGCGGGCAACGCTCTCAGGATTTACGGACAGGAAGTGAGCCCATGAGAGTTGGCGACGTCACTGCTCCCGAGCACGCCGCCCACGGCAAGCCCCTCGACGGCGTCCGCATTCTGGCCATCGAGCAGATGCAGTCGCTGCCTTACGCCACCCAGCTCATGGCTCGTATGGGTGCGGAAGTGGTCAAGATCGAGCACCCGGTGCGAGGTGACCTGGGCCGGGGCTCTACACCCGGCATTGCCGATCCCGAAGGCCGGCAGGTGGGCAACACCTACCTGCGGAACAACCTCAACAAGCGCTCGGTGGGGATGGATTTGAAGAACCCCAAAGCCATCGACCTCATCCGCCAGATGATCACCAACTTCGATGTGCTGGCCGAGAACCTCAAGCCCGGAACCCTGGACAGGAGCGGCTTGGGCTACGAGGACCTATCTCAACTGCACCCCGGCCTCATCTACCTGTCGGTTTCGGGGTTCGGAAACCTGAACGACTCTCCCTACGGCCATTGGCCGGCCTATGCCCCCATCGCCGAGGCCATGGGCGGTCTCTACTCCATCAATCGAGCCGAAGGTGAGCATGTGAAGGTGTCCCCGGTGGGGGCGCTAGGCGACACCGGCTCGGGTCTCTACGCGGTGATCGGGGTGCTCATGGCTCTGCGCCAACGGGAGCGCCACGGCCATGGCCAGCACGTGGACATCGCCATGTTCGACGCCATGGTGGCCTTCGGCGATATGGTGCCCAACTACTGGTCGCTGGGGGCCGACCCCCGGGTTCCCACCGCCATCATCAACGACGGCTT
>JAJDYU010000069.1 GCA_022825005.1 Acidimicrobiia bacterium
CTGATGGATGGTCCGGGCCTCCACCCGGTTGCCCAGGCGATAGAAGCGGATGTCGCACGGGTACTTGGGCTGGCCGTTGGTCTCGCCGCTGATGAAGATGGCGGCCTCCTGGTCGATGCCCAAGCCCAGGCTGTACTGACCGCTCACGCCCTTCCAGCTGGCTGGCACCTTCACGCTCACGCCGTACTCCGGCTCGCCCAGCACGGGCACGCAGTACACCCCTACGGTCACGATCGGTTCGCCCGCGGTGAGACCCGGCGGGAGAACTTGCTCAATGCCAGCCGGATCGGTCCGATACGTGACGGTCAGCTTCGGCCAGCCGGCGACCTCGCCGGGCCGGCTCATCGGGGTCTCAGACATGGTGCCTCCAGTGCCGAATACCGCGATCCACGCGGTTCCGCTCATTCGATGGCCACAGTGTATTGACAACACAAATGCCGCGCACCGCTGAGGTTCCCGGTTGCCGGCATCGCCATACTGGAACGGTGGAATTCGCCGTGCTGGGTTGCAAGGTTCTCTGATTTCGATGGCAGGGTTCGCCGAATTCATGGAACGGGCGCTGTATGACCCTGAGCACGGGTTCTACAAGTCGGGCCAAGCTGGACGACGCGGCGGCCACTTCATCACCAGCCCCGAAGTGGGGCCACTGTTCGGCGCGGTGGTGGGCCGGATGCTGGACCGCCGGTGGGACGAGTTGGGCCAGCCCGATCCGTTCACCGTGATCGATGCCGGCGCCGGACCAGGCACCCTGGCCCGCACAGTGGCCAAGAGCGGCCCCGGCTGCACACCCGCGCTGCGCTGGATCAATGTTGAGCGCAGCGCCGCGGGGCGGGCCGCCCACACCGTCGGCGAATCACAAGCCGACATGCCCGACGACCCGATCACCGGGGTGATCGTGGCCAACGAACTGCTCGACAACCTGCCGCTGCGCCTGTTCGATCCCGACGGCAGCGAGGTGGGCGACCGCCGCTCCAGTACCGAGACCCGCCTAACCCCCCGCCAAGATCAAGCCTGTGCCTGGTTAGCGAGGGCTCTGTCGATCCTGGACCAAGGGACCGTGGTGGTAGTCGACTACATGAGCACCACCGAGGAAATGGCCGCCCGGCCTTGGCCCGAGTGGCTGCGGACCTATCGGGGACACGAGCGGGGCGATGACCCGTGGACCGCCCCCGGTTCCCAGGACATCACCAGCGAAGTGGCCCTAGACCAACTCGCCGCGGTGTGCCCACCCACTCGAGTCGCCGATCAGGCCACTTGGCTGCGGGCCTACGGCATCGACGACCTGGTGGACGAGGGGGCTGCCGCCTGGCGGGCCGGTGCCGCCCAAGGCGATCTGGCTGCGTTGGCCGGACGCAGCCGGGCCATAGAAGCCGAGGCCCTGCTCGACCCCGCCGGTCTGGGCGGCTTCACCGTGGCCGAATGGGACGTGCCGACGCCAAACTGACCTGAATCAGGACTTGGCCCGGACTGCGGCTCGAAACCCCAGCGCCACCGGGTTCGCTCCTTCGACTTCTGGGTGGATGGCCACCTGATAGCGGCCGGGCGAGGGGAGCTTCATCGCCCGGAAGTCAGCCACAAACGGCACGTTGACCAGCTCACCGGGATCGTGTCCCGACCCCAGCTTCACTTGAACCTCGCCCACCATCTCGGCCAGCTTTCGCCCATCGGCGTCTTCAACCCGCACCCTGATTTTGTTGGCGTTGGCGGCCTCCACCGGCGACATCTCCAGCACCAAGGCCAGCATCACGCCGATCGGTGCGGGAAACGACTCCCGGTACACCCGGGTGATGCCCGCCGAGCTCACAAACAGCAGTCCCTCCCGCACCTGGGCGAAATCGCACAGTGTGGCAACCCTGATCTCCATGATCGCCGATCAGCTCTCTGCCCGCAGGAACGCCACTAGATGACCATAACCCCTCAGAGGCGACAGAATGCCAAGTGTCCAAGACCTCTGTGAGACGACAGAATGCCAAGTGTCCAAGACCTCTGTGAGACGACAGAATGCCAAGTGTCCAAGACCTCTGTGAGACGACAGAATGTAGGCTCGCCGCGCTGTTCCGCGAGAGCATCGGAAAGGACCGACCATGGCTGAAGCCACCATCGAGGACTACTACGTCGAAGAGCGCACCTTCGCTCCGTCCTCCGATTTTGCCGCCGCCGCACTGGCCAACGACCGCTCGCTCTATGACGAGGCGGAAGGTGACTACGAATCGTTCTGGGCCCGGCAGGCACGCGACCTGTTGAGCTGGGACACCGACTTCAGCACCGTTCTGGAGTGGGATCTGCCCTTTGCCCGCTGGTTCATCGGCGGCGCTCTCAACGTGTCGTACAACTGCCTCGACCGCCACGTGGAAGCGGGCCAGGGCGACAAGATCGCCTTCCACTGGGAGGGCGAGCCGGGCGACACCCTCACCATCACCTACGCCGATTTGCTGACCGAGGTGTCCAAGTTTGCCAACGTGCTCAAAGGCCTGGGACTGGGCGCGGGCGACCGGGTGGCCATTTATATGCCGATGATCCCCGAGCTGCCGGTGGCCATGCTGGCCTGCACCCGCATCGGCGCAGCCCACTCGGTTATCTTCGGCGGCTTCTCCCCCGACGCCATCGTCGACCGCTGCGAGGATGCCGAGGCCCGCCTGATCATCACCGCCGACGCCGGCTACCGCCGAGGCGCACCGTCGATGCTGAAGCCCAACGTGGACACTGCCCTCAGCCAGGGGGCGGCCTCGGTGGAGCACGTGGTGGTGGTCAACCGCTGCGACACCGACGTGGACATGGCCGAGGGCCGGGACCTGTGGTGGCACGACCTCATGGCCGAAGCGTCGGCCGACTGCCCGCCCGAGCCCATGGACTCCGAGGCGCTCCTCTACCTGCTGTACACCTCGGGCACCACCGCCAAGCCCAAGGGCATCATGCACACCACCGGCGGCTACCTCACCCAGGTGGCGTTCACCCACAAGTACGTGTTCGACCTCAAGCCCGACACCGACGTGTACTGGTGCGCGGCCGACATCGGCTGGGTCACCGGCCACAGCTACATCGTGTACGGCCCGCTGGCCAACGGCGCCACCTCGGTGATCTACGAGGGCACCCCCGACACCCCGGGCCGCGACCGCCTCTGGGACATCGTTGAGCGCTACGGCGTCACCCAGCTCTACACCGCACCCACCGCCATCCGCACCTTCATGAAGTGGGGGGCCCAGGAGCCGGCCAAGCACGACCTGTCCAGCCTGCGGGTGCTGGGCACGGTGGGCGAGCCCATCAACCCCGAAGCGTGGATGTGGTACCACTCCCACATCGGCGGGAGTAGCTGCCCCATCGTGGACACCTGGTGGCAGACCGAGACCGGCGGCCACATGATCTCCCCCCTGCCCGGCGTGACCACCACCAAGCCGGGATCGGCCACCCATCCCATTCCCGGGGTGTTCGCCGAGCTGGTGGACGACGACGGCCGCCCGGTGGAGCGGGGCGGCGGCTACCTCACCATCACCCACCCGTGGCCTTCGATGCTGCGGGGTATCTGGGGCGACCCCGAGCGCTACCGGGAGACGTACTGGAGCCGGTTCGAGGGCCGATATTTTGCCGGCGACGGGGCCAAGGTGGATGACGACGGCTACCTGTGGCTGCTCGGCCGGGTGGACGACGTGATGAACATCTCGGGCCATCGCATCTCCACCACCGAGGTGGAGTCGGCCTTGGTGGACCATGCCGCGGTGGCCGAGGCCGCCGTGGTGGGCGCGGCCGACGACACCACCGGCCAGGCCATCATCGGCTACGTCATCCTACGGGGCAGCCACGACGCCACCGACGAGCTGGGAGAGGAGGTCCGCCAGCATGTGGCCACCAAGCTGGGGCCCATCGCCCGGCCCAAGACGGTGGTGCTGGTTCCCGACTTGCCCAAGACCCGCTCGGGCAAGATCATGCGCCGCCTATTGCGGGACGTGGCCGAGGGCCGCAGCCTGGGCGACACCACCACCCTGGCCGACCAGTCGGTGGTGGATGAGATCCGCACCCGGGCCGCCGAATCCCCCCAAGAAGATTGAGCGAGAAAGGCGGCCCTTCCCACTGGAGATGGCGGGACGGCCCCATCGCCGGCGGTCCCGCGGTGATCGTGGACGTGGACGGGGTCATTTCCGACGCCAGCAGTCGCCAGCACTTGGCCAAATCCCGCCGCTGGGACGAGTTCTTCGCCGGCTGCCCCGACGACCCCCCGCTGGAGGCGACGGTAGCGTTGGTCAGCTCACTGGCCCCCGATCTCACGGTGGTGCTGCTCACCGCCCGCCCTTGGCACCTGCTCAATGACACGCTGGCCTGGTTGAAGATCCACGAGGTCCGCTGGGACCTCCTGATCCTGCGTCCCCCCAATAGCGGCGGCTCATCGCGGTCATACAAGGCCACCGAAGTGGGCAACCTCCGCCGCCACGGATTCGACTTGCTCTACGCCCTCGAAGACGACTCCCGCAACGTGGAGATGTACGCCGACGAAGATGTCCCCTGCGTCTACGTCTACTCCGGCTACTACGACCGCTAACGAGCGAAAATCGCTGTCGGCCGATAGCCTGACTTCCAGAACCTGACCTTCAAATTGGAGTGACGCTGGGCATGAACACGTTCAAGACATTTCTCCTGCTGGTGCTGATGGCGGCCCTGTTCGTGGCTGTCGGCGGACTGCTGGGCGGCGGCGGTGGGCTGGCCATCGGCATCGTCCTCGCGGTGATCGTGGTGGGCGGGTCGTACTGGTTCAGCGACAAATTGGCCATCGCCTCGGCCCGGGCCGTGCCGGTCACCTCGGCGCAGCTCCCCCAGTACCACGCCATCATGGAAGAGCTCACCACCAAGGCTCAGATTCCGATGCCCAAGCTCTACGTGAGCCCCAACCCCCAACCCAACGCCTTCGCCACCGGCCGCAACCCCAAGCACGCGGCGGTGGCCATCACCGAGGGTCTGATCAACCATCTGTCGTGGGATGAGATTCGGGGTGTGCTGGCCCACGAACTGGCCCACATCCGCAATCGGGACATCCTTATCGGGTCGGTGGCCGCGGCCATCGCCATGGCCATCACCTTCGCGTCGCGCATCGCGGTGTGGGGAATGATCTTCTTCGGCGGCCGGGGCCGTGACAACGGCCCTGGGGAACTGGTCGGAGTCATCCTGGCCGCCATTTTGGCCCCAATCGCTGCCAGCATGATCCAAATGGCCATCAGCCGCACCCGGGAATACCAGGCCGACGCCTCCGCCGCCCGACTCATTGGCGACGGCGAGCCCTTGGCCCGAGCGCTGGAGAAGCTCAACGCCGCCTCCCAGCGCATTCCGGTCAACGTGCCGGTGGAACAGGCGTCGCACTACATCGTCAACCCGCTCACCGGCCGGGCCAGCTTCCGCAGCCTGTTCAGCACCCACCCTCCCGCCGAAGAGCGCATCCGCCGCCTCCGCGCCGGCGAGTGGGTCCCCCAGGCGTACTAAGCCGGGAGTTCTCTCAAGCGGCAATCAGTCCCGGAAGTTCCCGAACTGGAGGGGGATGGCGAAGTCGGCTTCCTTGAGGGCGGCAATCACCTCTTGGAGCATGTCCCGCTTCTTGCCGCTCACCCGCAGCTGACCGCCCTGGGTCTGCGATGAGACTCCTTTCATACCCAAGTTCTTGATGAACTTGTTCAGCTCCCGAGCCTTGTCGGCCGAGATGCCCGCGGCCAGCGCGGCTTCTTGGCGAACCGTCCCCCCGGCCGCGTCTTCCACCGAGCCGTAGGTCACCCCCTTCAGCGAGACCTTGCGCCGCACCAGCTTCTCCTCCAGCACCTGTCGAGCGGCCGCCAGCCGGTCCTCATTGGATGACCGCAGCGTGATCACCCCGTCGCCCAGCGCCACCTCGCTGCCGGTGTTCTTGAAGTCGTAGCGGCCGTGGATCTCCCTTGCGGCCTGGTCCACCGCATTGCGGACCTCCTGCATGTCCAGCTCAGAAGAAACATCAAACGTAGGCATCACCCGAACCTACCGCACCACCTGCTGTGATATTCATGCCAGCACAGGGCGGCAACCTGAGAAACTGTCGTCTGTTCCGACACCATGTCGGTGCAGCGTTGCCGAGGGAGACGACCATGACGTCTGTACCTGAATCAGAGGTGTATCACATCACCGACGAGGAGCTTGATGTGTTGATCGAAGCGGCTCTGCAAGATGCCGGGGTTGGCCTAGAAGAACTACGCCGCCAAGCCCAACTCGGCAGGTTCGAATCGGACAAGCTCCGACGGACTTGGTTTTCGGTCGTGGGTCTCGGCCGCGGCTAAGAACCTGCAGACTTGGGACCACGCCCGAAACAAGTAGGGTCCCCGCCTCGCAGGCCGGTAGGGTTGTCCCTCGTTGGGTCGGTGCCCGAGTGGCCAAAGGGAACGGGCTGTAAACCCGTCGGCATTAGCCTTCGGAGGTTCAAATCCTCCCCGGCCCACGGCTGCTAACGAGAGGTCTCTGAAGCGAGTGGTCATTGTGCGCGGTTCTTGGCTGGCTTTCCGCGCCCATCCCAAAGAAATTGGGTTACTTTCCGCGCCCTTCTCGCGGAATCAAGTGTCCTTTCCGCGACGTTCACGAGGTATCACTGCATCAATCACAATATCTGTGTACACTTGACACAGATATTTCCGCGCGCTAGGTTGCTGACTGATGAAGAAAGCGCAGGAGCGCACGCTCCACCTCGTAGACATTGAGAACCTGATTGGCACCGCCAGTCTGACCACTGAGGTCGTCGGCCAGTGTCGCAGCGAATACGAGGGGAACTATTTTGGGCCCCGAGACCAAATCACCATCGCATGCAGCCACCATGCCTACGCCAGCGTCGCCTGGGGTTGGCAGAAGCGTCGTCTCTTGCCACCTCGATCTGGGAAGGACGGTGCGGACCTCGCTCTACTCGACGTCATTGCCTTCGAGCCGATAGTCGGGCAGTTCGGCTACGTGGTAGTCGCATCTGGCGACGGCATCTTCACCGATGCGGTTTCCTGGCTTGCGCAGCAGGGCGTGGATGTCACCGTTGTGGCGAGGCCAGAAAGCTTATCCAATTCCCTCCGGATGGCTGCTGCGCGCTTCATTCCGTTCTCATTTGGTACAAGTGAGTCTCAGCTTGGAACTCCCGCATGAGTGACGCAACTGCACGAACCACCGTCGACATCAGTCAAATCGCAGAGATCGCGAATGTTGGTCGTTCCGCCGTGGGCAACTGGCGTAAGCGCCGCTCTGATTTCCCAGTAGCAGATTCAAGCGGGAGATTCGGCCTCATTGAAGTTGAGCGGTGGTTGATCGAGAACGGCAAGATCGATTCTCGCGTCCCTACGGAGTTCCACCTGTGGTCCCTCATCGACAGCTTGCGGAACTTTGGCTTGCAGGCAGATCAGATCACCAGGCTGCTTGTGTCAATGCTTGTCTACTTGGAAGCCTGCGACATGTCGCCTCGTCCACGTGGTCAACTTGCGACCGCGGTAACTGTCGACGATAACGACCACTGGAGGTGCTTGAGTCAAGTTCCAGCAGATGAGGTGGCCAAGGAATTGCGTAGAGCCGCTAGGAACATCGAAGAGGCCAACCCAGCGCTGGAGGGGTTGCTCGTGAATGGCCTCTCGGTGGCAACTTCCCTGCCGGACGACCAACTGGTGTCGCTGATCGAGAACTTTCAGGCATGTACTGACGAAGCCTCTCCACGGATCTCATTGTTCAATAGGGTTGTCAGCAGGGCTGGCAAGCTTGACCTGTTTCGGGGCGAACACTCAACCCCTGCCGACATTGCAGAACTCATGGTTCAGTTGGTTCGTCAAGATGCCAGAAAGGTGTGCGACTTGGCCTGCGGGGAAGGCGGCTTGCTCTCCTCGGCAGCGCTCAGAATTCAGCCTCGAGACTCGAATCCAATTGAACTCGTTGGCTTCGAAATCGATGAGGATGCTCTGAGGTTCGCTAGATCGCGCTTCTTCCTTGAGGGCGTCGCTACTGAACTTCGATTGGAAGACGCCCTCCGGGTACCTCTGGAGGATCTGCCCAACGCCGACGTTGTTCTCCTTGACCCTCCTCTTGCCAGGAGGAACTGGGGGGATGCTGATCTCTACCTAGATGAGCGATGGAAGTTTGGAGCTCCCCCGAGATCCAACGCAGACCTCGCGTGGATACAACTTGCTGTGCAGTGTCTTTCGGAGAGTGGGGTCGCGGTGGTGGGCGCCTCTCCCGGGACGGCGTATCGCGGCAATCGCGAAGCAGAGATTCGACACTCAATGCTTGAGAATGGGGTGGTCAAGGCTGTCATCCAACTACCGGGGCGGCTGCGTACCGAGACATCGGTCCCTGTATATCTGTGGATTCTGCAACCCCCGCGAGCCGACGTTGACAGCGTCATACTCATTGACGCGTCGACCCTTGGCACGCCAAGCCGGTCTAGAAGTGAGCTCAGCTCAGAAGACATCGACCGAATTGCACGAGCACTTCAGGCGTGTGAGGTAGGCAGGCATGAGGATCCGGAGATTGCTTGGGTTGTAAGCACCACAGAGATAATCGCCAATGACGCAATTCTTGAGCCGAAGATGTACCAACCCATCCCTGAGGTGGACCGTGAGGGCATTCGCAGCCGTTCCCAGGAACTCAAGGCAAAGCTGCTTGATGCTGCCGGGGACGGCGCAGATGCAATCAAGCAACTCTTGGCCCCCCGCGAGGAGACGGGAGGCACCGCTTCAATGAGTGCTCGCGCCTTGAGAGAAGTTGCGGAGATACAACGAGGGACCAAAACAGCCGAATCCGACAATGCAGACGACGGACCCCTCTTGATCGGCGTTCCCGAGGTTTCCGGAAGAGGTGTTAGCTCGCCAAGGTTCGTCTGGAAGGAAGAATCCTCGGCACCGCTCCTAGAGGTCCAAGAGAGTGATGTCGTCTTGGCCCTTAGAGGCAATCCCGGTAGTTCAATTCTTGCCACTGGGAATTATGAGGGAGCGGCCATCGACCAAGGGTGTGCGCTGATACGCCCGAATGGCGACGAGGTCACTGGTCCGTGGGTCTATCTCTGGACACAGTCGAGACAGTTTCTCAATCAAGTCTCAAGATCTACCACTGGTGTGACGCTGCCAACGCTCAGCATTCGGGCTGTGAGCGACCTCACCATTCCCATCCCCACCGCTGAACAGCTAGACGAGGCCGAACAGATTTTGGGCCGGTTCAACGAAGCCCTGGAGAGAGTTGCTGAGTTGCAGTCGGATCTGACAGAGCTTCGAAAACTTGAGGTCGACCTTCTGATCTCTCAAGAAGGTGGCACCAAATGAAAGGGTGTGTGGCGTTGTCCCTGGTCATAGCATCCACCCTCGGGTTGGGAGGTAGAACCCTGTGAATGCCAGCACCCATCAACAGCTAGCTAATTTCATTTGGAAGATCTGCAACTTGCTGAGAGGGCCCTACAAGCGCAACGAGTACCGGAAGGTGATCTTGCCGTTGACTGTGCTTCGGCGGTTCGACTGCGTTCTTGCAGGCACCAAGCAGGCGGTGCTCGCCGCACATGATCAGCACGCCGGCCAGCCGGACACTGTCCGCGAGCAGCTTTTGGAGGCGGCCTCGGGGCTTCCGTTCTACAACACGTCGAAGCTGGATTTCGACCGGCTACTGGACGACCCGAATCTGCTGGCTCAGAACCTCAACTCCTACATAGGCGGCTTCTCAGAGAACGTTCGGGAGGTCATCGAGCGGTTTGGATTCGCTGATCACATCGCCCGCATGGACGAGAAGAACCTGCTGTACGAAGTGGTCAAGGCATTCGCCGGGGTAGACCTGTCGGTGGAGCGCGTCGACAACCTGCAGATGGGCTACGTGTTCGAAGAGCTCATCCGCATCGGGGCTGAGCAATCCAACGAGGAGGCGGGGGAGCACTTCACGCCGCGAGAGGTGATCCGGCTGATGGTCAGCTTGCTGCTTTCACCCGAGCGCGACTTGGGCAGGAGTCATGTCGTCAAAACGATTTACGACCCTGCTTGCGGAACAGGCGGGATGCTGTCTGTGGCAGAGGAGTATCTGCTGGAGCACAACCGGGAGTCGCGCCCGATTCTGTACGGGCAGGACTACAACGACGAAGCCTGGGCAGTGTGCAAATCCGACATGCTGCTCAAGGGCCAGGACGCAGACAACATCATCCGTGGCGACACCTTTACCAGCGACGGTTTCCAACGGCATCCCGACGGTAAGCCATGGACGTTCGACTACATGCTCGCCAATCCCCCTTTCGGAGTGGAGTGGAAGCAGCAGCGCCAGGTCATCGAGCGTGAGCACGACACACTCGGATACGACGGGAGGTTCGGTGCCGGCACACCGAGGATCAACGACGGTTCGCTGCTGTTCCTACAGCACATGCTGTCCAAAAGGCAGCCTGTCGGCGACGACGGTAGGGGCGGCAGCCGCATCGCCATTGTGTTCAACGGATCACCGCTGTTCACCGGAGACGCGGGAAGCGGTGAGAGCGACATCAGACGGTGGATCATCGAGAATGACTGGCTGGAAGCGATAGTGGCCCTGCCCGACCAGATGTTCTACAACACCGGCATCTCCACCTACATCTGGATACTGACCAATCGCAAAGAGGAACACCGCAAGGGCAAGGTGCAGCTCATCGACGGTCGCCAGTTCTTCGAGAAGATGCGCAAAAGCCTCGGCAACAAGCGCAACGAACTCTCCCCAGCCCAAATTGACGACCTGACCGTCGTTCACGGCAACTTCATCGACGGTGAAGCTCGCGACTTCACAGACGAAGACCCCGTTACCCACCAGCCCCGCACCCGCCCTCGCGCCGTCAGCAAGATTTTCGACAACAGCGACTTCGGCTACCAGAAGATCACCGTAGAGCGGCCACTGCGCTTGAACTTCGCAGCCACCTCTGAGCGCATCGCCCGACTGGAAGACGAAAAAGCACTCATCAACCTAGCCACCAGCAAGAAAAGAGCAGGCCCGCAACACGACGCTGAGGTAGCCGCGGGCAAGAAACGCCAACTGCTGATCCGCGCTCTGGTGGAAGCAGTCGCGGACGAAACAGACGGCGAATTGTTCTCCGACCGCGACACGTTTCTCAAAGCCCTTGACAGCACAGCAAGGGCCACCGGCGTGAAGCTGGCAACACCGGAGCGCAAAGCCATCCTCTCCGCGTTGAGCGAACGCGATCCCAACGCCGCAATCTGTACAGACAGAAACGGCGACCCCGAACCAGACACAGAGCTACGCGATACAGAAACCGTCCCGCTGCTCGAAGACATACGCGAATACATGGCCCGCGAAGTCCTGCCCCACGTCCCTGACGCATGGGTGGACCACTCCAAGACCAAGTTCGGCTATGAAATCCCTCTCAGCAGGCACTTCTACATCTACGAACCACCCCGCCCACTTGACGAAATCGAAGCCGACCTGCAAGCGCTCGAACACGAAATCGTTGGAATGCTCGCAGAAGTCACCTCATGAAGCAGCCGTACCCACGTTACAAATTCTCGGGCGTTCATTGGTTGGGAGATGTGCCGGAGCATTGGGACTTGGTGCAACTCGGGCGCCTCGGATCTTTCTTCAAGGGAGGTGGAGGAACAAAGGAAGACGAAATCGAGGGCGGTTTCCCTTGTATCCGCTACGGAGACCTCTACACGCAGCATCAGTTCTCGATTAAACGCAGCCGAGCTGGGATCGCTGAAACGAGCACAAGCAAATACCGCCGTTTGCGATATGGAGACCTTCTGTTCGCTGGTTCGGGAGAGACCATTGAGGAAATCGGAAAATCAGCGGTCAATTTGATCAAAGGCCCTGCATATTGCGGTGGTGATGTAATTGGATTTCGACCAGCTGTGAACGTTGACGCGACCTTCTTCGGTTACGCAGCCGACTGTCACTCAGCCATCTACCAGAAGGCGTGCATGGGACGGGGAGTGACCGTGATGCACATCTACAGCAGCGAACTCAAACACTTGCTCATCCCCCTTCCGCCTTGTGAAGAACAACGTGCCATAGCCGAGTTCCTTGACCGTGAGACTGCAAAGGTGGATGCCCTCGTAAAGAGGAAGCAGTTATTGATTGACAGGCTTGCCGAATATCGGACTGGGCTCATCACCCAGACGGTGACAAAAGGGCTGCCACCTGATGTCTCCGGAGCCGAAGGGTTCGACTCGTCGCCGCCAATGAAGCCGTCAGGAGTGGAATGGTTGGGGGAAGTGCCTGAGCACTGGAACGTTTCCTCGCTCGGACGGCTTGGCTTGTTCTTCAAAGGCGGTGGTGGAACCAAAGAAGATGAGGTAGAGGGGGGAATTCCATGCGTGCGTTACGGCGACCTATATACGCAGCACGAGTTCCACATCAGACAGAGCCGAGCAGGAATCAGCGAAGACAGCACCAAGAAATACCGGCAACTCCAATTTGGTGACCTCCTACTCGCAGGGTCGGGTGAAACCCTCAACGAAATTGGCAAATCTGCGGTGAACCTGATCGCGGGCCGCGCCTACTGCGGTGGTGATGTCATCGTGTTCAGACCCATTTGCGAGATAGATGCGACTTTCCTCGGTTACGCCGCTGACTGTCTCCCCGCCATCTACCAGAAGGCGTGTATGGGGCGGGGCGTTACCGTGATGCACATTTACAGCAGCGAACTCAAGCAATTGCGGATGCCCATTCCACCGATAGACGAGCAGCGTGCTATCGGCACCTTTCTTGATCGCCAAAATGAACGCATCGAGACTCTGATTTCCCAGGTAGAGGGTGCGATAGAGCGGTTGCATGAGTACCGGGCGGCTCTGATTGCTGCGGCTGTGACCGGGAAAATCGACGTGAGAAACTATGCCCTGATCGAGACAGAGGGTAGTGCAGCGTGACTAGCCAGACGAACGAGAGGGCGTTTGAATCGACGGTGGAGTCGATGCTGGTCGAGGGCGGCTGGCACAGAGGCGATGTTGGCGAGTGGGATGTGGAGCGGGCTGTGTTCCCTGCCCGCGTGGTCGTATTCCTACGGGCCGCTCAGCCTGCGTTGTGGGGTCAGTTGGCCACGCAGCACGGTGAGAGTCTGGCTGAGATGGTTGTGGACCAGCTGGCGAAGCAGCTTGACATTAAGGGGACTCTTGGGGTGCTGCGGCAGGGCTTCAAGTTTCAGGGCAAGACGTTGCAGATGGCGTTCTTCAAGCCAGCCAACAAGCTCAACCCTGATGCCATGGCGCAGTTCGGACTGAATGAACTCACGGTGACGCGTCAGGTTCGGTGCCATCCCGACAAGGGCGACACCATCGATTTGTTGTTCGCTCTAAACGGAGTGCCGGTGGCTACCTGCGAGCTAAAGAACCCGATGACAGGTCAGACCTGTCGGAATGCCATTCGTCAGTACAAGGAGGATCGCGACCCCAACGCACCTGTGTTCAAGTTCTCCAAACGCGCCCTAGTGCATTTCGCCGCTGACACCGACGAGGTTCACATGGCCACGCGGCTAGCAAAAAACAAGACTCGATTCTTGCCGTTCAACCGGGGCAGCGCCCCCGGCGACATCAGGTGCGGGGCGGGCAACCCGGAGCATCCGTCGGGCTACCGCAGCGGCTACTTCTGGCAGGAGGTTCTTGAACGCGACCGTTTCCTGGACATCTTGGGCCATTACATGTTCTTGGAGCGCCGCGACGAGAAGATCTACGACAAGGATGGAGGTGCACGCACCGTAAGGCGGGAGACGTTGGTGTTCCCCCGCTACCACCAACTCGACTCAGTGGACAGTCTGGTGGAGACGGCTCGAGTAGAGGGGGCTGGGAACAACTACCTCATCCAGCATTCGGCGGGCAGTGGAAAGACAAACAGCATCTCGTGGCTGTCGCACCGGCTGGCGAGCCTCCACACCGACACCGACGACAAGGTGTTCGACTGTGTTCTGGTCATCACAGATCGGCGTGTCCTCGACCGGCAGCTTCAAGACGCCATCTACCAGATCGAACACGCCCAGGGTGTTGTCCAGGCCATCGACGAGGATTCGAAACAACTAGCCCAGGCTCTTGTGGACGGGACGAAGATCGTGATTACGACCTTGCAGAAATTCCCGTTCGTCATGCAGGGCCTGCTGTCCATCGCCGGCGCTGGCTCTCCCAACGCACCCAACCCAGATGAGCTGCTCCAAACAACGGAGTGGAGACAGAAGATCGCCGGGCGGCGTTATGCGGTAATCGTCGATGAGGCACATTCCAGTCAGACCGGGGAGAGTGCCCGCGACATGAAGGCGATCCTGGGCGAGCGCTCACGGTCGGCTTTGGAAAGTGTTGATGACTGGGAAGATGGACTGAATGCTGTGGTGGAGTCCCGCGGCCCGCAACCGAACTTGTCGTTCTTCGCGTTCACTGCCACCCCCAAGGGCAAGACCATTGAGCTTTTTGGACGGCACGGAACCGGCGCCAATCCCGAGGCGTTTCACGTTTACAGCATGCGCCAAGCGATCGAGGAGGGTTTCATCCTCGATGTGCTGCGGAACTACACCGACTACGACACCTACTACAGGATCGCTAGAAATGCCGCGGATGACCCCGAGTACCCGGAGCGCCGTGCGGCTAGGGCCCTCAGCAAGTACGCGTCGATCCATCCCCACAACCTCGCCCAGAAGACCGAGGTCATCATCGAGCACTTCCGCGCCAATGTCAGGCACCGCATGAACGGCAAGGCCAAGGCGATGGTGGTTACGTCGTCGCGGCTCCACGCCGTGCGCTACATGCGGGCCTTCGAGGAATATATCAACCAGAAGGGATACACCGACATACGCCCACTAGTTGCGTTCAGCGGTACCGTCACCGACCCCGACACCGGCAAGGACTACACCGAGCCCGGTATGAACACCGACATTGTGAGCGGCAAAGCGATCAGCGAGTCGGCGCTGCCAGCCCGGTTCGACTCGCCCTACTACCAGATTCTCCTCGTGGCCGAGAAGTACCAGACCGGTTTCGACCAGCCGTTGTTGCAGGCGATGTACGTCGACAAGCGCCTCGATGGGGTCCAGGCCGTGCAAACCCTGTCGCGCCTCAATCGGGTCGCTCCTGGCAAGAGTGACCCGTTCGTGTTGGATTTCGTCAACGACCCCGATGACATTGGTGCGGCCTTCGCCCCCTACTACGACCAGACCCAGCTCGAAGCCCAATCAGACCCGATCTTGCTCGACGGACTCAAGTACGAACTCGATGAGATGCAGGTGTACCACCACGACGAAGTGGAGCGGTTCGCCCAAGTGTACTTCCAGCCATTCGACAAACGCCAAGACGGCGACCACGCGCGGTTGGTACTGGAACTTCAGCCCGCTGTCGGCAGGTTCAGGCACCTCGAAGAGGACGAGCAAGCTAGGTTCCGCGATCGGCTCGGAGCGTTTGTCCGACTCTACTCGTACATCAGCCAGATCATCCCGTATGCCGACAGCGACCTCGAGCAACTCGCAGCATTCGCCAGAAGGCTGCTGCCCAGCCTCCGCGACGGCATGGTGGAGCAGTTGCGCCTTGAAGACGAGGTTGAGTTGGAGTACTACCGCCTACAGCATGTCTCCACTGGGGCGATCGACCTCGACGACGAGGGAACAATGGTCAGGAGTCCTATCGAGGTGGGCACCGGCCGCACCGAGGAAGACGAGGCCCCGCTTTCAGAGATCATCGCCAACCTCAACGACCGATTCGGCACGGCTTTTGACGATTCAGACCGGCTGTTCTTCGAGCAGATACAAGAAGACGGGGTCAACAACGAGAACATCAGCCAGACCGCCGAAGCCAACCCCTTCGAGAAGTTCGAACTCGCCATGCGCCAAGAACTGCCGAAACTGATGATCGAACGCATGGCCGACAACGACGAAATCGTCAAACGCTGCCTCAACGACCCCGACTTCCGAGAAATAGTCTTCGCTGGCCTAGCCAGAGGCATCTACGAAACAGTCACCGCCCAGTAAGGGTAGGCGGCCTGGCGAGTCGCCGCGACCAAGATGAAGGACTCACAACCGCGGGTGCCCATGCACGCTTGGCAAGGTGAAAGAGGTTCTGGCCGTCGACCAGCACAATGGTGCGCATAACAAAAAACACCCGCCCGGGGACGGATCAAAGCGATCCGTCCAGCGGGCGGGGAATGATGACTGAAAGGTAGCGCGAGAGCGATCGGATATCAACGCGCATTTCTATCTGACACTTACCTCAGTCTCGGCCTGCCCCTATGCCGGGCCCCGGTTTGAACAACCCAACTGAGAGCGTCAGGCTCTCCCCGGCCCACTCCAGTCTTGCAGCATGAGCTGCATCACCGTCACGTCTATCCAGCGGCCGAATTTGCGGCCCACTTCGCGCTCGGTGCCGGCTACTTCGAAACCCACGGAGCGGTGGACGGCGACCGATGCTTCGTTCTTGCCGGAAATGCGGGCGATCACGGTGTGGAACCCGTGGGTTTGGGCCAGTCCGATTATCTCCACCAACAAGGCCCGGCCGATGCCCTTGCCGCGATGGTCCTGGTGGACGTACACCGAGTTCTCCACTGTGGTGTTGTAGGCCGGTCGGGTATGGAAGGGCGACAGCGAGGAGAAGCCCAGCACGGTGTCATCGTCGTCATCCGGCGTAGCCACCAGCACGGCGTGAACTCCGCTGCGGTCTTGCAACCAGGTGCGCTGGGCGGCCAGAGTGCGAGGCTCCAACTCGAAAATGCTGGTCCCGTTCAGGATCTCGTAATTGACGATCTCCCGAATGCCCTCGGCATCAGACAGCCTTGCTGCTCGAATCGCCACCGGCTGCACCGTACCGTCCGTCACCTCCCAATTCTGGCTTTCCCGCCGCTGGCACAGAGTGGCAATATTGGCGTCGCAAAGGGATAGAGTTCCCAGCCTGCCTCCTTAGCTCAGTCGGCAGAGCGTTTCCATGGTAAGGAAAAGGTCGAGAGTTCGATTCTCTCAGGAGGCTCAGGGTCACTTCGGCGGTTTCCGGCCGCAGAATGCCCCCGGGGCGGCGTAGCTCAGTCGGTAAGAGCGCTCGACTCATAATCGAGAGGTCGCCAGTTCGAGTCTGGCCGCCGCTACCACCGCGTCTTCGGCATTTGTCGGGTTTGTCACGATTTTTTGGTCTTGGGTTGTCCGTGGGTCTCGACAGCAACTCCCATCGCCACTAGCGAGTTGCACATACAAGTTAAAAGACGCGATCTAGCAAGTTGGAAGATAAGATCCAACAAGTTGGAAGAGGAGCAGACTTGCCTGATATTGCAACCAGCGTCAACGAAGCGCTGCCCAAACTCCGTGCAGCCAAGACTGACCTAGCCACGATCGAGGCAAAGGCGGCAGCCGGTGGTCTGCCGACGTCGATCATCGAAACCGTCTCAGCATTTGCGAATACCGATGGTGGACTGATCATCCTAGGCTTGGACGAAAGCACCCAATTCGCCGCTCTAGACGTTGACGCCGCAAAGCTAGCTACTGACTTCGCGTCAGCGTGCTCAGACCAACTAGACCCGCCAATCCGGCCAGAAGTCGACATCGTCGAAGTTGACGGAAAAGCCATCATGGCGGCAGCCATCGACGAACTCTCATCCACGCGGAAGCCGTGCTTCGTGAAGGCCCGTGGGATCGAACGCGGTTCCTACGTCAGGACGTTCGACGGTGACCGCAACCTCTCAACTTATGAAGTCCACGTTCTCAAGTCGTCTAGAGGGCAGCCCGACGACGATGGAGCAATCGTCGAGGGGGCGACCCTTGACGACCTCGACTCGGACCTCATCAACAGGCTCCTACATCGCCTGCGGTCAACACGCGGCCAGGTCTTCGCTCAGGCGAATGACGAAGAGATACTCAGCATGATGGGGGTAATAGTCAAACGCGGAGACGAACGGGGAGTGACACTTGCCGGACTGCTGGCGCTCGGGCGTTTCCCCCAGCAATTCTTTCCCCAACTCGACGTCACCTTCGTCGCCTTGCCGACGCCATCAGGAGAACCACTCGACGATGGAACGCGGTTTCTCGACAATCAGTCGATCGATGGGCCAATCCCCCGCATGGTTGCGGAGTCACTCACTGCACTCCGACGAAATATGAAGCGCCGGTCAATCGTGGTCGGACTCGGTCGCGAGGATCGGTGGGAGTACCCGGAGGAGGCTGTCCGCGAGCTTGTTGCCAATGCCCTGATGCATCGGGACTACCACCCTCTCGCTCACGGTACCCAAGTCCGAGTCGCTCTCTACCCTGACAGACTCGAAGTCTCCAGCCCTGGAGGCTTGCATGGACCCGTCTCGCGCGAGGATCTCTTTACCGAGTCGGTCTCTTCGTCAAGAAACGCACGTTTGGCCAAGCTCCTAGAAGACGTCGAGGTCGAGCCAACCGGGCGGACAGTCTGTGAGAACCGCGGATCTGGATTATTGGCTACGGCCGCGGCACTTCGCGATGCTGGGATGGAACCACCACAGATCTTCGATGCCGTACGCGAGTTTCGGATGGTAATCAAGAACCACGGATTGCTTGATGACGAAGCGGTAGCGTGGCTGTCGACAATTGATACCGCGCAGTTCAACGATCGACAACGACTGGCTCTTGCCTTCTTACGCAGGAACCAGAAAATCACGAATCAGCAGTATCGATCGCTAACTGGGTGTGATCCGTTAACGGCAACTCGCGAATTGACCGGCCTCGCTGGAGAGAACCTCATCGAAAAGACCAGCGACAAACGATGGGCAGTCTGGATGCTCCTCGGTACGGACAACTCAGAGATTCAAGCGCGGCTGGACTTCAGTGGAAAACCACCGCAACCTCGCCGAGACCGACGAGCCCAGATCAAAGACATACTTGAGTCGGGCCCACAGCCAGCTCGGCATCTCGCTGAGGAACTCCAGATGACAAGCCAAGGTGTACTCCAATGGCTCCGCCTAATGGAAGAAGACGGAGAAGTCGAGGCAACTAGCGAGAAGCGGCGCAGCCGCCACAATCAGTGGCGACTAAGCGATCATGACGCACCCGTCGACAACGCGTGAGTATGCCCTCAATTGTCCGGGACCTTGGCTAAATGGATCCCTCCATCGCTCCCATGCCTCACACTCTCTGAAAGGCCCAGTTCGAGTCTGGCCGCCGCTACCGCCCACCCTTTCGCCCCAATGGGGGCCACGGATAGTCTGGCCCCATCGAACCCGCAGCATCTCGTGAGCCGGCCTTCGAAGACGCCGCGCTGGTAGACGCCGCCCGCCGCGGCGACCGCGACGCGTTCAACGAGCTGGTCCGGTCCACCTACCGAGACATCTACGCCCTGGCCTACCGGCTCACCGGCAATCGAGACGACGCCGCCGACGTGGTCCAGGATGCCTATGTCCGGGCCTACCGGGCGATTCGCCGCTTCCGGGGGGATTCCAGCTTCTCCACCTGGATGTACCGCATCACCAGCAACTGCGCGTCGACGCATTTGAGCCGCCGATCCCGCCAGCGAACCGAAGAGCTGAGCGATGAAGTGCCCATCGTCGATCTGCGGCCTGAGCAAGATCCCAGCCTGCGAGCCGAGGCGGCTGTGCTGCGCCATCACATCGACCGGGCCATCCGGGCGCTGCCGGAGCGACTCCGACAGGTGGTGGTGCTGCGAGACCTGCACGATCTCTCCCACAGCGAGATCGCCGCCGAGCTGGGCATCACCACCTCCGCCGCCAAGGTGAGGCTCCACCGGGCCCGACAGCGGCTACGCGCCGTGCTTCAGCGCACCACTGAGCTGGGGGCGGGCCAAACCGCGCCGGCTGCCCAAGAAGAAGACGAGGAAGCCTCATGATCGATGACGCCTCCCGGTCTTTCGACCACCGCCCCCCGACCGAGGCGCCCCCCACCTTGGTGTGGAAGGTCATGGCCCGACTCGACCAGTACGACCGGCGCCGGCAGCTCATCCGTCGATTCTTGGCCGCCACCACCCTGGCCGTGATCACCGTCCTCTTCCGCCGCCGCATCCGCCATTAGTCGCCGCGCCCCCAAAGATTTTGCATTGGGATGGCTCCCATCGGCATCCACCCCCTCCAACTGCTCCTAGCAAGGAAAGGCCCGAGATTTGCATTGGGATGGCTCCCATCGGCGCTGTAGCCTTGTCTTGCCCCTAACGAACGAAGGGCAGTGGCTCAATTGGTAGAGCACCGGTCTCCAAAACCGGCGGTTGGGGGTTCGAGTCCCTCCTGCCCTGCGCAAGCAACCCCGCCTCCGTAGTGCCGGGCGCACTGGAGTCTCCATGACCGACCTGAACAGACAACAGAAGAGGATGGCTAAGCGGCAAGGCTTCGTCGACGAAGAAGGCACCCCGGTCCGCGACCGCCGCCAGGCTAGGAATCAACCCCGGCCCGGCGAGGAGCGGGTGGGTCCAGCGCAGTTCCTGCGCGAGGTTCGCGGCGAACTTCGCAAGGTTTCGTGGCCCCGGCGCGAAGAAGTCGTCAACTACTCCATCGTGGTGCTGGTCGTTTTGGTGCTGCTCACCACTGCCATCGGCCTGCTCGACTGGGGATTCAGCGAAGCCATCCTGAAGTTGTTCGATCGATAAACCCTGAGGTAGATGAAACCGAAATGACCGATCTCTTCCCCACCACCGAAACGGCCGACCCCGAGTCCGAAGCGCCCGACGCCGAGGTTGAAGCCCCACCAGTCGACGCCGCCGAAGCCGCCGCGGCATTGCTGCCCACCGGGCCGGTTGCCGAGCCCGAAGTTGAGAGCCCCGGCCCTGTCAGCGACAGCCTTCTTGACGACGCGGCCCTGTCAAGCGACACGATCGAGGTAATCGACGCCGAAGAGCTGGTCTACGAGAAGGACGAAGACGAAGTCGAGACCATCAGCCCCTACGACATGCCCGGGAAGTGGTATGTGGTCCACACCCAATCGGGCTATGAGAACAAGGTCCAGCAGAACATCGAAGCCCGCCGCAAGACCATGGACATGGAGAGCCATATCCACGAGACCGTCATTCCCATGGAGGATGTGGTGGAGTTCAAGGGCGGCAAGAAGGTCACCACCAAGAAGAAGATGTTCCCCGGCTATCTGCTGGTTCGAGCCGAGATGAACGACATCTCCTGGGATGTGATCCGCAACACTCCCGGTGTGACCGGCTTTGTGGGCCACGGTCGCCGCGGCAGCAAGCCGTCGGCCCTCAAGCGCAAAGACGTGGAGAACTTCCTTCAGGTCAAGACCGACGGCGAGCAGACAGTCCGCCGCACCAAGCCCCGCCTGCTCTACGAGGTGGGCGAGACCATTCGAGTCAAAGAGGGTCCGTTCGCCGACTTTTCCGGCGAGGTGGCCGAGATAAACGAAGACCAGCTCAAGATGAAGGTTCTCGTCAATATCTTCGGCCGAGAGACGCCAGTCGAGCTCGAATTCTCCCAAGTGGCGAAATTGTAGGAAGATTCGAATTCCCCCCAAGTCGCCAAGCGGCAAGAGGACCAAGCCAGAAGGGGCAGAGTCATGGCTCAAAAGAAGGTAGCCACCACCATCAAAATCCAGATTCCGGCCGGCCAGGCCACTCCAGCACCACCAGTGGGCACCGCGCTGGGTCCCCATGGCGTGGCCATCATGGACTTCTGCCGGGACTACAACGCCCGAACCGAGGACAAGCGGGGCCAGATCATCCCGGTGGAGATCACCATCTACGAAGATCGGACCTTCTCGTTCATCACCAAAACCCCACCCACCTCCTTCCTCATCCGAGAAGCGGCCGGGCTGGAGAAGGGATCCATGGAGCCGGGCCGTGAGGTCGTCGGCGCCATTACCGACGCCCAGTGCGCGGAAATAGCCAAGATCAAAATGCCCGATCTCAATACCGACGACCTCGAGCAGGCCAAGCTTCAGGTAGCCGGCACCGCCCGCAGCATGGGCATCACGGTGGGGTAACCGAGCCGAAGACCACGACAGCAGTCATATCCAATAGTCATATCCAACTGGCCGACGGGACGACCTCGCCCGACGAGCCCACAACACTGAGGGAGCCGACATGGCGAAGAAAGGGAAGCGGTACAGCGATTCCGCCCAGCGCATCGACAAGCAGCAACCGCACACCGCCGTAGAGGGTGTGGAGCTGGTGAAGAGTTTGTCCGCCGCGAAATTCGACGAGACCTTGGAGCTCGCGGCCCGTTTGGGCGTCGATCCTCGCAAGGCCGAACAGATGATCCGAGGAACGGTCTCGCTGCCCTCGGGCACCGGCACCGACGTTCGGGTGGCCGTGTTCGCCCAGGGCGAGGCGGCCACGCAGGCGACCGAAGCCGGTGCCGACGTGGTGGGCGCCGATGACCTCGCCGAGCAGGTACAGGGCGGCAAGATGGACTTCGACGTGGCCATCGCCACTCCCGACATGATGCCGGTGGTGGGAAAACTCGGCAAGGTCCTCGGACCCCGAGGGCTGATGCCCAACCCCAAAACCGGCACGGTCACCGATGACGTGGCCCGAGCAGTGGGCGAGTTCAAGAGCGGCAAAGTGGAATTCCGCACCGACCGCCAGGGAAACGTCCACGTGCCCGTGGGCAAGGTCAGCTTTGAAGCCGATGCCCTCGTGGCCAACATCCGGGCGGTTATGGAGGAGCTGAACCGGGCCAAGCCCGCGGCTCTCAAGGGCCGTTACATCCGCAAGGTCACGATCTCTTCCACCATGGGTCCCGGAATTCGGCTGGATCCCGCCGACTTGGGCGCCACCAACTGATCTGGTACCTTTTGGCGCTCACAATCTACTGATTTGCCGCAGACATCAGGCGCAGTGCCCAGCACCGCTTAATCGGCCGGCACTCCGTCCGCAAAGACCGAGGCGTCGACTGGCCTGACGAGGTGAACCCTCCCGAAACTCGTGGGGCGTTCGCACTCAGCGGCGCCCCCCTTTTCGTTTTGAAGGAGAGTCTCGTTCTCATGGAGGGTACGGCAATCTGATGGAAAATCCCCGCCCCGAAAAAGTGGCCGTCGTGGAAGAGGTGCGCGAGCGCATCTCCTCCACCGAGGCAGTGGTCATCACCGATTACCGCGGCCTCGACGTCCCGGCCCTGGCCGATTTGCGCCGTCAGCTGCGCGAGGCCGGCGGCGACTACAAGGTGTACAAGAACACGCTGACCCGCTTTGCGGCCCGCGAGCTCAATCTGGATTTGGACGAGGTCCTCGTGGGCCCCACCGCGTTGGCCTTTGTGGGCGCCCGTGATGACGGTTCTCCTGGCGACGCCGTCTCGCTGGCCAAGGCTCTGTGCCAATACGCCGACGACTCCAACTTCTTGTCGATCAAGGGCGGCGTGCTCGATGGCCAGGTGATCTCGGCCGACGAGGTGAGCGCCTTGTCCAAGCTTGGAACTCGGACCGAAATCCTGTCTGAGATCCTCGGGCTGCTGGAAGCTCCCATGGCCGAGATGGCCGGATTGCTGGAGGCCCCGCTGGTCGAGATGGCGGGACTCCTCGATGCCCCGCTGGTGGAAATGGCCGGGTTGCTGGAGTCGTTCACCGAAAAAGAAGGCGCCGCGGCTTGACCAGCTCCAACTCAAGGAACTGACAACAATCAACCAACAAAGGAATGAGGAACAGAAATGTCCAAGGTAGATGAGGTTCTGGACTCCATCGGGTCCATGACGGTGCTCGAGCTTTCCGAGCTCAAAGAAGCGTTCAAGGAGCGCTTCAACGTGGAGGCCGCAGCCCCGGCCGCAGCCATGCCCATGATGATGGCCGCTCCCGGTGACGGCGGTGGTGACGGCGGCGGTGCCGCTGAGGAGCAGAGCGAATTCGACGTGGTCCTGACCAGTGCGGGCGAGAAGAAGATCCAGGTCATCAAAGAGGTGCGCACCCTCACCAACCTGGGCCTGAAGGACGCCAAAGAACTGGTGGACAACGCTCCCAAGCCGATCTTGGAGAAGGCTTCCAAGGAGGACGCCGAAAAGGCCAAAGAGCTCATCGAGGCCGCCGGCGGAGCTGTCGAGCTCAAATAACGCGCCACCAGCGAATTCTTGACGGGCATGGCTTGTAAACCATGCCCGCGCCGCGTATCATTCCCGGATACCCGCTCGCTAGTCTCCCCGGCCACGCCTTTTCACTTGACGCGGCCGCGTTTACAGGATTACCCCCTCCCGTCGACGTTCAGGGATTCGAGCAGCCAACCGGCGTTGCCCGTCTATACACATGGAGCTCACCTTGCCCTCACGTTCGGCGACCCGCGACCGCTACTCCTTCGGAAACCTGGAGGAGGTGCTTCCTTTGCCCGACCTCATCGCGGTGCAAAAGGACTCCTTCCAATGGTTCATCCGGCAGGGCCTGGCCGATGCCTTTCGCGACATCAGCCCCATCAAGGACTTTTCGGAGACCTTGCAGCTCGAACTGGAGTTCGACCCCGACGATGAAGATCTGAACCCCGGCCCCCGCTGGGGCACCTCGGTGGAAGAGTGCAAAGAGAAGGACATGACCTACTCGGCACCCATCCTGGTGCAGGCTCGGTTCTCCAATCGCAACACCGGCGAGATCATCGAGCAGATCGTGTTCTTGGGCGACTTCCCGGTGATGACCGACAAGGGCACCTTCATCGTCAACGGCACCGAGCGCGTGGTGGTGTCCCAGCTCGTGCGCTCCCCCGGCGTGATCTTCCAGCCCGGTGAGCGGTTCCGACTCCGCAATCTGAGCAAGCACCAGCTCGTCACCGGCACCATCCACCCCTACCGAGGCGAGTGGATCGAGTTCGACGTAGAGCACAAGCCGGGCCGCAACCCCACGGCCGGTGCTCGAGTGGCCCGCAAGCGCCGCATGAGCCTGTTCACCCTGCTGCGGGCCCTGGGCTACGACGAGGAGAATGCCCCCGGTTTCCTGGACCAGTTCGTAGGCCACTTCGACTTCCTGGCCGACCAGTGGGAGAGCGACAAGCATCAGCACGCCACCCAGGACGAGGCCCTGCTGGAGATTTACAAGCGAGCCCGTCCCGGCGAGCCCCAGTCGGTGGAAGCGGCCCGTAACTACTTCCGCAACGCCTTTTTCGAGAGCCGTCGCTACGACCTGTCCCGAGTGGGCCGCTACAAGCTCGATCGCAAGCTGGGCCCCGAACTGGACCGCATCGAGGAGCTGTTCGGCCTGAAGCTCGAGCGTCCTGACGCCGACCAGCCGGTGCTGTCCCCCGCTGAGGTGCTGGCCACCTGCACCTACCTACTGCACTTGGTGAAGTTCGAGCCGGGCTACCGCCTCGACGACCAAGACCACTTCGCCAACCGCCGCATCCGCTCGGTGGGAGAGCTGATCCAGAACCAGGTGCGCATCGGCCTGTCCCGCATGGAGCGGGTGGTGCGCGAGCGCATGACCACTCAAGACGTGGAGGCCATCACCCCCACCTCGCTGATCAACAACCGGCCGGTAGCCGCCGCCATCAAGGAGTTCTTCGGAACCAGCCAGCTCTCCCAGTTCATGGACCAGGTGAACCCCCTGTCGGGCCTCACCCACCGCCGCCGGCTGTCGGCGCTCGGACCGGGTGGCTTGTCAAGGGAGCGGGCGGGATTCGAAGTGCGCGACGTTCACTTCTCCCACTACGGCCGGATGTGCCCCATCGAGACCCCCGAGGGCCCCAACATCGGCCTCATCGGCGCGTTGGCCTCCTATGGCCGGGTCAATGAGTTCGGGTTCATAGAGTCCCCCTACCGCAAAGTGATCGACGGCCAGGTCACCGACGAGATCATCTGGCTGGCCGCCGACGACGAGGAGGAGTACGTGGTGGCCCAGGCCAACGCCCCCCTCGACGACCAAAACCGGTTTGTCAACGACCGCGTGCTGGTGCGGCGCTCTCCCCAGGCCGCGACGATGAAAGGGTTGCAGGCCCAGCTTGAGCAGGAGGTGTTCTTCGGGGCCACCACCGAGATCTCCTCGGTGCCCCCCGACGAGGTCCAGCTCATGGACGTCTCCCCCAAGCAGATCGTCTCGGTTGCCACCGCGCTGATCCCCTTCCTCGAGCACGATGACGCCAACCGGGCCCTCATGGGCGCCAACATGCAGCGCCAGGCGGTGCCCTTGGTCCGACCGGAGGCGCCGTATGTGGGAACCGGCATCGAGGGCAAGGCCGCCCGAGACGCCGCCGACATGATCATCGCCCGAGAAGACGGCACCGTCACCGACGTGGCCGGCAATAGCATCACGGTGGACTACAAGAACGCCGGCTCGACCAGCTACAAGCTGATGAAGTTCGAGCGTTCCAACCAGGACACCTGCATCAACCAGAAGCCGCTGTTGAACGTGGGCGAGCGCTTCCGCAAGGGCCGCATCTTGGCCGACGGTCCGTCCACCGACAACGGCGAGATAGCCCTAGGCAAGAACCTGCTGGTGGCCTTCATGGCCTGGGAGGGCTACAACTTCGAAGATGCCATCATCCTGAGCGACCGGCTCGTGCGCGACGACGTGCTCACCTCCATCCACATCCACGAGCACGAGATCGACGCCCGCGACACCAAGCTCGGCCCCGAGGAGATCACCCGCGACATCCCCAACCTGTCGGAGGAGATACTGGCCGACCTCGACGAGGAAGGGATCATCCGCCCCGGCGCCGAAGTCGGCCCCGGCGACGTGCTGGTAGGCAAGGTGACCCCCAAGGGCGAGACCGAGCTGACCCCCGAAGAGCGCCTGCTGCGGGCCATATTCGGGGAGAAGGCCCGAGAGGTGCGCGATACCAGCCTCAAGGTCCCCCACGGGGAGAACGGCAAGGTCATCGACGTCAAGAAGTTCAACCGCTTCGCTGGCGATGAGCTGCCCCCCGGCGTGAACCAGCTGGTCCGGGTATATGTGGCCCAGAAGCGGAAAATCTCGGTGGGCGACAAGCTGGCCGGGCGGCACGGCAACAAAGGCGTCATCTCCAGGATCCTCCCGATGGAGGACATGCCCCATCTGGCCGATGGGACTCCGGTGGACATCATCTTGAACCCGCTGGGGGTTCCCTCCCGCATGAACGTGGGCCAGGTGCTGGAAGCCCACCTGGGCTACGCCGCCCGCTGGGGCTGGGAGACGAACGGCAATGGCAGCCAAGAGCCCGAGCGGGGCGACGGGCGCAAGACCAGGCCCACCACTCGGGCAGCCACTCTGGTGTCCACCCCGGTGTTCGACGGCGCCCACTGGGACGAGGCCGGGCATTCCGGCCAGCACCCCACCATTCAGCAGCTCCTGGCGAACATAAAGCCGGAGACCGTCGATGGCGAGCGCCTGATCGGCGAAGACGGCAAAGCCGTGCTTTACAACGGCCGCACCGGAGAGCCCTACGACAACCGGATCATGGTCGGCTTCATGTACATGCTGAAGCTGGCCCACCTGGTGGACGACAAGATTCACGCCCGCTCCACCGGCCCCTACTCGATGATCACCCAGCAGCCGCTGGGCGGCAAGGCCCAGTTCGGCGGCCAGCGCTTCGGCGAGATGGAAGTCTGGGCGCTGGAGGCCTACGGCGCGGCCTACTGCCTCCAAGAGCTGCTCACCATCAAGTCCGACGACGTGCTGGGCCGAGTGCGGGTGTACGAGGCCATCGTCAAGGGCGACAACATCCCCGAGCCGGGCATACCGGAGAGCTTTAAGGTGCTCATCAAGGAGATGCAGGCCCTCTGCCTGAACGTGGAGGTGAGGGACACCGCTGGCCAGCAGGTGGAGATCACCGAACTGGACGACGATGCCTTCCGCACCTCCGAGGAACTGGGCATCGACATTTCCCGGCCTGAACGGGGCTCAGACGATGAAGACGACCGCCGTGTCATGGGGAGGAGCTTCTAAATGTTGGACGTAAACGCTTTCGACCAGCTCTCCATCGGACTGGCCACCGCCGATGCCATTCGGACCTGGTCCAACGGCGAGGTGAAGAAGCCCGAGACCATCAACTACCGCACGCTCCGCCCTGAGAAGGACGGCTTGTTCTGCGAGAAGATCTTCGGTCCCACCAAGGACTGGGAGTGCTACTGCGGCAAGTACAAGCGCATCCGTTTCAAGGGCATCATCTGCGAGCGGTGCGGCGTGGAGGTCACCCGCTCCAAGGTGCGCCGCGATCGGATGGGCCACATCGAGCTGGCCGCCCCCGCGGTCCACATCTGGTACCTGCGGGGCACCCGATCGTGGCTGGCCTATCTGCTCATGGGCACTGAGCCCAAGGAGGAGTTGAAGGCCAAGCAACTCGAGAAGGTCATCTACTTCGCCGCCAACCTGGTGACCGAGGTCGATGAGGAGGAGCGCCACAAGCGGCTTCCCGAACTCGAGCGGGAAATGCACGAGGAGATCGAGGCCATCCGCGACGAGCTTCAGGAGCGCAAGAACGAGCGCTTGGCCGAACTGGAGGAAGAGCTCGAGACCGCCGACGCCAAGGATCTGGACAAGCGCCAGAAGGCGGCGGAGAAAGATCTGCTGGCCCTCGAAGAGGAGTATGCCGAGGAGATCGAGATGGTCGAGCGGGCCTTCGAGGAGTTCTCCAGCCTGTTCCCCCGCAAGATCGTCGAGGACGAGGAACTGTGGCGGGAGATGGAGGACCGCTACGGCGACCTGTTCACCGGGGGCATGGGCGCGGCGGTCATCGCCACGCTGATCGACAGCGTCGACCTCGACGAGGAGGAGCGCAAGCTCCGCGAGCAGCTCGATCCCCCCGAGGGCCAGAAGAAGCTCTCCCAACAGCGGGAGCAGAAGGCCATCAAGCGGCTGAAGATCGTGTCGGCGTTCAACCGGCGCGACCAGCACGGCCGGCGCGTAAACGATCCCCGGGCCATGATCCTGGACGCCGTCCCGGTCATCCCCCCGGAACTGCGCCCCATGGTGCAGCTGGACGGCGGCCGGTTCGCCACCTCCGATCTGAACGATCTCTACCGCCGGGTCATCAACCGCAACAACCGCCTCAAGCGACTGCTCGACCTCGGGGCGCCCGAGATCATCGTCAACAACGAGAAGCGCATGCTGCAAGAGGCGGTTGACGCGCTGTTCGACAACGGCCGCCGGGGGCGCCCGGTTACCGGACCGGGTAACCGGCCCCTCAAGTCATTGTCCGACATGCTCAAGGGCAAGCAGGGGCGCTTCCGCCAAAACCTCCTGGGCAAGCGGGTCGACTACTCCGGTCGCTCGGTCATCGTGGTCGGCCCCACCCTCAAGCTGCATCAGTGCGGCCTGCCCAAGCTCATGGCCCTGGAGCTGTTCAAGCCCTTCGTCATGAAGAAGCTGGTCGAGGAGGACTTGGCCCAGAACATCAAGTCAGCCAAGCGGATGGTGGAGCGGCGCCGTCCACAGGTGTGGGACGTGCTCGACGAGGTCATCCAAGAGCACCCTGTGCTGTTGAACCGGGCGCCGACCCTGCACCGCTTGGGCATCCAGGCGTTCGAGCCCGTGCTCGTGGAGGGCAAGGCCATCCAGATCCACCCGCTGGTGTGTACCGCCTTCAATGCCGACTTCGACGGTGACCAGATGGCGGTGCACCTGCCGCTGTCGGCCCAGGCGCAGGCCGAGGCCCGGGTGCTGATGCTGTCGGCCAACAACGTGCTCAGCCCCGCCCACGGCCGTCCTCTGGTCACTCCCGGCCAGGACATGATCATCGGGGCCTACTACCTCACCGAGGAAGTGGAGGGCGCACTTGGTGAGGGGCGGATCTTCCGCCACCAGCACCAGATCGAACGGGCCTACGAGGCCGGCGAGGTCGAGCTTCACGCTCGCATCGAGTACCGCATCCCCCAATTGGTGGAGACGCCGGCCAACGGCGACGCCGCCACCTACACCCCGACCACGGTGGGAAGAGTGCTGTTCAACAGCACCCTGCCCGACGACTTCCCCTATGTGAACCGAGTGGCCACCAAGCGCGATATCACCACCATCGTGGACAAGCTGGCCCAGCAGTACACCAAGGAGGTCGTGGCCACCAGCCTCGACGCCTTGAAGAACCTGAGCTTCCAGTTCGCCAGCCAGTCCGGGCTCACTGTCTCGGTGGACGACATCAAGGTCCCCCACGACAAGAAGACCATCTTGGACCGCTACGAGAAAGAAGCCGACAAGGTCGAGAACCAGTTCCGGCGGGGCATCATCACCGACGGTGAGCGCCGCCAGAAAGAGGTGGAGATCTGGACCGAGGCCACCGAGAAGGTGCGCCAGCGCATGGAGGCGGTGCTCCAGTCGGAGAAGTTCAACCCCATCGACATGATGGTGGGCTCCGGCGCCCGGGGGAACATGATGCAGGTCCGCCAGATTGCGGGCATGCGCGGCCTGGTGGCCAACCCCCGTGGCGACATGATCCCCCGTCCCATCAAGAGCAACTTCCGCGAGGGCCTGGCGATGCTCGAGTACTTCATCGCCACTCCCGGCGCCCGCAAGGGCCTGGTGGACACCGCCCTTCGCACCGCCGACTCCGGCTATCTCACTCGCCGGCTGGTCGATGTGGCCCAGGAGGTCATCATCAACGACCGGGATCCGTTCGAATCCGGCGGACCGGTTCGGGGCATCTGGATCAACGACGTGATGCCCGATGAGCCGGGCAAGCGGACCTACCTGGAGACCCGCCTGTTCAGCCGCACTCTGGCTGACGATGTGACCCTGGGCGACGGCACCGTGCTGGAGCGGGGCGCCATCATCGGCGATGAGGAGATGGCGCTGCTGCGCGACGACCCCACAGTGACTCGGGTACGCGTGCTGTCCCCCCTCACCGACGACTCCGAGGTGGGGATCAGCCGCGCCTCTTACGGACTCTCCCTGGCCACCGGCCAGGCCATCGAGGTGGGCGAAGCCGTGGGCGTGATCGCCGCCCAGTCCATCGGCGAGCCGGGCACGCAGCTGACCATGCGGACGTTCCACACCGGCGGTGTGGCCGGCAAGGACATCGCCGGCGGTCTGCCCCGAGTCGTGGAGCTGTTCGAGGCCCGCACACCCAAGGGCAAAGCCGAACTCACCCGGATTTCCGGGGTCGTTCGCATCAACGAGGAGGACGGCAAGGCCAACCGGCTGACCGTGGTGGGCGACGACGGGGCCGAGTGGTCCATCGTCATCGACCCGGCATGGAAGCTGGCGGTGGTCGAAGGCCAAGAGGTGTCGGCCGGCGATTCGGTGGCCCAGGCCGACGGGCCCCGCGATCCCAAGGAGCTGCTGGAAATCCGCGGCGTGCGAGAAACCCAGCAATACCTCGTTGATGAGGTGCAGCGGGTGTACCGAGACCAGGGTGTGTCTATCCACGACAAGCACATCGAGCTGATCGTGCGGCAGATGACCCGTCGAGTGGCCATCCAGGAGCCAGGAGACTCCGACTTCCTGCCCGGTGAGCGGGTGGACTCCCAGAAATTCACCAACGTGAACCGCTCCCTGGCCCAAGAGGGCAAACGCCCTGCTGAGGGACGGCCCGAGCTCATGGGAATCACCAAGGCCTCCCTGGCCACCGACTCGTGGCTCTCGGCCGCGTCGTTCCAGGAGACCACCCGGGTGCTTACCGAGGCGGCCATCGAGTCTCGCCAAGACGGACTCGTCGGTCTCAAGGAGAACATCATCATCGGCAAGCTGATCCCCGCCGGGACCGGAATGGAGATGTACCGGGAGATCGCCACCCACGCTCCCGACTTCACCCCGATGGAGTACTACACCTCCGCTGACGAAGACGTTGACCTGGCAGATCAGTTTGCCCAGTGGGCTTCCGCGGCCGATGCCACCGAGGCCGACGTGTTGCCGATGGGGAGCCTAGGGGCGTAAACTTAAGCTTGGAACGCGGCCTTCGCTGCGTCCTCAATCTTTTTCCAATCAGCCCTAGGAAGTGCTGTGCCCACGATTCAGCAACTGGTGCGCAAGGGTCGCCAGACCAAATTCCGCAAGGAGAAGACGCCGGCTCTCAAAGGCGCGCCCCAGCGGCGAGGGGTATGCACTCGGGTCTACACCACCACTCCGAAGAAACCGAACTCCGCGCTGCGTCGAGTGGCCCGCGTCCGGCTGACCAGCGGAATGGAGATCACCGCCTACATCCCCGGCGAGGGGCACAACCTCCAAGAGCACTCCATCGTGCTGGTGCGCGGCGGTCGAGTGCGCGACCTGCCGGGCGTGCGCTACAAGATCATCCGGGGCACCCTGGACACCGCCGGGGTGACCGACCGCCGTCAGGCTCGCAGCCGCTACGGCGCCAAGAGGGACGGCTGATAATGTTCGTCACTTCCTGCGTCGCTGAAAGAGGGATCTAGTCATGCCTCGCAAGGGCCCGGCGGGGCGACGCGACCTCCCCAACGACCCGGTGTACGACTCATTGCTCGTCACCCAGTTCGTGAACAAGATCCTGCAACGGGGCAAGCGCTCCACCGCCGAGCGCATCATGTACGGCGCGCTCGACATCGTGGAGCAGAAGACCAGCGCCGAGCCGCTGGGCACCCTGAAGCGGGCCGTGGACAATGTGCGCCCCCAACTCGAGGTCCGCAGCCGGCGGGTCGGTGGGGCCACCTATCAGGTCCCCGTAGACGTGCGCCCGCGACGGGCGAACACCCTGGCCATCCGGTGGATCGTCAACCACGCCCGTGAGCGGCGTGAGCGCACCATGACCGATCGGCTGGCCAACGAAATCCTGGACGCCTCCAATGGCCTGGGTGCGTCGGTGAAACGGCGCGACGACTTGCACAAGATGGCTGAGTCGAACCGGGCCTTCGCCCACTACCGCTGGTAAGCGGTCCTACCTTCCTGAACGTCATGTCACGTCACCCGCTGGAGAAGACCCGCAACATTGGCATCATGGCCCACATTGACGCGGGCAAAACCACCTGCACCGAGCGCATCCTCTATTACACCGGCAAGGCCTACAAGCTCGGTGAGGTCCACGACGGCGCCGCCACCATGGACTGGATGGAGCAGGAGCAGGAGCGGGGCATCACCATCACCTCGGCCGCCACCACCGCGGAGTGGGCCGGGCACCGCATCAACATCATCGACACGCCCGGCCACGTGGACTTCACCATGGAGGTGGAGCGCTCTCTGCGGGTGCTCGACGGCGCGGTGGCCCTGTTCGACGGCGTCGCCGGCGTGGAGCCCCAGTCGGAGACCGTCTGGCGCCAAGCCAACAAGTACGGCGTGCCCCGGATCTGCTTCATCAACAAGCTCGACCGCACTGGCGCCAACTTCGAGCGGGCCGTTCTCACCATTTCCGAGCGCCTGCGGGCCACCACCGCGGTGGTGCAGCTGCCCATCGGGATCGAGGCCGACCTGCTGGGCGTGGTCGACTTGGTGGAGATGCAAGGCCTGGTGTGGCGGGGCGACGACCTGGGCGCCACCTGGGACGTCACCGAGATCCCCGACGACCTCAAAGACAAAGCCGACGAAGCCCGCCTCGAGCTCATCGACCTGCTCACCCAGTTCGACGAGTACCTGCTGGAGAAGTACATCGAGGACGAGGACTCGATCACGCCGGCCGACCTGCGGGCCTCGCTGCGAGCCTGCACCCTCTCGCTGGACGTCGTGCCCGTGCTGTGCGGGTCGGCCTTCAAGAACAAGGGCGTGCAGCCGCTGCTGGACGCGATCATCGAGTACCTCCCCTCACCGCTGGACGTACCTCCGGTTACCGGCTTCCACAAGGGCGAGGAGTCCGAGCGGCCCGCCGACGACGAGGCCCCCTTCAGCGCGTTGGCTTTCAAGATCATGAGCGACCCCCACGTCGGCAAGCTCACCTACTTCCGGGTTTACAGCGGCCAACTCGACAAGGGCAGCCAGGTGGTGAATACCCGCACGGGGCGCAAGGAGCGGATTGGCCGCATCCTGGAGATGCACGCCAACGATCGCGAAGACCTCGACGTCGTCCGGGCCGGCGACATCGTGGCCGGCATCGGCCTGAAAGACGTTCGCACCGGCGACACCCTGACCCATCCCAATCACCCCATCGAGCTGGAGCAGATGGACTTCCCCGACCCGGTGATCCAAGTGGCGGTGGAGCCCCGGACCAAGGCCGACCAAGACAAGCTGGGCAAGGCGATGTCGGCCCTGGCCGAAGAGGACCCCACATTCCAGGTCCGCACCGACGAGGAGACCGCCCAGACCCTCATAGCCGGTATGGGCGAGCTTCACCTTGAGGTGCTGGTTGAGCGGATGCTGCGGGAGTTCAATGTAGACGCCTCGGTGGGCAAGCCGCAGGTGGCCTACCGGGAGACCGTCTCTGTGCCGGTGGGCAAGTTCACCTACACCCACAAGAAGCAGACGGGCGGCTCGGGCCAATACGCCGAGATCACCTTCGACCTGGAGCCCAACGACCCCGGAAAGGGCTACGAGTTCGCCAGCCAGGTCAGCGGGGGGCGCATTCCCAAGGAGTACATCCCGGCCGTGGACAGCGGCATGCAAGACGCCATGACCACCGGGCCGCTGGCCGGTTTCCCGGTGGTCGACATCAAGGTGACCCTCACCGACGGCAAGCACCACGAGGTGGACTCATCCGACATGGCTTTCAAGATCGCGGCCACCGCCGCTTTCCGCGACGCTTCCCGCCGGGCCAAGCCCGTCCTGCTGGAGCCGATCATGGCCGTCGACGTGGTGACCCCCGAGGAGTACATGGGCGACGTCATCGGCGACCTGAACGGCCGGCGGGGAAAGATCGACAGCATGGAGCAGCGGGGCCGTGAACAAATTGTGAAGGCCCATGTGCCACTCTCGGAAATGTTCGGATACGCTACCGAACTCCGGTCGAGAACACAGGGGCGTGCAACGCACACCATGCAGTTCGACACCTACCGGCAGACACCTGCCAAGGTGCAAGAGGAGATAGTCGCCCGCATCAGGGGCGAATGATCAAGGGCAAGGAGCCCGTTTCGGAGGATGAAAAATGGCTAAGGAAACATTCGAGCGCACCAAGCCGCACTTGAACGTAGGCACTATGGGCCACATCGACCACGGCAAGACTACGTTGACCGCGGCGATCACCAAGGTGCTGTCGGAGGCCGATCCCACCACCACGCAGTTCACCGAGTTCGACAACATCGACAAGGCCCCCGAGGAGCGGGAGCGGGGCATCACCATCAACGTGGCCCACGTCGAGTACGAGACGGGGAACCGCCACTACGCCCACGTCGACATGCCCGGCCACGCCGACTACATCAAGAACATGATCACCGGCGCGGCGCAGGTGGACGGTGCCATCCTGGTGGTTTCGGCGGCCGATGGTCCCATGCCCCAGACCCGGGAACACGTGCTCTTGGCCCGCCAGGTGGGCGTGCCCGCCATCGTGGTCGCCTTGAACAAGGTCGACATGGTGGACGATGAAGAACTGCTGGAGCTGGTGGAGCTCGAGGTGAGGGAGCTGCTCAGCGAGTACGACTTCCCCGGTGACGACATCCCAGTGATCCCGGTTTCGGCCCTAAAGGCCCTCGACGGCGACGGCGACGCCGCCCAGCAGGTGATCGACCTGATGGAGCAGGTGGATGCCTACATCGAGGAGCCCGAGCGCGACGTGGACAAGCCGTTCCTCATGCCCATCGAGGACGTTTTCTCCATCACCGGACGAGGCACCGTGGTCACCGGCCGGGTGGAGCAGGGCATCGTCAACACCGGCGACAAGGTGGAGATCGTCGGCATCAAAGACACCGCCGAGACCGTGTGCACCGGGGTGGAGATGTTCCGCAAGCTGCTGGACGAGGGCCGCGCCGGCGACAACATCGGCGCCCTTCTGAGGGGCACCGACAAGGACGAGGTCCAGCGCGGCCAGGTGTTGGCCAAGCCAGGATCCATCACCCCCCACACCAACTTCGAGGCCCAGGTCTACGTGCTGACGAAGGAAGAAGGCGGGCGCCACAAGCCGTTCTTCAGCAACTACCGGCCCCAGTTCTACTTCCGCACCACCGATGTCACCGGCACCATCGCCCTGCCCGAGGGCACCGAGATGTGCATGCCCGGCGACAACACCGAAATGCTCGTGGAGCTGATCGCTCCGATCGCCATGGACGAGGGCCTGCGCTTCGCCATCCGCGAGGGCGGCCGCACCGTGGGCGCGGGCACCGTCACCAAGATCATCAAGTAGCTCTCATGGCATCAGGACAGAAAATCCGCATTCGGCTGAAGGCCTACGATCACGAGATCATCGACCAGTCCACCAAGAAAATCGTGGAAACGGTCAAGCGCACTCAGGCCGACTTGCGGGGTCCTGTCCCGCTGCCCACTGAGAAGCACCGCTTCACTGTGATCCGGTCACCCCACAAGGACAAGGACAGCCGCGAGCACTTCGAAATCCGCATCCACAAGCGCTTGCTCGACATCGTCGATCCCGGGCCCAAAACCGTGGACTCGCTGCAACGGCTGGACCTGCCTGCGGGCGTCGATATCGAGATCAAGCTCCAGCACGGCTGAGAACCGGCCCAGGCGACGGACCGAGTCCGGGCAAGCCATGGCCTCCCATCAAGTCATCCTGCTGCGGGTCTCCGGACCCGACCGGCCCGGCCTGTTCGCCGCCCTGCTCAATGTGCTGACTGCCGGAGGGGCCAAGATCCAAGACGTGGAGCAGGTTGTCATCCGCCGCCAGCTCGCCTTGGGCATCGTCATGGAGGTTCCCCCCGGCCAAGACCTGCTCAAAGACCTCCTGCTGTTCGGCTGGGAGCAGCGGGTGACCGTGGAATTCGACGTGGTCGATCCCACGCCCTCAGTGCACTCCGGCGCCCATGCCGTGACCATTCTGGGCCGGGATCTGACCCCGGAGATGCTGGCCACCACTGCCACTGCCATCGCCGAGGGAGGCGGGAACATCAATCGCATCGTGCGCCTCTCCCGCTACCCCATCTACAGCTACGAGCTGGTGGTTGAAGGAGGCGACGCTGATGCCATCCGCCGCAACCTGCTGTCGGTGGCCGGCGCCAACCCGGAGTTCGACGTGGCCATCCAGCGGGAGGGCCTGTCCCGGCGGGCCAAGCGGGTGGCCCTGCTAGATGTGGACTCCACCCTTATCCAAGACGAGATGATCGACTTGCTGGCCGCCGAGGCGGGCTGTGTGGAGGTGTGCCAGAAGCTGACCGACCAGGCCATGCGGGGCGAGATCGACTTCGAGACCTCCCTGCGGGAGCGAGTCCGCCTCTTGGCCGGCCTGGACGAGGCCGCTCTGGAGCGGGTTTGGGATCAAGTCACCCTCACCCCCGGGGCCCGCACTTTCCTCACCACCCTTCAACGGCTGGGCTTCACCATCGCCATCGTGAGCGGCGGCTTCACCCGGTTCTGCAATCGGCTGAAGAGGGACTTCGAGCTCGACTACGCCTACGCCAACACGCTGGAGATGGTGGACGAAAAGCTGACCGGGAACCTGGAGGGCCCAATCGTGGATCGAAGCCGCAAAGCGGAGATCCTCCACGAGATCGCCGCGGCCGAGGGCGTATCAGCAGAGCAGGTGGTAGCGGTGGGCGACGGCGCCAACGACATAGACATGCTCACCGCGGCCGGGCTGGGCATCGCCTTCAACGCCAAGCCCAAGGTCCGCCAGGCCGTGGACACCGCAGTGAGCGTCCCCTACCTCGATGCCGTGTTGTTCGTGTTGGGCGTCAGCCGCGAAGAGGTCGAGGCCGAGGGAATCTGAATCGCAGCTGAGATGCAAACCGACCCGCCGCCCATTCGCAGTCTGCTGTTCCTCCCGGCCAACCGAGCCGACCGGATGCAAAAGGCGCTGGCCTCAGATGCCGATGGAGTGGTGTTCGACCTGGAAAGCGCCATCACCCGGAACACGGCCACCGAGGCTCGAGCCAACGTCGCCCAGGCGCTGGAATCGCACAAGCCTGATCAGCCCGCAGTGTTCGTCAGGGTGTCGGCGGTCGACACCCCCGACTTCGGCTCTGATGTGGAAGCAAGCCGCCATCAATCGCTTACCGCGCTGATGCTGCCCCAGGTCACCGGTCCCGAGGAAGTGGCCGCCGCCGACGCAGCCTTGGTGGGCACCGAGGCTCGGATCATGCCCCTGGTGGAAACCGCCTCTGCCGTGCGGCGGGCCTACGAGCTGGCCACCGCCTCCGATCGGGTGGCCTACATGGGCGGCGCCACGTCCCGACAGGGCGATCTGGGCCGCTCGGTGGGCTTCCAGTGGACACCCGAAGGCACAGAGACCCTCTACATGCGCCAGAAGGTACTGATCGACGTCCGGGCCGCCGGCGTGCCCAACCCGCTGTCGGGCCTCTGGGGCACCATCGACGACCTCGACGGCCTCACCCGGTTTGCCCGCCAAACCCGCCAGTTCGGCTACGAGGGCATGATGATCATCCACCCCAGCCATATTCCGATCGTCAACCAGATCTTCTCCCCCACCCCAGAAGAGATCGACGCATGGCGCCGTCTGATCGCCGCCATAGAGGAGCACGAAGACCAGGGCATAGGCGCCTTTCGCCACGAAGGCCGCCTCATCGACCACGCCCACCTCCTGACCGCCCAACAGAATCTGTCCCGCGCCGCCCGGCTGGGCCTTGTCTAAAGCCGGTAATTCCCTCCTCGGCAGCAGAAACAAGCCGCAGGGGTGGTACAAAACGGCTATGGGCCAGACCACATTCAAAGACATGACAATCAACACCGGCGGCGACCTTCCCGCAGTGGGGTCAGCAGCTCCGGGATTCACCCTGACCGGGGGTGATCTGTCCCCGGTCACGCTGGAAGGGCTGGCGGGCCGCAATGTAGTGCTCAACATCTTCCCGAGCATCGACACCGGGGTGTGCGCGGCCAGCGTGCGGGCCTTCAACGAGCGGGCCGCCGAGCTGGAAAACACAACCGTGATTTGCGCCTCGATGGACCTGCCCTTTGCCGGGTCCCGGTTCTGCGGGGCCGAGGGCATCGAGAACGTAGCCATCGGCTCTATCTTCCGCAACCGAGAGTTCTTGGACGACTACGGCGTGGAGATGGTGGATGGTCCCTTGTCCGGACTCACTGCCAGGGCGGTAGTGGTAATCGCCCCCGACGGCACTGTGGCCCATACCGAATTAGTGGAGGCCATCCCCTCCGAGCCCGACTATGACGCTGCTCTCGCCGCCTGCTCCTGATCGGGCCTAACCCGTCATTTGGGAGTGAACACCCGATCCATCAGGTGGCGGATGCGATCCCCTAGGGGCTCTCGGGGCGGATGCTGGGCTGCTTCGGCGTCTTCGAGCTCTTGCACCACTTCATGCCGTTCTAGGTAGCTGGCCAAAAAGGCCTGTATGGTGGCGGCCGCGGGAAGGGCCAACACCGCACCCACTGCCCCCAGCAGCAGGCCTCCCACAATCACTGATCCGAACGCCACGGTCACGTGTATCTCCATGGTGTGGGCGGTCACCTTGGGCTGGAGCAGGTAGTTCTCCACCTGCTGGTACACCACAATGGCGACCAGGATGGCCAGGCCTGTGGAGGGCTGGTCCAACAGCCCGATGATCACGGGCAGCGCCCCGGCAATGTAGGTGCCGATTACCGGGACGAATTGCGAAATCAAGCCCACCCACATGGCCATCGGCATCGGGAACGGCGCCCCGACCAGCCAGAACACCAGCCAGTGGACCAAAAACGAGATCACCGCCAAGATCAGCCGGCTGTAGATGTACCCCCCGGTCTTGTCGACCGCCAGGTTCCAAATGCTCAATACCTGGCGCTGATGCTCGGGAGACAGCAAAGAGCAGATGTTGCGGCGCAGCTTGGGGCCTTCGGCCACCAGATAGAACGTGAACAACGCGATGGTCAGGATCTGGAACAGCACTTGCAGCACGGTGGCGCCAAGGTTGATCAGATTGTCGGCCAGCCGGGTGGCCAGGTTGGCCACCGCCCCGCCCTCTTGGAACTCGTCAAGCAGCCCTTGGGCGTCGACCTCAATGTCGAATGTGTCCTCCAGCCAGTCTTCTATGTCGCTGATGTACCCGGGGGCGTCGTCGGCGAACTCGCCGATCTGGTCGGCCAGAACCGTGCCAATGGCCCACAGGAACAATCCCACGGCCGCCAGCAGTGCCAGGAACATGATCCCGGTGCCGACACCTCGGCGAATGCCCATCCTCTCCATGCGGTTCACCGCAGGCTCCAGCGCGAAGGACAGAAAGAACGACACCAGCACGATCACGATGAGCGTCTTCAGCTCTGCGATCAACCACCCCAGCACGTACAGCCCGCCTAGGGCCGCCGCGCCGGTCAGAATGGCCCGAAACAGCCATGGCGGTACTTTCTGGGACGGCGTCTCTTCAGGCGAAACCTCGTCCACAGTCTCACGTTAACCCTCGCCTTTTGACCGATCGGGGATTTGGCCCAACAGGCGGCAACCGCTAACATTTGTACTTCGTGCCGGCTCCGGTCGGCACTGTTCGTGTCAAACGACGTCTGTCCAGGCCCACAAGGGGCATTCACCCTGCTCTGGGAACCGGACAGCACAACCGAAACCCGCTCCGCCGGAAAGGCCCGCCAACTGGGTCTGCACCCGTGCGGAGCGTTCGCGTGAAGGCAGGTTCGCGGTGGTTGCCAAGGCGATTGTCGGCGAAAAACTAGGAATGACCCAGGTCTGGGACGAGGACGACCGCGTCGTGCCCGTCACCGTGCTTAGAGTGGAGCCTTGCCGCATCGTGCAGGTGAAACGACCGGAGACCGACGGTTATTCCGCTCTCCAGGTGACCTACGGAACCCAGAGTCCCGATCGGCTTTCCCAGCCAGAGCGCGGCCATCTGGACAAAGCCGGTGTCGCTCCCGGTCGCAAGCTGGTGGAACTTCGCCTCGACGACGTGGGTGCCTACGAGCCCGGCCAGGAAATCGGCGTCGACGTGTTCGACGGAGGCGAGCGGGTGGACGTCACCGGCGTGAGCAAGGGCAAGGGCTTCTCGGGAGTGATGAAGCGGCACAACTTCAGCGGCCAAAAGGCCAGCCACGGTGCCCACAAGGTCCATCGCAAGCCCGGCGCCGTAGGCCAGTGCGCCACGCCATCGAGGATTTTCCGCGGCAAGAAGATGCCGGGACGGGCCGGGGCTGAGAAGGTCACCACGCTGAACCTCCAGGTGGTGAGGGTGGACACCGAGAACGATCTGATTCTGCTAAAGGGTTCGGTCCCCGGTCGGCGAGGATCCACTGTGCTCATTCGCAGCGCAGTAAAGAACGGAGCGAAATGACCATGGCAACCGCTCCAGTCGACGAGGCTCCGGTTCGGCAAGTGCACACCGTCACCGTTCGCAATCCCTCCTCTGGGCGGAAAACCGGGTCAGTGGATCTAGACCCCGAGGTGTTCGGCATCGAGCCCAACGTATTCGTCATGCACCAAGTGGTCACCGCCCAACTGGCGGCCCGGCGCCGGGGCACCCAGAACACCAAGACCAGATCGGAAGTCAAAGGCGGTGGCGGCAAGCCGTGGCGTCAAAAGGGCACGGGCCGGGCCCGTCACGGCTCGACCCGCAACCCGCAGTGGCGAGGAGGGGGCGTGGCCCTCGGCCCCAAGCCTCGGAGCTACCGCCAGCGCACTCCGAAGAAAATGGTTCGCTTGGCTCTGCGATCGGCTTTGTCTGATCGGGCTCGCGACGAGAAGGTCGTTGTAGTTGACCGCTGGCGATTCGAATCCCCCCGCACCAAAGATGCGATGGCCGCACTTGACGCATTGAAGGTAGAAGGTCGGGTGCTGTTGGTGGCCGAGCGCGACGAGACCGACGTGTGGAAGAGCTTCCGCAACCTCCCCCAGGTGCACCTCATCAGCCCCGGAGAGCTGAATGCCTACGACGTGCTGGTGTCCGACTCGGTGGTTTTCACCCTCGACACCCTGCCCATGTCGTCGCCGGCCGATACCGAGAATGAGGCCGCTGATGAGGCGCCCGACGAAGCCGCCGAAGAAGGGGAAGACTCATGAAGGATCCCCGCGACGTGGTGTTGGCCCCGATTGTGTCGGAGAAGTCCTACGAGCTGCTGGAGTCCAACGTCTACACCTTCCGGGTTCATCCCAGCGCGTCCAAGCCCGAGATCAAGGACGCCATCGAGACCCTGTTCGACGTCACTGTTCTCAAAGTCAACACCATGAACCGCAAGGGCAAGCGCCGCCGCAACCGCCGCAGCCTCTCCTACGGCCGCAAACCCGACACCAAGCGGGCTCTGGTCACGCTGGCCGAGGGTGACGAGATCGAGTTGTTCGACGTTTAGGGAACGCCATGGCAGTACGCAGACGCAACCCCAGAACTTGGTCGGAGGCCCATAATGGCCGTGCGTAGACGCAACCCCACCAGTCCCGGTCGGCGCTTTCAAACGGTGTCGGACTTCTCCGGCATCACTGCCACGAAGCCGGAGCGGTCGCTGGTCGCCAAGAAGACGAGCACCGGCGGACGCAACAACTACGGGCGCAAGACCTCCCGACACCGAGGCGGAGGCCACAAGCAGCGCTACCGCATCATCGACTTCAAGCGGGCCAAAGACGGCGTTCCCGCCACAGTGGCTTCGGTGGAATACGACCCCAATCGCAACTGCCGCATTCTGCTGCTGCACTTCCACGACGGCGAGAAGCGCTACATCTTGGCCCCCGAAGGCGTGGGCGTGGGCGACATCCTGCAAAACGGCCCCGGGTCCGAGATCAGGCCGGGCAACGCTCTTCCGCTGCGCTATATCCCGGTGGGCACCACCGTTCATGCCGTGGAGCTGAAGCCCGGCGGCGGTGCCCGCATGGCCCGCTCAGCCGGCGCCAGCGCCCAGCTCGTGGCCAAAGAGGGGAGCTTCGCCACCATTCGCCTGCCCAGCACCGAGATGCGCCGGGTGCCCATCGACTGCCGGGCAACGGTGGGATCGGTGGGCAATGCCGAGGCCGAGCTCATCAAACTGGGCAAGGCCGGGCGATCCCGCTGGAAGGGAGTTCGGCCCCAAACCCGCGGTGTGGCCATGAACCCGGTGGACCACCCCTTGGGCGGCGGCGAGGGCAAGTCCTCGGGCGGACGCCACCCGGTATCGCCCTGGGGCAAGCCCGAGGGCCGCACTCGAAACAAGAAGAAGAAGTCTCAGCAGATGATCGTCCGACGGCGCCGTACCCGCGGCGGGCGTCGCTAGGGGGATTGCCCATGCCCAGAAGCTTGAAGAAAGGCCCGTTCGTCGACGGCCACCTGTTGCGCAAGGTGGACGAGCTAAACGACCAGAACACCAAGCAGGTCATCCGGACGTGGTCACGCCGCTCCACCATCATTCCCGACATGGTGGGCCACACCATTGCGGTCCACGACGGCCGCAAGCACGTCCCGGTGTACATCACCGAGTCGATGGTGGGCCACAAGCTGGGCGAATTCGCCCCCACCCGCACGTTCCGAGCCCACGCCGGCCAAGAGCGAGGAGCCAGCCGCTGATGGCTGCGGTCACCGTGGGCAGCGAGACCCGCCCGGGAAGCCGGGCCGTGGCCAAGTACGTGCGCTCGTCGGCCTACAAGGCCCGCGAGGTGCTCGACTTGGTGCGAGGCAAGTCGTACTCCGAAGCCCGGGAGATTCTGACCTTCTCCGAGCGGCGCATCTCCGACACGATCGCCAAGTGCCTCGACTCTGCGGTGGCCAACGCCGAGCACAACGACGAACTCGACGGCGAGGAGCTCTTCGTCGCCGCCTGCTACGCCGACGAGGGCCCCACTCTGAAGCGCTGGCGGCCCCGAGCCCGAGGCCGGGCCACTCGCATTCGCAAGCGGACCTGCCACATCACCGTGGTGGTAGCCCGCTACACCGATGAGGAGCTGGCCGCTATCGATGCCCGCATGGCCCTCAAAGGCACCGGTCGGCGCAGCTCGGCCGCCGAGGCCCGTCGTCGGCGAGTGGCGGCTAGCCGGGAACGCGACGCGGCACGGGCCGAGGAGCAAGAGGACGACCAAGAGCACGCCGAGGACGATCTCGAGGCACTCGAGGGAGACCTAGAAGACGAAGCCCTCGAAGAGGACTTCGACGACGAGACGGACGAGGCAGAAGACGAGGCAGCGGCCTCAGATGAACAAGACGACGACGTAGACGACGAAGAGGACGAGCCAGTGGCAGAAGACGAGGCAGTGGCAGAGGACGAGCCAGTGGCATCAGACGCCGCCGACGAGGGCGAAGAGAAGGAATCCTGATGGGCCAGAAGATCAATCCCTACGGGTTCCGACTCGGTGTCACCACCGATTGGAAGTCGCGCTGGTTCGCCAACCGCCGAGAGTACGGCGACTTCATCATTGAAGACTGGAAGGTGCGCGACTACCTGATGTCGGAGCTGCCCCACGCCGCCATCAGCCGCATCGAGATCGAGCGCACCCGCGACCGGCTCCGAGTGGATGTCCACACTGCCCGGCCGGGAATCGTCATCGGGCGCCGAGGCAGCGAGGCCGACCGGCTCCGCAACGGGCTGGCCAAGATCACCGGCAACAACCGGGTGCAGCTCAACATCCAAGAGATCAAGCAGCCCGAGCTGGATGCCGCGCTCATCTCGCAGGGTGTGGCCGACCAGCTGGCCAACCGGGTGGCGTTCCGCCGGGCCATGAAGCGGGCGGTCCAAAACGCCCAGAAGGCCGGCGCTCTTGGCATTCGGGTGCAGTGCTCTGGTCGCTTGGGCGGCTCGGAGATGGCTCGCACCGAGTGGTACCGAGAGGGCCGGGTCCCCCTGCACACCCTCCGGGCCGATATCGATTATGGATTCCGAGAGGCCCACACCACCTATGGCCGTATCGGCGTGAAGGTGTGGATCTACAAGGGCGACATCCTCCCCTACAAGACCCAGGCCGAGGACAAGATCAGCCGCGAGGCGGCCATGGCGGTGGGCGAGGCCTCTGGCACCCAAAAGCCCCGGGCCGTGGTGTCGTCGGCCGCAGCCCGGCGCCAGGGCGATATCGAGCGGGTCGACGAAACCGAAGAGCCCGCACCCCTTATCAAAGAAGCCGATCCGGAGTTCGAGAAGCTGCTCGAGGAGGAAGAAGACATCCTCCGCTCGACCCGCGAGCACAGCGAGACTCCGCACTTCCGACCGGGCGACGCCGACTGATTGCCATGTTGACGTCCGCGACCCCCGAATTCCGCAAAGGCCAGGTCCAGCCATGTTGATGCCCAAGAAGGTCAAGCACCGCAAGCACCATCGAGGCCGGACCAAGGGCATTGCCAAGGGCGGCACCACCGTGACCTTTGGCGAGTACGGCATCAAGGCGCTCGAGCCGGGATGGATCACCGCCCGCCAGATCGAGGCCACCCGTATTGCCATCACCCGGCACATACGCCGGGGCGGCAAGGTGTGGATCAACATCTTCCCGGACAAGCCGGTCACCGAGAAGCCGGCGGAGACCCGCATGGGCTCGGGCAAGGGCAACCCCGAGCGCTGGGTGGCCGTGGTCAAGCCCGGCCGCATCATGTTCGAGCTGTCCTACCACGACCGCGAGGTGGCCCGTACGGCCATCGAGCGGGGCATCCAAAAGCTCCCGATCAAGGCTCGATTCGTCGAGCGCCAGGAGGGCTGATCGCCATGATCTGCAAGACCACCCAACCCGGGGAGAGGCGGTAGCCATGGCCCGCAATACCAACTGGCAGAACCTGAGCGACGCCGACCTCATCGAGCAATTGGACGAGGCCAAAGAAGAGGTGTTCAAGCTCCGCTTCCAAATCGTCACCGGCCGCTTGGACAACACCGCCCGCCTGAAGCAGTCCAAAAAGGAAGTGGCTCGGGCCATGACCGAGCTGCGGATGCGGGAGATCCAGGCCGCCGAGGCATTGGAAGCCGAATTGCAGGAGGCCGGCAATGGCTGATCCCAAGGTTGAAACGAGTGAGGCAGCCGTGACAGCTGCCGAGACGACGTCGGCCGCCCGGCCCAACCGCCGCAAGGTGCGGGAGGGAATGGTCACGTCGGTGTCCATGGACAAGACCGCGGTGGTGGTGTCCACCGACCGCGTCCGCCATCGCCGATACAACAAGACCGTGCAGCGCAACACGCGCTTGTACGTTCACGATGAGTCCAACGAGCTCGCCGTGGGCGACCGGGTGCGGGTGCAAGAGACCCGTCCACTTTCCAAAATCAAGCGGTGGAGGCTGGTTGAAATCTTGGAGCGTGCCCGATGATCCAGCAAGAGACCCGCGTCAAGGTGGCCGACAACTCCGGGGCCAAAGAGGTGCTGTGCATCCGGGTGCTGGGATCTTCCCGCAAGCGCTACGCCACCATCGGCGACGTATTCGTGGCCACCGTCAAAGACGCCATGCCCGGTGCCGCTGTCCGCAAGGGCGAGGTGGTGCGCTGCGTTCTAGTGAGAGCCAAGAAGGAGAAACGCCGCAAAGACGGCTCATACATCCGCTTCGACGAGAACGCTGCCGTGCTCATCAACGAGCAGCAGCAGCCTCGCGGTACCCGCATCTTCGGCCCGGTGGGCCGGGAACTGCGGGACAAGCGCTTCATGCGCATCGTGTCGCTCGCACCGGAGGTGTTGTAGCCGCCATGAAAGTCCGCAAAGGAGATCGGGTCCGAGTGCTCAGCGGGAAGGACCGGGGCAAAGAGGGCGAGGTGGTCTTCGCCTATCCGGCCAAGGGAACGGTGATCGTCGAAGGCGTGAACATCGCCACCAAGCACCAGGGGCCTCGCCAGGGGATCATGCAGACCGGCATCATCGACAAGGAGATGCCCATCAGGGTGTCCAATGTGGCGGTGATCAGCCCGGCCGACGGCCAACCCACTCGGGTGGGCTATCGGTTCGACACCGACGGCCGAAAGGTCAGGGTCTGCCGCCGCACGGGAGTTGATCTGTAATGGCTGCCACCGCAACCACTCCCCGACTTCAGGCCCTGTACCGCGAAGAGATCCGAGACCAGCTCAAGGAGCAGTTGGGGCTTAACAACGTTATGCAGGTGCCCCGCTTCGAAAAGATCGTGGTGAACATGGGCGTCGGTGAAGCCGTGGCCCAGGCCAAGCTGCTCGACGGCGCAGTGGCCGACCTGACCACGATCGCCGGCCAGCGCCCGGTCATCACCCGGGCCAAGAAGTCCATCGCCAACTTCAAGATACGGGAGGGCAATCCCATCGGGGCCAAAGTCACCTTGAGGGGAGCCCGCATGTGGGAGTTCCTGGACAGGCTCATCAACCTGGCCATTCCCCGCATTCGGGACTTCCGGGGCCTCTCGCCCCGCTCCTTCGACGGGCAGGGCAACTATTCCTTCGGAGTCACCGAGCAGTTGATCTTCCCCGAGGTCGACTACGACTCCATCGACACCATCAGAGGCATGGACATCACGATCGTTACCACCGCAACCACCGACGAGGAGGGCCGAGCACTGCTCGAGGCCTTCTCGTTCCCATTCCGAGCCGAGGGACAGTAACTCAATGGCAAAAAAGGCGCTTATCCAAAAGCAACAGCGAACTCCAAAGTTCAAGGTGCGGGCCTACACCCGCTGCCGACGCTGCGGCCGGCCCCGGGCCGTGTACCGCAAGTTCGGCTTGTGCCGAGTGTGTTTGAGGGAGCTGGCCCACGCCGGGGAGATCCCCGGCCTGACCAAGGCGAGCTGGTGAGGTGATTGAAGAGATGATCCACCCCAAAAAGGGGATGCGGCTGTGACTATGACCGATCCCATCGCCGACATGTTGACCCGCATCCGCAACGCCAACACCGCGATGCGCGACGAGGTGACGATGCCGTCCTCCAAATTGAAGGTCGCGCTGGCTGATGTCCTCAAACAGGAGGGCTACATCAGCAACTTCGCCGTGGCCGAAGCCAAGAACGGCCCGGGGCAGACCCTCACCATCGACATGAAGTACTCCGACCAGCGAGAGCGGGTCATTTCCGGCATCACCCGGGTGTCCAAGCCCGGCCTGCGGGTGTACTCCAAGTCGGACAAGATCCCTCGCGTGCTCGGAGGCCTGGGTGTGGCCATCGTGTCCACCAGCAAGGGCTTGATGAGCGACCGCGAGGCGCGCCGCCGCCGCATGGGCGGCGAAGTCGTCTGCGTGGTCTGGTAGGAGGCTGGCGGTGTCACGAGTCGGAATGAACCCGATCCCGGTGCCCGACGGGGTAGACGTGGCCATCGACGGCGCCCACGTCACTGTTTCCGGCAGCCGCGGCTCGCTGGAGCACGACCTCCCCGACCCCATCTCGGCCCGGATCGAGGACGGCTTCGTCGTCGTGGAGCGGGCCGATGAACAGCGCAACACCAAGGCGCTGCACGGATTGAGCCGCTCGCTCGTGGCCAACATGGTCACCGGCGTCAGCGAGGGCTATCGCAAAGAGCTGGAAATCGTTGGGGTTGGCTACCGGGCCATCGCCCAGGGCAACAGCAAGATCGAGCTTCAGCTCGGATTCAGCCATCCGGTACACGTGGAGGCCCCCGACGGTGTGACGTTCGAGGTGCCCAACCAGACGAGCATCCATGTGCTGGGAATCGACAAGCAGGCGGTGGGCCAAGTGGCCGCCGACATCCGAGCCATCCGCAAGCCCGAACCCTACCGGGGCAAGGGTATTCGCTACGTCGGCGAGCGGATCATCCGCAAAGCTGGCAAGGCGGCGAAGTGATTCGGCAAGGAGAGACCAGCACTGACTTGCTGGTGGAACGCAAGTAAGTGATCAGGAAATCGATATGAGCAGCGTCAAGCACAAGCACCAAAGCCGGGTCCGGCGCCACCGCCGGGTTCGCAAGAAGATCCGGGGCACCGCCGAGCGCCCCCGCCTGGCCGTATACCGGTCCAACCGCCACATAATCGCCCAGCTCATCGACGACACCGCGGGCCACACTCTGATTTCGGCCTCCTCAACCGAAGCCGACTTGCGATCTGGCCCCACCGGAAACGTGGCCGGGGCCGCTGCGGTGGGCAAGCTCATCGCTGAGCGGGCCAAGGAGAAGAACATCACTGCGGTCGTATTCGACCGGGGCGGATTCCGCTACCACGGTCGGATAGCCGCCTTGGCCGACTCGGCACGAGAAGCTGGACTGGAGTTTTGATGACTGATACCTCAACCCCGACCCCGACCCCCACGCCTGACGGCCAGCTGCGGGACTCCCGGGTGATCAACATCAACCGGGTGGCCAAAGTGGTCAAGGGCGGTCGCCGCTTCTCCTTCACCGCCTTGGTGGTGATCGGCGACGGCGCAGGCCGTGTTGGACTGGGCTACGGCAAGGCCAAGGAAGTGCCCCTGGCCATCCAGAAAGGCACCGAGGAGGCCCGGCGAAACCTTTTCCGAGTCCCGCTGACCGCGTCCACCATCACCCACCCGGTGATCGGCGAGATGGGCGCGGGACGGGTGCTGCTCAAGCCGGCCGCGCCCGGTACCGGCGTGATCGCCGGGGGCGCCGCTCGGGCCATTCTGGAAGAGGCCGGCATCGGCGACGTGCTGTGCAAGTCGCTGGGCTCTCCCAACCACATCAACGTGGCCCGGGCCACCATCGCCGGGCTCAAGGCCCTGAAACGCCCCGACGAGGTGGCCCGCCACCGGGGCATCCCCGCCGATGAGTTTGTGCCCGCCGGGCTGCTGGCGGCCTATCGGGAGTCGGAGCGCCTGTCGGCCGCTGCGCCCGCCGAGGACGACGAGGAGTAGCCGCCATGGCGATCAAGGTCACCCAGATCCGGTCTCAGATCGGTACTCGGCCCAAGCAGCGGGGCACGCTGCGGGCCTTGGGGCTGCGCGGCATCGGCCAGACCAACACCTTGCCGGATGCCCCCGAGATCAGGGGGATGATCGACAAGGTTTCCCACCTGATCTCCTGGGAGGAGACCGACGAGTCATGAAGGTTCACGATCTGAAGCCGGCCCCGGGTTCTCGCAAGCGCCCTCAGCGCAAAGCCCGCGGCATTGCCGGCAAGGGCGGTAAAACCGCAGGCCGAGGCACGAAAGGGCAGAGGGCCCGGAGCAAGATCCCCGTCGGGTTCGAAGGCGGTCAGATGCCTCTGGCCCGCCGGGTGCCCAAGCTGAGGGGGTTCAAGAACCCGTTCCGCATGGAGTACCAGGCCATCAACCTCGACGTGATCGAGGCCACCGGGCTCGACGAGATCACCCCGGAGGTGCTGCACGAGCACGGGCTATTGCACAAGGGTGCCTTGGCCAAAGTTCTGGGCCGCGGCGAGCTAAATCGGGCTGTCACCGTCAAAGCCCACGGGTTCTCTGAGTCGGCAAAGGCGGCCATTGAGGCCGCAGGCGGTAGCGTGGAGGTGCTGCCCAAGCCCTTCACCGGGCGGCCTCCGGCCAAGGGCAACGCCCTCACCAACCGATAGTCCGATCTATACAGGGTCGAAGGAGTAGAAGTCGTCGTGCTCACCAGGATTACGAAGGCGCTATAGCAGTGTCTTTGGCCAAAAAGGGGAATTCTTGTGCTCACTAGGGTGACGAATATGTTCCGGGTCGCCGATCTCCGGAACAAGATCCTGTTCACGCTGGCGATGCTGGTGATCTTCCGCTTGGGCGTGGCCATCCCCTCCCCCGGAGTCGATCTCGATGCCGTCGACCAACTCCGCAACCAGGCCGACGCCGGTGGGGTTACCGGGCTGTTGAATTTCTTCTCCGGCGGCGCACTGTCGCAGTTCGCCATCTTCGCCCTGGGAATCTTCCCCTACATCACCGCGTCCATCATCATGCAGGTGCTCGGAGTGGTAATTCCCCGCATCGAGCAATGGCAGAACCAGGGAGCGGTGGGCCAGCGCAAGATCACCCAGTGGACCCGGTATCTGACCATTGCCATCGCCATCATCCAGGCCACCTCGTTCTCCTTCTTGTTCCACAACGGCGGCGGCGGCCTCAGCCTGACCGGCGGCAACGCCAATCAGGCCATCGACCTGCTGCCCAACTTCACCGCCCCCCGGGTATTCCTGGTGGTGCTCACCCTCACCGCCGGCACTGCGCTGCTGATGTGGATGGGGGAGCTCATAACCCAAAAGGGCATCGGCAACGGGATGTCGCTCATCATCTTCGCCTCGGTGGTGTCAACCATTCCCAATCAGTTCTCGCTGGTTAAAGCGTCCGAGGGCTGGGGCGCGGTGTTCGTTATCGCCCTCATGTACCTGGCGCTGCTGGTGGCCATCGTTTTCGTGGAGAACGGCCAGCGCCAGATCCCGGTGCAGTTTGCCAAGCGGGTGGTGGGCCGCCGGATGGCCGGCGGCCAGAGCACCTATATCCCGCTGAAGGTGAACCAGTCGGGCGTGATCCCCATCATCTTCGCCAGCTCGGTTCTGTATCTGCCCATCCTGCTGTCGGCAGTGCTGCCGTCCGACTCCAACCCCGACCACAATACCTGGGGAGAGAGCGTCCAGAGCTGGGTGAACACCCACCTGGGCGATCCGGCCGACACCGTGTACTTGATTGTCTTCGCCCTGATGATCGTGGGATTCGCCTACTTCTACACCGCCATCACCTTCGATCCGGTCAAGCAGGCCGACCAGATCCGCAAGCAGGGCGGTTTCATCCCCGGCATCCGACCCGGCCGCCAAACCGAGCGCTACCTGGGTCGCATCCTGTCCCGAATCACGTTGCCCGGAGCGCTGTTCATCGCTGCGGTGGCCGTCATACCCGCCATCGCCCTCTCCCAGTACATCCCCAGCCAGAGCGCCACCGCCTACAGCTTCAGCGGCATCTCCGTGCTCATCGCCGTGGGCGTGGCCCTGGAGACCATGAAGCAGATCGACAGCCAGCTCATGATGAGAAATTACGAGGGCTTCTTGAAGTAATGCCTTTGGTGCTGGTCATACTGGGCCGCCAAGGCTCAGGCAAGGGGACTCAGGCTGCACTGCTGGCCGAGCGCTATGGGGTGGTCCACGTCTCCACCGGCGACATGCTTCGCGCCGCGGTGGCCGCGGGCACCGAGTTGGGACTGCGGGCCAAGGCGGTGATGGATGCCGGCGACCTGGTCGGCGACGACATCATGATCGGGATCGTGGACGAGCGGTTGGCCGACGACGACATCGAAGCGCACGGCGTGCTGCTGGACGGGTTTCCCCGGACCACGGCTCAAGCCGACGCCCTCGCTGAGATCCTGGGGGGAACCGGCCCCGACATGGCCATAAACCTGGACGTTCCCATCGACGAAGTAACCGATCGGATGCTGGCCCGAGGGCGAGACGACGACACCGAAGAGGCCATCTCCCGCCGACTGGAGCTCTACGAAGCCGAGACTGCTCCGCTTCTGGCCTGGTTCGAGGAGCGGGGTCGCCTGACCGTTATCGACGGGCTGGGAACCGAAGACGAAGTTTTCGCCCGCCTCACCGATGTCATTAGCGCCATTTAGGGCTTTTCCGCCCGTCAGCCGGTTTGTTCCCGTTGAATACGCCGTATAGCATGGCTATTCGGCTCACCTAGTGGGCCGCTATTCGCGCGGTTCGCCGCACCAGCTTGCCAAGACGTCAGGAGAGGTCGCCCTTGGCGAAAAACAAGGAAGACGCCATCATCATGGAAGGGACTGTTACTGAGTCTCTTCCCAATGCCATGTTCCGAGTAGAGCTCGAGAACGGGCACAAGGTGCTGACCCACATCTCCGGCAAGATGCGGATGCACTACATAAGGATTCTCCCCGGTGATCGGGTCCAAGTGGAATTGACTCCCTACGACCTTCAACGGGGCCGGATCACCTACCGGTACAAATAGCCGCAACAAGAGCAGCCAAAGGGCACAACGGATCATCGAAAGGCACACCGTGAAAGTCCGTCCCAGTGTGAAGAAAATCTGCGACAAGTGCAGGGTCATACGCCGCCACGGGCGCGTGCGGGTGATCTGTTCCAACCCCCGGCACAAGCAAAGGCAGGGCTGAACTGTGGCCCGTATCGCCGGCGTCGACATTCCCCGGGAGAAACGCACCATCGTCTCCCTGACCTACATCTACGGCATTGGACCGACCCTGGCCCGCCAAGTGTGCGCAGAAGCCGGAGTGGACGAGAGCACCAGGCTGCGCGACCTGACTGATGAAGAGGTGGCCCGACTGCGCAACTACATCGAGGGCAGCCTTCGGGTGGAAGGCGATCTCCGCCGGGAGACCAGCCAAGACGTCAAGCGCAAGATGGAGATCGGCTGCTATCAGGGCCTGCGCCACCGCCGGGGGCTTCCCGTTCGCGGCCAGCGCACCCACACAAATGCCCGCACCCGCAAGGGACCGAAGAAGACCGTGGCCGGAAAGAAGAAGGTGATGAAGAAGTGAAGCAGGAAAGGACTAGCCGCTAATGGCCAAGCCATCAGCCGGAGGGCGTCGGCCCCGCCGCAGGGAGCGCAAGAACATCTCCTACGGAGTGGCCCATATCAAGAGCTCCTTCAATAACACCATCGTGACCATCGCCGACCAGCAAGGAAACGTCATCTCCTGGGCATCAGCGGGCAACGTCGGCTTCAAGGGTTCGCGCAAGTCCACCCCGTTCGCGGCCCAGATGGCCGCCGAGCAGGCCGGTCGCAAGGCCATGGAGCACGGCATACGCAAAGTAGACGTGCATGTCCGCGGACCGGGCTCAGGGCGCGAAACCGCAATCCGCTCGCTCCAGGGGGTGGGCATTGAGATCACCGGCATCAAGGACGTCACCCCCATTCCCCACAACGGGTGCCGCCCGGCAAAGCGGCGGAGGGTCTGACATGTCTCGATACACCGGTCCGCGATCGCGGGTTTCTCGGCGCCTGGGCGTGAACGTCTGGGGAACCAAGGGCGAGACCATCGCCTTGGAACGCCGCCCCTATCCCCCAGGCGAGCACGGCAGATCGCGGCGCCGGGGCAACGTCTCGGAATACCTGCTCCAGCTTCAGGAGAAGCAGAAGGCCCGCTACACCTACGGGCTGAACGAGCGCCAGTTCCGCAATGTCTTCAAGGAGGCGGCCCGCCACAAGGGGGTCACCGGCGAGAACATGTTGCGGTTCTTGGAACTGCGCCTCGACAACGTGGTGTACCGCCTCGGTTGGGGCGCCACCCGACCCCAAGCCCGCCAACTCGTCTCCCACGGTCACATCAATGTGAACGGAAGCCGGGTGAACATTCCCAGCTACCGCCTCCGCAAAGGCGACGTTGTGGCCCTGCGGGACAAAGCCCGGGAGATGATCGTGGTGGGGTGGAACCTGGATGTGCTCGACCGCACCCCGCCAGCCTGGTTGACCCGGGCTGACGACGGCTTCGAGGCCACGGTGCGAGACGCCCCGCTGAGAGAGCAGATCGACGTGCCGGTTAGAGAACAGCTCATCGTCGAGCTCTACAGCAAGTAGGCCACGCAGCCTCTTGCCATCCACCACGACCATCCGACCAAGTTGACCACCACCACTTCAAGAACTGAGGGAGCCGGAACATGCTGGTAATGCAACGACCCACTGTCGAGACTGTTACCGAGCTCGAAGACAACCGCCAGAAGTTTGCCATCGGGCCTCTGGAGCCTGGCTTCGGCCATACGCTCGGCAACTCCCTGCGCCGAGCTCTGCTGTCGTCCATTCCTGGCGCAGCCGTCATCAGGGTCCGCTTCGACGATGCCCTCCACGAGTTCGACACGATCACCGGCGTGGCCGAGGATGTGACCGACATCATCTTGAACCTCAAGGATCTCGTCCTGCGATGCCACAGCGAAGATCCCGTCGAATTGCGCATCGACCAGCGAGGACCTGGCGAGGTCACCGGTGCGAGCCTGGCCGTCAACCCCGATGTGGAGGTGCTCAACCCCGACCTGATCATCACCCGCCTGAACGATAAAGCCCGCCTGGCAATGGACGTCACCGTCTCCCAAGGCCGGGGCTACGTGTCGGCTGAGACCAACAAGGTCGACGCCACCATTGGCGTGATCCCCATAGACTCGATCTTCTCTCCTGTGCGACGGGTGGCCTACAACGTGGAGCCCACCCGAGTAGAGCAGTCCACCGAGTTTGACCGGCTCGTCCTGGATATCGAGACCGACAGCTCCATCACCCCGCAAGAGGCGCTGGCCTCAGCCGGTGCCACGCTGCGAACTCTCGTTCAGCTCGTCGAGGAGATGAGCGACGAGCCTCAGGGTTTGAGCATGGCCGAAGCGGGCAGCGCCCCGGCCGGGGCCCCCGACCTCGACCTGCCCATCGAAGATCTGGATCTGTCTGAGCGGCCCCGCAACTGCCTCAAGCGGGCGCAGATCAACATGATCGGCGAGCTGTTGGCCCGCACCGAGGACGAGCTGCTGGCCATCACCAACTTCGGCCAGAAGTCGCTGGACGAGGTGAACGAGAAACTGGACGAGCGCGGCCTCGCCCTGGCTGGCCCCCGGTCGTAGAAGAGGGAACGCCATGCCCGGACGACCACGCAAGGGACGCCGTTTTGGCGGCAGCTCGCAGCACCAGAAGCTGATGATGGCCAATCTGGTCGCATCGCTGATCGCCGCTGAGGGCATAACCACCACCGAGGCCAAGGCCAAGGCCATGCGCCCGGTAGCCGAGAAGCTCATCACTAAGGCCAAGAAGGGCGGACGGCACAATCACCGCCAGATCCTGGCCCAGCTTGGCGACCCCGAGATCACTGACAAGCTCATGGTGGACATCGGGCCCCGCTACGCCAATCGGCCCGGGGGTTATACCCGCATCCTGAAACTCGGGCCCCGCTATGGCGACAACGCCCCCATGGCCCGAATCGAGCTGGTTTAGTTACTGGGCAACCGTGCGAGTCCGCGCCACGGTTGCTTATGACGGCGGGTCGTTCCACGGGTTTGCCGTCAACGAAGGGGTTCGCACGGTGGGGGGCGACCTCACAGACGCTCTTTCCCGCTGCCTGCGCCATCCGGTCGAGCTGACCTGTGCGGGCCGCACCGACACCGGGGTCCATGCCCGGGGACAGGTGGTGAGCTTTTCCGCCCCCGACGAAGTGGATCTGCCAGCCGTTCGCACCGCGGTGAACCGCATGCTGGCGCCAGCCATCGCGGTGAGTGACATGGAGGCCGCTCCAGAGGAATTCGACGCTCGCTTCGACGCCACCAGCCGTACCTACCACTACACAGTCTTGAACCGAGAAGTGCCCGATCCGTTCTTGGCCGCCACTGCCTGGCACTATCCCCGTCGTCTCGACGTGGCCGCCATGAACAGCGCAGCCACCGCCATAGTGGGACAGCACGACTTCTCATCGTTCTGCCGCCGACAGCACGCCGCCAACGGCTCGGAGAAATCCCGGGTCCGAGTGGTCTTGCGAGCGGAGTGGCAACAAGGCGAACAAGACCTACTGCGCTTCGAGATCGAAGCCTCCTCCTTCTGCCATCAGATGGTGCGCTCCATCACCGGGGCATTGGTGGACATCGGTGCCGCCCGGCACCCTCCCGAAGCCATGGCCGAGATCCTGGCCGCCAAAGACCGCTCCAGGGTCCCCAACTTGGCCCCACCCCACGGCCTCTGCCTGTGGTCGGTCTGCTACTCGTGAAGAGGGTGCCGGGACACTCGCTGGGGCAGTTGTCAATTACCCGATTCGGGCCGTATCATTGCCCTTCCCGGTATCGCATCTGAAGGAAAGCCGATGCCTACTTACTCCCCGAAAATCAAAGACATCGAACGCGCGTGGCACATCGTCGACGCCGAGGGCCTCATCCTCGGCCGAATGGCCACCGAGGTGGCCCGCGTCCTGCGCGGCAAGCACAAGCCCGACTTCACTCCCCATCTCGACACCGGCGACCATGTGATCATCGTCAATGCCGACAAAGTGGTACTCACCGGCAACAAGGCCACTGGCAAGAAGGTCTACCGTCACTCCGGCTATCCCGGGGGCCTGCGCCAGGCGAGCTACGGCCACCTCCTGGAAACCCAGCCCGCTGAAGCGGTGCGACGGACCGTCCGGGGAATGCTCCCCAAGAACCGATTAGGCCGACAGATGCTCCGCAAGCTCAAGGTCTACGCCGGTCCGGTCCACCCCCACGAGGCACAGCAACCACAGCCCCTGGTAATTGCCGGGGCCCGATCCCGTACCGAGGACTCATAATGCCCGCCCCCCTCACTCAAGCCACCGGACGGCGCAAGCGAGCTGTTGCCCGTGTCCGGTTCCGCCCCGGCACCGGCCAGGTGACCGTCAACGGCCGCGAGGCCCAGGACTACTTCCCCTCCCAGAGCCATCGCATGGCGTTTATGGAGCCGCTCCGGCTCACCAATACTGCCGAGGTATACGACATCGACGTCAACATGCACGGCGGCGGGGCCAACGGACAAGCCGGTGCTCTGCGTTTGGGTATAGCCCGTGGTCTGGTGGCACTGGATCCCGAGCTGCGGGAGATCCTAAAGCAGGCGGGATTCCTCTCCCGCGACGATCGCAAGAAGGAATCCAAGAAGTACGGCCTGAAGAAGGCCCGCAAGGCCCCTCAGTACTCCAAGCGCTAAGTCGGATCGCCCAGGTCCTGCTACCCGGAGCTTGAGTCCAGTGCTGCGCTTCGGAACCGACGGGATTCGGGGTCGAGCCTACGACGATCTTCTGCCCGACGACGTCGTCCGTCTGGCCCAAGCGGCCGCTGAAGTCCTCGCACCGGCCGGCCCGGTGGTCATCGGCCGCGATACCCGGGACTCCAGTCCAGAATTTGCCGCCGCCTTGGCCGCTGGCTTCAGCGCGGTCGGAGTTCCTGCCATCGATATGGGGGTGGCCCCCACACCGGCAGTGGCCTGGGCTGCGGGACGCGCCCACACCCCGGGCGCCATGGTCTCGGCATCCCATAATCCGTGGTACGACAACGGCGTCAAGCTCTTCGGCCCAGAGGGCCGCAAACTCGACGACGAGGTTCAAGCCGCCTTGGAATCGACTCTCACCGACACCGATCGGCGGACAGTGCCCACCCTCGGCTCCCCCCAACGAACATCCGACGGGTCTGATCTGTTGCAGGAATACCGGGAAGCAGCGGCCAACACCGCTGAATTCCACGGTGGCGACCTACGCGTGGTAGCGGACGCAGCCCACGGATGCGCCACCGCCACACTCCCTGATCCGCTTAGCGCCCACGGGGTGGATGTCACGGTCATAAACGCGGAGCCCGACGGCCGGAACATCAATCATCGTTGCGGTTCCACCCACCCCGAAACGATCTCTCGCGCCGTCAAAGGAAGGGGCGCCGATTTGGGGCTCACCTTCGACGGCGACGCCGACCGGGTGCTGGCCGTTGACCACACCGGCGAACTGGTCGACGGCGATCAGATCATCGCCATTTGCACCGTCGACCGCCATCTCCGAGGGCGGCTGCCTGGCAACACCGTAGTGGTGACGGTGATGACCAACCTGGGCTTCCACCGGGCCATGGACCAGCGAGGCGTCCACGTGGTGACCACCCCAGTGGGCGACCGCCATGTGTGGTCGGCGCTCCAAGAAGGCGAGTGGGCGCTGGGCGGTGAGCAGTCGGGCCATGTCATCTTTCCCGCGCTGGCCAAAACCGGCGATGGTCTGATCACCGCTTTGCAGCTCCTCGAGGTTGTCGCCCGCCGGGGTCTACCGCTGCGGGAGTTGGCCGCCGAAGCCATGACCAAGATGCCCCAGGTGCTTCACAATGTGGTCATCGACCCCAACTCGATCGACCAAGACCGCATGTCGGCCGCCGTGGCCACCGCCGAGCAGGCCCTCGGTGCCAACGGTCGAATTCTGGTTCGCCCCTCCGGCACCGAGCCCGTCCTCCGCATCATGGTCGAAGCCGAGACCACCGAAATAGCCAACTCCGTCGCCCAAGAGCTGCTGGCTGCCAGTCATCACTGGTCCATCTCCCCATGACAGCTGTCTAGAACTGACTGGATAGCCTCGGCAGACCCCGCAAGGTCGAATGTGGCCGAGATTCTGCCTCCGCCAAATGGATCCAGGGATAGGTACTGGACCGCAACGTTATGAACGAATTCCAGTCGATGTAGGCCCTCAGCGTCGCTTCCTCTTCGCCCTCAAAGTAGAGGCAGGCCACCCGCAGCTCGGCTTCAATCTCCTCGGACAGTCCTGATGCCTCGATCGACTCGGTGGAGATCCCTACCTGTCGAGGTCGACCCTCTTCGGAGTGGTTGTACTTGAATCCGTCAAAGGGTTTCCAGACGCCGCGTTGCATCAAGTCGCCCGCGCCGCTGCACCCCAGGGGGATGGTCTCGAGGTAGATGCCGCCAACCGGGGTGGCCTTCCGATCGGAGTCCTCGATCAGGCCGGCGAAAGTATGTGTCCCCTCATCGTCAGGGGCGGTGACGGTGTAGGTGAACTCGCCTTCGTCGAGAATTATGAATCTGACCACCGAGTCCTCCACCGAAGTCATCGGCCCCAACCGCACACAGACCAGCAATACGGGGCAAGCAGCAGGCGCCGCAGGCAACGCCTGGACCGACCGAGACTTCGCGCAGGCGTTCACGACCGGGTCGCAGACCGGCAATTCGGTCTGGCAAGTCACCTCCGTCGCGGTCGAGTTCACCTTCAACGTGGCGAGTCCAGCCACCCCCGGCCTTCACGAAGACGGTTAACCAGCTTAACGAGCTGGGCGGCAACTACGTCCAGGCGACGTACGACTGCAACGGCACCCCGAATCCGCGAATCGAAACGTTCTACAGGGATCCGCTGGGAACGAACTGGAACGCCTACGAGACCCTCTACTGCAACCTCGACACGGGCGAGTGGGTGACGGGCAGGGTCCCCAGGCGGGCGTCGATTACGCGCGGGATGACCAGCTCATTCCGCCGGGCGCGTCCAACCATAACCAGGACTGCCTCTATCGCAACTCCGATGGCGACCTGACTCCGCTCGCCATCTCCGTGACGAACCCGGATGGTTCGTGGGCGAGGAATCCGGATGGTTCCCGGATTTTCATCTTCATCCACGGAGGCCACTGGGATCCCATCGCTCAACGGTGCGTGCAGAAGCGGTAGGAGATCCCAGCTAGAGCACGCCAGCCCCGCCAACGTCGCCGACGCGATCAACCAATAGACGCGCGGTGGGCTTCAAGGTCGCGGCGGGCGACCCACTCGAGAGTGCGGGCGTGGGTGGCTTCTAGGACTACCGGGGGAGCTACACCCGCTTCAAGCGCCTCGGCCCAACGAGAGGCGCACAGACACCAGCGATCCCCAGGCTTGAGCCCATCGAAGCCGATCTCGGGGTGAGGTGTCGACAGGTCGTTGCCCACCGAGGCCGAGAACTCAAGGAACTCCTCCGTCAGTACCGCACACACCGTGTGGACGCCGAAGTCACTGGCGTCGGCGTTGCAGCACCCGTCCCGCAGATACCCGGTAAGCGGATCGTAAGAGCAGGGCTGCAATTCTTCGCCTAACACGTTCTGGGCCACGGACTCAGTCTGCCAGACAACCTTGGGTCAATTCGCTGGACCAGTGAGGAGTTAAGGGCGGCGGTAGGCCTCGCGGCGATGGGCGACTCGGATGACGAGGACCACCAGTTCATTGTCGAGCACTTCATAAATGACCCTGTAGTTGCCGACGCGTAGGCGGCGAAGGCCCCTTAGGGCTCCTTTCAGCGGGTAGCCAGCATGCGGTTGCTCGGAGAGACGGTCGATGGCGTACACGATGCGCTCGCGGTCCTGGCGAGCAATCTGCGCTAGGTCTCGGGTCGCGCTGCGCTTGATCCGAACTGAGTATGCGGTCATCGACTACGGCTTCTTCGCCATTTCTCGCTCTCTGATCGCGCGGCGTTCAATCCGTGTTGAGCAGATCATGTCTGACCTGGTCCCAATCGAGCACCGGGTCGGCTGGGTCTCGCAGGCGCTCAAGGGCCACATCGAGATCGTCGTAATCCTCCAAATAGCGTTCCAAGGCCTGGCGAATGATGTCGGCCCGGCTGCGCTTCAATTCCTCAGCGGCCGCGTCCAGCGCCTCGACAAGCTCTTCGGGAACCCGGGCGGTGATCTGGCTCATGCGGACTCCTTGGTTACCTGGAAGTCAATCGAGTTATCTGACTTCAATCTAATGTCAAGTGATCTCAATGGCAACCTGAGGCCTGAGGGTCCTCGGCAAGTTATTTTGCTTGACTGCCACTAGCCTTGGGGGAGATGTGCGGCATTGTCGCGGTGGTCCGGCGCTGGTCACAGCGTGTTCCCCCGACCTCGGCCGAGGTCCTCGACCTTTTGAGCCCGGTGGTCGTGACTTTGCGCGACCTGAGCGATGCCGATGATCTGGCCGGGCGCATCGGAACTGCGGCCGTCAGCCTGACTGAGGCCGATCGCCTGCTCCAAGGCACCGCTGGCCTTCAGGCGCTGTTGGACGAAAAGCCGCTGCGGGCCACGATCCGAGCCACCCTCAGCGAAATCGATCGGCTGATCGGCAATTTGGAGGGTGATCTCGACCGGGCTGGGAGCGATCGGGCCACCGAGGCGGTCAACGCCGCGCTGATTCAGATAAAGGACGCTGTGTGGGCCATCGGCAACAACCGGCTGCACACCGCCGATGCGGTAGCAGAGTTGGCCGGGCCCAACGCCAGTGGGGCTGCTCTTGCCGCGTTCAGCTCGGTGCAGATCGCCCTGTCGGCGCTCGATCGCCTGGAAGTCCGGGGTCGGGACTCGGCTGGAATCCACTTGCTGGTCAGCAACCATGGTCTCGACCCCGCAGCCCCCGCGGTGGCCGCGGTGCTGGCCGAACGGGCTGCCGACCCGCTGTTTCGGTCGGGTTCGGTGCGCTGGGCCGAGGGCAGCTTGAGCTTCGCCTACAAGGCGGCCGCAGAAATCGGCGAACTTGGCGACAACACTGCTGCGCTCCGAGCGGCCATCGCCAACGACGAACTCTTGGCCGCGGCGCTAGACGCTTCAGAGGCCTCAGCCGTGGTTATTGGGCACACTCGCTGGGCCAGCGTAGGCATGATCAACGAGGCCAACGCCCACCCGCTCAACTCCGAACTGGCCGACGGCCCCTCCCGGCCCTACACAATCGGTGCGCTGAACGGCGACGTCGACAACCACACCGATCTGGTGGCCTACCACAACCTGGCCCTTGACCCCGGCATCACTACCGATGCCAAAGTCATTCCCGCGCTCTGGTCAGCTCGGTTGAGCGATTCCACCAACCCCATCGACGCCTTCCGCCGAACAGTGGGCGACCTTGACGGCTCGGTGGCCATCGCCGGGCAGACTGCCGCCCACCCCGGCCAACTCCTGTTGGCATTGCGAGGGAGCGGCCAAGCCCTGTATGTCGGCGCCGCGGAAGACGCCTATGTGGTAGCCAGTGAGCCCTACGGCCTGGTAGAGCAATCCGGCCGCTATCTGAGGATGGACGGAGAAACCCCCTCCAACCAGGAGAATGCGGCCTTGAGCCGGGGCCAATTGGTGGTTCTCAATGGCGACGACGCTGGCGATCTGTCTGCCGTCCAGCGTTTCTCCTACGACGGCACCCCACTTCCGGTGGTACACGCTGACATCGTCGACGCCGAGATCACCACCCGCGATGTTGACCGCCGAGGATTCCGTCACTTCTTGCTGAAGGAGATCACCGAGTCGCCCGAGTCATTCCGCAAGACCCTGCGAGGCCGAATCATTAGCACCGACACCGGTCAACCCAATCCAACACTGAGGGTGGAGTTGGGCCGCGAATGCCTACCCGACCGCTTGGTTACGCAAATGGCCGATCAGCGCATCGCCAACATCATCGTCATCGGACAGGGCACCGCCGCAGTGGCCGCCCACAGCCTGGCCCACTTTCTGCGCCAGGAGTTGCCCGACCGCCACGTCAGCTCGGTCCAGGCCACCGAGCTATCGGGGTTCGGGATGCAGGCCGACATGAGCGACACCTTGGTCATCGCCATCAGCCAGTCAGGAACCACCACCGATACCAACCGAACCGTGGACTTGGTGCGGCGGCGAAACGCGGCTGTCATCGCCATCGTCAACCGGCGTAACAGCGATTTATGCGACAAAGCCGATGGGGTGCTCTACACCTCAGACGGACGAGATGTGGAGATGAGCGTGGCCTCCACCAAGGCGTTCTATGCCCAGGTGGCCGCCGGAGTGCTTTTGGCTGTGGCCTTGGCCGACGCCGCCAATGGGGGACAGCCAACCGACCCCCGTCGCCAGGAGCGGCGCCAGCAACTGCTGGCCTCGCTGCGCGACCTGCCCGCGGCCATGACCGAAGTGCTCAATCTGCACGATCGCATCGCCGACATCGTGCGCCGCCACGCTCTGGGCCGCACCTATTGGGCCGTGGTGGGCAACGGGCTCAACCGGGTTGCCGCCGAGGAAGTCCGGATCAAGCTCTCAGAGCTGTGCTACAAGTCCATCGCCTGCGACACCACCGAGGACAAAAAGCACATCGATCTGTCTTCCGAACCGCTGATCCTGGTGTGCGCCGCCGGGCTGTTCGACTCCACCGCCGACGACGTGGCCAAGGAAGTGGCCATCTTCCGAGCCCACAAGGCCGCCCCTATCGTGGTCACCAGCGGTACTGAAGCCCGCTTTGACGCCGCTGCCGAGGTGATCGCCACCCCAACCACCGCTTCACCCGATCTGGCCTTTGTGCTGGCCACCATGGTGGGCCACCTGTTCGGCTACGAGTCGGCGTTGGCCATCGACGAGCTGGCTCAGCCTCTGCGGGAAACTCGGGCGGCCATCGAGGCCGAGGTGGCTTCCAGCGATGCTGACAGCGGTGCTGGCATCGACAGCCAACAGCTTCTGGAGAAACTCCGCTCCCAGTTCACCCCTGCCGCCCAGCGGTTCTTCCAAGATTTGCGCCAGGGCCGCTACAACGGATGCCTCGAAGCGGGGACCGCCGCGGAGATGGCCTCCATGTACCGCTACGCCCTAGGCATTGCTCCCCTCGACGCCTATCAACTGGAGCGGGGCCGAGTGGGCACCCCCGCGGTGGTGCTGGAGGACCTCACCGCCATGCTCACGGTGGCGGTGGGCGAACTCACCCGACCGGTGGACGCCATTCGCCACCAGGCCAAGACAGTCACCGTCGGGATATCAAGGGCCGAGGAGTCGCTGCTGGAGTTGCCGCTGGTGCGGGCCGCCCTCGACGCCGGTGCCCCCCGTCATCAGCTCAGCTACCAGACCTTGCGCACTCTCACCGCCCTTGATCCCGCGGTCGCCGAGGTCACCGGGTACATCCGGTACGGCATCAACGGCGATCCAGAGGCACCCAGCACCACCATCCACGTGATCGACCGGGGCGGCATCACCGTGGGGCTGGCCTCCCGCACCGAACGCGATCCCAGCTTGCGAGGAAGCAAGCACCTCGTGGCCATCGAGCGACAGGTTCAAGCTGCTCGAGGACGCTCCGACGGCCGGACCATCGTGCTCATCCCTGAAGTGAAGGACCGCCAAACCACCGGGCTGACCCTGCTGCACGTGAGATTCCGGCCCGACCTGTCGCCCGAGACTGCCCAACAGGTGTTGCAGGGCTATCGGAACCGGTTCGCCGCGTTGCGCGATGAGGTAACTGAAACCGAACCTGATTTCCGCCTTGACCTATTGGGTGACATCAGCACTGAAGACCTCCTGCTAGAACCGTTAACCGAATTGGCTAACCGCTGGCGTCCATGATTCCCATCGTCACCCCGGAGGAAATGGCCGCCATCGACGCGGCTGCCCCTGAACCGGTGGAAGAACTGATTGAGCGGGCCTGTGCCGCGCTGGCCCGAACTGCTCTCGACATGTTGGGCGGTGGCTACGGGAGGCGGGTAACCGTTTTGGCCGGAAGAGGCAACAACGGCGCCGACGGACGCGCTGCCGCCGAGCGGCTGCGCCGGCGGGGCGTCCGGGTTGCCGTGGTTGACGCCGATGATGCGCCCGACTCGCTGCCCGCGGCCCACCTGGCTATCGACGCCGCCTACGGCACCGGTTTGCGCCGGCCCTATGCCCCGCCCTCGCCCGCGCCATTGCTCGACCACCCCAGCCGGGCGGCCCCGATTCTGGCCGCCGACATCCCCTCCGGGGTCAACGGGCTTACCGGCGAGCTTGTCGGTGAACCCTGGATGGCAGACCAAACGGTCACCTTCGGCGCCCTCAAGCCCGGCCTCATCCTCCATCCCGGGGCTCAGCACTGCGGCCGGGTCACGGTGGCGTCCATCGGGCTCGACGTGTCGTCGGCCCGCACTCATCTGGTTGCTGCCGACGACGTCAGTGCCTGGCTGCCGGTCCGGCCGGCCGAGGCCCACAAATGGCAGACCGCCTGCTGGGTTATCGCCGGATCACCGGGCATGACCGGCGCTGCCCACCTGGCGGCAACCGCGGCAATGCGAAGCGGTTCGGGCTATGTCCGACTGAGCACGCCCGGCCTTGACGCCGGTGGTGTGTTGGCTGGCCGCACCGCCCCCACAGAGGCCGTCGGCCACCCTCTTCCCGCCGATGACTGGGCCGATGCCATCAAGGCCGCCGATCAGGCGCGCTTTCAGGCCATGGTGGTCGGTCCTGGGCTGGGGAGGCAGCCGAGCACCGTCCAGTCTGTCAAAGAGCTGGCCGCCAACACGCCGCTTCCCCTCGTCGTCGACGGCGATGGCCTGACCGCTCTAGGCCTCGAAGCCTCTGACGTGCTGGCCAGCCGCACCGCTGCCACCGTTCTCACCCCCCACGACGGCGAATACCGCATGCTCACCGGCTCAGCTCCCGATCCCGACCGCTTCGCCGCCGCCCGCTCGCTGGCCGCGGCCACCGGAGTTCACGTTTTGCTCAAGGGTCCCACCACAGTGGTGGCCGACCCCGGCGGAGCCGCGTTGGCTATTGCCAACGGCGATGCCCGACTGGCCACCGCCGGGACCGGCGATGTTCTGGCCGGGATCATTTGCGGCCTGCTCAGCGCCGGAGTCGAACCAATGAAGGCGGCCGCCAGTGCGGCCTGGCTTCATGCGCAAGCAGCCACCAGCCGTCCCTCCGGGGGAATGGCGGCATCCGACCTGCTCATCGCCCTGCCTTTGGCTTGGGAGGCCGCGATACAACAGAGAGCTGCGCCATGAGACCCGGCGAGGCCGCTTCCAGCCAAGGGGCACCATGAGACCGACTTGGGCTGACATCAACCTGGAGGCCATCGCCCACAACACCAGGCTGTTGGCCGAAATGGCCCATCCCGCCGAGCTTTGCGCGGTGGTCAAGGCCGACGCCTACGGGCACGGCATGGTTCCGGTGGCCCGAACCGCAGTGGACGCCGGGGCCGCCACACTGGCGGTGGCCTTGGTGGACGAAGGCCGACTGCTGCGAGAAGATGGCATAGAGGTTCCCATCCTCCTGCTGTCCGAGCCCCGACCTTACGAGTTCGCCGAGGTTGTCGAACACCGACTCATCCCCACCGTGTACCAGGGCGAGGGCTTGGCGGCGGCCGCCGCCGCCGCTACAGCCGCCAACGAACTTCTGCCGGTCCACCTGAAGGTCGACACCGGCATGGCCCGAGTCGGTGCCCCGCCCGCCGAGGTGCTGATGCTGGCCGACGCCATCGCTGAGCGGGATACCCTGGAGTTGGCCGGGGTGTGGACGCACTGCGCGGTGGCCGATGAGCCCGACAATCCGTTTACCGCCTACCAGATCGAGCAGTTCAGCCATCTGCTTTCCCGGCTCAGACTCGCCAGTCACCAAGACTTCTGCCGGCACTTGGCCAATTCTGCGGTGGCCATGGCTCACCCGGACGGCCGGTTCGACATGGTTCGCTGTGGCATCGCCCTCTACGGGGTCCCTCCGTCGCCAGCCCTAACCGACTGCCTTCCACTTCAACCGGCCATGACGGTGCGCACCGAGGTGTCCATGGTCAAGACCATCGCCGCCGGCACTCCGGTGTCATACGGCCACCACTACTACGCCCCTTCTGACACCCAGTTGGCCACCATCCCCATTGGCTATGCCGACGGCTGGCCTCGGCGCCTGGGAACTCGTGGGGGCGAGGTGCTGATCGGCGGTCACCGGCGGCGCATCGCCGGAGTGGTGACCATGGACCAGACCATGGTGGACTGCGGCCTCGACCACCCAGTGTCGCCCGGAGACGAGGTGATCCTGCTAGGGCGACAGGGAGATCAAGAGATCACCGCCACCGAGATTGCTCAGCGCCTCGACACCATTGCCTACGAAATCGTCTGCCAATTCGGCCGCCGAGTTCCCTTGAGATTCTCTTAGCGAGACGGCGGAATCGCCTGCGACAATCCCACCGTGTACTCCGGATTGGTCTCGTTCACAATCGAATCGGTGCGGGCCGCGATCCTCTCCTTGAAATCGGGGTGGGGAAAAATCCAGAACTTGTCGTCGCGCACCGCGTCGAACACCAATTCCGGGATCACCGCGGGATCGGTGCTCTCGTCGATGGTCTTGATCAGGGCTTGGTGGAAGGCGGCCGCCTCAGCATCGGCCGACATGGGACCGCAGGTGTCCTCATAGGTGTCGGGGCGGTTGCGTTCCGACCGAAAGATACCGGTGGCCACCGGCCCGGGGCACAGGCACGACACCCCTATCGGTGCTCCGATGATGTCCAACTCCCGATGGAGCGATTCGGCGATGGCCACCGCTCCGTACTTCGAGGTTGTGTAGGGACCGAGCAGCCCCCCGGACGTGAGTCCGCCCACCGAAGCGGTTATCACCACGTGGCCGTCTTCGCCCTTCTCCAGCATCCGGGGAATGAAGCTGCGCACCCCGTGGATCACGCCCCATAGGTTCACGTCCAGCACCCACCGCCAATCGTCCACGGTGTTCTCCCAAGTGAACCCACCGGTCAGCACTCCAGCGTTGAGGTGTACGAGGTGAATGCCCCCAAAACGCTCCAGGGCCGCATTGGCCAGCGCTTCATTGGCGTCGGGGCTGGTCACGTCGGTCAACATGAGCTGGGCATTCTCCAGGCCGCCGACGGTCTCGGCCAGCCCGGCCTCGTCGATGTCGCCTGCCAATACGTGCATCCCCTCAGAAGCGGCCTTTCGCACCATGGCCCGCCCCATGCCGCTGCCTGCCCCGGTGATCACCGCCACCTTTCCGGCCAAGTCCTTCATGTCAATCCCCTTCGCAGTTGCTTTCAAGCACCGCCATCATGGCCCACTGAGATATTCCTTATCCCATTGTCCTCAGAAGGGGTCGATGTCAGCCCACTGCCTTGATGGCAGTTTCCACGGCGGTGGCCGCCATCAAGCGAACCAGCCCAATATCTGCCTCTACCCGGCCGGTGGCCCCAACCACCAATGCGTCCCCATCACCGTCGGTATGAGCGGGCAACAGCGCCCGGGCCATCCCGCCGTGGCCGCTGCGGGCCACCCGGAAGCAACCCAGCTTGTCGAGCGTCGCGTTGGTGGCGATCACACCGATGGTGGTGTTGGTGTGCGCCTCGTCATCGCTGTCGGCAAACGGCTCGGCATGTCGGTGCTGGTAGGTACCATCGATCAGCGCTTGCTGCACATCACCATCGTTGATCGCCCCCGAGGCGTTCACCGCCACCAGCGCGCTCACCAGTACATCGTCCACCTGAAGCAGAGCGCCGCCCAGCCCGCCCGGCCGGCGATTCTCCGGCCCCCGCCACTTGTCCATGGTGGCCCCGGTACCGGCCCCCACCCGGCCCCGCGGGGGATCTCCGTCGCGGGCCGCTTGGGCGGCGGCGTAACCAGCGTCGGGTCCGGGCCGTACCGAGCCGTCGCCCTCGGTGAGGTCGTACAGCGACAGACCCACAACGATGGGAACCCGGCCGCCCCGAGTCTCAAACCCCCGGCCTTGCTCCTCGCACCACCGCATCACCCCATCAGCGGCCGCCAAGCCGAACGCCGAGCCCCCCGACAACACCACCGCGTCTACTTGGCTCACCGTCCGCTCTGGGGCGAGCAACCCAAAATCCCTGGTTGCTGGCGCGCCCCCCCGAATTTCTCCCGATGCCGTCGTCCCCTCGGGGAACACCACCACCGTGCAGCCCGTGCGGGCCGCCTCATCGGTCCAGTGCCCCACCAGCACGCCCCCGCCGTCTCCCAACATAACCGCCGACCGTACCGCACCCTCACCGAACCGCGCATCGGCTCGCGAGCCGGATCAGTAGATGCCGGGAACGATCCGGTAGGGAACTCGCTGCCGGTACTCGGCCCACTTGTTGGGGCCGTACTTCGCGGCGCAGTGCCGGTCGTCCTGCCTCTGGCGGATTAGGAACAACGCGATGACGTAGACGAAGTAGACCCATGCCCACAGGATGCCGAAATGACCCCAGACCAGGGCGATGGCGAGGCCGTAGCACCACTCGCCCATGTAGTTGAAATGCCGGGCGGCGCCCCAGAAGCCGCTGCACAGGATCTTGCGGTCGCCAGCCACGATGACCTGCGGCGCGAACACCCCGAGAAACGTGCGGTCGGGCCAGCGCTTGAACGTGTACTTCTGCAAGCTGGCGCCCCGGGTGATGACCCATCCTGCGGCGTACAGCGCAGGCGCACTGATCAGCAACAGCATGCGCCAGCCGCCGGAGTGCCCCGGATCGGAATGAGCCGCCAGCCCCCACATCGGAATGATGAACACCCAGCCGTAGATGATGAGCCCGCCCCAGAACAGCTTGAAACCAAGGCGCTCGTGAATGATGTCGTACGTGTAGAGCATCGTCCGTTCGAAGACGAAGTAGTCGAGCACGTAGACGGTGACGAATGCTGCGAACGCGAAGACTCCCGGATTGAGATCTTCAATGTTGTCGTGGTGCCACACTGCGCCGGACCACGCGTTGAGCGACAGCATCGTGCCGCCCACGATGTAGAAGTACATCTTGAGGTCGAGGCGGCCGTTGAAGAACTGCATCTCTTGCGCGCGCCCGAACCACAGGGCCAGGAAACGATTCTTGACCTCGCCTTCGGGCTGGGTGAACACCGCTATCGCGGTCAAGATGGCGGCGAGCACCGTTCCCCCGGCCACGGCGTACAGCGATGACCGGTAGAACCAGTCGCGCGGCATGCCGGTGAGCTCGAACCACCACAGAACCTGGGCCACCGCAAACACCAGCAGGCCGTTTAGGCGGTAACTGCGGGGCTGGCCGGTGGCCGCGTCGATCACGTAGCCGGTCACGCGCCTGCCCGGCAGGATCATGTGGAGCACGACCAAGGCGGCCATCACGATCAGCGGCGTGAGGAACCCCAGCACCGCCTCGCCCGCAGTCAACTCAGTCAGGTGTCCGACGCCGAGCCACTCGAACATCAGTGGCCTCCTCTCCGATACCGCTTCAGCCGCTCGGCGCTAGAAGATGCCGGGGATTATCCGGTACGGAACTCGAGCCTGGTATTCGGCCCACTTCTCATCGCCGTACTTCTCGGCGCAGGCCTTGTCGTCCTCGAACTGACGAGGAACGAAGAACGCAACGATGAACACCGCGTAGGTCCAGGCCCACAGGTCGGAGAAGTGCCCAAAGGTCAGCGCCACGGCAATCCCGTACAGGCCTTCGCCGAAGTAGCCGAAGTGACGTGCTTTCCCCCAGAACCCGCTGCACAGAATCTTGCGCTCACCGGCCTGGATGTACTCCGGTTCGATGCCGAGGAACTTGCGTTCGGGCCAGCGCTTGAACGTGTACTTCTGCAAGTTGGAGCCGCGGGAGATCGTCCAGCCCACCAAGAACAGCGCTGCGCTGCCGATCAGCCAGAAGTACATCCAGCCGCCTGAGATGCCGGGGTCGGACACTGGCGCCAAGCCCCACAGCGGCAGCACAAACATCCAGCCCCACACGAACGGCCCGCCCCAGACGAGCTTGAATCCGACGTTCTCGTGGATGAGGTCGTAGGTGTAGAGCTGCACCCGTTCCCAGACGAAGTAGTCGAAGACGTAGAAGGAACTGATGGCGACGTAGAGGAACAAGCCGGGGTTGGCATCGGCAACGTTGTCGTTGTGCCATGCGGCTGCCGACCACGCATTGAGCGACAGCATCGTGCCGCCCACCATGTAGAAGTACATCTTGAGGTCGAGTCGGCCGTTGAAGAACTGCATCTCTTGCGCACGTCCGAACCACCAGGCCAGCAAGCGGTTCTTCTGTTCGCCTTCGGGCTGGGAGAACACCACGATGGTATTGGCGATGATCGCGATAACCACGCCGCCCGCTATCGCATACATGGTCGACCGGTAGAACCAGTCGCGCGGCATCGCGAATGCCCACACGAGGTGCGCAAGCACGAACACCGCCAATCCGTTGAGCCGGTATTTGCGGGGCTCGCCGGTCTCCCGGTCGGTGGCGTAGCCGGGCACGCGCCGCCCCGGCAGGATCATGTGCGCTACAAAGACCGCAATGCAGACGAACAGCGGCGTGAGGAATCCCAGCACCACCTCGCCGCCGGACAGTTTGAACAGATGGTCGATGCCGAGCCAGTCGATCATGATCTGCACCCCTCCTCGCTCCTGCCTGCGCAGAATACCAGTATTGCCGTCGGCGGCTTGGGACTGAGGCGCTCCGCCGGCGCAGCACCCGCCCTAGTGCATAACTTGCAACTCCCCTATCGAATCTGCTGGTGGGGGGCGTATTCTTGGCCTGTGACGTTGACGTTGGCCGAGGTTGCCTCCGAAGCAGCCGACTGCACCAAATGCGGGCTGGCCGAGGGCCGCAGGCAGGTGGTGTTCGGCATGGGCAACCCAAGCGCCGACCTCATGTTCGTGGGCGAGGGACCCGGCGCCGAGGAAGACAAGCAGGGCCTCCCGTTCGTGGGCCGTTCCGGCAAGCTCCTCGACCGGCTGATGGCCGAGGAAATCGGACTCACCCGCGACAGCTGCTACATCGCCAACGTCGTCAAATGCCGTCCTCCCGACAATCGAGATCCCAAACCCGACGAGATCGCCGCCTGCCGCCCGTGGTTGGAGCAGCAAGTTAAGCTCATCGCCCCCAAGGTGGTGGTCACCCTGGGCAACTTCTCTTCCAAACTGCTGCTAGACACCAAAACGGGGATCACCAGGCTGCGAGGCCAGAGCTACCCGATGCCCAACGCCGACGCAGTGATCATCCCCACGTACCACCCGGCCGCAGTGCTGCGGGGCGGCGGTCTCCAAGAGGCCCAGATGCGCTCTGACCTGGTTCGAGCCCGCATGGCGATCTCCGGATGATTCCTGTCCCATCGCCCGAATGCGCCCAGTCGCTCCAATGATCCGAGTCCGCACTCGCTCTCCTGATGACACCCGGGAGTTGGCTGCCAACCTGGCCGATTTGGCCCAGTCCGGCGATCTGCTGCTTCTGGTCGGCGACTTGGGCGCGGGCAAGACCACCTTCACCCAGGGGTTCGCCGCCGCCTTGGGCATCAGCGAGCCGGTCACCAGCCCCACATTCACCCTGGCCCGGGAGTACCACGGACGGCTCCTCCTCCATCATCTCGACGTGTTCCGCCTCGACCAGATCTCAGAAGTGCTCGACTTGGGCCTGCCCGAACTGCTCGACAGCGACGGGGTGATCATTATCGAGTGGGGTGACGCCATCCGCCAGGCCCTGCCCAATGACTATCTCGAGGTTGCGCTGACCTTCATCGAGGGTCAATCCAGTCCCCCAGACGAGCGGATCGTGACCTTGACCCCCGTTGGACCCCGATGGCAGGCCCGGTCCGATGATTTGGCTGCCGCCGCCGGGCAATGGCTGGAGGATCCGGCGTGTTGATCTTGGGCATCGAGTCGGCCACCCAGCAAGTGGGGTGCGCTCTCGGCGGACACGAAGGGGTGCTGGCCTCGGCCCACAGCGCCCGGGGCCGCCGCCACGCCGAGACCATCGCCCCCCAAATCCAATTCGTCACCCGCCAGGCCCGGGTTGAATTGCGAGATGTGGGCTGCGTGGCCGTGGATCTCGGCCCGGGCCTGTACACCGGCCTGAGGGTGGGCATCTCCAGCGCCATGGCCATGGCCTACGCCCTGGGAGTGCCGATGATCGGCGTGCCCAGCCTCGATCTGCTGGCCTTTGCGGTGCGCCACACCAATCGGGTGATCGTGGCCGCCATCGACGCTCGGCGCAGTGAGCTGTTCTATGCCTTCTATCGCCAAGTGCCCGGCGGTATCCAGCGGGTGTCCGACGCCTGCGTGGGCACCCCTGACGATCTGGCCTCCGAGCTGCTGGCCACCAGCGAAGAAGTGCTGCTGGTGGGCGACGGCGCCCGCCGCTACGCCGAGGTGTTCGACCGGCTCCAGAAAACCGAGATCGCCGAGCAGGATCTGGCCCACCCCTCGGCCGCGTCGCTGGTGCAATTGGCCCACGCCCGTGCTCTGCGAGAGGAATTCGTCAAGCCATGGGAGCTGAAGCCGATCTACCTTCGGGTTCCCGACGCCGACATCAACTGGAAGACGCGATGACTCTTCCCACGACTCTTGACCAGATGATCGCTCCCATGACCTCCGATCACCTGCCACAGGTCATGGCCATCGACGCCCAGTGCTACCCCATTCCGTGGAGCCGAGAAGTCTACGAAGCAGAACTGGCCCGCACCGATGATCGGCTCTATGTGATAGCCGGCTCTGATCGAGTGATCGGCCACGCCGGGGTGGCCTTCGAGGAGGACGAAGCCCACATAACCACGGTCACGGTGTCCCCCGATTGCCGCGGCCAGGGCATCGGCGCCCGGCTGTTCTTGGCTCTGGCGTTGGCCGCCTGCCGCCGAAATACCAGCCTCGCTTTGGAGGTAGCTGCTGACAATCCCGCCGCCCAGGCCCTCTACCGGCGTTTCGGCTTGGCCCCGGTGGGCATTCAGCGGGGGTATTACAAGAACATGGGGCTGTCACCCGACGCCGTGGTGATGCGGGCCGACAACATCCAACAGCCCGACTATGTCAACCGTCTCACCAAAATCGCGGTAGAACTGGACTGCGCATGAGTTCCCAGGTTCCCTCCCAAGAAACTCCCGCCATCGTGCTGGACTCGGATTCTCCCCCGCATACCCCCGCCATCGTGCTGGGCATCGAGACCTCCTGTGATGAGACCGCCGCCGCGGTGGTCTCCGGTCCCTCAGGCGTTCTGTCGTCGGTGATCAGCAGCCAGGTAGACCTCCACGCCCGCTACGGCGGGGTGGTTCCGGAGATCGCCAGCCGAGCCCATGTGGAACTGCTCACCCCGGTGGTCGCCCAAGCGGTGATCGAGGCGGGCCTCAGCGACCACGACGTGGAGGCGGTGGCCGCCACCGCCGGCCCCGGCCTTATCGGCTCGCTGTTGGTGGGAGTGAGCGCAGCCAAGTCGCTGGCCTTGGTTTGGGATGTTCCATTCGTGGCCGTCAACCACCTGGAAGCCCATCTCTACTCATCGTTCCTCGAAGAGCCCGACTTGGACCTGCCCGTAGTGGTGCTGCTGGTCTCCGGCGGTCACACCCTGCTGGTGCTGATGGAGGCATTCGGCCGCTACCGCCTCATCGGCCAGACCCTGGACGACGCTGCCGGGGAGGCGTTCGACAAGGTGGCCCGCTTCATGGACCTGGGCTATCCCGGGGGCCCGGTCATCGACCGACTGGCCATGGACGGCAACCCCGAAGCCGTCGCCTTTCCCCGCCCCATGTACGACGACGGCTACGACTTCTCCTTCAGCGGCCTCAAGACCGCGGTGGTCAACCACGTGCGAAACAACCCCGACCTCGATGTGCCCGACATCGCGGCGTCGTTTCAGGAAGCGGTGGTAGACGTGCTGATCCACAAGGCCCGCAAAGCCGCTGGGGAATACGGGGCCAAGGGCTTGTGCCTGGCCGGTGGTGTGGCGGCCAACTCCTCCCTTCGAGAGCGCCTGCTGGACGCCTGCGTGGCCGCCGGCATCAGCGGCTTTCTGCCCAGCCGATCGATGTGTACCGACAACGCCGCCATGGTGGCCGCCGCCGGCTGGCAGAGGCTCCGTCTCGACGGACCCTCCCCGCTAGACACCGGCGCCGATCCCAACCTCCCCCTCCCATTTTTGTTGTCGGGCGAACCGGCAGCCTGAATTGGCCTCAGGGCGGCCCAAGCCCTACTCTTAGCACTCGCCTATTGAGAGTGCTAAAGCTCTAATCAACCAACCATTTGGAGGCCAAGATGGCGCTACAGCCCCTTGATGACCGAATCGTTGTCCGCCCCGGTGAGTCTGAAGAGATGACCGCCAGCGGCCTGGTCATCCCCGACACCGCCAAAGAGAAGCCCCAGCAGGGCGAGGTCATCGCCGTGGGACCGGGCAAGCGGTCTGAGAACACCGGCGAGCTGATCCCGATGGACGTCTCTGTCGGCGACACCGTGGTGTACAGCAAGTTCGGTGGAACCGAAATAACCGCGGACGGCGAGGATCTGCTGATCCTGTCGGCCCGCGACGTACTCGCCACCGTCAAATGACCAAGATTCTCAAGTTCCGAGAAGAGGCTCGCCACGGTCTCGAGGCAGGCGTCAACCAGCTTGCCGACGCGGTCAAGGTGACCTTGGGGCCCAAGGGCCGCAACGTGGTCCTCGACAAGAAGTTCGGCGCACCCACCATCACCAATGACGGCGTGTCCATCGCCCGCGAGGTGGAGCTGGACGACAAGTTCGAGAACATGGGCGCCCAGCTCATGAAAGAGGTGGCCACCAAGACCAACGACATCGCCGGCGACGGCACCACCACCGCCACCGTGCTGGCCCAGGCCATGGTCCACAACGGTCTGCGCAACGTGGCCGCCGGAGCCAATCCGATGAGCCTCAAGCGGGGCATCGAGCAGGCGGTGGCCGCCGCGGTGGAGTCGCTGGCCGACCAGGCCCAGGACATCTCCCAGAAAGAGGAGATCTCCCAGGTGGCCTCCATCTCGGCCGCCGACACCGCCATCGGCGACGTCATCGCCGACGCCATCGACAAGGTGGGCAAAGACGGCGTGGTCACCGTGGAGGAGTCGAACACCTTCGGCATGGAACTCGACTTTGTGGAGGGCATGCAGTTCGACAAGGGCTTTCTGTCCCCCTACTTCGTGACCGACGCCGAGCGCCAAGAAGCTGTGCTCGACGAGCCCTACATCCTGTTCAACCAGGGCAAGATCAGCTCGGTGCAGGATCTGCTGCCCGTGCTGGAGAAGGTCATGCAGACGGGCAAGCCGCTGCTGATCATCGCCGAGGACATCGAGGGTGAGGCTTTGGCCACCCTGGTGGTGAACAAGATCCGCGGAACATTCAACTCCACGGCCGTCAAGGCCCCCGGGTTCGGTGAGCGCCGCAAGGCCATGCTCCAAGACATGGCCATCCTCACCGGCGGCCAAGTGGTGGCCGAAGAGGTCGGGCTCAACCTGGAGGGCGTCACCCTCGACTTGCTGGGTACCGCCCGCAAGGTGATCGTCACCAAAGACGACACCACCATCGTGGAAGGTGCCGGATCCAAAGCCGACGTTGACGGCCGGGTGGCCCAGATCCGCCAGGAGATCGACAACACCGACTCCGACTGGGACCGGGAGAAGCTCCAGGAGCGCTTGGCCAAGCTGGCCGGCGGCGTGGCCGTCGTGCAGGTGGGCGCCGCCACCGAGGTGGAGCTCAAGGAGAAGAAGCACCGGATCGAGGATGCGCTGTCGGCCACTCGGGCCGCCATCGAGGAGGGCGTGGTCGCCGGGGGCGGCACCGCCCTGCTGCGGGCCCGGCCTTCGGTGGCCAAGGTGGTCGAGAACCTGAGCGGCGACGAGGCCACCGGGGCCAAGATCGTGCTCGACGCGCTGAGCGTGCCGTGCTCCCTCATCGCCTCCAACGCCGGCTTCGAGGGCTCCATCGTGGTGCGCGACATTGAAGCCACCGACGGCACCGTCGGGTTCAACGCCGCCACCGGCACCACCGAAGACTTGGTGACCGCGGGCGTTATCGACCCGGCCAAGGTGACCCGGGCCGGCTTGCAGAACGCGGCCTCCATCGCCGCCATGCTGCTCACCACCGAGGCCCTGGTGGCTGACAAGCCCGAGCCCCCCGGACCCCCGATGCCCCCCGGTGGCGACCCCATGGGCGGCATGGGAGGAATGGGAGGCATGGGCGGCATGATGTAGCCGAGAGGCAAACATCAGTTGCTCCATAGGCCATCGATGGCTGAGCGACCGAATCACATGAGCCCGGAGCAGTTCCGGCAGGCCGGCTACCAGGCAGTGGACTGGGTGGCCGACTACATGGCCCGCTTGGGCGATCTCCCGGTCAGGTCTTCCGTGTCGCCGGGCGAGATTCGGGCCATGCTGCCCGCCGAGGCTCCTGAGCACGGCGAGGACTTCGCCGATGTGCTGGACGACCTGGATCGGGTGATCCTGCCGGGCATCACCCACTGGCAGGCACCGGGATTCCTCGCCTACTTTCCGGCCAACGCCAGCGGCCCGTCTGCGCTGGCCGACTTGGTGTCGTCGGGCCTAGGCGCCCAGGGCATGTTGTGGGACACCGGCCCCGCGGTGACCGAACTGGAGCAGCACGTGCTCGAGTGGCTGGCCGACGAGATGGGCTTGCCCGAAAAATTCCGGGGCAATGGCGTCATCCAGGACAGCGCGTCCAGCAGCACGCTGTGCGCCATCCTTGCCGCCCGACACCGGGCCGGCGGTATCGACGCCCTCCCCAACCTGGTGGCCTACACCTCCGAGCAGGCCCACTCCTCCATCGCCAAGGGGCTGCGAGTGGCCGGAATCCCCGACGAGCGGGTGCGCTCCATCGCCACCACCCCAGACTTCGCCATGCGAGCCGACCACCTGGCCTTTGAAATCGTCAAGGACAAGAACGACGATCTGATTCCGTTCTTTGTGGCCGCCACCGTGGGCACCACCTCCACCACGGCCATCGACCCGGTGACCGAGGTGGGCTGGGTGGCCAACAACTTCGAGGCCTGGCTGCACGTTGACGCCGCCTTTGCCGGCTCCGCCGCCCTGTGCCCAGAGATGCGGTTCCTCAACGCCGGCTTGGAAACCGCCGACAGCTACGTGTTCAACCCCCACAAGTGGCTGCTCACCAACTTCGACTGCTCGGCGTTCTATGTGGCCGACCGGGCCAGCCTCAACGACGCCCTGTCCATCACCCCCGAGTACCTGCGCAACTCCGCCAGCGAGTCGGGAGCGGTGGTGGACTACCGCGACTGGCAGGTGCCCCTGGGTCGCAGGTTCCGGGCCCTCAAACTGTGGTTTGTGCTCCGCCACTACGGGTTGGAAGGCCTGCGGGCCCACATCCGACACCACATTGCCTGGGCCGCCGAGTTCACCGAGTGGGTGGAGGCCGATGCCCGATTCGAGCTCGTCGCTCCCACCGTGGTCAGCCTGGTGTGCTTCCGCCACACCGACGGCAACGAGGCCTCCCGGCGGGTATTGGAGGCGGTCAACCAGTCCGGCCGGGCCTATCTCACCCCCACCACCATCGACGGCCAGCTCATCTTGCGAGTAGCCATCGGCAGCCCCCAAACCGAGCGCCACCACATCGAAGATCTCTGGAATCTCATCCAATCGGCCGCTTGATTTCTCCCCTCTGTTGAAGGGGGTGTAAATCCCCCTACAGCGGGCTTCAAACCTTTAGAATCCGTAGTTTCCAACCCAAAGGGGGCGTCGCGATGGCCGAGGTGGAGATCGGGCTGGGCAAGACCGGACGGCGGGCGTACGGGTTTGACGACATCGCCATCGTCCCCACCCGCCGGACCCGCGATCCCGAGGATGTGAGCATCGCCTGGGAGATCGACGCCTACCGCTTCGACCTGCCCCTCATGGCCTCGGCCATGGACGGAGTGGTCAGCCCCGAAACCGCCATCGCCATCGGCCAGCTCGGCGGGGTGGGGGTGCTGAACCTGGAGGGGCTGTGGACTCGCTATGAGGAACCCGATCCGATTCTGGACGAAATCGCCGCCCAGCCCCCCGAGAAGGCCACCCTGCGTATGCAGGAGCTCTATGCCGAGCCCATCAAGCCCGAGCTGATCGGCGAGCGCATCCGCCAGATCAAAGACGCCGGGGTGGTCTCCTGCGCGTCGGTCACCCCTCAGCGCACCGAGCAGCTCGCTCCCCACATACTGGCCGCCGAACTCGATCTCATGGTCATCCAGGGCACGGTGGTCACCGCCGAGCACAAGTCCAAGAACCATGAGCCGCTGAACCTGAAGCAATTTGTGCGCCGTTTGGAGATCCCGGTGATCGTAGGCGGCTGCGCCAGCTACGACGCCGCTCTGCACCTCATGCGCACCGGTGCCGCCGGCATCCTGGTGGGAGTCGGACCGGGCCAGGCTTGCACCACCCGGGGAGTGCTGGGCCTCGGCGTGCCCCAGGCCACCGCCATCGCCGACGCCCGGGCCGCCCGCATGCGCCACTTAGACGAGACCGGGGTGTATGTCCACATCATCGCCGACGGCGGCATGTCCACCGGCGGCGACATCGCCAAAGCCGTCGTGTGCGGAGCCGACGCAGTGATGATCGGCTCTCCGCTGGCCGCGGCCCACGAGGCCCCCGGCCGGGGCCATCACTGGGGCATGGCCACCTTTCACCCCACTCTGCCCCGGGGCGCCCGGGTGCAGACCACCCCCCGGGGCACCCTTGAGGAGATCTTGGTCGGCCCGGCCAAAGAGAACGACGGACGCCTCAATCTGTTCGGCGGGCTGCGCACATCCATGGCCACCTGCGGCTACGAGTCACTCAAGGAATTCCAAAAAGCCGACATCATGATTGCCCCCTCCCTGCAAACCGAGGGCAAATCCCTCCAGCGGGCCCAGGGCATCGGAATGGGCCATTGAGCACCACCGGGATTTCCTCCCGTGACACCGCCAGCCGAGACCACCCGGTCTTGGTGGTGGATTTCGGCGCCCAGTACGCCCAGCTCATCGCCCGTCGAGTGCGAGAAGCCCACATCTACAGCGAGATCGTCCCCCACTCCATCAGCGCCAAAGAGATTGAGGCCCGCCGCCCCGGAGCGGTGATCTTCTCCGGCGGGCCCAAGTCGGTTCACGTAGAGGGCTCGCCCCGCATCGATCCCGCCATCTATGAGCTGGGCATTCCCATTTTGGGCATCTGCTACGGCGCCCAGCTCATCGCCGCCCAGCTCGGCGGGGAGGTTTCCCGAACCGGCATCGGAGAGTATGGCCGCACAGCAATGAGCGTGAGCGATCCGGGCACTCTGTTCGGCGCCGATGAAGACACCGAGCGCCCGGTGTGGATGAGCCACTTCGACTCCATCGCCACTCCGCCCGTTGGCTTTGTGGTTACCGCCTCCACCCCCCAAGCCCCGGTGGCCGCCCTGGAGGATCCTGCGCAGCGCATCTTCGGGGTGCAGTTCCACCCCGAGGTGGCCCACACTCCAGGAGGGCAGGCGGTGCTGGAACGGTTCTTGTACCGGGGTGCCGGACTAGCCCCGTCGTGGACCACCGAGTCGTTCATCGACGAGGCCGTAGCCGCCATTCGGGCCCAGATTGGCGACGGCCGGGCGGTGTGCGGTCTGTCTGGGGGTGTGGACTCCGCGGTGGCCGCGGCCTTGGTGCACCGGGCGGTGGGCCATCAGCTCACCTGCGTGTTCGTCGACACCGGGTTGATGCGCCAAGACGAGGGCCAGCAGGTGATCGACGCCTTCCGCCGCTCTCAGGGCATCGAGTTGATCGCAGTGGATGCCGCCGACCGGTTCTTCGAAGCCCTGGTAGGGGTGATCGACCCCGAGGAGAAGCGCAAGATCATCGGCGAGCTGTTCATCCGCATCTTCGAGGAAGCTGCCAATCAGGTGGATGGGGCCGCATTCTTGGTGCAGGGCACTCTGTACCCCGACGTGATCGAGTCGGGCTCTGACTCCGCCGCCAAGATCAAGAGCCACCACAACGTGGGCGGCATACCGGAGGAGATGGAATTCGAACTGGTGGAGCCGCTGCGCGATCTGTTCAAAGACGAGGTGCGGGCCGTGGGCCACGAGCTGGGGCTGCCCGATGAGATCGTGTGGCGCCAGCCCTTCCCCGGCCCCGGCCTCGGCGTACGGGTGATCGGCGAGGTCACTCCCGACAAGGTGGACCTGTTGGCCAAGGCCGACGCCATCGTGAGGGCCGAGATCCACGCCGCGGGGCTGGATCGGGAGGTGTGGCAGGCGTTCGCCGTGCTGCCCGACATTCGCACGGTAGGCGTTATGGGCGACGAGCGCACCTACGGCCAAGTGGTGGTCATTCGGGCGGTGACCAGCGAAGACGCCATGACCGCAGACTGGGCCCGCCTGCCCTACGAGCTATTGGAAAAGATGTCGAGCCGCATCATCAACGAGGTGGACGGCATCAACCGGGTGGCCTACGACATCACCTCCAAACCCCCCGGCACCATCGAGTGGGAATAGGCGAAACGATCTCCTCTCCACATATTTGACTTACATTTATCCTGCGTATCCTCCGTGATACGCTGGAAAAGTGGAGCTGCACAACAAAAGGCTGGCCCGGTCGGCCCCTCGCGTTGCCGCAGTCCTCGCGGCTGTCTTGGCACTCGTGTCTGGCCTGGTTCTGTCATCTGGTGCGCAGGCGTCGGGCAGCATTACATGTACTGGTGGTGAGGGCTCCCTCACCATGTCGTGGAGCGGCGAAACGCACATATTTCAGTACACGGCGTATGTGGAGAATTCCGCGGGCCAAGAGACATCGCAGATCTTGCCTTGGAGGAGCAGTACTGCTTCGACGGCCTCGGTGACGTTCTCCTCATTGTCGGCGGGCACCTACACCGTGTGGGTGGTCAAACAGACCAACGACGGCACGTGGATCAAGTTCGGGGAGACCACCTGTAGCGTCACCTCCTCGTCGGCCACGCCCACCCCTTCGGCCACGCCCACATCGGTGCCGACAAGCGGGGACGGCACCATTGGCTGTTCAACGGGCACCTCCTCAATCACGGTGACTTTGGATCCTGAAGAAGGAACCACCTCCTGGGAAGTGACTGCCACGCATTCCACGGGGTATCCGCGATTGGGGCAAAGTCTCTCCGCCTCATGGTCTCAGGAACAACTGGACATACTCAACAACGACGATCCCGAAGACGATTTAGAGGTGTTCAGAGAGGGGCCTGCTGGCGACTTGCCGCTCACACACACGTTTACCACCGCTTCACAGGGCACATGGAACGTGACCGGCCACGCGAACATCTCTGACCAAGCGGAGCAGTCAAACTTCCCGGGCATCACCTGCACCGTGGCCGGCGGCTTGTAGACAGAACCCGCTGAGCCGTCCTGTTGACACGTGCTGGTCTGAAGATGCGCAAGCTCGCGTTGGCCTTGGTCTTGGCTGCTGGTTTGCTACTTGGCGCCTGCAGCGACGGCATCGAAACCGATGCCGGGCATGAGGTGTCGGCGCCGTCGAAGTCCGATCCGGTCGCTTACACACAGTTCGTCGTGGATCAGGCCATTGCCCTTTATGAGAACGAGGGGCTGGATGCCGCGCTGGCCCACTACAACAGCCCCGACAGCGTCGATGGCCAGTGGTATGTGTTCGTCATCGACGAGAACGACATCGTGGTCGGCCATTACGTGCCCGATCGGAGGGGGCTGGATGTCAAGGGCTGGGTGGGCACCGACATCAACGGCTACAACTTCGGCCCCGAGATGCTCGCAGCCACCGAGGCAGGCCGCTGGGTGCCATATGTGTACGTCAACCCCGTTGCAGACACCCTCGGCGACGAGGGCGGATTCGAGTTCAAGAACGCCTGGGTCGTTCGCCACGACGGACTGCTGTTCGGCTCGGGCTGGTACATCAACACCGACGAGTTCGCGCCCCAGCTCATCGCCGAGTCGGCCGAGCACTTCCGCCGCGGCGGCCTCGAAGCCATCTTGGCCTTCTACAACGACCCCCAGGGCATCTCTGCGGGCCTCATACCAACCGCGCAGTATTACAACAGCACCGACACGCTCGACGGGTACTTCACCGGGATCATCGCCGCCCCCGACGGCGAGATCCTGGCCCACATAGATCCGGGGCTTATCGGAACCGATATCGAGGACCTGCTAGGACCGGCCGTGCGCAACGCCACCACCGAGGGCAGGTGGATCACCGCTGACGACAATCCGGCCGGAGCCGACGTTCCCCAGACATTGCGCATGTGGATTGTCGATGTAGACGGCACCCTCATCGGCGCCGGCTGGTACAACCACGCAGACAGCTAGCACCGCCAAGCCCGATAAGAGCCACCAGCGCATCCCTAGGCAGAAGATTATCAAATGGGGATTTTTGATAAGGTTTCGTTGATATCGTTATAAAATGAGTTCGGGAGAGGGCGGAGTCAGCGTATCGGCCGAATGGAATGGCCGACCGGTAGAATCTTGGGTTCCGGCGTGGCTCAATGAGCGCGACCTGTCGCTCACCGAATCAGAAATTCGGGCCACCGAGCGGGCCGCGGCCGCCCTCAGGGAGTCCGATGCGCAAGTCCCCGAAACTTGGGAAACGCTGGCCCGTCTGCTACTGCGCCACGAGGGCGTTGCCTCGTCGGGAATCGAGGGGCTGCGAGAGCCATTGGTCTCCGTGCTGGTGGCCGAGCGCACCGGGGCCGGCGGCGTCGCCGGGTGGGTTGCCGACAACCTCGCCGTGATCCAGATGGCGCACGAGACCGCCCACGAGCAGCTCAGCGTGCAAATGCTGCACGAGTGGCACATTCGGCTCATGCGCAACAGCGACCTCGCACCAAATCTCATAGGAGCGTTCCGCAATAGCATCGGCTGGGTCGGCGGAAACTCCCCGCTCGATGCCGCATACGTGCCGCCCCCACCCGACCGGATATCCGAACTGATGGACGATCTCGTCGGATTCGCAAACCTTGGCGAGGGCGCTCCCGACCCGATAACCCGGGCTGCGGCCATGCACGCCCAATTCGAGGCCATTCACCCCTACGGAGACGGCAACGGGCGCCTCGGACGCATCCTGATCAGCAGGACGCTCAGATCTGCGAACCTGACAACCCGCTCAACGATGCCGATAAGTGTGGCCATTGCCCGAGACCCTGGCGGCTACCTGTCGGGCCTGAGGCTGTACGAGATGGGCAACATCGGACCCTGGGTGCTGTGGTTCTCCGACATCGCCTGCCAAGCCGCCGACACCACCAAGCACCTCGCCGACCAGACAAGGGAGATCACCGACATCTGGCTCGACGAGTTGGAGGGAGTGCGGTCTCACAGCGCAGCCCGAGCCCTCGCCCCGTTGCTTGTTGGCAATCCCGTGGTGAGCGCCCACGAGGTGATGTCACTGCTTGACATCAGCCAGCCCGCCGCCCGATCAGCCCTGCTCACCCTGGCCCAGCGCGGCATCGTCGAACCGGTCGAAGTTCGCCTTCCCGGCACCGGACGCAGCCGAAAATGGTACGCCGCCGCCGACCTCATCAGCACCTGGTCGAACTAGCCCCACGCCCGTGCCGGAGCTGGCAGTCCCTCAACAGTCGGCGATGGCGGCTAGGGCGGCGCAGACTTCGTAGCGGCGGTGGGCTATCGAACCCACCCGGGTGGTGAGTTGCGAACGAAGGACAACTCTCAGGTTGTCGAACGACGCCGCACAGGGCTGGGCCATACCGTCTTCCACGTCAAGGGGCACCTCGGTGGCCAGCCCTCGAATCGTGCGGGTGATGGGGGCAACCATGATCCTCTGTAGGTTTGGGATCACCTCATTGCGGGTGACCACCAGAACCGGCCGGCTCTCCCCCTCGCTCTCGGCCCACCAAATGTCGCATTGTGCCGGTGTCACCAACGCTCCCAGGGTTCTTCAGCCACCATGGCCCTTCCATTGGCCTCAGCCCAGCGCAACTCTTCCTCGGTTTCGGGAACGCGCCTATACGCCTCTGCCATGGCCTCCCCCGTCAGGCGGCGCCGGCGCTCATCGAGCATCTGTACCAACGCCCGCCTCACAGCATCAGAGCGCGACTCCACCTCGCCGCTGTCCACCATTTCGTCCAAACGAGCCACCAGCCCGTCATCCACCCTCGTCACCAATTGCGCCATACAATGAGCATACCAAGCCGCAATGCAGATTGGTATAGCCCCCTGTTCGAACGAGACGACTGGCGAACGGGCTAGGCCGCGCGGGTGGTTATGAGCTGCACCCGCTGGGGGGTGTCGGTCTTCATGGCGTTCAGTTCATCGGTGTAGAAGAACTTCTCCTCGCCGAATGCCGGGCGCAGCTCATCCAGCCATGAGGCCTCTTCGTCATAGGCGGCGAAGAAGATCCGGTTCACCCAGTCGGGATCGCGGGCCTGCACGAACTTGAGGGCGATCGCCTTCTCGCCGCCGACCTCGACGATGCCGTCCACCAGCACCTTGCCCGGGGTGGCCGACATCGACGGCCCCCGCCAGGTGCGGGCCAGACCCGACACCTGCTTATAGGCGTCGGTGTAGATCTGGTACGCCTCCACCAGCGGCACCTCGAAGTACCGCTTGGCCCCGGTGTCGCGTTCCACGAACATGTAGTAGGGCACCGCCCCCAGGGACACCTCGGTGGTGATCATGTCGGCCCAGGCCCGGGCGCTGTCATTCACGTGGCGGATCAGCGGGGCCTGGCAGCGCACTACCGCGCCAGTCTCGATAATGCGCCGCAGCGCCTCGCGGGAGGCGTCGGTAGCCAGCTCCACCGGATGCGAGTAGTGGGCCATTATGGCCAGGTGGCGCCCTGAGGCCACTATCTCCTCGAACAGCCGCAGCAGATCGTCGGCCTCCTCGCCCTCGGTGAACTTATAGGGCCAGTAGGCCGGGGCCTTGGTGCCGAATCGGATGGTGTTGATCTCCAGGTCGTCGTCCAGCAGCGGCTCGGCGTAGCGGCGGATCAGCTCGGTGCGCATGATCATCGGGTCTCCCCCGGTGAACAGCACATCCGACACAGTGGGGTTCAGCTTGAGGTAGGACACCAGCCGGTCGATCTCCTTGCTGGCGAACTTGAGATCGTCGAGTTGCACGAACTGCGGCCACCGAAAGCAATAGGTGCAGTAGGCGTGGCAGGTCTGGCCCTGGGTGGGGAAGAACAGCACCGTCTCCCGGTACTTGTGCTGAACGCCCTGCACCACCTCTTCCTCCAGGTACCCGGCGTTCATCTCCACCTGTCCGGCGGGATGCGGATTGAGGCTGAGCTGGATCTCCCGGGCCGCGGCCTTGAGCTCAGCGGCCGGCACCTCGGCCTTGATCAGATCGGCAATGCGGTTGAAGTGCTCGGGATCGAGCATCCCCTCCTGGGGGAATGTGAGCTGGAACATGGGATCGTCGGGCACGTTGTCCCAGTTGATGAGCTCCTCGCACACGTAGTTGTTGGTCTTGAACGGCAACACCGAGCCCACTACGCGGGTCACCATCTTCTGGTGATCGCTCAGCCGGTCGAAGCCGGGGGTGTCTTCCAGGTTGCGAAGCTGGAAGGTGCGGAAGGTGTGCTGTTCGCCGTTGCCGGTGCTCATAGTGGGGTCCTCGCAGTCGTTTTCTAGCCAAACTCAACTGATGCAGCCGATGATACCAGTCCCTTCGACAATCATCGGGAAGACGCGGTCTGCCACGATTGTCGGGTGCTGACCAAATTCGACGACTTCCCCATCCACCAAACGCCCGACCCCATCTCCACTCCGGCCACCGGGGAGAAGGACTTCTACGAGCGGTACTGGTTCAACGGCTACTCCAAGATCGGCGATATGTACCTCGGCGTGGGTACCGCCCGCTATCCCCACCTCGACATCCAAGACTGCGGCATCAGCATCGTCCACAACGGCGTGCAGCACGCCTTCCACGCCTCGGCCCGGGCCAACCCCGAGCCGTCCGACGTCACCGTCGGACCGTTCCGCCTGGAGATAACCGAGCCCATGAAGGCCTGCCGGGTAGTGCTGGAGCCCAACGAGACCGACTTCGCCGCCGATCTCACCTTCGAGGCCCGCACCGCGGCCATTGAGGAGCCCCGCCATCACTGGTCCGAAGGCAGCCGCCGCATCATGGACACCACCCGGTTCACCCAGTTCGGCCGCTGGCACGGCTGGATCGAATACGACGGCCAGCGCATGGAGATCGACCGAACGGAGACCTACGGCACCAAAGACCGCTCCTGGGGCGTCCGCCCAGTGGCCGGCGGCGACAACCGGGGCGCTCCCCAAGCGCCGCGGGCCATGGGCCTGTTCTTCTTGTGGGCGCCGCTTCACTGGGACGACATGTGCAGCCACTACCAGCTGTTCGAAGACACCCTGGGCCGGCCCCGATTCCACGTGGGCGCTTTTCTTCCCGCCTATGACTCCTTAGACGACAACCCCGGCGTGGAGGATCCCGGCGTGGAGCCCATGCACCGTCTCGAACACCAACTCGAGTTCGAGTCCGGCAGTCGCATGATCAAGAGTGCCACCCTGGCCATGACCTCGCTGGAGGACGACACCCGCCACGAGATCACCTTCGAGAAGCAGTTCACCTACCGCATGAAGGGCATCGGCTACAGCCACCCCACGTGGGCCCACGGCGACTGGAAGGGCGAAATGGCCATGGAGTCGGAGCGCTGGAAGCTGGCCGACGTCGACGACAACGCCTTCGAAAACCAGCACGTCCAGCACCTCATGAAGGTCCGCATGGGCGACCGCCAAGGCATCGGCGTCCTAGAGCAGTCCATCTTCGGCCCCTACCGCCCCTACAACCTAGAAGGCCACATAGCCCCCGCCAGCTAGCGCAAACAGGCGCCGACGACGAAGCACCCGAGAAACATATTTCGCGATAACACGAGCATGCTGGCCCATAGTCGCAGCGGCGACGCCCGATTCGGGGGTGCTCATGGGAGGCACTGCTTTGGCCATGTATCTCAGGCATCGCCGCAGCCGAGACCTCGACGTGTTCGTGCATGAGCCGTTCAACCCCGAGACGGTCTTGGAGCGCTTGGAAACTGAAGCGGCGGTCGCCGTCGATGACATCGCCGATGGAACACTCAACGCCAGCGTCAACGGGGTCAAGGTTCAGTACCTGAATGCCAGCGATCGGCGCCCGCTCGACGACCCGATCACCGTCGATGGACTGGCGATCGGGTCAATTCGAGACATCGCCGCGACGAAATACAAGGTGATCGGCGACCGAGGCGAGATGCGCGACTACTACGACCTCATGCGCATCACCACCGACGCAGGCATCAGCCCGCACATAGGGCTGCGCCTCTACTCAGAGCGCTACGGAGTGACACTCGAGCACCCCAGCGTCGCCCACATCGTGACGGCGCTCGGCTCCTTTGCCGATGTAGCCGACGACCCGTGGCTCGCAGAAGCCGCCGAAGCCGACGCCAGCGCCACCGTCATCACGTACTGGCAACAACGCCAACCCGAAATAGCAGCCTGGCTCGCCACCATCCTCGACTGAACCCCCCCCCGACAAGTGGTGAATTCTGCTACCAGGCGGGCAATCCAAGGTGCCGATCTTGTTCGCATGAGAAAGGAAATGGCCCACAAAGGAGCTATACTCTGGGCATGGCACTGCCGCGGTCCGAAGCACTGGACGACCGTCTGGTTGAAGCCAGGTGGCGCGGGGTGCCGACGTGCCCGTCTTGTGGGAGCGAGTCGGCCACCCAGGTTGGGGCCACTGGCTGCAACTGGCGCAGGTGGCGCTGCGGAAGCTGCCGCAAGCGGTACACAGTCACCACTGGCACCGCAATCCACGCGACAAAACTTGCTCCGGGCGATTGGCTTGCGGTCGTCGACCTCAACCGGCCCAATCCGGCTGCGATTGTCGGGGAGATCGCCGTCTCGCGGGTAACAGCCCGCAGAATCGCCGCCTTGATCCAACCCGTGGTCAACCTCCCATCAGAAGCGAGGCTCCAACGCCTGCTGGCCGACCGACGAGATGCTGCGCCCCGCCCAGACCCGTGGCTGGTCAATCCCCTCCCCGCACCTCTGCGCTCATGTGACAACCCGCTGGCCAAGCTGAGCGACGGCGCCAAAGCCACCCTCAACTCTCTGCGGGCCCGCCCGTTCGGCGCCACCGCGGCAAAGCTGGCTGCCCTGTCCGGCCTGTCGTATTCGCAGACCTCGCGGGTTCTCGCCGATCTCGAGCGCCGCGGCTGGGCCGAGCGGACTCCGAAGACCGTCCAGCACGGCTACGAGCTCAAGCTTGTGGGCCTGTGGACTCTGACATGGTCCGATTCCTGCATGCGGGCGCTTGCCTTCTTGCGCGATCGCCCGACCGTGCCGGTGGTCGAAGCCAGCGATCGTGTGCCGTCTAGATTCTGGAGGAACTTTTGGTCTGGAGCACCGGGCGACGAACTGAGGATCTCCCTCCACGGATTGCACATTGCTGAAACCCTCATCGGAGGCAGGGATCCGAGTGCCAAGGCGTGGGCGCTCGGCGCTCTACCCACCCGAGTTTTGCGGGAGTGCCGCACGCTGCGCGGCTGCGACATGGGAATGGCCGCCGCCCTGCTCGACGCCGAGGTCTCTCGGCGCGAGGCCAACTCATGACCGACATCGAGGAGTATGCGGATTTCCTCCCCGACAGACTGCGGGGGGTGTGGCCGCATGTTGCTGAGTGCGCCCAGAAAGTTGGCGGGGTGCTGGTGGGCGGCACGGCGGTGGCGATCCACTTGAGACACCGTGAATCCGAAGACCTCGACGTTATGACCCTCAAAGGGTTCTCGGGCAACGCAATCAAGAACCGGCTTGCGAAGTCCGGGGCAGCGGTCGAGGTGATCGAGGTGGCCGAGAATATGTTCCACGGATTTGTAGACACCGTAAAGGTGGATGTGTTCCGGGCCCTGGAGTCAAACGGCGTGGAGCCGTCGTCGATGCGCTGGATCGCTCCCAGTGCCACTGTCAGCGGCATGGAGGTCGGATCGCTGCCCGACCTGATGGCGGCCAAGCTCGACGTCATCTGCTTTCGGGCGAAGTTGAGGGACTACATCGATCTGGCCGCCCTCGACCGATCAGGAGCGTGCAGTCTCGAATCGGGCCTCGGCTACTACTGCCAGAGGTATGGCTACAGCCATCCGCCGCGCGCGCTCGAGCAGATAATCGGATTGCTCGACTCCCCCGGCACTCTGCCGCCCGACCCCGCCTTCGACGAGACCGGCGACGAATCGCTGGACTACCTGAGAGGCCGGGTGCCCGCCCTGTGGACCCGCCTCTCAGAAATGCGCGACACCGCCGTCCACCGGATCTGAATTAGCTATCGGTTGTCGGCACCGGGGCATGCCCCTCCCCTGGCTAGCGCAGGTAGGCGTCTCCGCCGTCGATGTTGATGGTGGTGCCGGTGATGTAGCTGGCGGTGTCGCTGCACAGGAAGGCGACTACTCGGCCGATGTCGATTTCGGCATCGCCCACTCGCTTGAGGGCGAAGCGCTCTTGGAGGGCGGCGAAGCCATCGGGATTGAATCCCTTCCAGTCCTCCATGGCCGGCGACATAGCCACCGGCATGAGGGTGATGGCCCGGATTCCGTCGGCGCCCCACTCCATGGCCGCGGCCCGGGTGATTGACTGGATGGCCGACTTAACACCTGCGTACACCCCCATGCCGCTGGGGTCGGTCTTGAGGCTCGATCCCGAGCCCTGGTTGATAATCACCCCGCCGTCCTTCAAATAGGGATGGCACAGCCGCATGAAGCGGATCGAGGCCAGCGCCCCCGAAGTCCACGCCGCCATGCACGCCTCGTCGGACACCTCCAGCAAATGCCCGTGGGGCACCTGTTGGGCGTTGTTCACCAGGATGTCGACGGTGCCGAAGTGCTCCACCGTCCGGTCGACGCACGCCTGGATGTCGTCCAGCTCGTTCACGTCGCACACCAGGGCCAGCGCCGATCCGCCCCGCTCGGCGATCTCTGCCGTCACCGCCTGCACCTTCGACTCGGTGCGAGCGGCCACCGTGACCCCGGCCCCCTCTGCGGCCAGCGCCAGGGCGATCCCCCGGCCCACTCCCTGGCCCCCGCCGGTAACGATGGCCGTCTTCCCGTCAAGCATTCCCATGGCGTCGAACACTATCCCGGCAAGTTGGGCAAGCCACGAGCAACCAGCAATGAGCGGAGAGGGTGGGATTCGAACCCACGAACCACCTTGCGGCAGTTACTTCCTTAGCAGGGAAGCGCCTTCAACCGGACTCGGCCACCTCTCCAGGCCCTCCCACCCTAGCGAATCGCTCCCGCCCCGGCCTCACGGATTGCCCAGCCACGCGCCTACCATCCGAGACCATGGGAGATCGTGAACGATGACACCGTTCGACACTGACATCACGGATCGACTGCTGTCTACCACTCGATCGGTGCGGCGTCGGTTGGACTTTGATCGGCCGGTGGATTCCGACATTTTGCGGGACTGCGTGAGGCTCGCCTCCTACGCCCCCAACGCCTCCAACGCACAGGATTGGCGCTGGGTGATCGTGACCGATCCCGAGCCCCGGGCGGCCATCGCCGAGCATTATCGGGCGGGCATCGTCCCGCCCATGCAAGACCTGCTCGACCGGCGCCGGGCCGACGGAGACGCCGCCGGCGTTCGCCACTCCGAGGCGGTGCTGTATCTGGCCGAGCGTTTCCACGAAGTGCCCGCCCTGGTGATCCCCTGCATCCGGGGCAAGCTCGACCCCGACCTCGATCTCGCCTGGACCGCCAGCTTGTTCGGCTCCATCCTGCCCGCCGTGTGGAGCTTCCAGCTCGCCCTGCACAGCCGGAGCCTGGCCTCCACCTTCACCACCGCCCACTTGCTGGCAGCGGGTGAGGTGGCCGAGCTGCTGGGCATTCCCGACGGTTATCTCCAGACCTGCCTCATCCCGGTGGCCCACCTGCGGGGCGACGACCTCAAGGCCCCCGCCCGTAGAGACCCCGACGAGATCATCGCCTGGAACTCCTGGGCGTAATCCACCTCCTCAGCACGGCCTGCCCACCACTATCCTCCCCTTCGGAGGGATGGCAGAGCGGACGATTGCAGCGGCCTTGAAAGCCGTAGGGCCTTCCGGGGTCCCGGGGGTTCGAATCCCCCTCCCTCCGCAACCGGGTAATCGTCTGATCCCGCAACCACCTCGGGCAATAACCTGAAGCTTGCGGCCGCGTGCCGCCAGCAAATCCACCCATGAGCCTTAGACGACTCCTCAAGAGCCATCTGGCCCCCCACCGTCGGGCCATCGTGCTCGTTCTCATCCTCCAGGCCGGCCAGACCACCACCGGGCTGCTGCTGCCGGGGCTGAACGCCACCTTGATCGACGACGGCGTTCTGCTCGGAGACCAGTCGGTTATCTGGCGGATGGGCGGATTCATGCTTTTGGTCTCGTTCATCCAGGTGGTGCTGCTCACCGTGGCTGTTTGGTACGGGTCCGAGGTGGCCATGGCCTTCGGCCGAGACATCCGGCGAGACGTGTTCGACCGGGTCACCCGCTACTCCACCCGCGAGATCGGCCGATTCGGCACCCCCTCGCTCATCACCCGCATCACCAACGACACCCACCAGATCCAGACGCTGACCGCGCTGGTGACGATCATGATGATCACCGCCCCGCTCACCATGATCGCCGGCACGGTGCTGGCCATCCGCACCGACGCCGGCTTGTCGGTGCTGCTGCTGGTGGTGGTGCCCCTCGAGATCGTGGTGGCAGGGGCGATCATCGCCGCCATGACCCCCGCGTTCCAGCAGATGCAGGAGCGCATCGACCGGATCAATACCGTGCTGCGCGAGCAGATCACCGGCGTCCGGGTGGTGCGGGCCTTCACCCGAGAGCCAACCGAAAGCGCCCGGTTTGCCGAGGCCAACCACCGCCTCACCGAATCGTCACTGCGGGCGGCGCGGCTCATGGCCGCCGTGTTCCCCGCGGTCACGCTGCTGGTGAACCTGTCCAGCGTGGCGCTGTTGTGGATCGGCGCCGACCGGATCGAGGACGGATCCACCCAGATCGGTTCGCTGGTGGCCTATCTCACCTATCTGCTCCAGATTCTCCTCGCCGTGACCATGGCCGCGTTCATGGTGTCGATGATCCCCCGAGCGGCGGTGGCCGCCGAGCGCATCGTCGAGATTCTCGACACCGAGTCGTCGGTGACTCCTCCCACCACCCCGATCCAGGATTTCACCCGGCCCGGAACGGTGGAGTTCCAAGAGGTCGGCTTCCGATATCCCGGCGCCGAGCACCCCGTGTTAGAGGGTGTGTCGTTCACGGCCGTCCCCGGGGAGACCACCGCCATCATCGGATCGACCGGCGCGGGCAAGTCCACGCTGTTGACGCTGGCCGCCCGCCTGGCCGATGCCAGCTCCGGGCAAGTGGCAGTGGGCGGCATCGATGTTCGGCGGCTCGACCCGGCCCTGCTGTGGGGGGCCATCGGCTACGTGCCCCAGCGCGCCTATCTGTTCAGCGGCACGGTGGCCTCCAATCTCCGCTACGGACGCCCCGAGGCCACCGACGAGGAGCTGTGGGAGGCGCTGGAGGTGGCCCAGGCCGCGGGTTTTGTTCAGTCGATGCCCGACGGGCTCCAAAACCGCATCGCCCAGGGCGGCACCAACGTGTCGGGCGGCCAGCGCCAACGGCTGTCCATCGCCCGGGCCCTGGTGGCCCAACCGGCCGTCTACCTGTTCGACGACTCCTTCTCCGCCCTCGACCTGGCTACCGAGGCCCGACTGCGACAGGCTCTCGAACCCCGCACCCGCGACGCCGCCGTGTTGGTGGTGGCCCAGCGGATCTCCACCATCGAGACCGCCGACCAGATCATTGTGCTCGAAGGCGGCATCACAGTCGGCCAAGGGCGCCACGACGAGCTAGTGGACACCTGCCACACCTACGCCGAAATCGTCTCCTCCCAGAGAGGAGGTGAGACCAAATGAACCAGCGCAACCCGGGCGATGGCGAGCCGGAGGACCCCCAGCCGGAGGACCCCCAGCCGGAGGATCCCCAGCCGAGCGACGACGTACCCGGCGACGACAGCCAAGAAGACGAAGATCAAGAGGCTCTTCAAACTTACGGCCGCGAGGCGTTGCGCTTCTCGGGCCGCATGAGCGCTCCGCTGCCGGTGGAGACCAGCCGCAATTTCCGGGGCACCGTTCGCCAGCTGGCCAAGATCACCGGCCGGGAGACCCCGGTTCTGGTCTTGGTGATGGTGCTGGCCGCGATGAGCGTGAGCCTGACGGTGATCGGCCCCTGGCTCCTCGGCGGGGCCACCGACATCATCGTGACCGGCGTGCGCCAAGGCGGCATAGACACCGACCGGCTCCGGGATCGGCTCCTTGTCATCGGCGGGGTGTTCGTGTTGTCGTGGGCGCTGGGCCACATCCAGAACTACCTGCTCAGCGGGGCGCTCCAGCGATCCATGTTCCGACTGCGGGAGACCATCGAGGCCAAACTCCACCGCCTCCCCCTCTCCTACGTCGACCGGCACGCCCGAGGCGACCTGCTCAGCCGGGTGACCAACGACATCGACAACCTCTCCCAGAGCCTCCAGCAGACCATCAACCAGATGCTCACCGCGGTGCTGACCCTGGTGGGGGTCACGGTGATGATGCTCACGGTTTCGCCCCTTTTGGCGCTGGTGGCCTTCGTGACCGTTCCGCTGTCGGTGGTCGCCACCCGGATCTTCGCCACCCGGGCCCGGCCCCGGTTCCTGCGGCAGTGGCGCACCACCGGCACGCTCAACGCCCAAGCCGAGGATGCCGTGAGCGGCCACGCCATCGTCACCGCCTTCGGGCGCCAGCATCAGGAGCGCCAGCGGTTCGCCGAGGAGAACGCCAAGCTGTATGAGTCGAGCCGCTCGGCCCAGTTCTTGTCGTCGGCCATGCAGCCGGTGATGATGCTGATGGGCAACCTCCAGTTCGTGTCGGTGGCGGTGGTAGGCGGGCTGCGCATTTCCAGTGGGGCCATCACCATCGGCGACATGCAGGCCATGATCCAATACACCCGCCAATTCGCCATGCCCGTCCAGCAGGTCGCCTCCATGGCAGCCACCTTCCAATCGGGCATCGCCTCGCTGGAGCGGGTGGTGGAGCTGCTCGATGTGGACGAGATCAGCGCTGATCCCGAGCCCGTTGCTGATCCTGAACCCACCCGGGGCCGGGTGGTGTTCGACGGCGTCCACTTCTCCTATGAGCCCGAAAAGCCGCTGATCACCGGGCTCGACCTGGTGGCCGAGCCGGGCCAGACGGTGGCCATCGTGGGGCCGACCGGCGGGGGCAAGACGACGCTGGTGAACCTGCTATTGCGCTTCTACGAGCTCGACGGCGGACGCATCACCCTCGACGGGGCCGACATCACCTCGCTGTCGCGCCAAGAGCTGCGCTCCAAGTTCGGCATGGTGCTCCAAGACACTTGGCTTTTTGGCGACACCATCTGGGAGAACCTCCGCTACGGCAACCCCGACGCCACCGACGCCCAAATCCTCGAGGCCGCCCGGGTCACCTATGTAGACCGCTTCGTCCCCTCGCTGCCCGAGGGCTACGACACCGTCATCAACGACGAGGGCGACAACATCTCAGCGGGCCAGAAGCAGCTGCTCACCATCGCCCGGGCCTTTTTGGCCGACCCGGCGATCCTCATCCTCGACGAGGCCACCTCATCGGTGGACACCCGCACCGAGGTGCTGATCCAAGAGGCCATGAACGCCCTGCGGGCCGACCGCACCAGCTTCGTCATCGCCCACCGCCTGTCCACCATCAGAGGGGCTGACACCATCGTGGTGATGGACGGCGGCCACATCGCCGAGCAGGGTTCCCACGAGGAGCTCCTAGCCCGAGCCGGCCCCTACGCCGACCTCCACGCCGCCCAATTCGCCGGCCAAGCCACCTGACCCCCACCGCGGCGAACCCGCCAAAATGGCGGAGGGGGTGGGATTCGAACCCACGGTGACTTGCGCCACACACGCTTTCCAAGCGTGCCGATTCGGCCGCTCTCGCACCCCTCCGGGAGCCAAAAAACTACCGCAACCCAACGGGCAGACCTGAACCGATTGCCGCTATCCTGTTGCCATCTGGGCCGTGTGCCCGGTTTGGAATGTGATGGTCGGGTCCTGTGCAACGCCAGCCCGTGAACCGAGTCAGGGCCGGGAGGCAGCAGCTCTCAGCGGATCCTGGGGTGTGCCGCAGACCGCCTGGCCATCACTTTCGAGACCGGGGGCCAACGGCAAGACTGATTCTGCCGTCACTATCGAGACCGGGACATTCTGGCTGGTGGGGTCTAGCTGTCACTCAGCGTGAGTAAAGTCGGCGCAATGGCCAATCAGGCGCTCTATCGACGGTATCGGCCGGGTTCCTTCGCGGAGCTGAGGGGCCAAGAGCCTGTCGTCCGAGCTCTGCAGAACGCGGTCCAACAGGGGCGGGTCGGCCACGCCTACTTGTTCAGCGGCCCTCGGGGCACCGGCAAGACCAGCACGGCCCGCATCTTGGCCAAAGCCCTCAACTGCACCGACCTGAGCAGCGACGGCGAGCCCTGCGGCCAGTGCCAGTCTTGCCTGGACATCGCCCACAACACCTCCTACGACCTGATCGAGCTCGATGCCGCCTCCAACAACAAGGTGGACGATGTCCGCGACCTCATCTCCCGGGTGGCGATGGGCTCCCCCGGCAAGGCCAAGGTGTATGTGCTGGACGAGGTCCACATGCTCACCCCCGGAGCCGAGAACGCCCTGCTGAAGACGCTCGAGGAGCCCCCCGACCATGTGGTGTTCGTGCTGTGCACCACCGAGCCCCACAAAGTGGTGCCCACCATCCGCAGCCGCACCCAGCACCTGGAGTTCAACCTCATCGACGGCGACGTACTGGCCGACCACGCCCGCTGGGTGGTCGAGCAGGCCGGGCTGGAAGTAGACGACGAGGCCATCGACCATGCCGTGCACCGAGGGGCCGGATCGGCCCGCGACACCCTGTCGGCCCTCGACCAGATCGCGGCCGCCGGCGGGGTGGCCGATCGGCTCGACGCGGTGGACACCGTTATCGACGCCCTGGGAGGCCAGGACTACGGCCCCGCGTTCGTGGCGGTACACGATGCCCTGCGTTCGGGACGCGAGCCCCGGATAATCGGCGAGGCCCTGCTCGACCGCCTCCGCAACGCCTTTCTGTGCGCGATGGGCGCCGATCTCAGCCACCTAACCGACGCCCAGCAGGAGAGCGCCCGAGCCACCGCGGCGCTGATACCCCCGGCCGGGCTCACCCGGGCCCTCGAGGTGCTGGGAACCGCTCTGGTGGACATGCGCCAGGCCCCCGATCCCCGGGTGGACCTGGAGGTGGCCTTGGGTCGGCTCACCCGCCGCGACCTCGACACCGACATCGCCGCCCTGTTGGAGCGCGTCGAGCGCCTGGAGCGCCGAGGGCCACCGACGTCGGCCGGAAGCTCAGGCCGCGACAACCCGGCCCCTGCCACCGAAGCCTCATCTTCTGCCCGGCGGGCCGCCGGCCCTACCAGCGGGCACGAGCGGGCCCGGGCGGCCATCGCCCAAATTCAGGCCAAGCAAACCGAGGCCGAGGCCCGCCCCGCCGCCTCAGATGCCGGAGGTTCAGAGTCCGAAGCAGCCCCGCCCCCCGAGCGAGCCCCGCGGCCCACGCTGGGGGCCGTGCGGGCGGGAACGGCGCCCGCAACCCAGCCGGCCGGCCCCGAGCCCTCCGAAGCCGACGCAACCCCCGACGCCGGCGCGGGCACCGCCGAGGCTGGCGAACCGCTGCCCTCCCGCGAGGAGATCGTGTTGGCTTGGGGAGACGCCATCTTGGCCAGCCTGTCCAACAAGGCCAGGATTCGCTTTCAGGTCGGCCGCTTCTTGGCCCATGACTCGGGCCGCGCCGTGTTCGCCTTGCCCAGCCAAATCCAAATCGACCGCTGCGACGAAGTCCGCGACGAGGTGGACAGTGCCCTTCGCGAGCACTTCGGACGGGCTGTGCCCATGCGCCTGGTCGTGGACGACGACAGCACCGCACCTCCCCCCGATCTCAGGGCCGCCTCGCCGCGGCCGGCCCCCTCCGCCGGCGATGAGGCCGAGGCCATCGACCCCGACGAGCTCATGGACGAGGAGACCGTTGCCCAAGAGGCCATCTCCAACCTCATGGCGGCATTCCCGGACTCCGAGCTGGTTTCCATCGAACCGCCGGCGGCTGCTGGCCAACAGGGATCTGGGCAGTAGGGCCGGGGCTGCAGGGCCAGGGGATTGAGGCCAGGGAAGATGGGATCCACGAGGCGATCATGAGCAGCGTCTACACCGCCCCGGTACAAGTGCTGATCGACGAGTTGGGCCGCCTGCCTGGCATAGGCCCGAAGTCTGCCCAGCGCATCGCCTTCCATCTGCTTAAGGCGTCCGAGCATGATGCCCTCAAGCTGGCCGAGGCCATCAAGGAGGCCAAGGCGAGGGTCCGGTTCTGCCAGCGGTGCTTCAACATCAGCGAGCACCCCGAGTGCGAGCTGTGCTCCGACCACCGGCGCGATCCAGCCATCTTGTGCGTGGTGGAAGAGCCCCGCGACATCGTGGCCCTGGAGAAGACCCGAGAATTCCGGGGCCGCTATCACGTGCTCGGCGGCGCCATCAATCCCATTGAGGGCATCGGCCCCGATCAGCTTCGAGTCAAGGAGTTGCTGGCCCGCATCGACGACGAGAACGTGACCGAGGTCATCTGCTGCACCAACCCCAACATCGAGGGCGAGGCCACCGCTATGTACTTGGCCCGGCTCATCGAGCCCCTCGGGGTGGCCGTCACCCGCATTGCCAGCGGCCTACCCGTGGGCGGCGATCTGGAATACGCCGACGAGCTCACCCTCACCCGGGCTCTAGAAGGCCGCCAGCGCATCTCTGCGGGCTGACTCAGTCGCCCGTCAAACGCAAGACACCGGCCTGAATCGACTGCTCGTCAAACGCAAGACACCGCCTTAGCGAGCCGGGCGGGGGGCATTGGGAACCGGCACGCATAAGGCGGTGCTTGTATGTTGCGATTACATTACAAAGATGACGAAACAAAGTCAAGTCATACCGGTTCTGTAACAATCAAACTTGAACCAGCAGCGCGTCTCCCTGGCCACCGCCACCGCACAGGGCCGCGGCCCCCGTACCGCCGCCTCGGCGGCGAAGCTCATGCAAAAGGGTGAGCACGATGCGGTTTCCGCTGGCCCCAATGGGATGGCCCAGGGCGATAGCGCCGCCGTTCACGTTCACAATGTCGTCTGAAATCCCCAGATCGGCCATCGACGCCACCGCCACCGCGGCGAACGCCTCGTTGATCTCGAACAGGTCCACGTCGCCCAGGCTCAGATCGGAGGATTTGAGCGCCTGGAAGATGGCCCGCGACGGCTGGGTAAGCAGCGAGGGATCGGGCCCGGCCACCTGTCCGTAGCCCGCATAGGTCCCCAACGGCTCCACACCCAGCTGCTCGGCCCGCTCCCGGCTGGCCACCACCAGCGCGCTGGCCCCATCGGAGATCTGTGAGGCGTTGCCTGCGGTGATATTGCCCGACTCGGCAAACGCCGGGCGCAGCCGGCCCAGCGACTCGGCCGTCGCCTCGGGGCGCACCCCCTCATCGGCCGACACCGACACCGGGTCGCCCCGGCGCTGCGGCACCTGCACCGCCACCAGCTCGTCGTCGAACAAACCCGCGGCCGCCGCGGCGGCCGCCCGATGGTGCGACTGCGCCGAGAAGGCGTCCTGGGGCTCGCGGTCCAGCCCGCTCGACGCCGCGTACTTCTCGGTCCCGGTTCCCATGGCGCAGTGGTCGAACGCGCAGAACAGCCCGTCGTACATCATGGAGTCCACCAAGTCGCCGTCGCCCAGGCGGTACCCCTCCCGAGCTCGGGTCAGCAGATAGGGTGCCTTGGTCATCGACTCCATCCCCCCAGCCACCACGATCTCGGCGTCGCCCGCGGAGATCATCTGGTGGGCCAGGTAGACGGTGTTGATTCCCGACAGGCATACCTTGTTCACCGTGGTGGCCGGCACCGTCATGGGGATGCCCGCCCCCACCGCCGCCTGGCGCGCCGTGGCCTGGCCCTCTCCGGCCAAAAGCACCTGGCCCATGAACACGTAATCCACCTGTTCGGGGGCCACGCCGGCCCGATCCAGCGCGGCCCCGATGGCCAGCGCTCCCAGCTCGGCGCCCCGAAACGAAGCCAGCCCACCCGACATCTTCCCGATGGGCGTGCGGGCTCCGGCCAATATCACTGTCTCACTCATTGCGTCCCCTTTGTCCATTTGCCGTCGATGCCGAACAGGATACGGTCACAGTGTGCGAATCCACCTGGTCGATGGCACATATGAGCTGTTCCGCTATCACTACTCGCCCGGCAACCGCGATCCCGAGCACGGTGCGGCGCGCGGCGTGGTCCACAGCATGCTCCAGCTGATCGACGACGGCGCCACCCACGTGGGAATAGCCACCGACCGGGTGATCGAGTCGTTCCGCAATGACCTGTGGCCCGGCTACAAGAGCGGCGAGGGCGTGGCCCCCGAGCTGATGGCTCAATTCCCCTTGGTCGAAGAGGCACTGACCGCCGCCGGTTTCTGCATCTGGCCCATGGTCAAGCACGAGGCCGACGACGCGATGGGCGCGGCGGCCCGCAAGGCCGCTCTGGATCCTGAAGTGGAGCAGGTGCTGATCTGCACCCCTGACAAGGATCTGGCCCAATGCGTCACCGCCGACGGGCGCATCGTGCAATACGACCGCCGCCAGCAGAAGCTCATCGATCACCAAGGAGTGGTAGCCAAGTTCGGGGTTGTGCCCGAGTCGATCCCCGACTACCTGGCCCTGGTGGGCGACACCGCCGACGGCTTCCCCGGCTTGGCCGGCTGGGGGGCCCGCTCCACCGCGACGGTGCTGTCCCACTACATCCACTTGGAGAACATCCCCGACGCTGTGGGCCAGTGGGAGGTGAGCGTGCGCGGCTCGGCCAAGCTGGCCGCCACCCTGGCTGAGAATCGGGAGCTGGCCATGCTCTTCCGCCGCATCGCCACCATCGACGATGCCGCCCCGACGTTTGATGGCCTGGACGAATTGAAGTGGGCCGGCCCCACTCCGGAGTTCCCCGAGCTGATGGGCAGACTGGGCGGCGACCATCTTGTTGAGCGGGCCGACAGCCTGAAGCACCGATTGGGAAAAGCCTGAAAGGAAAACCAGATATGCGTACTGCCATCACCGAGATGTTCGGCATCGAGTTCCCGATCCTGGCCTTTACCCACTGCCGCGATGTGGCCGCCGAGGTCAGCCGGGCCGGCGGACTGGGCGTGCTGGGCGTTGTCGGACACACCGAGGAAGAACTGGAAACCGATCTGGCTTGGATCCAAGAGCAGGTCGGCGACCGCCCCTTCGGCGTCGATCTCGTGATTCCCGCCCGATACGAGGGTGTCGAGCAGGGCGGGCTGGACATCGAGCAGGCCCACTCACTCATCCCTGATGAGCACCGGCGATTTCTCGACGAGTTGCTCGAGCGCTATGAAGTGCCGCCGCTGCCCCCCGACGACAGCTCACCCCGAGACTGGGGTCCCGCGGCCCCGCTGTCGGGCCGCCGCGCCGGTCGCCAACTCGAGATCGCCTTGGCCTACCAGCCTGCGTTAGTGGCCAACGCGCTGGGCCCGCCGCCCCCGGAGATGATCACCCAGAGCCACGCCGCCGGCGCCCGAGTAGCCGCCCTGGCGGGCCGGGCCGCCCACGCCGAGCGCCATGTGGCCGCCGGCGTCGACATCATTGTCGCTCAGGGATACGAGGCTGGCGGCCACACCGGAGAGGTGGGCTCTATGGTTCTCATCCCCGAGGTAGTGGACGCGGTAGCCCCAGCGCCGGTGTTGGGCGCTGGGGGTATCGGCCGGGGGCGCCAAATGGCCGCAGCCATGGCGCTGGGCGCCCAAGGGGCATGGTGCGGCTCGGTGTGGCTTACCACCGAAGAAGCTGAAACCCACCCCGCGGTCAAGCAGAAGTTCCTGGCTGCTGGATCGTCCGACACTGAGCGGTCCCGCACTATCACCGGCAAGCCGGCCCGGATGCTGCGCTCAGCCTGGACCGAGGAGTGGAACCGGACCGATACCCCCGACCCTCTCCCCATGCCGCTTCAAATCATGCTGACCGGCGAGCCCCGCCGCCGCATCGACCGGGTGGCCCACCACCCCGGCAGCGGTGCCGAGAAGCTGACCAACTATTTCGTCGGCCAAATCGTGGGGGCCATGAACCAATCCCTCCCCACCCGCCAAGTGGTCTACAACCTCGTCGAAGAGTTCATCGAGGCCGTGGAAGGCCTCAAGTCTCAACTCGACGACGGATAAAGGAGCGTCAACGCCTCTTCAATCGAACCGGCTCGCTGGATGATCCCCGCCTTCTCGGGCTTGATGAATCCAACATCGACAAGCTGTTGGTGAAACGCGGCCAACGGCGCCCAAAACCCGTCCCGGTCCAACAGCACCACCGGCTTGTACCGCCCGCCTTCGTGCAGCCCCAGCTGCGTCCAGGTGGCTGCTTCGAACAACTCCTCCTGGGTCCCCAACCCGCCCGGCAATGCGCAGAACCCGTCCGACAGCGAGTACATGAGATGTTTGCGCTCGTGCATGTCGGCCACCAGGTGCAGTTCGGTCAGCCCCTGATGGGCCACTTCGATCTCGTCCAGAAAGTTCGGGATAACCCCGATCACCTCGCCGCCCGCGGCCATGGCCGCGTCGGCCATCACCCCCATGAGCCCGACCCGCCCCCCGCCGAACACCACACCAATGCCTTCGTCAGCCAGCCGCCGCCCCATATCAGCCGCCAATTCCGCAAACCCCGCCTCAGTCCCCAAAGAAGAACTGCAAAATACGGCAACCCGCCGCCGCCCTGAATCCAAAGTCACATGAGTGAGGCTACCGACCCGGACCCCATGTAGCCTGTCGCGAACATGCCTGAACACTCGATGAAGGACCGCCTCAACGACTTGGAGCGCCGCAAGCATGAGGCCCTCCACGCCGGACCCCAGCGGGCGGTCGACCGCCAGCACGACAAGGGCAAGATGCTGGCCCGAGAGCGCATCGAGTACCTGCTCGACGACGGCTCCTTCCACGAACTCGACATGCTGGCCCGCCACCGGGCACTGGACAGCGGTATCGAGGAGCGGCCCTACACCGACGGGGTGATCACCGGCTGGGGCACCATCGACGGCCGCAAGGTGTTTCTGTTCGCCCAAGACTTCACCGTGTTCGGCGGGGCGCTGGGCGAGGTGTTCGCCGAGAAGATCCACAAGGTGATGGACCTGGCCCTGTCGGTGGGCGCGCCCATGATCGGCCTCAACGACGGCGCCGGCGCCCGCATCCAGGAAGGCGTCGTGTCGCTCGACTCCTACGGCGGCATCTTCCACCGCAACGTGAAGTCTTCCGGCGTCATCCCCCAGATCAGCGTGATCCTCGGACCGTGCGCCGGGGGAGCGGTCTACAGCCCAGCCATGACCGATTTCGTGTTCATGGTGGCCGAGAAATCGCACATGTTCATCACCGGCCCCGACGTGGTGAAGACGGTGACCGGCGAAGAGGTGACCCTGGAGGAGCTGGGCGGGGCCCGCTCCCACTCCACTAAGTCGGGCGTGGCCACTTTTGTGGGCCCGACCGAGGAAGAGGTTCTCGACGAGGTCCGGTTCCTGGTCGGCCACCTGCCGGCCAACAACCTGGAAGAGCCTCCGCATGTCGCCGCCACCGACGATCCCGAGCGGCTGACCCCCGAGCTGCGCGACATCATGCCCGACAGCCCCAACCTGCCCTACGACATGCGCACGGTGATCCAGGCGGTGGTGGACGACGGGGAGTTCATGGAGTACCACGCCCACTGGGCCCAGTCGATCGTGTGCGGTTTCGCCCGGCTCAACGGCTACACCGTCGGCGTGGTGGGCAACCAGCCCATGGTGCTGGCCGGCGTGCTGGACATCGAGTCTTCGTCCAAGGCGGCCCGATTCGTGCGGACTTGCGACGCCTTCAACATCCCGCTTGTGACGTTCGTGGACGTCCCCGGCTTTCTGCCCGGCGTCGACCAGGAGCACGGCGGCATCATCCGCCACGGGGCCAAGCTGCTGTACGCCTACTGCGAGGCCACCGTGCCCCGCATCCAGGTCATCACCCGCAAGGCCTACGGCGGGGCCTATGTGGTGATGGACTCCAAGTCGGTGGGCTCCGACCTGTCGTTCGCCTGGCCCGGTGCCGAGCTGGCCGTCATGGGACCGCAGGGGGCCGTGGAGATCATCTACCGCCGCGAGCTCCAGTCGGCGGCCGACCCAGTGGCCCGGCGGGCCGAGCTGGTGGACGACTACACCGAGCGCTACGCCAACCCCTACATCGCGGCCGAGCGGGGCTACATCGACGATGTCATCGACCCGGCCGACACCCGCCGCCTGGTGATCGCCGGTTTCGAAATGCTCCGCTCCAAGCGCGAGGAGCTGTTGCCCCGAAAGCACGGCGTCATCCCGCTCTGATCTCGGTGTCGGCAAATTCACTGCGGCAGGGCAGACAGGACCAGCTAGAACAGCCCCATGAGCCTCATTCAGATCACACCGCAGCCCACTGAACCCGAGATGGCTGCCATTCTGGCCGCCTACGAGGCTCTCTGGCCCCGTCCAGCGGCCGCCGAGCCATTTGCGCCCGTGGCCCCTCGTTGGCGATTCAGCGGCCGCTGGTGGAGCGCACCGGCCACCACCCGCCGCCAGCGACAGTCTCTGAAACAATGACCGTGGACCAAGCTCGCCACCGCACAACCGAGGAGCTGGAAGCCGCCCTCGACCACATCCGCCAAGCCCCCGCCGACCACGGCACCCTCGAGCTGATAGTGCGCCGTCCCGCGGTGAATGAGCGCGAGGTGTTGGAAGTCGGCCATCTCAGTGTGGAGGATGGCTTGGTGGGCGACACCTGGGCTCAGCGCGGGTCCTCGAAAACGCCCGATGGCGGACCTCTTCTCGACGCCCAGATCAACATCATGAACGCCCGGACCATCGCCGCGGTGGCCGGGCCCATCGACCGCTGGGCCCTCGCTGGCGATCAGCTCTACATCGATCTGGACATCAGCGCCGAGGCCCTCCCGCCCGGCAGCCGCCTCGCCCTGGGCGATGCGGTTATCGAAGTCACCGCCGAGCCCCACACCGGCTGCGGCAAATTCTCTTCCCGGTTCGGCCTCGACGCGCTGCGCTTTGTGAACTCCCCCGTCGGCCGCGCCCTCAACCTCCGCGGCATAAACGCCCGAGTCATCCAGCCCGGCACCATTCGCCAGGGTGAACCGGTAAACCGTCTCAGCTAGCTACCCCACGGCGGCGCAGGCTGTTTCACCACAGCTCTCAACTGCTCCAGGTACTCACTTCGCGGAATCTCCACCGCCCCGAGGCTTTGCATGTGCTCTGTCGCCCACTGCACATCCAACAGCCGAGCAACACCACCGTGGTTCAACCTCCCCACCAGGGATACCAGCGCCACCTTGGACGCATCGCGATCCACATGGAACATCGACTCCCCGGCGAACAGCCCTCCGATCGACACTCCGTAGAGCCCGCCCACCAATTCCCCTTCTTCCGACCACGCCTCCACGCTGTGCGCCCATCCCAGGCGGTGCAGCCGCACGTAGGCGTCTCGGATGTCTGGCGAGATCCACCCGTGGGGCCGCTCGATCGAGCGACAGGCGTCGATCACCTCAGCGAAGGCCACGTCGGCGGTGATCCGATAGCGCCGCAGCGATCGGCGCAGCGATCGGGTGACCCGCAATTCGTGGAGCGGGATCACCCCGCGGGGATCGGGCGACCACCATCCCAGCTTGTCGGTTCGTCCCAACGGCATCGGAAACAAGCCGGATCGGTAGGCCGCCAGCAGCGTGCCGGGGGCCAGATCGGCGCCCACTGCCACCAACCCATGCTCATCGGCCGTCTCCGCGGGGGGGAACTCCCACTGGCTGGGCTCGGGGCGGAGCGGACCATCTGGCCTCATCCCCATACTCTGCCCCACCCGGCGAGGCCAGGCTGCGGGGCTAGCCGGATTCTTCGATGGTCACCGAGTTGACGATCACCTGAGGCTCGGGCGCTCCACCCAGCCGGTTGCCAGGCTGGTCGACGTGACTGGCCAAGATGGCCTCGGCCACTCCCAGGCTCTCGCTGTCCATCTGGCCGAACACCACATAGGTGCCCTGGCTGTTGAGCAGGGCGGTGTTCTCGTTGACCGCGAAGAAGAACTGGGCGCTGGCGCTGTTGGGTGCCGCGGTGCGGGCCATCACGATCTGGCCCGGCTCATAGGTGAACCCCGAGCCCTCGTCGGGGATGGTGTAGCCCGGTCCAGGGTCCGACGGGGAGTTGGTGTGGGGCGCCCCGCCCTGGATGATGCCGATGCCCGGATCAGTCCGGAACAACAGCGTGTTGTCGTAGTAGTGGTACCGGGCCAGCACTGCGAAGTTGTTGGCCGTGACCGGGGTGTTGGCCACGTCGAGGTCGATCCGCATCTCGCCCGCGGTGGTGTTGAACACCGCGGTGTACTGCTTGGAAGCGTCCAAACACATGGGCTGAGGGCCGTCGAAATCGAGGACCTGTGGTCCTGATCCGTCGGCCGGAGGACATCCGCTCAAGTCAATGCTCCCTTCAGGAGTTGGGTCGGAGGATTGTATGGCAATGGAGTTGACGATGACCGACTCAGACGGCCGCCCCCCAAAGGCGGTGTCGGGATTGTCAACGTGGCTGTCCAAAATGGTCCGGATCAAACTCAGGCTGTTGTCCTCGGTCTCGCCCACGACTGCAAGGCCCGAAACCGCCTGGGAAGGCTGAAAGCCGTCCCTGGCCAAGAACAGGAACTGTCCGGTTGAATTGCCCTCGGCCGACCACAGAAGCTGACCAGCCTCGTAGTCAATCGACTCACCCGGTGTCACAGTGAATCCCGGACCAGGATCTTCGGCGGAGTTGGTGTGGGGCGAACCGCCTTGGATGTAGCCGCCCACGTCATCGGTGTAGAAGATGGCCGATCCGTCGTAGTAGCCGTCGTCGGCTAAGACCGCGAAAGCGTTTACCGCCTCCGGTGACAGCTCTTGGTCGAGCTTCACCCGGACCACCCCGATGCTGGTATCAAAAACCGCCGAATATCCGACGTCAGGATCAAGGAACTGATCCGGTGCCGAATCGAATGTCCGCTCTCCACGGGGGTCCGGCGGTAGGGGAAGCTCGGGAAACACCACATTCTCGTCGAAAACCGGCGCGCTCTCGTCGTCGCCGCCTCGAGCCCACAGCCAGAGAATCACCACCGCCACCACAATCACTGCGGCAATCAGGGAGACCCGGACCCCCCTGGAGCGGATACGGCCGCGGCTCTCGGTCGCCTTGGCCTTTTGCTGGGCAACCTGTCGGCGGGCTCGCTGACGCTGTCTCTTGTCGGTGGCCATCGCCTGAAATCTACGATGGCAATCGCCCTAGTGCCTATCGGCACAAGAATCTCGGATAACAACCACAAAAGTGCCCATGAGGGGCCGGTAGCGTTTGGGTGTGGCCTTGGTGGTTCAAAAGTTCGGCGGCACGTCGGTGGCCAACGCCGATCGCATCCGCGAGGTGGCCGACCATGTGCGCCGGTGCCGAGACCGCGGCGATCAGGTGGTATTGGTGATCAGCGCCATGGGCAAGGAGACCGACGAGCTGTTGTCGCTGGCCTCGGCGGTGTCCACCACCCAGCCGGGCCGGGAGCTGGACATGCTCATCACCGCCGGGGAGCGCAAAGCGTGCGCCCTCGTCTGCATGGCCCTCCACGACCTCGGGGTGCCGGCCGACTCCTTCACCGGCAGCCAGGCCGGGTTCGTCACCGACACCAATCACGGCAACGCCAAGATCTTGGAGATCACCCCCGGCCGCGTTCAGGCTGCCCTCGACGCCAACCGGGTGCCGGTGGTGGCGGGCTCTCAGGGGGTCAGCACCGAGAACGACGTCACGTTTCTGGGCCGAGGTGGCTCCGACACCACGGCGGTGGCGCTGGCCCACACCCTGATGGCCGATGCCTGCGAGCTCTATACCGACGTGCCCGGGGTGTTCACCACCGATCCCCGGGTGTGCCCCGATGCCCGCAAATTGGGCACCATCTCGTTCGACGAGCTTCTGGAGATGACCGCGGTGGGCTGTCCCAAGCCGGCCATGCGCTCAGTGGAAGTCGCCCAGAACTACGGAGTCAAGCTGCACATTCGATCCGCCTTCACCTGGGAGCAGGGCACCTGGGTGGTCAAAGAGGAGCCCTCCATGGAGCAACCCATCATCCGATCGGTCACCCCCGACACCTCGGAGGCGAAGATCACCGTCACCGGCGTGGCCGATAGGCCCGGCGTGGCTGCCACCATGTTCCGCAAGCTGGCCGACGCCGGGGTGAACGTGGACATGATCGTGCAGAACGCCTCCGAGCACGGCGTCACCGACATCTCGTTCACGGTTCCCGACGAGGATGCCGACATCGCAGCCGATCTGACGAAAAAGGTGGCCGATGACATCGGGGCGACCGGCGTTACCGCCGACCGCAAGATCGCCAGGGTAAGCCTGGTGGGAGCGGGGATGAAATCTCACCCCGGCGTGGCCGCCACCATGTTCGAGACGCTGGCCCGGGAGAAGATCAACATCGAGATGATCTCCACCTCTCCCATCCGCATCAGTTGCGTCATACGCCAAGACCAGACCGATGCGGCTGTTTCGGCGCTGCACGAGGCCTTCGAACTCTCCCGATAACGACCGCGGTTTTCCTCGGTCCCAACGGTAGGATTTTCGCCGTGAGAGTTGCCGTTGTCGGCGCCACCGGCCAGGTGGGCGGGGTGATGCGCCGCCTGTTGGAAGAGCGCGACTTCCCCGTCGCCGAGCTGCGGCTGCTGGCGTCGGCCCGCTCCGCCGGCCGGACCATGTCGTGGCGAGATCAAGATTTCGTTGTCGAGGATGCCGCCGCCGCTGATTACCGCGGAGTGGACATCGCCCTTTTCTCCGCGGGGGGCGGCACCTCCCGAGAACTGGCCCCCCGGGTGGCCGAAGCCGGCGCCACGGTGATCGACAACTCTTCGGCCTGGCGTATGGACCCCGACGTGCCCTTGGTGGTGCCCGAGGTCAACGCCCATGCGCTGGCTGACATCCCCAAGGGGATAGTGGCCAATCCCAACTGCACCACGATGGTGGCCATGCCGGTGCTCAAGCCGCTAGCCGTAGAAGCCGGACTGCGCCGCCTGGTGATCTCGTCTTATCAGGCGGTTTCGGGCGGCGGCTTGGCCGGAGTGGCCGAGCTGGACGAGCAGGTGCGCAAGGTGGCCGACGACGCCATCGGGCTGACACACGACGGCCAAGCGGTCTCATTCCCGACCCCCTCGGTCTTTGCCGCCCCCATCGCCTTCAACGTGGTCCCCGAGTGCGGATCTTGGATCGGTGACGACTCGGGCGAGACCTCTGAGGAGCGCAAGCTGGTGGACGAGAGCCGCAAGATCTTGGAAATCCCCGACCTGGCGGTCAGCGCCACCTGCGTGCGGGTACCGGTATTCACCGGCCACTGCCTGGCCATCAACGCCGAGTTCGACCGCCCGCTCAGTCCCCTGCGGGCCACTGAGCTGCTGGCCGACGCCCCCGGCGTCGTGGTCGGCGAGGTACCCACCCCGCTTGCCGCCGCCGGCATCGATCCCACCCTGGTCGGCCGGATCCGTGTCGACCCCACTGTCACCCACGGCCTGTCGCTCTTCGTAGCCGGCGACAACCTCCGGAAGGGCGCCGCCCTCAACGCCGTGCAGATCGCCGAAGCGTTGCTCTCCTCTTAGCGCGGCGGGTTGTCGCGATAGCGAAGGGCCGCTTCCTCCAAGCTGAGATCCAGCTGGTTGGCCAGCGACGCCAGCCAGGCCAGTACATCTCCCATCTCATGCAGCCTCTCGGCGTCGTCGCCCTTCCGCACGGCCTGAGCCAGCTCGCCCAGCTCCTCGCACAGCCAGGCCACCGTGGCCGGAATGCCCCGTTCCCGGTCTTGGGGACCGTACAGGTCCTCCATGAGCTGTTGGAACGCGGCGATTTCCACGGCCTTATGAAATCAGAGCCGGTAGCCGCCGTCTACGCTGATCACCTGCCCGGTGATGCCGGCGCCCGCCTCCGAGGCCAACAACACCGCCATCGGGGCCAGTTCCTCAGGTTCCAGAATTCGGCGCTGGGCGCTGTCGGCATGGGCGTCGGCCTCAGCCTCGGCCGTGCTGATGCCCTTGGCCGCAGCCAGTCGCTCAAAGTCCACCAAGGCCGTGTTGGTCCACCCCGGGCACAGGCAGTTCACCGTTATCCCGTGGGGGGCGGCCGATGTGGCCAGCTGCTTGGTCAACCCCACGAGGCCGTGCTTGGCCGCGGTGTAGCCCACGCTGGCCGCGGCCCGCTTAGACGCCCCCGAGCCGATGTTGATGATACGGCCATAGCCCTGCTCTCGCATCGAGGCCAGCGCTTCCTGGCTGGTCCAGAAGGCCGAGATGAGGTTCAACCGCAGCGTGGCCATGAACGGCTCGGCACTTCCCGAGAAGGGGTCGTGATTTCCCCCCGATGAACCCCCGACGTTGTTCACCAACACGTCGACGCGACCGAACTCAGCAATGGCCGCCCGCACCGGCGAGCGGGCCTGCTCTTCATCAGCGGCATCGGCCACCACCGCCAGCCCCGTCTGGCCCGCTCCCTCGATCTCCGCCACCACCGAATCAAGCTGCTGGCGGGTCCGGGACGACACCACCACCGTCGCCCCCTCCCTTGCCATTCCCAGCGCAATGGCTCGCCCGATCCCCCGACCACCGCCGGTGACCACCGCCACCCGACCTTCAAGCACTGGCAACTGTCGCGCCCCTAGCCGAATGAGATTGTGCGGTGGTCCAGTTTCCAGCCATCGCCAGTGCGCACCAGCCGGTCCCGGTATGTCCCGAACAGAGCGACCGATGGCTCAGTGGCCGTGTTCACCCAAAACTGGAAATAGGCATCAGAAACAGCCTCATCGCCGTCCACCGCCACCGCCTGAGTAGTGATCACATGCCGCGTATTGCTCCCCGGCCCAACAGTGCCCGCGGCGCGGCGCTCGATGGCCCCCGCCAAGAGATTGTCCCGCCCCTGCAATTCTCCCCCCGGCATGTCCCACCGAGCGTCGTCCGTGAACAAGTCCACGTACTCCTCCAAATCCCCCCCATCCGCCAAAATCGCCAACCGGGCAACAACATTCCTGATCGCAGCATCATCACTCATGCCGAGAGACTAACTTCGACCCATGCACGACCTCGTCATCCGCGCCGGAACAGTCATAGACGGCACCGGCCGGCCAGGATTTACCGCCGATGTCGCCATCAACAACCAAACAATCACCGAGATCGGCAACAAAATCTCCCAAGGACGCCAGGAGCTGAACGCCGACGGCCTCCTGGTCACCCCCGGCTTTGTCGACATTCATACCCACTACGACGGCCAGGTGTCCTGGGACTCCGAGATCACCCCGTCGGTGTGGCACGGCGTGACCACCGTGGTGATGGGCAACTGCGGCGTGGGCTTCGCCCCGGTGCGCCCCGGCTCCGAAGAGTGGCTCATCGGCCTGATGGAGGGCGTAGAGGACATTCCCGGTGCGGCCCTGGCCGAGGGCATCGAATGGGAGTGGGAGAGCTTCCCCGAGTATCTCGACGCCGTCGAGCGCAAGCCCCGCACCATCGACGTGGCCGCCCAAGTCCCCCACGGCGCCCTTCGCGCCTACGTGATGGGCGAACGGGGTGCCGACCACAGCAATCACCCCACCGAGGCCGAGATCGCAGAGATGGCCCGGCTGGCCGCCGAGGGCGTGGCCGCCGGCGCGGTGGGCTTCACCACCAGCCGCACGGTCAATCACAAGACCAAAGCCGGTGAGCATACTCCGAGCCTCACCGCCGGCGCGCCGGAGCTGTGGGCGATTGCCGAGGCGGTGGGTGGAACCGGCAAAGGCGTCTTCGAGATGGTGGGCGATTGGAACGACTTGGACGCCGAGTTCGACCTGGTCGCCGAAATGGCCCGGCGCAGCGGTCGACCGCTGTCCATGACCATTGCCGTCCCCGACACCCGGCCCGAGCTGGGACGCCAGCTGCTGGATCGCATTACGCAGGCCGACGACGCGGGCATCCCGCTGCGGGCCCAAGTGGCCAGCCGACCGGTGGGGGTGCTGGTGGGCCTCCAGTCCACGTACCACGCGCTGCTGTCCTGTCCCAGCTATAGCCAGATCGCCGCCCTCGAGCTGGGCGAACGGGTGGCCCGCCTGCGGGAACCCGAGATGAGAGCGCTGCTGGTGTCTGAACTGGCTGCCCAGCCCCTTCACACGTTCAATCAACTCGACAAGCTCTTCCCTTTGGGCGAGATCCCGGACTACGAGCCGTCGCCGGAGGCCAGCGTGGCGGCCGATGCCGCCCGTCGGGGCGTCGACCCCCACGAGGCACTGTACGACGCTTTGCTGGCCCGCGAGGGCACCGAGCTGCTCTACGTCCCGGTGATGAACTACGGCGACGGGGATTTCGAACTCACCAAAGAGATGCTCTCCCACCCGCTCAGCGTGCCGGGCTTAGGCGACGCCGGCGCTCATGTTGGTTTCCTGTGCGACGGCAGCATGCCCAGCTTCCTCCTCTCTCACTGGGGGCGAAACCGGACTCGGGGCGAAACCATCCCGGTCGAGCAACTGGTCAAGTGGCAGTGCGCCGATACGGCGGCATTGGTGGGCTTCAACGACCGGGGCACACTGGCGGCTGGCCAAAGGGCCGATATCAATCTCATCGACCTCGACAAGCTTCGCCTGCAAGCTCCCGAAATGGTGTTTGACTTGCCTGCGGGCGGCCGGCGATTGATCCAAAGGGCCGATGGCTTCGTCGCCACCCTCGTCGCCGGGCAGGTTGTGATCGCCGACGGCGACCTCACCGGCGCCCGCCCCGGAAAGCTGGTCAGGAGCTGAACCGCTCCTAGACCCCTGGGTATGCCCGATACCTCTGGGTGGCGGCAATTTGGCGATAGTTGCACTTCCAACTATCGGACTTCCTTGATAGAATTCTCCAATGGTCGAGACAATGTCGGGAATTCCCCTCGACCCCGCCTACGGCGACGGGCTGCAACCCGGGGACTACCCCTTCACCCGCGGGCTGTACCCCACCGGCTATCGCAGCAAATTGTGGACCATGCGGATGTTCGCCGGATTCGGAACTGCCACCGATACCAACGCCCGCTTTCATGCTCTGCTTCGGGCCGGGGGCACCGGGCTTTCCACCGCCTTCGACATGCCCACTCTCATGGGCCGCGACTCCGACCACGAGTGGTCGGTGGGCGAAGTCGGCCGGGCCGGGGTAGCCGTTGACACATTGGCCGACATGGAGGACCTGTTCGCGGGCATCGAATTGGACAAAGTAACCACCTCGATGACCATCAACGGGCCAGCCGCCATCTGTATGGCCATGTACATCGCGGTGGCTGAGAAGAGCGGCGTCGGCCGGGTCCATCTGGGCGGGACAATTCAGAACGACATCTTGAAGGAGTACCAGGCGCAGAAGGAGTACATCTTTCCGCCCCGGCCGTCGGTCCGCCTGGTCACCGATTTGATCCGCTTCACCACTGCGGAGATGCCCCGCTGGCACCCGGTCTCCATTTCCGGATACCACATTCGCGAGGCCGGATCGACTGCCGCCCAAGAGCTGGCCTTCACGCTGGCCAACGGCTTCGCCTACGTCGAGGCCGCCGTCGCCGCTGGTCTCAGAGTGGACGACTTCGCCCCCCGGCTCTCGTTCTTCTTCAACGCCCACAGCGACTTTTTTGAGGAGATCGGCAAATTCCGAGCAGCCCGCCGAATCTGGGCCACCTGGATGAAGGACCGCTACGGCGCCACCAACCCCAAGTCGCAAATGTGTCGTTTCCACACCCAGACCGCGGGCGTCTCCCTCACCGCCCAGCAGCCCGAGAACAACATCGCTCGAGTGGCTGTTCAGGCCCTGTCGGCGGTGCTCGGGGGCACGCAGAGCTTGCACACCGACTCCTATGACGAAGCTCTGGCCCTGCCCACCGAGAAGGCCGCCCGCATCGCCCTCCGCACTCAGCAGATCGTGGCCCACGAGACCGGCGCCGCTTCGGTGGTCGATCCTCTCGGCGGCTCCCACTTCGTGGAGTGGATGACCGACGAGATGGAGCGCCAAGCCAACGAGATATTCGACCACATCGATCAAATCGGTCGAGGCTCCATGTTAGAGGGGGTGTACGCCGGCATCGACGACGGCTACTTCGTCGGGGAGATCGCCGACGCCGCCTACCGTTTCGAACGCGAGGTGAACGCTGGTCGGCGCATCATCGTCGGCGTCAACGAATTCACCGAAAACGACGACGACGAAGCCAATCTGCTGTCCATCGGACACGCCACCGAGGAGATGCAGATCAAGCGCCTCGATCAGGTCCGCGGCGATCGCAACGATGATGCGGTCCAAGCTTCTCTGGCCGCGTTGGTCGAAGCCGCTGGTCAGCCCGACGTCAACCTCATGCCGTCCATCATCGACGCGGTGCAGACCTATGCCACCGAGGGCGAGATCGTTGCGGCATTGGAGTCGGTGTTCGGCACCTATGTCGAAACCGCGATGGTGTGACCCCATGAGCGAGACATCCGGCACTTCGCCGCTGTCCTCAGTCGACTCAGAGCCACTGCGGGTGGTGCTGGCCAAGCTGGGCTTCGACGGCCATGACCGCGGCCTGAAGGTGGTGGCCCGTACCTTGCGTGATGCGGGCATGGAAGTGATCTACCTGGGCCTGCGCCAGACCACCGACAGCATTGTCGCCGCCTGTGAGCAGGAGGACGCCGACGTGATCGGGCTGTCGATGCATAACGCCGGCCACCTCACATTGGCGCCCCGCATGGTGCAGGCCGTCAAGGAAGCCAATCTGGGCGTGCCGGTGGTGATCGGCGGCATTGTGCCTGCCGAAGACGTCGCCGTTCTGATCGACGCCGGTGTGGCCGCGGTGCTTGGGCCGGGGGCATCAGCCGAGGATGTGGTGGCCGCGGTTCGCGCTGCCGTCACCCGCCCGTCCCCAGCCCGGTGAGCTCTCAGCCCATGGATCCCTTCTTGGGCGCCAACCCATGAGCCCCCCCTCGCTCGACGAGCTGTTCGAATCCGCCCGGGCCGGAAACCGGCGGTCGCTGGGCAGGCTGCTCACCATGGTGGAACGCCAAGACGACAACGCCGCCAAGGTGTCCGAACGGGCCCACCGCGATGCCGGACAAGCCCGGGTGATCGGTGTAACCGGGGCTCCGGGCAGCGGAAAATCCACTATCACCGGCCGGCTGGCCGCCGTCTCTGGAGCTGAGCGGCCGGCCATCTTGGCCATAGATCCCAGCTCTCCTCTGACCGGAGGGGCCATCTTGGGCGACCGCATCCGCATGGACAACAACGTCAGCAGCAGTACCTTCATCCGGTCGATGGCCACACGGGGACACGCCGGCGGGCTGGCGGTGGCCGTGCCCGACGCGGTCCGGGTACTCGACGCCGCGGGCTGCGACCCGATCATCGTGGAGACCGTGGGCGTTGGCCAGGTGGAGGTGACCGTCGCCGCCGCCGCCGATACCACCGTAGTGGTGGTTACCCCCGGCTGGGGCGACGCGGTGCAGGCCAACAAAGCAGGGCTGTTGGAGGTGGCCGACATCTTCGTCGTGAACAAGGCCGACCGGCCCGATGCCCGCGGTGCTCGCCGGGACTTGGAATTGATGCTGGATCTCGGACACCGAGGAGAGTGGCGGGCCCCCATAGTGTTGACCACCGCCACCGAGGGGGAGGGCATCGACGACTTGTGGTCGGAGATCGAGCGCCACACCTCATTTCTGCACCATTCCGGCGAGCTGATCCGCCGCCGCTGCCGACGCCGTCGCAGCGAGGTAGCCGACAGGATCGAGCTCGGTTTGCGCGACCGGGCTCTCCGCATCATTGAGGCCCAGTCCGGTGAATCCGCACTGGGCCGCGTCGAGCGCCACGAGCTCTCCCCCGCCGCGGCGGCCGAGCAGCTGCTGGCCGCGTTGATCCCCGACAACCCCCCAGAAGAGTGACATGAGCACCTACTCCGCCCCCTTGGACGACATCGCCTTTGCTCTGCGCCACATTGCCGGTTTGGACGACCTGGCCCAGCTTCCCGCATGGGCCGATGTCGGACTCGACCACACCGAAGACCTCCTGGCCGAGGCCGGGCGGCTGGCCGCCGAAGTCATGGCCCCCCTTAATCGAACCGGCGATGAGGTCGGCAGCGTGCTCGACGCCAACGGCAACGTCATTACCCCCGAGGGGTTTCGGCAGGCCTACCAGCAGTACATCCAGAGCGGCTGGACCGCGGTGTCGGCCCTTCCCGAGCACGGAGGGGCCGGATTTCCGCTGGTGGTCGACGTGGCCATCCAGGAGATGTTCACATCAGCCAACATGGCGTTCTCGCTTTGCCCGATGCTGAGCCAGAGCGCCATCGGCGCCCTCAGCACCCACGGCAGCCCCGAGCAAAAGCACCGCTGGTTGCCTCCCCTCACCAGCGGCGCCTGGACCGGAACCATGCTCTTGACCGAGCCCCAGGCGGGCTCTGACGTCGGTGCGCTCACAACTCGAGCCGAACCCCAAGGCGATGGGAGCTACCGCCTGTGGGGCCAGAAGATCTTCATCACGTGGGGCGAGCACGACATGGCCGACAACATCGTCCACATTGTGCTGGCTCGCACTCCCGACGCGCCGATGGGCACCCGGGGAATCTCCTTGTTCATCGTGCCCAAGCATTTGGTGCAGGCCGACGGCACGTTGGCTCAGCGAAACGCCATCCGGTGCATCGGGCTTGAGCACAAGGTGGGCATACACGCCAGTCCCACCTGTGTGATGGAACTCGACGGGGCAGTAGGAGAGCTGGTGGGGGAAGAGGGCGAGGGTATGCGCCTGATGTTCACCATGATGAACAAGGCCCGCCTCTTAGTGGGGCTCGAAGGCCTGGCGGTGGCCGAGCGGGCCTATCAGCAAGCAGCGGCCTTCGCCGCCGACCGGCGCCAAGGCAGACGCGCCGACACCGAGCCCGGCCACCAAGCACCGATAATCCAACACCCCGACGTGCGCCGCATGCTTCTGGACATGAGGGCCCGCACCGAGGCCATGCGGGGGTTGCTGCTGCTCAACGCGGCCGCGGCCGATCGCGCCGCCAGCCATCCCGATCCGGACCACCGGCGGCAAGCCCAGCAGCGGGCCGAATTGCTTACGCCGGTGTCGAAGGCCTGGTGTACCGACCAGGGCGTGGAAGTGGCCTCGCTGGGCATCCAGGTACACGGCGGCATGGGATTCATCGAGGAAACCGGGGCCGCCCAGCATTGGCGGGACAGCCGCATCGCCCCCATTTATGAGGGCACCAATGGAATCCAGGCCATCGACCTGGTCGGACGCAAGCTTCCCATGGCCGATGGCGCTCCGCTGGCGTCGCTGCTGGAAGACATGACCGGTCTGGACAAGAACTTGGACCAGGCGGTCGCCGCGGTGGCCGATGCCGCCCGCTGGCTGGGCGAGCACCCTGGCGACGATGCCTTGGCCGGCGCCACTCCGTTCCTCGAGATGCTCGGCCTCACCGTCGGCGGATGGGTCATGGCCCAGGCGTGGGACACTTCCCGCCTACTCGAATCGGCCGAGCCGGAGCGGGCTGATTTCTGGAGGGCAAAGCAGACATCCAGCCGCTTCTACCTCGATCAGATCCTCCCGACGGCCCCTGCCCTGCTCTCCGCCGTCACTTCTGGGGCCGCCGCCCTGGGCTAGCCGCCCCATTGCCAGCCTCGGGCAAGCCGGCCTGGTAGCTGCCCTGCTAGCCGCCCAAGCGCTCGCGGGCTGATGCGCTGCGAGACAGCAGATGGGCGGGCACCGTGGCGCCGTTCACCACTACGTCCTCGCTTGTCCCGTCACCTGCGGCTGCGGTCGTCTGTTCCTCTGGGTCGCTGCTCGGTCCGCCACCGGACTCGGCGGCGGCCTCGGCCGCCGCTTCGGCTTCGGCCCGCTTGACCAGAAAGTCCTCCCATTCGGCTTCTCTGACCAGCTTGTCGCGATGGATCGAGCCCCGTTCAGCCCCGCTGTCGAACCGCACCCAATAGCGCAGCCAGCGCATCCCCGTGTGAAGCATCACTTCACCCGGGGTTCCCTCGGCAACCCCGGCCAAGTCTTCGGCGAGGATGACCCTTTCTCGCCGATCCAAAACGTCGGAATTGCTGGCCATTGACTCAGGGTATCCATCACATGAATGCCCGGAGAAACTGCCGCTGAAGTCGACATATCGTTGACCACAACAGCCCCATCAGTCACACTGATCACATCAAAGGGGTGCTTGGAATTATATTGCGATTTGGTTACGATCGTAGCCACCGCCACTGCGAGTTCCGATAGCTCTTCATGCGCAAATTCCTCCGGGTCGTCCTTGTTTTCTCGGTCATAATGCCGCTGGCCTTCGTCTCCCCCAGCGCGGCCCAAGACTCATTCTTTGAGGATCGCCAGCAGGAGATCGAAAAGAAGAGACAGGAGATCGAAGAGCGGCGCCAAGAGCAGGAGGCGCTCCAGCGCGAGGCGCTGTTCGCCATCAAAGAGCTGGATGTGACCAACGCCCAGATCGAGGAGGTAGACGCCCAGCTCAACCAGGTCCTGTCCTGGATCGCGGCGGCCAAGACTCGTCTGGGAGCAGTGGAGCTCTCTCAGTCCGCTGCTCAGAAGCGGGTGGTCGATGCCCAAGAGCAGGCCGTGGAACTGGGCCAGGAGATCGCAGCCATCCGAGACCAGCTGCAAGACCAGGTGGTCCAGTTCTATCTCGACTTGGTGTATGAGCCGAACTTCCTGCTTGAAGACGGCGATCCCAACCGAAATGCCCGGCGACAGTTCTACGTTGAGGAACTGGGCGGGGATGTCCAAGTGCTAATCGACCGTCTCCGCAGGGCTTACGACGACCAGCAGGTAACGGTTCAACAAGCTGAGCAGGCCCAAATCGAGATCGAGCAGGCCCAAACCGAGATCCAAGAGACTCTGGTCGAGCTGGCCGAACTCCAAGAGGCTCAAGAAAAGCTGCAAGAGGAGTGGAACCGAAAGCGGGAACTCCTACAAGCGAGAATTGCTGTCGAAGCCCAGGAACAAGCCGACATTGAGAGCAAAATATCTGGACTCGAACAGAACATCGAAGAAATCGAAGACGAGATCGAGCGTGAGCGCGAGCGGATCCGCCTCGAGGAAGAACGGCGCAAGCGCGAGGCTGAACTGGCCCGCCTGGCCGAATTGGAGCGTCAACGCCAGGAAGACCTGGCCCGCCTGGCCGAGCAGGAGCGTGCCGGCCAGTTCGACGATATTGACATTCCCGCACCCCCAGAGTTCTTCCGACCGGTGACAGGAGAGGCCGGATCGGGATTCGGCAACCGGGTTCACCCCATCTTCGGCACAGTTCGCTTCCACTCCGGACTCGACTTCGCCAACAACACGGGCGACCCCATTTTCGCCGCCGCCTCCGGCACCGTCATCCAAGTCAAAAACCGGCAGGGCTACGGGAACACGATCATCATCGATCACGGGGGTGGGTGGACCACGCTTTACGCCCACCTATCGCAGTTCAATGTGGGGCTGAACCAACAAGTCCAAATCGGCGATACCATCGGCTTTGTCGGCAGCACCGGTTGGTCCACCGGCCCCCATCTCCACTTTGAGGTGCGCTATCGCGGCTCCCCTCGCGACCCGGCCAAGTACCTCAGCCTCTGAGAACATCGCGGCCCGGTTCGGCCGCATTTTGACGCTTGGTTGTCCTTGCCCGAAGCACACGGCAAGACTGGGCGAATGGAGGCTCTGGTCTTCGAGCGCAAGCCCGTCCGCTATGTGGCCGCCGCGGCGGCTTCCCGGGTGATGCCTGGCGCCGGAGGCGGAGTGGGCCCATTGCGCCTGCGCGACATCGATCCACCCGAGCTGCCGGGGCCGGAATGGCATACGATTCGGCCTCGGCTAACCGGCATCTGCGGCTCAGACCTGGCCACCGTGGAGGGCCGCTCATCCCGCTATTTCGAGCCCTTGGTGTCGTTCCCGTTCGTTCCCGGCCACGAAGTGGTGGGCGTCGACGACGAAGGCCGCCGACTGGCCCTCGAGCCGGTTCTGGGACCGGCGGCCCGCGACGAGCCCCTTCCCTTCCCCGGTGCCGCCCCCGGCGACGGGGAGGACTACGGCTACCTGCTCGGTGGCGCCATCAAGGACGGCATCCAAATCGGCTTCTGCTCTAGCACCGGCGGCGGCTGGGGAGAAGCTCTTGTCGCCCATCAGAGCCAGCTTCATCAGGTGCCCGACGATTTCACCGATGAAGCGGCCGTCATGCTGGAGCCCGCGGCCGGCGGGGTCCATGCTGCCCTCAAATCCCAGGTCCAGCCGGGGGACACCATAGCGGTGCTGGGGGCGGGAACGATGGGGTTGTGCTCGCTGGCCGCCCTGCGTTCGCTGACTGAGGCGGGAACGATCATCGCCACCGCCAAATACCCCCACCAGCAAGATCTTGCCACCGCTCTGGGCGCCGACATCGTGGTCGACCCCCATGAGGTGCGCCGGGCTGTGCGGAGATTCTGCGGCTGTCGGATGCTGGGCGACTACCTGTCAGGAGGGGTCGACATCACGATTGACGCCGTAGGCAATCCAGGTTCAGTGGCCGATGCCGTCGCCCTCACCAGGCCTCGGGGGCGGGTGGTGCTATTGGGAATGCCGGAGTCGGCCCGCATCGACCTAACCGGCCTGTGGCATCGTGAGACCGAACTGGTGGGCGCCTACACCTACGGTACGGAAACCCTCCATGGAGGAAAGACGGCGACCAGCTTCGAGATGGCCTTCGACCTGGTGGCCTCAGCCAACCTCGAACAACTGGTCTCGGCCCGCTATCCCCTGCATCGCTATCGGGAAGCCATCGCCCACGCCGCCGAGGCCGGTTCACGAGGCGCCATCAAGGTGGTCTTTGAGCAGAACGTCTGACCTCGATCTCCCGCTAGTCAGAACCCAGCGGGGGCAGGCCGAAGTCGGCGCCGATGGCACTGATCTCCTCCACCAGCGCAACCGGCAGGGGGATTCCCGAGGCCAGCCGTTCGGCCCGGTTCTCGTGCTCGATTTCGCCGGGCACATAGATCCGGTCCACGCCTTCGGCCCGCTCGGTGTTGTGGACGTCTCTTATGAGCTGGTCCATTTGCTCGCGAAATCGGTCCAAACCGCAGAACCGCTCCAAGTCCAGGGTGAAGAACATCCAGCCCTTGGCCAACCGGCGATTGCCCACCAGCTCGCTCTCGGTTTGCTCGGTGTGCCCGAAGCTGCTTCCGGCGACGATGCCCGAGAGCACCTCCACCATCAGGGCAATGCCAAATCCTTTGTGGCCGCCAAACCAGCACAGATTCTGAGCCGATGCGGTCGCGGTGTCCGTGGTGGGGCGGCCCATGTCGTCGTTGGCCCATCCTTCGGGAATGGTCGGGTCGCCCCGCTTCTTCGCCAGCAGAATCTTGTTTCCGGCCACTGCGGTCGTAGCGATGTCGTACACCACGGGCAGTTCCTCTCCCGCGGGAACCGCCCAGGAGAACGGATTCGTGGAGAAGATGCCCGATCGGCCTCCATAGGGAGGGACGATGGCCGGGCCGTTTTGCACTGCCATGGCGAAGCAACCGGCCTCGGCCGCAGGGAGCGTGTAATAGGCCAAAGCTCCCAAGTGGGTGCCCTCTCGAACGGAGACGGCCGCCACCCCATGGGCCTTGGCCCGCTCGACCGCCAATTCCATGGCCGCCACCCCTGACACCTGCCCGAAACCGATGCCGCCGTCCATCATCACGGTGGCTCCGTCGTCGCGGACAACCTCGACTTCGGTGACGGGTCGCAGATGCCCCGACCTCAGCCGGGCCACGTACAGCTCGATCAGGTGGGCGCCGTGGGAGTCCACGCCCCGCAAATCGGCTTCAACCAAGTTGTCGACGACGATCTCAGCTTGATCGGAGGGAACCCCCAGCTCTTCCAAGATGTGCTTCTCGTAACGGCGCAAGGCCTTGTGGTCCAGCAGGACCATACCGGTATCGCTCACTGTTCAGCTGGCATCTGCGGTTTTGGGGGGGCGATAGAACACCGTTAGCTGGGTAATCCCAGCCAGCACACCGCCTCCGGCACCAATGGCCAAGCCGATGTATCCGTCCCAGTTGTCATCAATTCCCAAAGCGTTGTCCACCGACCACTCCATGGGCCCTAGCGTGGCCACCGCCACGGCGACCAGTGCCAGCACGAAGGTGTACTCCCATCCTTCCCGCACGATCATGAATCCGTTGTGGCGGTGTACGGTCCAAGCGGCCACCACCATGACCCCGACCATTCCCGCGGCCGCCAACGGGGTGAGAAGTCCCAATGCCAACAGCATTCCGGCGCTGATCTCGGTGAGGGCGGCCATCCAGGCATGCAGTTTGCCCGGCTTCATCCCCATGCTGTCAAACCAGCCGGCGGTACCGGGTATTCGCCCGCCCTGGAAGATCTTGCCGTAACCGTGGGCGGCAAAGGTAAGCCCGATGCCTACCCGCAGCAGCAGCATTGCCAAATTCATCTCGTCCATAGGCCCACAGTACTGGCACGTCTACGCTAAATAGGTGCCTCTGTGGCTTAGCGTGCTCATCGCCGCCCTCGCCGGAATGATCCTCATCCGAGTGGGCATCGGCGTGCTGTTGATGATCCGCCAGCCCCTTCCCCCTCCGCCGCCGCCCGGCGAACTGCGAAGAGTGAAGATCACCTACCGGTGCTCAATTTGCTACACCGAAGTCCGCATGACCGTCGCTCCCGAGGAAGATCCCGAACCTCCCCGCCATTGCGGCGACGACATGGATTTGCTCGCTCCCATCGAGGAGTAGGGCTCGGTCAGGCCACGCCGGTAGTTATCCACAGACTGTGGACAAATCTGGGCACAAACTACAAGCTCGTAACTAACCCGTAACTTGGAGGCAACCAAATGGTTAGTGCCACTGGGTGGCTACCAGCATTCCCGCCAGCAGCAGCCCGAGGCCGCCCATCAGGTACCAGTTATTGGTTTCACCGGGCAGAAGCGCCACGTAGTTCAGCACGATCACGATGGCGCCGAGTACCAACAGGGTGATCATCAACACCGGCACCCACATGGGACTGATCTTCTCGGCGGAGACCGGCACTCGGGGTGCGGCCTCGTTCTCGGGCCGGGTACCCCTTGGCGTTACCCGCCCGCCCTGCACTCTTCGCTTGGTCGGCTTGGCCATGGGTCAAGGATAGACCCCGAATTATCCGCCACTCGTGGTCAGCGGCCCCCGATATCGTTGGCACCCGTGAGTTCCAGAATCCTGGTGATCGACAATTACGACTCCTTCGTCTACAACCTGGTTCAGTATCTGGGTGAACTGGGGGCAGAGCCAATCGTCTTTCGCCACGACGCCCTCTCCCTCGATCAGGCCCTCGATCTGGACCCCGACGGCGTGCTCATCAGCCCCGGACCGGGACGCCCTTCCGATGCCGGGTTGAGCAATGCCCTCATCCAAGAGTTCTGCGGTGTCCGACCAGTGCTTGGGGTGTGCCTGGGGTTGCAATGCCTCGGTGAGGTCTTCGGCGGGCAGGTGATCCGGGCCCCCCAAGTCATGCACGGCAAGACTTCGGTGATCCACCACACCGGGGAGGGGGTTTTTGCCGGTCTTCCCAATCCCCTCGAGGCCACCCGATACCACTCGCTCATTGTGGAGCGGTCTTCGGTGCCCGATGTCTTGGCCATCACCGCGGAAACCGACGATGGGCTAGTGATGGGGCTGCGCCACCGCGAACACCCGATGGAAGGGGTGCAGTTTCATCCTGAGTCGATTCTGACCGCCTCTGGCCACGACATGTTGTCCAACTTTCTGGCCCAAACTGCCGCTATCGCCTAGTTCCAGGACACTGCGCAGCCATCGTCGACGCCTGGCGTATCGCCGTCGATGCCCTCGGCCCAGTTGGCGGCATTCGCCGCCGAGGCCGGCATCGGATACGGGGGTTCCAGATTCCACGCCACGGAGAACCCCGGGATGTCGAAATAGGCAGCGGCCAGAGCGCCGCACTCAGATTGGAAGCTGCTCGACAGTGCATTCCAGTTTGCGATGCTTCCCAACGCACCTGGTTGGCTCGCCGCGGCAATGGACCTCGAATTCACCCCCGCAGCCGCATTCCTGGCCTCGGTTTGGCGGGGCGTGAGTACCTCGGTCGGCCTGACAGTGGGCTCGGGCCCGACGGTCACCGGTGGGGTGATGGCCGAAGTCGGCTGACCCAGACAGGCAGTCACCTCTGTTCCCAGCGGGTGCTCCTCGTCAGCAGGTGGGATCTGACCCATGATTCGGCCAACCAACTCCTCGGTGTCGTTGGGAAACTCGCACTCAAGAACTGGCTGGATCAGTACCAATTCCAGATCGGCTAGCTGCTGTGCCGCGGTTTCCGGGATCAGCCCAATCAGGCTGGGCACAATGGCGTTCTCCGGACCGGTGGAAACAACGATAGTGATTGAAGTGTCAGGCAACAACAGGACGGGCGGCGCGGGCTCGGTGCCGATCACCAAACCCTCCTCCACATCGTCTGAGGGTTCCATGACAGGCTCATCGGTCACCGCCAGCCCGGCCTGGGCCAGAACCTGCGTCGCTTGCAGCAAGGTCATTCCCTTGACATCGGGGACCTCCACCGGCTGAATCCCCTCCGCGACATAGAGCACCACGGTGCTGCCCGGTGCCACCTCGCTTCCCGGCGCAGGTTCTTGGCGGAGCACTTGTCCTGCGGGAGCGGTGGACCCTGTTTCCACTCGCAGTTCTGTGGCGAATCCGCGGTCTTGCAGGAAGCGAGCAGCGTCGTTGGCGTTCTGGCCCACTACCCCGGGCACCGCTACCGGAACAGCCCCAGAACTCACCGTGATCTCAATTTCGTCACCCTGCTCCGTCTCGGCCAGTGCTGCTGGTGACTGGGATATCACCTCATTGGCCTCCACCGTCTCGCTGGCCTCGAATACTTGGCTGACGACAAAACCGGCAGCCCGAAGCTCTCGAATGGCCGCCTGGGCGGACAATCCCACTACATCGGGCACCGCAACCTGTGGGATCGGGGCAACGGTCACCGCCGGCGGGGCGACATCCTCGCCGTCTTCAAGAACGTTCGACAGCACAAAGAAGACCAAGACGGCCACAGCGATGAATATCACCGCGGCTGCGGTGTACAGCCCAGCGCGCGACGATGGCTCCAATACCGTTACCGGCGCGGAAGGTGGGGCGGCCGGTGGTGGTGCCTGCTGGGAAACCGCAGGCTGTTCAACTTCCTTGGCCGGCGGAGCCTGGGCTGCGGGCGGCGTCTCAGCCACGAGTGGCGCCTCCGCTGCCGGAGGGGTCTCAGCTGGCTGCTTGCGGGCCGACAATTGATGACGACCCTCGCGAAATCGCCGCAAGTCCCGCTGGAGGTCCCGAGCAGTCGGATACCTCTGAGCCGGATTCTTGGCCAGCAATTTCATGGTGATGGCCTCAAGCGACTCCGGCAGCACTACGCCCAGGGATGACGGAGCGGGCACTGTTTGCTGAACGTGCTTGTAGGCCACCGCCACCGAGCTGTCCCCGGTAAACGGGGGTCGGCCGCAAAGCATCTCGTACAGCACAATCCCCAGCGAATACAGATCACTGCGGTGATCGAGCGACTGCCCCTGGGCTTGTTCCGGGGAGAAATAGGTGGCTGTCCCCATCACCGAGCCGGTTTGGGTGAGGTTCGCCTCCGCTCCCCCGAATGCGGCAATGGCAATGCCGAAATCGGTGACCTTCACCTTCCCGTCGGGCGACAACAGCACGTTGCCCGGCTTTACGTCGCGGTGGATGACCCCGTTGTTGTGGGCAAAGCCCAGTGCGGCGGCGACCGAAAGGGCGATCTCTGCGGCATGTTCAGGCGGCAGAGGGCCGTCCGAACGCAACAGCTCGGCCAAGCTTTGGCCCTCGATGTACTCCATGACGATGTAATACGTGCCCTCGGCCGAACCCCAGTCGTATACCGCCACGATGTTGGGGTGATTGAGGTTGGCCGCCGCGGTTGCCTCCCGCCGGAATCGCTCCACAAAGCTCGGATCAGCGGCGAATTCCGGAAACAGGCGCTTGATAGCCACCGGCCGCGACAACAAGGTGTCGTGCCCCAGAAAAACATCGGTCATGCCGCCGCGAGCAATCTGGCTTCGCAGCTGGTATCGACCGCCCAAAAGCTCCTGACCGTTGTCTGGCATGGCGAAAATAGCGTACTTCTTGACCTGCTGGTCTTAAGGTAGGGCGACGTCGGCCACATCCACGATTACGACCGTGATGTTGTCGCTTCCCCCGTGCTGGAGGGCCTGGCTTACCAGCGCATCCGCCGCCTCGGCCGGCGATTCGAATTGCAGCAGGATCGAATGGATGTCCCGATCGGTTACTTCATTGGTCAGTCCGTCTGAGCACAGCAGATAGCGATGGCCGCTCACCGGCTCCAGAATCCAGTCGTCCACCACCACCTTGGACTCAATGCCCAGTGCTCGGCTGAGATGGTGACGGTAGGTGTGGACTTCCGCTTCTTGTCGAGTGAGGATTCCCGCTTTGACCATCTCCTGAACCACGGTGTGGTCCTCGGTGAGCTGGTGGAACCCGCTGTCATCGCAGCGATAAACCCGGGAGTCGCCGACATTGACCACCGCCAGCTCCCGGCTCTGCTCGTGCTCCACCACCGCCAACGCGCACAGCGTCGTCCCCATTCCCTCCAACTCAGGACTCGACGTGGATTTTGCCAAGATCTCCTCGTTAGCCCGATCCACCGCATCCACCAGCTCATCGAGCGTCGGCGCCGGTGACTCGTTCGGCCGACGGGCGAACAAATGGCGTCGACGATCGCCGGTCCTCCCCTCAACCGCGGTCTCTATCTGGGCAGCCAGCACCTCCACCGCCAAGGCTGATGCCACCTCACCGCCTCGGTGACCTCCCAACCCGTCAGCGACCGCGAAGAGTTCTCCTTCAACCAGCATCGAGTCTTCGTTTTTCTCCCGACGTCGGCCTCTATCGGTGGCTTGCCCCGCCTTTAGCCGGATCATCTGAGTTTCATGACCGTGGCGCCCCCACTTTGCGCAGGACTATAACCAGCGGCCATCAAATTTGGCATTCGGCTGGCAATTTCGCGTGAATCTTGGTTATCGATCTGTTCGCTTGTCTTGTACGCTGACCACCCCGACAACCAGCGCGAGTGGCGGAATTGGCAGACGCGCAGGATTCAGGTTCCTGTGTCCGCAAGGACGTGAGGGTTCAAGTCCCTCCTCGCGCACCGTTCGGCTCAGCCCACCGTTCCATCGGGGGTGGGGGTGGGCACTTCGGTGACGGGGATGACCGGGGGTGGACCCCAGGCGATGGCCGCTTTGGAGAATCCGGCGGCCATGGCCACCGTCAGAGCCAGTTCAGCCAACTCGGCCGGGGTGAACTCCTCCCGCAGAGCCGTCTGATCTCCTTCGCTCAGCCCTGACGGGTCGGAGATCACCGCATCAGCCATTCGCAAGGCCAGCTTCAATCGATCGGGCAGATCGCTGTTGCCATAGCCATCCCGTATCTGCTCCACCAGATCTTCTGTGAGCCCCTGCTGCTTCGCACCTGCGAAGCGGAGGTTCTTTCAAATGTTGCAATCGTTGACCCGGGCATTGCGGAGCCGGCCCACTTCCTTGGTGGCCTGGTCCAACTCCCCCTCGCTCCACAACGTGCCGTAGAAGCGATTGAACACCGCAAACAACTCGGGCTGATGTTCGAACAACGACATGCCGCCCTCGGGGATGGCGATTCTGGTCATGGCATCATTCCTTTCAGTGCGGCCTGGCTGCGAGCCAGGGCTTCGTAGGTGGCAATGGCCGTGGTGAGCGCGGCCAGCTCAGGTGGCGAGAAATGAGCGTTCAGCTCAGCGCACAGCTCGTCGGTCACCCCGTGGGCGTCCAGCACGTATTGCTCTGTGAACGCCAGCACGACGCTTTCCCGGTCATCTTGAGGAGAAGCAGCCGACGGCTCGCCGCCAATCATCTGCTCGATGCGGGTGGCGCAAAGTTCCAACAATCCGGAATCCAGCCCCACGCCATCGAGGGCTTGCACCAACTCCTCCAGCGGGCCGGCCACATGGGGGTCCAACGCGCCCAGGGGATTGCCGGTGGACGTTGAGCTCATGCCCATCACCCGCCGAACATGGCCATCCACTGCTCGGCCGAGCGGGGCATGAACACATAGTTGGTTTGGCGGGTTTCGCCCATCGACGCCGACGGCTGGGGCGAGTACAGATGGCCGGGATACAGCGTGGCGCTGTCGGGAACCCGGGCCAGACGCTGGGTGAGGCTCTCATACATTGCCGCCGGATCGCTCCCTGGCAGATCGGTTCTCCCGCAACCCTCCAAGAAAAGCGTGTCGCCGGCCACCAAACGCCCGTTGGTCAAAAAGCACTGGCTCCCCGGCGTGTGGCCCGGAGTGTGGATCATCTCGATGTCCACCGCCCCCACCGACAGCACATCGCCGCTGTGGTGCAGGCACAGATCGTCTTCTTCCAGCCCGGTGGTCATGCTCACATAGCGGGCCTCGTCAGCCTGCACATGCACCGGCACCGACACCAGCTCCAACAGCTCGGCCACCCCCGTGATGGAGAACTGCATCATCGAGCCGCCCACATGATCAGGGTGATAATGCGTGGCCAGCACCCCCGTCAGCCGCATCCCATCAGCCTCAACCAGATCCACAATCCCCTGCGGGTCATAAGCCGGGTCCACCACCACCGCTTCCCCCGTCTCCCGATCCCCAATCAGATAGACGAAATTCACCATCTGCCGGGCCATCATGTCCCCCACCGCCAAGTCCCGCCCCGACAAAAGCTGTCTGAAGTACAGCCGATCCTCAATCACAACGCCCGATCATAGGGGCGGTGGCAAAGCCGCCGCCCCTCCCTACCAATTCACAACGGGAGAGGTACCCAACGGAGGTGGTCGGGGGGTGGCGCCGCAGGCGGACCTGGCCGCCCCGACGGCCAGGCCGCCGTAGGTGACAGGACCCGCCGACCACCGGGCAAGCGCCTAAGCCACAGGCTCATCGTCCCCCTGTCGCCGCCAGGCCTCCTCAGCCAACGAAACAACCTCACGCGCCGGCAACCCCAACAACCGAGAAGCCCGAACAGCCTCGTCATGCTCAACCTTCACCCGCCCCGCGCTCACCTTCACCCGAACCCGTCGCCCATCAACGTCCACCTCATGCTCCAACCGCGCCCGAGGCCACCGCTCGATCAACTGCCCCCGCACTCCCAACGACCCCGTCTCCTCCGCCAGCGTGGCCGCCACCTGATCGCCCACCGCAGGATCGGCCAACGCGCTCACCGTGTACGCCGGCCGCCCCTTCTTCATCACGATCGGCGTGATCCAGGCATCGTGCGCCCCCGCGTCCAACAGCGATGCCACCGTGTGCGCCAGGGTCTCCCCCGTGGCGTCATCCACATTGGTCTCAAACAACATCACCGGCTGGCCCGCGGGCCGGGATGCCGCCAACGTCCCCACCACCACTTGAGTCAGATTGGGACGATCCTCCAGTTGGTTGTCGCCCGAGCCAAACCCGCTCGCCGAGATCGTCATCGGCGGCATGGGCCCCCAGCCCTCGGCCAGCGCCGAGAGAATTGCCGCACCGGTAGGCGTGGTCAGCTCTAGACCCACGTCCAAGCCGAACGTCGGGCAGCCCGCCAGCAGTTCCACCACGGCGGGCGGCGGATTGGGCAGATGCCCGTGGGCACTGCGGATCATTCCCCGCCCACAAGCCACCGCACTGGAATAAACCTGGTCGATCCCCAATACCTCCAGCGCAGCGCAGGTGCCCACTACGTCGATGATGGCGTCCAGCCCGCCCACTTCGTGGAAATGGACTTGTTCTGGCGGCCGGCGGTGCAGCTTGCCCTCGGCCCGGGCCAGCGCGTCAAAAACCGCCAACGCTCGATCGGCAACCCGCTCGGGCAGCCGCGCCTCTCCAACGAGGGCATTGATGTGACTGGCGGTGCGCACCACCGACGACTCTTGGGTGATCACCCGCACATCAGTGGCCGCTATGCCTCCTCGCTGGGTGGGGTGGGCCTGCAGATCCCACCCTCCCAAGGGCAGCAGCTCGCACATGTCCCTCACTTCGGCCACATCGGCGCCAGCGTCGATCAGCGCCCCCAGCGCCATATCGCCCGCGATTCCGCTGAAACAGTGGAACCAGGCAACACCGGTTGGCTCAGCCATCGGTCGCTCCGGTCATCTCCGCTTCTGAGGCCGCTCTCTCCCTCGACTCGAATAGCCTCAGCACCGCGCAGGCCGCGCCAAAACCGTTGTCCACTCCCACCACGGTTACCCCCGCGGCGCACGAGGACAACATGGCCAAGAGCGAGGTGACCCCTTCGAGCGAAGAGCCGTACCCCGCGCTGGTGGGCACGGCTATCACCGGGGCCGCGGTTAGCCCGCCAACCACCGAGGCCAGCGCCCCCTCCATGCCCGCCACCACCACTACGGCGTCGGCCGATGCCAACGCCTCGACCTCACTGAGAATCCGATGAAGTCCGGCCACCCCCACATCGTTCAGACGCTTCGGTGCCAGCCCATGGGCGGCCAGCACCACCCCGCACTCGTCGGCCACCGGGAGATCGGCGGTACCGGCCGCGGCCAGCACCACCCGCTCGGGCCGCGGCGTCGCAGGACGCCACACCACGGTGGCGTCGTAGCGCTCCCCTCCGGGGTTGAGGCCCAGCGAAGTTGCCGCCTGCTCATCAGAGGCTCGGGTCAACAGCACGGGGCCGCCCGGCTGATCCAACAATTCCCCCACGATGGCCGCGCACTGGTCGGGGGTCTTGCCTGGGCCGTACACCACCTCGGCCAATCCCTGTCGGAGGCTGCGATGATGATCCACCCGGGCAAATCCCAAATCTGCGAACGGCAAGCGGCGCAATTGCCGCACGGCATCGTCCGCCGTCACTGTGCCATCGCGCACGTTTGCCATCAATTGCCGAACAAAGGCCTCATCCACTCCCACTATCCTGCCCTTTTGTGACTGCCTCTGTCCGATCCGTGAGCCACGTGGCCTATCTGGGACCTCCGGGCACTTTCACCGAAGAGGCACTTCTCTCCCAACCCGACCTGGCCGAAGCCGACCATCTGCTGTGCCGGTCGATCCCCGAGGTGCTGGAAGCCGCCGCGGACGGTCGCGCCAAATTGGGGTTCACCGCCATCGAGAACTCGATCGAGGGCACGGTCAACGTCGCCCTCGACGCTTTGATCTTCGAGCACGACCTGCTCATCCAGCGGGAGGTGGTCATTGACGTCCGCCTTCACCTTCTCGGACTACCCGGCGCGTCGTTGGAGACGATTCAAAGGGTCATCAGCTTCCCAGTGGCCACCGCCCAGTGCCGGCGCTATCTGACCGACAACCTGCCCCACGCCGAAGAGGTGGCGGCCAACTCCACCGCGGCCGCGGCGCAGGACCTCGCCGTTTCCCAAGATGCGGCGGTTGCCGCCATCGGCACCGCCCTGTCTCAGCAGCTCTATGGCCTGGAGTTGATCGCCGCCGACATCGAGGACCACCCGGAAAACCAAACCCGCTTCGTGGCGGTCTCCAGTTCGGGCGTGCCTGCCCCCACCGGGCACGACAAGACCTCGATCGTTGTCTTCCAGCGTGCCGACCGATCAGGCTCGCTGATGGGCATCCTCGCCGAGTTCGCCGCTCGATCCATCAACCTCACCAAACTGGAATCCCGGCCCACCAAGAAGGCGTTGGGCGATTACTGCTTCCTCATCGACCTTGAGGGCCACATCGCTGATCAGCTGGTGGCCGATTGCCTCACCAGCATCCTGGCCAAGCACGGCGAGGTTAAGTTCCTCGGTTCTTATCCCACCACAACTCGGGGCCACGAGGAGAAGAACAGCAATGCCACCTCTGCGTGGAGCGAGGCCCAGAGTTGGATCGAATCCATCCGCCGCCAGGTGGGAGACGCTTGATTTGACACGTTCTAATGTCTTCCATTAGAATTGACTCAACATTGCCCTCACCTAACGGACGCGGAGGAGACCATGGAATTCGGAATTTTCGTAAACGGCTACATCCCCGGGCCGGCGGCCCACGACACCCAGGCAGAGCACACTGCTTTGATGCGGGAGGCCCACTACGTCATCACCGCTGACAAGTACAACTGGAAATACGCCTGGTTCGGCGAGCACCACTGCCTCACCGAGTACAGCCACATGTCGGCGCCGGCCCCGGTCATGGGCTACGTGGCCGCCAAAACTGATCGCATCCATCTCTCCACCGGCATCACCAGCCTGCCTACCGCCAAGGAGCACCCGGTGCGGATTGCCGAGCGGGCTGCCATGCTCGACCACATCACCGAGAACCGCTTCGAGTTCGGTACCGGTCGCGGCGCGGGCAGCCACGAGGTGGCCACCTTCGGCGGACTGACCCCGCCCGAAACCAAGTCGATGTGGGATGAGGTGATCCGCGAGATCCCCCGCATGTGGGAGCAGCGCGACTACTGCTTCGAGGGCGAGCACTTCTCGGTGCCAAAGCCCCACAATGTGCTGCCCAAGCCCCACGGCAATGGCCATCCCCCCATCTGGGTGGCGTGCGGCAACCCGCCCACCTTCGCCAAGGCCGGCTCGTTGGGCATCGGTGCCATCGCCTTCAACTTCGAGCCCATCTTCAACCTCAAAGGCCGCATCGACGCCTACAAGGAGGCCATCCAGAGCCCGGTGGAGCAGATCGGCCAGTTCAAGAACGACAACGTGATGATGACCAACGCGGTCATCTGCCTGGAAGACCGGGATCGGGCCCGCGAGATCGCCAAAGCCAAAGGACGGGGCTATTTGGTCACGATGGTGAACCTCTACCACGACACCATGCCCAAGTCACCCGACGCCATCACCTGGCCCTCTGCGCCCAACCAGGTGGAGTGGACCGATGAGATGCTCGACGGGGCCATTGCCGGCGGCTACATGCTGTGCGGCAACGCCGAAGAGGTGTGCGAGCAGGTTGCCCGGTATCAGACAGTGGGCTGCGACCAGGTGGTGTTCGGCCTACCCGGTGAGGGCATGGAACATGACGAGATCGACGAGATGCTCGAGGTGTTTGGCACCAAAGTCATCCCTGAGTACGACCCCGATCCGGTCCACTCCACCGACCGCTACCGTGCCACTGCCCAGCGCCGCTACCCCGACTTCCAATTCCCGCTGCCCGAGGGCATCGACGTAGAGCTCATCCCCGAATCTGCGCTGTTGCCCCTGGGCCACGGCAAGTAGCCCAACCGACTCGAGGAACAGCGGCTGTGCCTCGCGACGCCACCGAAACCCGAGCCCGACTGATCGCCGAGGCCGAGCGCCTGTTCGCCGAGCAGGGCATCTGGAGGGTGCGGGTTCAAGACATCGTGGCCGCCGCCGGGCAGAAGAACAGCTCGGCGCTCTCCTATCATTTCGGCTCCCGCAGCGGAGTGCTCGACGCCATCTTGCGAGAGCACGGTGAGCCCATCGACCAAGACCGGGGTGAGGTGTGGGCCTCGTTGGACAACGACCAAACTCCCGCGCTCATCGAGGCGCTGATTCAGCCCCTTACCCGCCGGCTGGCCACTGACAGCGGTCGGTGCTACCTGCGGATCGTGGCCCAGCTCAGCGCAGAGTTCAGTCGCTGGGATTTCGATCCCACCCACGTGCCCGCAAACCTCAACGCCATCTTGAGGCTTTTGCGAGACCGCTCATCGGCGGCCGACAAAACCCAACGAGACGAGCGGGTTCTGGGCATGATCCAGCTGATGACCGCTTCATTGGCCGAGCGGGCTCGTCGCATCGAAGCGGGAGATTCCTTGACAACCGATGCCGACGAGTACGCCGCCAATCTGGTGGACATGTTGACCGGGATCATCGAGGCACCCTCTCGGAATGCGGCCATGACGGCGTCTCAACGGGCGGGCCGGTAATTTGCCACTGTGACAGACAAACAGATTCCTCGACCGGTCACTGGACTGTGGTTTGAGGAATTGACCCCCGGCCTGGTCGTCCACCACGCCATCCGCCGCACGATCACCGAAGCCGACAACGTGGCGTTCACCACCATGACCATGAACCCAGCGCCCATCCATCTCGACGCCGACTACGCCTCCAACACCGAATTCGGCCAACCGCTGGTGAACTCGCTGCTCACTTTGGGTCTTACGGTGGGCATCAGCGTCCACGAGACAACGATGGGCACCACCGTGGCCAATCTGGGCTTCCAAGAAGTCACTTTCGGCGCCCCGGTGTTCGCCGGCGACACCATCCGTGTGGCGACCGAGGTGCTGGACGCCCGCCAATCCAAGTCCCGCCCCATGCAGGGGTTGGTGACCCTGGAGCACCGGGCTTACTGCACCGGCTCAGAAGCCCTTGTTTGTCGAGCCGTTCGCACGGCTCTGATGCATCGCCGACCGCCTCAATAGGCCATGCTTTGGGCATGAACCGTTTTGAAGACAAGATCGCCATAGTCACCGGCGCGGCTTCCGGCATTGGACGGGCCACCGCTGACCGTTTGCGCTCAGAGGGCGGCACCGTGGTGGGCATCGACCGGGATCCGGTGGACGACGTCGACCTGGCCATCCAACTGGACCTGCTCGACCTAGACGCCATCGCTCCCACCGTCGCTCAGATAATGGATGCCTACGGCCGCATCGACGTGCTATGCAATATCGCCGGCATCGGCCACTTCGCCCGCGACGAGGACGAGACCCTGGAGGCGTGGAATCGGGTGATCGGCGTGAACCTCACCGGCACCTTCTTCATGTCCCAAGCCTGCTTGCCCCACCTGCTTGAGTCCCAGGGCAACATCGTGAACACCGCCTCCACCGCCGGCACGCACGCCCAGCCGTGGAGTTCTGCCTATTCGGCCTCCAAAGGCGGGGTGGTCGCCCTCACCCAGACCATGGCCAGCACCAACGGGCGGGCCGGACTCCGGGTCAATTGCATCGCCCCCGGCGGCGTTGAGACCGAGATCTACAAGCAGTTCATGCCCCCTGAAGAGGTCGACTTCACCCTCATGGCCATCATGGAGCCCTACCACCGTCCGGGCCACGCGTCGGAGCTGGCCTCGGCATTCGCCTTCTTGGCCAGCGATGACGCCAGCTTCTGCAATGGGATCGTGCTTCGGGTTGATGGGGGAACGAAGGCATGAGCCACTCTGCTCCCCCTCTCGCCGGTGTCCGGGTAATCGAGAGCTCGCTGCTCGGCCCTGGGTTCCTCACCACCTTTTTGTCCGACATGGGGGCCGACGTCATCAAGGTGGAGCCCCCGCAGGGCGACTACATCCGCCAGATGACCTGGCCCATCGTCAATGGGGTGTCGCTGCTGCACCTGCACACCCACCGGGGCAAGCGCAGCATCGTGCTCGATCTGCGCCAACCAGAGGGTGTGGAGCTGTACCTCGACCTGGCCCGCAACGCCGACGCCGTGGTGGAGGCCATGAGGCCGGGCGCACTTGAACGTCGCGGCTTGGGCTATGAGCAGCTGAAGGAAGTGAACCCCAAGATCGTGTTCGCCACCATCAGCGGCTACGGAATGACGGGCCCTTACAAGGACATGCCCAGCCACGGCATCGCCTACGACACCTGGGCCGGGCTCATCCCCCCCGCCTATGACGACGACGGCTTCTGCCGCATCCCGGAGATGCCCAACATCGGCATCAACATCGCCCCCCTCATCGGTGCGCTCGCGGTTTGCGCCGGCATTATCCGGGCCCGGGAAACCGGCGAGGGCTGCCGCCTGGAGCTGGCTCAATCCGATGCAGCCGCCTATATGGACTGGTACCGCATCGAGACCTGGAAGGCCTACGAACGCCCCGAAGACGAGGTGACCGGAAACCCCTCAGACGACTACGAGCGCCGGGCCCCCGGCCTGGCCGGCATGTGGGAGGGCGTCCGCTATCAGATGTACGAATCGGCCGATGGCCATGTGCTGTTCATGGCCTCTGAACAGGCCTTTTGGCGCAACTTCTGCGAGGCTCTGGATCGGATGGACTTGTTCGACCGCTGGCCGGGCTCCAAGTACGCCGACCACGCTCGGGGCAACCTGGAGATGCAGCGGGAGCTGCGGGACATCTTCCGCACCAAGAACAGCGCAGAGTGGCTGGAGTTCGGCGATCGGGTCAACACGCCCATCGCCCCAGTGAACAACGCCAAGAACGTGGTGGACGACCCCCAGTTCCAGGATCGGCTGCCGCTGTTCACCACCGAGCAGGTGGGCTGCGAGCAACTCCCCCTCCCCGTCAAGTTCTTCGACGAAGAGCTCCCCACCCCCACCCATGCCCCCACCGTCGGCCAGCAAACCGATGAGGTGCTGGGCGATGTGCTGGGACTCGACCAAGACCGGCTGGCCGCACTGCGGGATCAGGGCATCCTCGGATGACCGATTCGGCGGACGCCGAACTGCTGAACGAGGCCGTTGAACTGGCCCGCGAGGCCGGACGGCTAACGCTGAGGTGGTTCTCCGACCATGAGCTGTCGGTGCAGCGCAAGGATGATGGCTCGCCGGTAACCGAAGCCGACAAGGCCGCGGAGGCCTTCCTCAGAGAGGCTCTGGCTGAGAGGTTCCCCGACGACGCGGTGATCGGAGAGGAATACCCCGAAGCACAGGGCACATCGGGGCGAACTTGGGTAATCGACCCTATAGACGGCACGCGCAGCTTCGTCCGCGGCGTGCCCCTGTACACCACCTTGCTGGCCTTGATCGACCAACAAGGCCCGGCCATAGGAGTCGCCGCCGTGCCTGGCCTGGACGAAGCAGTGTGGGCCGGCCGAGGTCTGGGTTGCTACCACAACGGCCGCCGCTGCCAAGTGAGCTCGCAAACCGAGCTAAGCCGGTCGTACTTGAGCACATCAGGAACCGAATGGTGGCCCGAAGGCGCCTTCGATCGAGTCCGCCGAGCCCGCGACCGAGAGAGCCGGACCGGTGCCCGGCTCCGCACCTGGGGCGACGGCTACGGCTACGTCTTGGTAGCCACTGGCCGCGTCGACGCCATGATCGACCCCGGCCTCAACGTCTGGGACATCGCCCCCATGCTGGTAATCATCCCCGAAGCCGGCGGCCAAATCACCCAGTGGAACGGAACCAGCACGCCATCCGCCGGCGACTGGCTGGCCACCAACGGGCACTTCCACGAAGAACTCCGAGTCCTGCTCAACAACGGCTAGGCCCCGGCAAACTCCTCACAGACCACCCCTTGCCCTTCAAGCACGCCCAAGAACTCAACCGCATCCACAATCTCCGACAATCCCACCACGCCAGTCCCTTCGACCTTTCCCGCCCCGATCAACTCCAGAGCGCCCGTCACCACCGACGAAGCAACAAATCCCGGCGCCCCTGAAGCCCCCAGAATCCGCCCCGCCCAGGCACCGTCACGCTGGCCCCGCACTTCTATGCGCACCGCCCCCAGCTTCCCCTCGGGATGAGGGGGCCGCAGCATCGGCAACCAAGAGGAAAAGCGATCCCTCCGAGTGGCTGCCATGCGGGCCGTGATCCGATCCGCCCTGCTGAACTTTCGAACCAGCAGCATCGGATCGGGCATTGCCGCCCGATAGCAGTCCGCCGCATCCACCGGGCTCGGAAACCAGCAGAGCTCCCGCCCCGAGCCGCCCGGTCGCTGCTTCCAGCCACCCCGCCATTCCAACGCCAGAGAGCTCAAGGCCCGGTGATGCTGACGGGCGCAATCCGGCCCCCCCGTGCCGAACTTGGCGACGTGGACCTCGGTCACCCGGTCGAGCTCCGCGGCCGCGCGGACGGCGAGCACATCGCTCAGCCCGGGGGCCATACCCACTCCGGCAACCACCAGCGAGTTCTGCTGTCGAACCGTGCCGTTCATGCCCAGCATCCGCCTCACATCAGACACCGAGTCAGAGGTGGCCAGCACCACCCGCCCCTGGTTGAGAAGCCGACGCGCCAGTCGGGCCTGAGTGCCTGAGGCGGTAGCCAGAACCACCACATCGGCCGGATCGTCCAAGCTGCCCACGGTCACCGGAGGCCCGTGTTTTTCGGCCAAGTGCCACGCCCGATCGGGATTTCGGTCGATCACAGCCACCCGGTTGACGGGGACCGAAGGCGAGCCAACCAACTGCTTCACCACTCCGGCGCCGACCACGCCCGCGCCGACAATCAAGATGTCCATACCAGTGATCTCTCCGGCGGATTGAGGGTCACTGTGCGGCTCAGATAGAGCAGTTCAGAGTCAGCTGCTGCCGCTGATCTGGCGCCAGCCGCCCGACTGAGGCGGTACGCCCCCGGTTCCCCGAGCACGCAATATGGCAGCGATGGCGGCCGCCCCTGCCAGAGCAACCAGCGCTCTTCGCAGAATCTTCACGACACCCATCCTAACGAACCCCCTCAACGGTGCAACCGGGGAAAACCACCAACGTGGGGCTAGCTGGATTCGAACCAGCGACCTCACCCTTATCAGGGGTGCGCTCTAACCGACTGAGCTATAGCCCCAATGCCAAACCGAACCGACAGCCTACTTACGGAGGTTCAAGGCAGGCCAACGAAATCGGCGAGGTCGGGTCCGGGGCCGTTGCCGAGCTGTTTCCTCTTCGATGACCGTCACTCTCATTCCGCCGGTCAGATCACTGATTAGGTTGAACAGCACACACAGCAAGACGTTGAAGAACGTTCCCGCCACCACCAGCACCAGCCCGCCCACGGCAAAGCCGCGGAATATCTGGCTGGCGTTGAACTTGAACTCTTGCAGCGCGAACAGCTCCTCGATGAATGACTCGGTGTCGTCGACGGTGCCCGAGCCCACCGCGATGCTCCAAAGCATCACACCGGCCAGCATCACGATCACCCAGAGGCACAGATAGAAGATCAACGAGATCTTCAACACCGACCACGGCTCGACGTGCCGGATCACCCGGCGCACCTTGCGCGCCTGCAATCGCACCGCCCTCCGGTACTCCCTCGGGGTTACCTTGACCGGCTGGCGCGCCACTGCCTGGCTGGGCAATGGCGCGGCGGAGGGCTCGCTCACCCGACCGGGGTCGATGGACACGCCCCGAAGTGTATGGGATCGCTGGTCTCAAGTGATTGGCACCACCACCCGATTGGCCGGAACTCTGCTCTGGCTGTCGCCAACGAGCCGTCTCGGCGCACGACTACCTCGGTCTCGAAGCCCTCTTGCACAATCGAAACCAGAGTTGCCTCGTTGGCCGCTGCCGTGGCTGGAGCAGCCTGGGGGTCGGCCGCCGCGGCCATTGCCACCGCATCGGCGATTGCTGTTGCCCGAGCCCGGCGAACAGCGTCAGAGCCGAGTTGGCCCAACAGCAAAATTGCCATCCCGATCACCGCCAGCATCCCCACGCCCAACACCGAAATCGATCCCCTCTCGTCCACAACGCTGCTCCTACGGTCATTGCTGTGGGGGAAGATTCGCCGAAGTGGAGACTATTCCTCGTCTTCCGAACTGGATAACACGGGGGCAACCGCGGCCACCAGCTGGTCTTCAGTCAAACTCATCACCCGCACCCCTGAGGCATCGCGTCCCTTCACGGAAACCGACGAAACTGGTATTCGGATGGTCACCCCATTGGAAGCCACCACAAACACTTCATCCTCCGGAGCTACAACTCGCGCCGCGATCACCATGCCTCGGCCGTCCATCATCCTCATGGCCCGCATGCCCAAACCACCCCGACCCTTGGCCCGAAACTCGTCCAGCGGCGTGCGCTTGCCGAAACCCTGGTCGGTAACCAGCAGCATCTCGTCGCCGGGCTGTACCGCGCTGGCCGCCACAACCACATCGTCGTCCCGCAGCCTCATGCCCCATACTCCTGCGGCATTCCGTCCTACGGCCCGGACTTCGCCTTCCGAGAAGCGCATGAGTTTGCCCGACGCGCTCACCAGGCAGATGTCGTCGGATCCGCTGGTGGGCAGCACCCTCACCAGCTCGTCTCCCTCTTTGAGGTTGATTGCGATGAGCCCCCGGGAGCGGGACTTGTCGTATTCCAAGAACCGGGTCCGCTTCACAATTCCCCGACGGGTAACGAAGAGCAGATACCGCATCGTCTCGTAGTCTCGGGTGTCGATCACCGCGGAAATGGTCTCATCGGGTGCCAAGTGCAGCAGATTGACGATGGCCATGCCCCGAGCGGTACGGCTGGTTCGGGGAACCTCGTGGGCCTTGATCCGATATACCCGGCCCATGTTGGTGAAGAACATCAGATAGGCGTGAGCAGTGGTATGGATGAGCGAGGCGATGTAGTCCCCGTCTTTCAGGTTGGCGCCGATAACGCCCTTTCCGCCCCTCCCCTGGGTTTTGAACTCGTCGGGTGCCACTGTCTTGACGTATCCGGCCGAGCTCAAGCTGAACATCAGGTCTTCGTCATCGATGAGGGCTTCAATATCGATCTCACCCTCGTCGGCCATGATGTGGGTCCGCCGTTCGTTGGCATAGGCCTCTCGAACTTCAAGCAGCTCTTCTGTGATAACAGCTCGCAGCTTGGCTTCGTCGGCCAATATGGCCTCCAAGTCGACAATCAACGCCCGCTTTTCGGCCAGCTCGTCGTTCAGCTCCTTCTGGCCAAGCTGAGTCAGCCGACCCAACGGCATGTCCAAGATGTGATTGGCCTGGATCTCGCTGAACTCGAATCGCTCGCCCATCAGTACTTCCCGGGCGGCGGCGCGGTTGTCCGAGGCCCGGATGGCGGCAATGATCTCGTCGATCATGGCCACCGCTCGCACCAAGCCTTCGAGGATGTGCTCCCGGCGGCGGGCCTCCTCCAAACGGAACTCTGTCCGGCGTCGCACCACCTCCTGCTGGTGGCCGGCGTATGCGGCCAGGCAGTCGCGCAGCGTCATGGTCCGGGGCACCCCGTCGGCGAGCGCCACCATGTTCACCGAGAAATTCGTTTGCAGCGGGGAGTGCTTGTAGAGGTTGTTGAGCACAACCAGCGCAGGGGCGTCCCTCTTCAGCTCGAACACCAACTTGGTCTGACCCTTGGCCGATTCATTGTGGATTTGGCGGATACCGTCGATCACGCGCCGATTCACCAGGTCGGCCACCTTCTCCTCAATGATCTCCGCGCTGGTCTGATACGGGATTTCGGTAACCACTATCCGAACGTTGGAACCGCTCTCCACGATCTCTGCGGCGGCTCGTACCTTGATGGTCCCCTGGCCGGTTGTATAGGCGTCTCGAATGCCCTGGTAGCCCATAATGCGACCCCGGGTAGGGAAATCTGGGCCCTTTACGAACGCCATCAGGTCCTCGTTGGCGGCCTCCGGGTTCTCCAACAAGTGATTCACCGCATCTATCACCTCGCCCAGGTTGTGAGGCGGGATGTTGGTGGCCATGCCCACGGCGATGCCCTGGCTGCCGTTCACCAGCAGATTGGGGAACCGCGACGGCAGCACCACCGGCTCCTGTTCGGTGGAGTCGAAGTTGTCGGAGAAATCGACGGTCTGCTCGTCGATGCCGTCCAGCAGCCTCATGGCCAACTCGTCGAGGCGACACTCGGTGTACCTCATGGCCGCCGGCGGATCGTTGGGGGAGCCAAAGTTCCCATGGGGATCCACCAGTGGGTGCCGCAGCGAGAAGGTCTGTCCCAGCCGAACCAAGGCGTCGTAGATTGCCTGATCACCATGGGGGTGGTACTTGCCCATGACGTCGCCAACCACCCGGGCACACTTCACATAGGGCCGGTTGGGCCTAGTGCCCTGGTCGTACATCCCCCAGAGAATGCGGCGGTGGACAGGCTTGAGCCCGTCCCGTACATCGGGGAGCGCCCGGGCGGTGATGACCGACATGGCGTAGTCCAAGAACGACTGCTCCATCTCGGTTTGGATGTCGATGTCCTGGACTGCGCCGCTCGGCGTCCCCTCAGGCTCTGGCGAGATGTCAGGCTCGTCGGACACTGGATTCCTTGGCGCTCATATGTCCAAAAAGCGGACGTCTTTGGCGTTGGTCTGAATGAACCGCTTGCGCGATTGGACGTCTTCCCCCATCAGCTTGGAGAACACCTCGTCGGCCGCCGCCGCCTGCTCCACCGAGACCCTCAGCAGGGTGCGCTGAGCCGGGTCCATTGTGGTGGCCCACAACTCCTCGGCATCCATCTCACCAAGGCCCTTCAGCCTCTGGAACTCCGCACTGTGCTTGGGATTCTCGGCCAAGAACGCCTCTTTGGCGTGGTCGTCCTTCAGATAGATCTTCGACCGCCCCACCTCTGTGGAGTAGAGCGGGGGCTGGGCGATGTACACGTGGCCCTTCACCACCAGATCGCGCATCTGCCGATAGAAGAACGTGAGGAGCAGCGTGCGAATGTGGCTGCCGTCCACGTCGGCATCGGCCAGCAGGATCACCTTCCCGTAGCGGACCCGGGTCTTGTGCTCTTGGTCGCCGTTTACTGCTTCCTTGGCGCCATTGCTCTCCGCCAAATCGAACTCATTGCCGAAGCCCGCGCCAATCGCAGTGACAAGCGCTTGGATTTCCGTGTTGCGGAGCATCCGGTCAACCTGCACTCGCTCGACGTTCAAGATCTTCCCCCGGATGGGGAGGATGGCCATGGTCCTGGGGTCGCGGGCGTCTTTGGCCGAGCCGCCTGCGGAGTTGCCCTCAACAATGAACAGCTCGCATTCATCCCGATCGGTAGATGTGCAGTCGACCAGCTTGCCGGGCAACCCGGCACCGTCGAGGGCTGACTTCCGACGGGTGGCATCACGGGCCTGACGAGCGGCCAGCCGAGCCCTCTGCGCTTGGAGGCACTTGGTTGTGATCTTGCGGGCATCGGTAGGGTTCTCCTCGAGCCACTCCGCCAGCTTCTCGTTCGTCGCCCGCTCCACCAGCGAGCGCATGGAGGTGTTGCCCAACTTCGACTTGGTCTGACCCTCGAACTGCGGCTCCCGCAGCCTCACGCTCACAATCGCCGTCAGCCCCTCGCGAATGTCCTCACCGGCCAGGTTGTCGTCCTTCTCCTTCAGGTACCCCTTGGCCCGGCAATAGTCGTTGACCACTCGGGTGAGCCCCTTGCGGAAGCCCTCCTCGTGCATCCCCCCCTCAACAGTGTTGATGCCGTTGGCAAAAGAATGCAGGCCATCGGTGTTGTAGCCGCTGTTCCACTGAAACGCGACCTCCACCTCATCGCCGTCTTCTTGCTGCGAGAAGAAGCCGACATCGTCGAACAGCGCGTCTTTGGAACTGTTCACCTCGCGCACGAAGTCGCTGATGCCGTCCTGGTAGCAGTACACCGTCCAATCAGCGCCCCCGGTACCGTCGGAGCGCAGGTCGCGGAACTTGATCTCCAGATCGCGATTCAAAAACGCCATCATCTGGAGCCGCTCGAGCAGTGCCTGGGCCCTGAACCGCACATCGTCGAAGATGCCCTCATCGGGCCAGAAGCGAACAATCGTTCCGGTGCGATCCTCGGGACTGTCGCCGGTAACCCGCAATTCTTCTGTCATCTCCCCACCGTTGGCGAAACACATCGTGTGGCTGTGGCCGTCCCGATCAATCTCTACTTCCAGTCGGGTGGATAGGGCATTCACCACCGACACACCCACACCGTGCAGGCCGCCCGACACCTTGTAACCGTTGCCGCCGAACTTGCCCCCCGCGTGCAGGAGGGTGAGCACCACTGCGACCGCACTCATGTCGGGATGCTGGGGATGGGGGTCCACCGGAATGCCCCGACCGTTGTCTCTAACCTCGCACCCGCCATCGGCCAACAGGGTCACCTCGATAGACGTGCAGAAGCCGGCCATGGCCTCGTCTACAGCGTTGTCCACCACTTCATAGACCAGGTGATGCAAGCCCGTCACCGAGGTAGACCCGATGTACATTCCCGGACGCGTCCGGACGGCGTCGAGGCCTTCCAAAACGGTTATGTCTTCGGCTCTATAAGACTCAGACGTGTTAGTCACGACCTGGCTTTTCTGCCCTGCTAGACGGGCTTTGTAGGGGGTTGGGCAGACGCTCTCGCCGAACGGTTCGCCTCGCGGGCAAGTCGGCCAAATGCGCTGCCTCCGATAGTGGAATTCTACCAGTTTTTGGAGCCCGATTGACTCACCGGAGAGCCGTTTACCGGCCTCTGGCCGCCGTCATCGGGGGCGGACCTTCACCGTCAGCGAGGTGACAGCTTCCTCCTCTGCGGCGGCATTGATCCGACCTATGAGCTCGGCACTGAAGAACCTCATCTCGGTGGCCCACGCGGGGTCGTCCACCGACACCACCAACTCGCCGTCGACCAGTCGCACCGGCGATGAATGGGCAGCCATCACCGAGCCAACCAGCCCTTCCCAAGAGTCGAAGACCATGCTCAAGACCTGGGCCCGCGGGGCCCTCAATCCAGATGCCAACCGGTCGAGGGCCTCCTTCAGCCGCTTCGGTCCCGATGACTTCTTCAGCGGCTCCCACCCCATGGCCCCAGTCTGCCTCGACAACACCGTCCTGGCGACGGTTAAGTCACTCTTCCCGGACGACCTGGCCGGCCGACACCCGAAATCGAGCGCTGTAGTCGATGTCAGAGGGAAGCGCGCCCGCCGTAGTCAGCAGGGTCTGCTCCGACCGCAAAGCCCGCAGAACCCCACGCGACCGCTCCGCGTCCAGCTCAGAGAACACGTCGTCCAGCAACAGCAACGGAGACTGGCCAGCCGCCCTCTCCAATTCACGGTGTACTGCCAGGCGCAATGCCAAGGCCAGCGATCGCTGCTCTCCCTGGGAGGCATGGGTACGGGCCGGCCTTCCATCTAGAACCACAGACAAATCGTCGCGGTGGGGTCCCACTGTCGTCGCCCCCCGACGCAGGTCCTCACCGCGGACTTGGCCCAGCACCTCCTTCAGTTCGCCCTCCGGCCAGGTTGACTCGTAATCCAGCTCTACCGGGGTCGCTCGCCCGGCTATCTCCCCATAGGCCGACGCCACCCCGACGCTGAGATCGGCCACCAATCGCCTTCGGGCCGCGGCCAGCTGCTCGCCGACATCGGCGAGCTTGTCGTCCCACACATCCAGGGTCACGGCTATGTCGGATCCGAGGCGGCCGCCGGTTTGGCGAAGCAGGGCATTTCGCTGGCGCAGGATGCTCTCAAGGTCCGACCTCGCCACATCCAGCCGGGGGTCGATCTGGCCCAGGGCGTTGTCGAGGAAGCGGCGCCGTTCTCCTGGGCCCCCCTTGAGCAGTACCAGGTCGTCGGGCATGAAGATGGACACCGGGGCCAGGCCCAGCAAATCTCGCCGGCGGACCTTTTGGCGGTTCACCTGGAACTCGGAGCGACCCGTAGACCTCAATGCAGCTTCAAAGAGAACTTCTCTTTGGTCGACTGTCATCTCGGCCCTGGCCACCGCCCCAGAGGCCTCGGCACCGGTTCGGATCAACGCCTCGGTGGGGGTAACGCGAAACGAGGTCATGGTGGCCAGGTAATAGACCGCCTCCAGCAGATTGGTCTTGCCCTCTCCGTTGGGCCCCACAATCAGGCTCGTGCCGGCGGGAAACTCCAATTCGAGCTGGGAATAGTTGCGAAAGTCCGCTAGCCAGAGATGTTGAAGCCGCACACTCTGTCCAACTGGCGCAACCGGGGCTCAATTGATGCGCACGGGCATCAGCAAATACAGGAACTCCTCGGACCCGGGTGTACGGATAACCGCTGGCTTCAACGCGTCGACCGTGTTCAGCACGATCTCCTCGCCGGGGGCGGCCTCTGCTCCGTCGAGCAGGTATTCGGGATTGAATGCCACCGTCAGGTCTTCGCCCTCGTATACCGCGTCCAATTGCTCCGTGGCCTCGCCCACGTCTTGCGTCGTAGCCGACAGTTCGAGTCCGGTTTCTGACATGTCCAACCGAATAGGCGTCGAATCCTGAGCCATAAGGCGGACCCTTCTCACTGCGTTTATGAAGGCCTCGGTGCCCACGGTGAGCCGGTTCGGCTGATGGGCGGGGATCAGTCCCTGATAGCTGGGGAACTCCCCTTCAATCAGCCGGGTGGTCACCGTGATCGTCCCCACCGTGAATGACACCTCGCGCTCACTGAATCGAACGCTCACTTGCTCCACATCCCCAAGCAGCCGAATCACTTCTTGCAGCGCCCTTGAAGGCACCAGCACGCTCTGGTCGGACCCGAGCACTTCCAAGCCGGGTAGATCACACAAGGCCAAGCGGTACGAATCGGTGGTCACCATGCGAAGACCCTCTTCCTCCGCCGACAACAGCACCCCCGTCAACACTGGCCGAGACTCATCGGCCGATGCCGCCTTCACCACCTGACGCAGCGCGGTCAGCAATCCCTCGGCCTCAAGCACCACAGGATCTCCCTCCAAAGAGCCAACCTGCGGAAAGTCCTCCACTCCCATGGTCTGCAAAGAAAACTTGGAGCGAGCCGAATCAATATGGATGCCCCCGTCATCCACCTCCACGTTCACCGCGCCGGCATCGAGGGAGCGGACAACGTCGCTGGCGAGCCGGGCAGTCACCACTGCCTCCCCGTCGCCGCTTCCCGCGACCGTCAATTGGACGGTGATGGTCAGCTCTCGATCGGTTGCCGTCAGGGTCAGCTCGTCCCCGTCTAGCGACATGTGCACCCCGGAGAGCACCAGCTGGAATCCCCCGCGAGTCCCCGCCGCTCTGCCGGTTGCCGACAAAGCCTCGAGGAGGGCATCTCGCTCGCATCGGAATTTCACAGGATTCTCGCTTTCTTACCTGTTGTAGTCAATTAATTACTGCTGTTAGCAGTAGGGCGGTGGAAATGTGGATATTGATCATTTCCCCAGGTCACGCCACAAATAGTTGCTCCTGATCTGTCCCCAGGCAAGTGGATTGTACGCGCTTGCCGCCACTTGGCTGTGGACAGAAGTCCCCCTGTCCCCAGCAGGCGGCCTCCTTTCCCCGGCTCATCCCCCGCAGATCCCCAAGGCGTCGGTTCACGCATTCTTGATCCTCTGGATCAGCTCAGTGATCTGATTGAAGGTCTCCGGGTGTTCGGCCATTTGCTTGGTGATCTTCTGCACGGCGTGTATTGCGGTGGTGTGGTCCCGGCCGCCGAAGGCCCGAGCGATGTCCGGGTAACTCAGCTCAGTCAGCTCCCGGAAGACGTACATAGACACTTGGCGGGCCTTCACCAGAGGCCGCTGTCGCCGGGGTCCGACAATGTCCTCGACTTGGAATCCGAAGAGGTCGGAAGTGGCGTTCAAAATAACGTCGGCAGTAACCGGCTGGGGTTCTCGACGAGCGGTTATGTCCCTTAGGACGTACTGGGCAAGTTCGAGATCCAGGTATTTGTCGTTGAAGCTGGCATATGCGGTAACCCGAGTGAGAGCTCCTTCTAATTCTCGGATGTTGTCCTTTATGTTGCTAGCAATGAACGTAAGGACTTCGTCGTCGATTACAAAATTCGATTGTTCGGCCTTTTTTCTCAGGATTGCCAACCGGGTTTCAAGATCGGGGGGTTGGATATCTGTCAGAAGACCCATTTTGAATCGACTGGTCATGCGATCTTCAAGTGTTGGGATAGCGTCCGGCGGACGATCACTCGTCAACACGATCTGCTTGTTTACTTCGTGCAACGAATTAAACGTATGGAAAAACTCCTCCTGCAAACCCTCTTTGCCTTCGAGAAATTGAATGTCGTCAACGAGTAGTACGTCGACTTCCCTATAGATTCTCTTGAAGTCGCTGCGAGTATTAGTTCGTATTGCATCTACGAACTGGTTCAGAAAAGTCTCCGTTGAGACATAGACTATACGGGTTATCGGATGTCGTTGATCATCAACGTAGTGGCTCTTTACGTAGTGACCAATGGCTTGGAGGAGGTGGGTCTTTCCGAGGCCAGCGTGACCATGTATAAAGAGGGGATTGTATGATTTACCAGGGGTTTCCGCTACAGACAAGGCGGCTGCCAAAGCAAACCGGTTGGAAGGTCCAGTGACGAACTTCTCGAAAACATAGTTGGGATGAAGAGTGTTGTTGGCTCTACTTGCTGGTTTCGGACTATCGACTTCTGGAAGTGCTACCGGCGGTGAGGTGACGGCAACGTGATTATCTTCGCTTGGCGAATCCTGTTCAGTGGAGATCTTGAGAGTGATATGAGTGGCGTTTGAACTGGCCAGGGCGTTTCTCAGAACTTCAAAGTATTCGCCTTCGAGTCGGTCCTTTATGATTGTATTCGGGACTGTCAGTTCCAGCACATCTTCTTCAAGGGAGGTTGGTTTTGCCGGGTTGAAAGTCGATTGCCAGACAGCGTCGGGGACTTGAGTTCTAATACTGTTGGCGCATGAGGACCAGAGAACGGTTGCTGACACCATTTTGGTTGTAACTCCAAAACAATAACGTGTGGTATCCACATATGTGTATAAGTTGTGGATAACCCGCGATCTATCTTCTTCGCCCAACCAAGTTGGCACCGCCTCGACTGGAATTCTGGACTGTAGCACCTCTTCTGTGTTCGTGCACGGGCGACGTGGACGTTCCGGCAGGTCAGAGGCTTGTGTTGATGATGTGGCCAATGTCGTTCAGGTGGTAGTTGTGGGGCAGGGTTCGGCGTCGTTGAGAACTGGTTGTCGTGGTGGCGGGCGAGGCCGTAGCGTAGTGGGGACGCCGGGAGACGGGAGGCGCTTGTAGGGCGGCCCCTGAGGATGCCACCCCGGCCTTGGAGGAAGTTGTGAAGCGCACGTATCAGCCGAATGTGCAACGCCGGGCTCGGCGTCACGGATTTCGGCATCGGATGACGACAAGAAGCGGGCGGGCGATCATCAACGCGCGTCGGCGCCGCGGCCGCAAAAGGCTGTCGGCCTGATCGGGCGGCTTCGGGGTCGCTCGGCGTTCGCTCGGCTGCGTGCCGATGGAATTCGCGCGGAAGATGGATTGCTCTGGGTGCGGCATTTGCCCCACCCCTCTATCGGCGCGGCTCAGGTGGCGTACGCCTTGCCTCGAAAGCTGGGCTCTGCGGTGATTCGCAACAAGATCCGCCGGCGCTTGCGCGAAGCGGTGAGGGCGCTTGATCGGGAGACGCCTGGCGGACTTCCAGCTGGCCTCTACCTCATCGGCACTCGACGGGGAATTGGCCAGCCCACCTACGCTGACCTGCGGGTTTCTGTGGTGACCTGTCTGTTGGAACTGGATCGGAAAACACAATGAGGCCCGAGGACCACGTGGGTGACACGACAAGACTGAGTGTGGTAGCTCGGACCATGCGCGGCCTGATTATCGGTTACCAGCGGGCAACCGATCACCGCCCGAGCCCTTGCCGGTACGTGCCGAGCTGCTCCTACTACGCAGTTGAGGCGGTGGAGGTGCATGGCGCGGCCAGGGGTATTTGGTTGAGCATCCGCCGGCTGCTGCGATGCCGACCCGGGGGTCCGTCCGGTTGGGATCCGGTGCCCGATGCCGACGGCCGGCTCGCGGCCGACCCAACGTCAAGCGAGGCGATGTCGGGTGTTTGACTCGGTATTCGACGGGTTGTTTGACGGTCTCGCTTGGCTGCTGGCGGTCTACTACACGCTGGGCAGCAGCTATGGCATCGCCATCATGCTGTTCACGCTGACGGTGATGCTGATTCTCACCCCTCTCACCTTCTACACCACGCGGTCGATGCTCCGGATGCAGACCCTCCAGCCAGAGGTCAAGAAGATCCAGGCCAAATACCAAGGCGACCGCCAGCGGATGAACGAAGAGATGATGCGCCTGTACCAGGCCAACAACGTCAATCCCCTGGGGAGTTGCCTTCCCATCCTCGCCCAACTTCCCGTATTTTTTGTTTTATTCCGACTCATTCGAGGGCTCACAAGACGTGTCAGTGACTTAGGTTCCCACGTTGGATGGCGGTTGCCGTTCGGGGAGAACGCGGTCCCGAATGCAGACTTTCCGGAGAGAACGTTCAATCCCGAGTATCTGGCCTCGGATTCCGATTTGCGAGTCGCCCTGGAGGGCTCGACGGAAATGAATTTCTTGGGCATGGACCTGTCGGCCAGCCTCACCGATGCTTTTCGCGATTCCTTCTCCACAGCGTTGCCGTTCCTGTTGCTGATCGTGCTGATCGGGGTGTCGAGCTATGTCCAGCAACGCCAGATTGCGGGGCGCCGCGACCCTGACACGCCGATTAACCCCCAGCAGCAGATGATCATGAAGTTCATGCCCTGGTTCTTGCCGGTCATCTCCATTGGGTTTCCTGCCGGTTTGAACCTGTACTTCGTGAGCTCGAACATTGTGCGAGTGGGTCAGCAAGCGGTGATTACCCATCGGATCTACAACCCTCACCGCGAGCGCCAGGCCCTGATCGAAAACACCAAAGAAGACGAAGAAGAGGAGGAAGAGCCTCCTAAATCAGCCGAAGAAGAGTCGCGGCCTATGGCCCGGTCGCGCCCGCCGGCAACCGACCACGGCACCCGCCGACCCACCTCGCGGACGCCACCGAAGCGGCGCACGGACAGCCGCCGCACCACGGCCACGTCTTCCGACCAGCGAACTACACCACGAACTGCCAAAGAGACAGAACCGAAGGACACGCGGGCCAAAGAGACACGGGCCAAGGAAAAGCAGGCTTCGGATACGAAGTCGGGCAGCACGAAATCGTCAAAAGAAGCGCCGACACAGCGCCAGTCGAGCCGGACCACCCAAAAGGGTCATCAGTCACATCCCACGGATCGTCGGCGCCGGCGGAAGAAGAGGAGAAGGTAGCCATGGAGTGGCTAGAAGTCACCGGCAAGACAATTGCCCAAGCCGAAGAAGCGGCTCTTGACCGGCTTGGCGTAGACCGCAGCGAAGCTGAGTTCTCCGTTGTGGACGAGCCAAAGTCCGCCCTCTTGGGCCTGCGCAAGACCGAAGCGCGAATCAGGGCCCGAGTGCGGCCGGTCATGCCCCGAGAGAAACGAGACCGGAATCGGCGCGGTTCGAACAACCGAGACCGGAACCGAAACCGCAAGACTGATCGAGGTAATTTGAGGCAAGATGGGAATCGAGCCAATCAAGGCGGCAGTAGCCAGGGCGGGAAAAGTCAGAATCGCAGTTCGAAGGCCAAGGGTGGGGGCAAGGCTCCACGCGAGCAGAAGAAGAGATCCGAAAACGTCGGCAAGAACAGCGGGGGCGCCGGCGAGAACCGTTCACCAAAAGTCCCGGAGGGGAAAAAAGCGAGGGAGAGCAAACCAATGGAAGACCCAATGAGCTTGCAAGAGCAGAGCACTTTGGTAGTCGAGTTTCTTGATGGGCTGTTGGAGGCCTTTGATCTCGACGCCGATGTCTATGCCGAGCGCGTCGACGATGAGACGATGGAAATGCGAGTGGAAAACGTTCAGGGGGTGGGCTTGCTCATCGGACCCAAGGGCAACACGCTCCGGGCGGTCGAGGACCTCTCTCGGATGCTGGTGCAGAGAAAGTCGGACGGGAACTGTGAAGGTCGCATCCGAGTGGACATCGGCGGATATCGCGAACGTCGCCGGGCCGCACTGGAGGCATTCTGCGAGAAGATCGCCATTGAGGTTCGGGACGACGGCAATGAGCGCCCCCTCGAGCCCATGAATGCGGCGGACCGCAAGGTGGTTCACGACGTTGTGGCCGAGATCGAGGGAGTAAACACCGTCTCAGAGGGTCAGGAACCTCGCCGCTGGGTCGTGATAATTCCCGATTAGCCCGTGCCCCTGGATGGCGCCGACCGAGCACGGCTGGCTGAAGTTCTAGGCCAAGCCCAGGAACGGGGGTGGATCGGCGGAACAGGCCTCGACCAGCACATCGAGCATTCGCTGGGATTTGCTGCGGTCGCCGCAGCCATTCCTGCTGTGGCAGTGGACTTGGGTAGCGGCGGCGGCCTGCCCGCCTTGGTCCTTGCCGCTCTATGGCCCCAGTCCCAATGGACCCTGGTGGATTCCTCACTCCCCAAGGCTGCCTTCTTGGAACTGCACCGCGCCCACCTCGGATGGTCAGACCGCGTCGCCGTAGTCCACGCCCAAGCCGAAACCCTCAGCCAAGGCCAGCAGTACCAAGCTACGGCCGACCTAGTAACCGCCCGCAGCTTCGCCCCCCCACCATCAGTAATCCAAGCTGCCGCCCCCCTACTCAAAGTAGGAGGAGAGCTGATAGTAAGCGCCGCTCCCCAAGCCACCCCCTGGCCCCCAAAAGACCTGGCCAACCTTGGCATGGCCCCCGACCGCCTAACCCCCACATCCCCAAGATTCCACCGATCCACAAGAACAACCTAAGAGCGCAGGGTCGTACCCCCCCGCCCCCTAAGTGTTTCACGTGAAACATTGAACGAGGGGTGCTTGATACCAGGTTGAGGGTGAGGGACAATTGCCTGGATGTCCCTTCAGGATTCAATGCAGTCTGGGCCATGTCGCGTAATCGCGGTGGCCAATCAAAAGGGCGGTGTCGGAAAGACCACCACCACCGTCAACCTCTCTGCCTGCCTTGCTGAGAATGGCCACCGAGTGCTCGTGGTCGACTTGGACCCACAGGCCAATGCCACGACCGGACTGGGCATAGATCCGTTCTCTGGCGGCGTATCCACCTACGACGTCTTGCTGCAAAACGGCAGTATGAGGGACAGCATCGTTGCCACCCAGGTCAAGAACCTCTGGGTGTCGCCGTCCACCCTGGATCTGGCCGGCGCAGAGATAGAGCTGGTACCGGCCTTCAGCCGCGAGCGAAGGCTCGACAATGCCCTCTCCACGGTGTACGGGGAATTTGACTTCGTGTTTGTGGACTGTCCCCCGTCACTCGGCTTGCTCACCGTCAACGCCATGGCCGCGGCCCGTGAAGTGATGGTTCCAATTCAATGCGAGTACTACGCGCTCGAGGGTCTCGGACAGCTGATGCGGAACATCGACTTGGTTCGCAGCAGCCTCAACAGCGATCTGGAGATCTCCCTCATCGTGCTGGTGATGTATGACGGCCGCACCAAGCTCTCGGCCCAGGTGGCTTCGGAGATCCGCAGCTATTTCGGCGACAAGGTGTGCCGTCAGATGATTCCCCGGAATATCCGTTTAGCGGAGGCCCCGTCGTACGGAGCACCGGTAACCGTCACGCATCCCCGGTCACGGGGAGCACTGGCCTACCGCGAACTGGCCAAGGAGGTGGCTGATGGCGCGCTCGCCCGGGTTGGGTAGGGGACTCAGCGCCCTGATATCCGATTCCGCCTCGCCAACTGAAGGGGTGCGCTCGTCGTCTTACCTGGAGCTCCCCCTTGATGCGATAGCGGTGAACCCCTTTCAGCCTCGAGACAAGTTCGACCAGGCCTCGTTGAACGTGCTGACAGAGTCGATTCGCGAGGTCGGGGTGCTTCAGCCCGTGCTGGTTCGCCCCAGCGTCGATGGAAAATACGAGCTGATCGCCGGCGAGCGGCGTTGTCGAGCGGCCCGCCAGGCCGGACTGGACCGGATTCCCGCGGTGGTTCGCACGGCAGAAGACGCCGACACACTGGAGCAGGCCCTGCTGGAGAACCTGCACCGGGAGGACTTGAACGCCATAGAAGAGGCATCCGCCTGCCAGCAGCTGATGGACGAGTTCGGGTTCACCCAGGAGACCGTGGCCAAGCGGCTGGGCCGCAGCCGATCGGCGGTGGCCAACTCGGTGCGTCTGTTGCAACTACCCGACGAAGTCAAGGCCATGGTCATGAGCGGCTCGCTGTCAGCCGGCCACGCTCGCGCCCTACTAGGAGTCGCCAACGAAAAGCGCCTGATCAAGCTGGCCAAAAAAGCTGTGTCAGATGGGCTGACGGTGCGAATGGTGGAAGAGGCGGCCCGGGGTGTCGCGCCGGTTGCCAACAAGGCTCAGCCGCCGCCGCGGGTCAGCGGCGCCGACAGGGGAGCGGCGGTGCTGGAGCTGGAGAGCCTGTTGAGCGATCATCTCGATACCAAGGTCGATGTGACGCTCGGCAAGGGCCAGGGCAAGCTCGTCATTCAGTTTGCCGACCTAGATGATCTGGAGCGGATCTACCGGGTGATGCTCCAGGCCTGATCAAGCCGGCCTGGTTGCCCAGAAGGCCAGGCTTCCGTCGATAGAGCGGGCAAGGGGCGAGAGGCGGGCTTGGACCAGGCCAGGCGGGCCGATGAGGCACTGGACTGCGGTCATCCGAGTGTGACGCAGTACGGGCAACCGCATGCCCCTCACGTCGGCGCTGTCGATGCCCAATGCCGCCGGCAGCCGTTGACCCAGAACGCTGGCCAAGCGTTGGCCGCCCGGGGACACGAATCCCTCGGTGGCGAAATACGCCACTCGGCAAGCCGCTTCCTCTGATGGGAGTAATCCCAGGTATACGTCCACCTCAAGGCGGTTGGCCTCGTCTACTCGCTGGGATTCGGGCCAGTCACAGGCTTCGCTTACCGCCGCCCCCGACCGCCGCAGACCGGTGGCCAGTTCTCCAGCCACTGCGGCCATGGTGCTCGTTGACGCGATCATGATGTGCTGCTCGGTCAGCTGGCGAGGGGCCCGCTGGAGTTTGGCCCGTTCCCGAACGGTTGCCACCGTGGCGGGGGTGACTCGGGCTGACATGCGCAGCAGCGCAGCGGTGGTCTCCGGGCCGCATACCGCATCGGCGACCAATCCGCTATTGAGCTGGAACTCTTCGACTGCTCCAGTGGTATCGGGTCCGAAGATGCCGTCCACACGGCCCGCGTCGAATCCCATAGAGCCGAGTCGAAGTTGTAACTCAGCCACGTCGTCGCCCCTCAGCATGGGTTGGCTCAGAAATAGGTTTCGGTCGCCGAGTGCCCAACTGGCTTCTTGCAGGGCGGTCCAGGTGTGCGGTCCGCAGATCCCGTCGACGCTGAGACCGCGGCTGGCTTGGAAGTCGGCGACAGCAGCCGCGGTGGTGGCGTCGAAAACGCCGTTGGCCGCAAGGGCCAGGGCAAAGCCGGCGGTCGCCAGTTTCTGCTGCAAGGCGACGACATCGTCGTTCTCGTCTCCACGCTTGAGGGTAGGGGAGTGGTTGTCGGCCAAGTCGTGCGCTCCTGTTGCGCCCCCCGCAGATTACGAGCGTAGCGGGAAAATCAAAAGGCGACTTCGCCGATCTCCTGGAGAAGCTGCTGTTTGCCCTTGGCGCCAACGATTCGCTTGGCCGGCTCCCCGTCTTTGAACACGATCAGCGTGGGAATGCTCATCACCTGATATCGCAGCGCAACGTCTTGGGCGTCGTCCACGTTGAGCTTGGCCACGCTTATCACGCCGGCCTTCTCGACGGCGATCTCATCGAGGATGGGGGCGATCATCTTGCAAGGGCCGCACCACTCAGCCCAGAAATCCACCACCACGGGCAGCTCAGCGCTGCCGATGACCTCGTCGAATGTCTCGTTGGTGAGCATTGTGATGCTCTCTGCCATCTTGGGGCATCCCTTCGTTCGGGGCGGCCGGGGAACGGTCAGCCTATCAGCGGCCCTCCGGTTTAGCCGTGTCCAGCGGACTCCAGCCACCGCTCGGCGTCGATAGCCGCCATGCACCCCGAACCCGCCGCGGTCACCGCCTGGCGGTAGTAGTCGTCCTGCACATCGCCGCAGGCGAAAACCCCTTCGATTTCGGTGCAGCTGGAATCGGGCTCGGTTACCAAGTACCCGTTTTCCTTGCGCTTCAGCTGCCCCTCGAACAAGTCGGTGTTGGGGCGGTGGCCGATGGCGATGAACAGACCCGTTACGTCCAGCAGCGAGGTCTCGCCGGTGACGGTGTTCTGCACCTCGACGCCGGTCAGCTTCTCCTCGCCCTGGATGTCGCTTACCACATTGTTCCACAAGAACTCGATACGGTCGTTGGCGAGCGCCCGGTCCTGCATGATCTTCGAGGCCCGCAATTCGTCTCTTCGGTGTATCACCGTGACTTTCGATGCAAACCGCGTCAAAAAGGTGGCTTCCTCCATGGCGGAGTCGCCCCCGCCCACCACGGCGATGTGCTGATCTCGGAAGAAGAAGCCGTCGCAGGTGGCGCAGGTGGACAAGCCGTGGCCGATCAGCCTCTCCTCAGCCTCTAGGCCGAGCATGAGCGACTGGGCGCCGGTGGAGACGATCACTGCCCAGGCCCGGAAAGTGGGCTCGGGGGCAGTGGGATCTCCCACCCACACGCCGTGGGGCGGGCCCGAGAAATCGACCCTGGTGACCTTGTCGGTGAGCATCTCTGCGCCGAATCGCTGAGCCTGCTCCCGGAACTTGATCATCAATTCCGGGCCCATGACCCCATCGGGGAAGCCCGGATAGTTCTCAACGTCGGTGGTGAGCATCAGCTGGCCGCCGGGCTGGTCGCTGGTGGACGAGGGCTCGCCCTCGATGACCAAAGGAGCGAGGTTGGCCCGGGCCGAGTAGATGGCCGCGGTGAGCCCCGCCGGGCCCGAGCCGACGATGATCACATTGCGGATGTCCTGCCCGGTGGCGGTCATGAATCTCGCCTCGACCAGGCAATGGCTCCAAGCGACACGAACAGCAAACCGAGGATGCCATGGGCGGCCCAAGCCCGCCCGGTGGCTATCTCCAGCCCTCGCACAGCGGCGATGACGCCCAGAACTAGCACGATGACCAGAGGAAACACGCCGAAAATGAGATAGGCCAGCAAACGGCTGACGTTGATAACCGGCCCGGTGGTCACATCGCGGACCTTGTCCACGGCGTTGACCAAGGCATCGGCAGCCTGCTCGGGCCAGTCCTCAGACAGCCCCAGCATGGAAGCGGTGGTTGCTTCGTCCTTCGGCTCAGAGGATTCAGCCATAGAACTTCAGACTACCGCCGAGGGGTGTCATATCGGATGTTGGGGGAGAGGGGGAGAGGGCTATTCGAGCCAGTTGAGGAAGGTGTGGGCATTGAGCAGTTCGCATTCGGGGGGTGGGGCCGTCTCGGTCAATTGCAGATCGCCCCCGTCGAGGTACACCGACACCTGCACCTCCACTTCATCGACCACCGCGTCGAATCGGCCCAGCAGTTCTCTATCCTCGTCCGGGAACAGTGGACAGCCCATGAGGTCGATTGGGGTGGCTTCGTCAAGTGTGCCGGTGCCCTGAGGAACGACGAGGTCTTCGGCCAACAGCATCATGTAGTCGACGAGGTCAGAGGCGGTTTTGAACTCCAGGCGGGCCTCTCCTGATGTCGGCTCGACGTCTACCGGGTCATCGGCCATGGCCGCCTCTCCGTCGTCAGGCTCATCGGCGAGGGCTTCCACTGGTTCTGGGTCCGCGTAGCCCTCGTCGTCCATCGGGGCCTCCGCGGGTTCGGCGGCCATTTCTTCATCCATCATCGCCTCGGCGGGGGCTTCGGCGAGGGAGACATCCTCAGCGTCATCAGAAGCAGGAGAATCAGGACTCGCAAACGATTCTTCGGCAGCCATCATGCTCTCTTCATCTGCGGGCGCGGGCGCCGATTCCGGCACCGCCATAGCTGGCGCGTCGGCTGCCACGGGGGCCGCCGCGTCGTCATCGGCGAACTCGTCACCTTGCCGATCCAGGACGGTCACGCCCACCAAGGCGATGGCCGCAACCACCGCGGCGGCCGCCAGAATCGCCCTGGCTTGAGGGGGAATGGCCCGCAACCGGCGCCGGGCGGTTTCCATAGACACCACCGGGGCCCGGTGATCCAGGGCCCGGGCGATCATCTGGTCTCGCACCTCGTCGGAAGGCGCCTCCACCGGTGTGGCCATCAGCTCCCGCACCGCCTGGAGCTCTTCCACCAGCTCTTGCAGGCGGGGATCGCTCTCCACCAGGGCGGCCTCTTCTGCCGTGGCCTCCCCGTCCAGATAGGCGGAGGCCAGCTCGTCCAGTTGCTCTGGGGTCATCCGACCGCGTTCGTCGCTCATGGTCTCTCCCCAGTGTGACGTTGGCCGGGGCCGTCTGGGTTCCCGCGCAGCACTTCCGCCAGGCGGCGGCGCCCCCGGGAGATGCGGGATCTAACTGTGCCGGGGGCGATGTTCAGCTCTTCGGCGATCTCCTCATAGCTCAATCCCACCTGATCGCACAGCACCACCGGCACCCGGAATTCCTCGGGAAGCTGGGCCAAAGCCGACTCGATGTCGAGGCGGTCGCCCACTGAGTCGGCCACCGGCCGCTCGGCGGCCGCTAGGGGCTGCTCCTCCACGGGCGACGGCACCGGGCGTCGGCCCCTCCGGCGCATCTCGTCCAAACAGGCGTTGGTTACCACCCGGTGCATCCAGGTGGTGAACTTCGACCGGCCGTCGAAGCGGTCGATGCGCCGCACCAGGGTGATGAGCGCCTCCTGGGTGGCATCGAGAGCGTCGGCCTCGTTGCCGGCCAATCTCCGGCAGACGGCGTAGATCTGGTTGTAGTGCTTCCGCAGCAGGGCATCGAACGCGGCCTGGTCACCCTTTTGGGCTTTCTTCACCAGCTCCGTGTCATCCGCCGTGCCTCTGATGCCCCGAGGGTACCCATCCGCCGCCCCCGGCTAGTTGCACTGTGATTTTGGTCCGCCGGGAACTAATCCGACCCACCCTTCGTCTCAGATGGCAACGCTCGATAGGGGAGGAACCCATGTACGACGCGATCCGCACTTCAACCAGGCCCAAGCGCCGCCCCCTGAGCTTCATGCTTCTGGCGGTGCTCAGTGTGGTGTTTGTACTGCTCGGTGCTTGCAATGCCAGCAACGATGACGACGGTGCCGAGGTTTCCGCTCCTGCCGATTTCGATGCCCCGGCGGCCGCGGCCGACGACTCTGGGGAGAGGCTGGCGCGCGAGGAGTCTGAAGAGGCAGCAATGGATGGACCCGCTGAAGACGCGTCTGAAACCGTCCAATTGACGAGCGGCGACAGCGGCCTCGCTGTTCCCACCGCCCTCTCCCCCGCCGATCTGGGCCGCGACATCATCTACACCGCGGAAATCTCAGTGCAGGCCGACGACGTGACCGCGGCCAGCCGCGAGGCAGTGGCCATAGTGCAGGGCCTGGGCGGCATCGTGTTCTCCCAAACCACCCAAACCGAGCCCCGGGCCCGCACCGCTATCACCTTCAAGGTGCTGCCCGACAACTTCTCCACCGCCCTCGAGCGGCTGGCCGGCGTGGGCAAGCTGGTGGACCAGTCCATCAGCTCCGACGATGTGACCGAGATCATCGTGGATCTGCGGAGCCGCATCATCACCGCCGAGGCCAGCGTGGAGCGGCTGCGGAACTTCCTGCAAGCAGCCACCGATCTTGAAGACGTGGCCGAGCTGGAGCGAGAGTTGCTCGACCGCGAGACCACCCTGGAGCGGCTGCGGGGCCAGCTCCGCACCCTGCAAGACCAGGTTGATTTGGCCACCATCACGCTCACCATCACCCAGTCGCCCACCGTGTTGCCCGACACCGGGATCCTGGTTACCGCCTGGGTGTCCGAAGATGCCGACGACCCCTGCCTGGGCGTGCAGAACATCACCGTGGAGCCCGAGGCCGAGGTCTACCTCTGCTTGGAGGTGGAGAACACCGGCACCTCGGCCCTCACCGACGTGGAGGTGAGCACCCGCAACCTGCGCCTCAACCTCGACAACTTCCGGCCCGCCCAGGGCACCTTCAGCCGGATCGAGCCCAGCGAGCTCATGGCCGCGGTCCTAGAACTGCCCATCGAAGAGGGCCGCTTGGCCGGCCGGGTGGCCACCCGAGGCCTGCCCATTGAGCTTGAGGTCACCGCCACCCCCATCGATTTCGACGGCACCGCACTGGATGAGGTGTGGGGCGATTCGGTTGTCTGGGTGCAGGTGGACACCGACGATGCCCTGCCCGGCTTCGGCGACTCGGTGTCCGACGGCGCCAGCGGCGTGGTGGCCGTGTTCAGCGTGATCCTGATCGTGGTCGGCGTGCTGCTGCCCTTCCTCCCCATCATCGCGGCGATCGCCGCTCTGATCTGGTGGATCCGCCGCCGCAACCGCAAGGCAGAGTCAACGCCGCCGCCGGCTACCTGAACATGGAACCACTCGACATCAACTGCTCGTACAGCTCCAAGAGGTCGGGGCCGATCAGATCGTCGGACTCGGGCTGGTTGCTCTCCCGCTTCAGCAAGCGCACCAGCTCCGCCATGATCTGGCGGACCTCGGTGGGGTTCTCGGCTGCGGCCATCAACCGCAAGCGGTAGCACTGTTCGCAGACTCCGACCAATTGGAGGCTGGTCAAGACCGCCCCTTTAGCGCCGTCGGTATCACCTACCTCCAAGCACCGTTCGGCCAAGTCGTGGGCCGCAGTATCCACCAGACAATCGATTTGGGTACGCAGCCCGAAGTCAGCCCATCGGAACATGTCGCCGGCGCCACCGGTAAACGGTGTTCCCCGCACCAGGTCGAGAGCAGATTGAAGCTGCTCTCGACCACGCTCGCCTGCATCATTGCGGCCAGCCGCAATGAGGGCTTCGAATCTGCCGACGTCTGTTCCCACCCCTTCCCGTAGTCGATAAATCCCCTTGGGGCTAACTCTCGGCAGGTACAGATCGCCGTCCTCATTGGGCCCAAGGGCTTTGCGAGCCCGACTCACCGTGTTGGCCAAGGTGGACTCAGAAGGGGGTTCGTCGGAGGGCCATATGCGGGTTCGCAATTGGTCTCGATCAGCTCCTTCAGGATGAAAGGCCAGATAGGTAACCAGATCTAGCGCTCGGCGCGACGTGAACGGCTGGGCAGCCCCAAACACATCTACGGTTCCTAACACCCGGACCTCGATGTTGACATCCAAGGGGTCGATGCGAGATGCATCGCGTTTGACTTCGATCAGTCGTGGAATTGGCGGCACAATCAGGTCTACTCCCTCGGTGTCTTTGGCTGAATAGGCCAATTCAGCAAAGGCGTTGATGGCTGCATCAGGCAATCCATGGGCCTCTAGCAAAAGTCCTATGGGCTGAAGCAGTAGGCCATCTTCGTTGAATTGACCCACCCACGAAGCATCGTCAAGTCCGTGTGCCACGACACTGACAAAGGAGTCGCATGCTTCGAGGAGTTCAGGGGCATCTTCTTGGCTTAGCCGATGGGGGACTAGTGTCACCATTGGATGTGAGAACTCGCCCTTGTCACCAACTCTGTTGCCGTCGGCGGGGGAAGGGCTTCCCAACAATGCTCGATTCTGACGCTGGTGGATCCTGATCCGCTCAATGGCAGAAGCCACATCAGGTACGTAGTCGACTCGCTCCATCACGGCGAGTTCCTGTCCGAACCCCACACACAAGACGGTTAGTTCATCGGCCAAGTGACTGCTGGCCAGCTGCGTTGCCAGTGCCGAGCAAAAGCCAGTGGTTTCGTCGAGACTCCCTTCCAGACTGAGAGCAGCTGTGTGCTCCAGGTTCAGAAGAAACTCCTTTCCGCTGGCCTTGCCCACAGTGGCCAGAGTGGGCAGCGGCGCGGGCACGCCATCGGCCTCAGCTAAGAGTTGCTCCATCCCAACATCCCTTGGCAGTGACCAAGTCATGCCGTCTTCGCCGACATGAAACCCGGGTGGAGCCTCGATGGGTGAACTGAGGAGAATCGACACTCCGTTTGAATCCAGGGTTACTCCGATGATGCTGGGAGGGGCACTGTCATCAGTCCGAGAAGACATGATTCGCAAGGACGCGTCCAAGAAGAGAGCAGCATCAGGATCGGAAGCGGATTGCAGTTGTTGATCCAACTGAATGGCGCCCAAGGAGGGAGGAACAGGCATTCGACCATTTGGCAATCGACGGCGCTGAGTCCTTCGAAGTCGGGCCAGTACCCACCCAAGGCTGCTGGCGAAGACCCCCAGACCACCGACCGCGAACATTGCCTCCTTGCTGGGGGAAGACTGCCGGTCGGCGCTTTCTGGAGGAACGCTGGCCACCACCGTTGGCCTAGATGTGGCGTAGGCCGACACGAGGGCCGCGCTGTCGATCTTCTTCGGGAGGGGCTGGAAATGGATGGGTTCTTCGACGGCTCTTTCGGAGAGGGGCTGGGCTTTGTTGGGGTCTGTGTCGACCTTCTCCGGCGGGGATTGGGCTGGTGGTGCGGCAAGAGTCGGCTTGGACTCAAGGGCGGGCAATTCAAGCTGCCATCCAGGCACGATCACTTCGGGGTCTTGGATGATGTCCTGGTTGGAGTCGAAGATGTCAACCCACCTCTCTGGGTCATTGAGATGTTGAGCCGCTAGCCCCCACAGAGTGTCGCCACTCTGGACTGTGACCAAGGATTGGTCGAGGTCGGCATCAGGCAGGACAAGCTCCCACTCGGCTTCGGACTGGCCTGTGTCCATCGGCGACCCTCCGTCTTGTTGCACTTGCCCTTCATCCAGCACGAACACCTCAGTCCACCTGTCTGGGTCCCCCAGGTACTGCTCGGCCAACTGGCGCACGCTGTCGCGTCGTTCCGCCGCGTTAGCGAGCGGGCCGTCATCTGCGATCTCGACATCCATCTCGAATTCTGTAGGGATTAGGAGCTCTTGATTGTCGGCCATAGCGACCCCTGGATGTTGGAGTGAGAAGGAGATCAAAAGAGCCGCTCCCATGATTTGGGCAGATATGCGCTGAATGAACGAGGGCAAGAAAGCAACCCGAGGGGCAACTCGACCTCGAAAGTGAGCCCACGCTTCTATCCCCACTCCGGCAAGCAACTGAAACCAGAGAATCCACACAACGACCGAAATTGACTTCCAGATGGCAGAGGGAGGCACCGCGCCGGTCTTGATGGCGGTAGCCAGGTCTGAACCCGAGGGGATGCCTTGGGGAAGTGGCCAACCCACCCCAACGATCAGAAGTGCCGGGACGCCAATCAACAATCCGGCCAATAGCACGGCCGAAACCAGGCCGCGGACGATCTCCCGACGGGGATCTTCATTCAGGTTCATCGGTAGTCTCCTCTGTCTATTCCCTGTATGGCACGGGCACTGGCGCGGCCAATCACCCGACGTGACTCAATGCCGAGCATTGAGAGCACCCGAAGAGGTTGGGTCAACCACACAGTTGCGGAGACCGTGTCGCCTCGGACCGAGATCGACCACTCATCGTTTCGGTCGAGGAATTTCGACGCTGCGATTCGCGCCTGGATTGGGTCAACGGTCACATTCCCCTCCCCCCGGTAGATGGATTCGGTTGAAATCTCCTGTACGCCGGCTCTGGCTGCCTCCAGAGCCAGGGAGGAGGCGGCCCGCTTGGCGTTCAGAATCTGGGCACCGTCGTAAGCCAGCCCTCCGAGCATGACTAGCGCCGCAGCCAACACGACAAAGACCACCGTTACCTGTCCCCGGTGCCGGTCTCTGCGCGATCGGACAAGGCCGAGAGTCCTTCTGGAGGCAAACCGGTACACAGCTACGAGCCTCCGCTTCGAAAGCGGTCCACCACTGAAATCGAGCCTGCGGACACCATTCGACTCCCGGCCAGACCGGGCACGGTCAGATCCGAAAGCCTCACCTCACACGAGACCTGGAGGTGCACCCTTCCTCCCGGTCGCAGATCGAGTTCCAAGAAGCGAACCTGGGGGCCTCCGTGGCAACTCGTCTTCAGGTGTTCCAGTGTGGATTCCGCAGTTGTCGATGCCGCGGTCTGCGCAGTTGAGACCGACTGGGCTAATGAGGCGGCGCGCGCCGCGCTGCGGGCTGCGGAAGTGAGCTTGCTCTCGATTACTCCGAGTCGACCGGCGGCCACAACGAAGAAGAGAAGGGTGGCCATCACCGGGGTCAGAATCACCAGACCAACCACGCTGGTGCCCCGTTCCGCGTTTCCAGATTGCTGGCGCTGCCACCAGGAAGTGCTCCTCATCTTCGGTACTCGGGGACGAAGACCTCGCGTGGTCCTGCCGCGGTAGAAGAAACAGTGGGGCGGTATCCAGGGATCAGCGATTTCACAGCGGCCCGCACGGTTACCGAAAGCCGCGATGAGTTTGCTTGCACCGAGATATCCACGTCCGACAGCAGGTTTCCCGCGCTTGTTCCAATAACCGACCGCGCGGCCGATTGGGCTGCCGCCTCGGTGCCCGATTCGCCTAGACCAGCCTGGGCGCCGTCCTGAGCAGCAGCATCGACCAGGGCCTGGGCATGAAATACCAGGGCTGCCTGGACGACCACAAAGATCAAGAGCATGGCAACAGGCACGACCAAGACGGCGGTCGTCACTTCACCGCGCTCGAATTGCATCCGTCGGCCTGCTCCAGCGCCGTCAATCAGCTGATCTTGCTGGTCTGGCCGGAAATGAAAGTGGTTATGACCACTCCAGCAGCCACTGCCGCAGCGACCAACACCGCGATGATGATCACCGTAGAGGTCACATCCCCTCGTTCGGCTTGCCACGCTCGGCGAACGCGATGTTCGAGTTCCACCGATGCGACGGTCATCAGTTCAAAGAGCTTGGCAGTTGCTCTCATCGTTATCTCCTGCCAACTGTTGGATGGGGCGAATCAGGTCGCCGATAGGTCCATGTCTCGTAGTCCGTTTTCCCGGTCCACTCATGGGCTGAGAATGGCCGCCACCGCCGGATACCCAATGAGTCCCAAAAATCCTGTGAACAGGAGTACCACTGGAAGCGACATGTGCTCGGTAGCTTGCTGGGCTTCTGTTTCCGCCTCGTTCAACGCCCGCTCTCGCAATCCTCGGGCTTTGATGCGCAAGGACGATCGAACTCGTGACCCAGAAGTTCCGGCCAGCTTCAGCCAGGCCGCCAACTCCTCTAGTTCTGGTGAACCAAGGTCACGACTTAGATTCTCTAGTGCCGTCCATGGCGGTTCATTCGCCAACTGAGCTTGCCGCAAGGTCTTCTGGATTTCGGTAAATCCCCAGGCAGAACCTAGGTCTGCCGCGTCAGCCAGCGCCCGTTCCATGCCTAAGCCTCCCGACAAGTGGAGTCCCACCAAGTCCAGATAGGCGCTGACGTGATTCCGCAGTTCTCGACGACGCCTTCGGGCTCTTTCCCGCAGAGACAAATCCGGAACGAAAAAGAAGATGCCTCCCGCCAAGAGCGACGCCATGACCACGACCATGGGTGAGACCCAGGCGCTGGCCAACCAGGTGACGACCCAGACTCCTACGGGCAATCCCACCCCAAGTACCAGCATCCCGAGCTTCGCCAAAGCCAGTGCTTCTGCTGTTTGCCCGGCAGCTCTGAGTTCACGCTCAACTCGGTGTCCTCTAAGGGCCAAGCGACCAAACGTCTGCACTGCGACACGACCCATTCGCTCTCGGCGCGTCTTGGACTGGGTGGTGAGGTCAACTGGCTGGCTCAGTTCGCTCAGCCTGTTTTGAAGTGCTTCTCGAGGGGGAAACAGACCCCACAGGGCCACAGCGAGACCAAGACCGATCATGGTGCCCAGGGTTAGACCAACGATCATCGGGGATGCTCTCTGGCTGGGCTTGGGACAAGAGGAGATCGATGCACCTCCAAAATCCGAGGCGGGCTGCTGAACCGACTCATTCTCTCGAGGGCAATTCCCGAACCGATGAACAGCCCGCCGATCACGGCCAGTGCTACCTGTCCTGACACGGTGTCGAAGGGCGCCAGGTAACTTCTGCTGAAGCCCACCATGGCAATGGAGAACACGGCCACCACCCCGGCTATCAAGCGGGCAGAGGCGAACTGGCGAGCTCGGGAGGCCTCGATCCGCAAACGCATTGACACTTCTTGACGGGTGTTTTCAGCGAGTTCGTCTAGCGATTCCTGCAAGGAACCCACCTGGTTGGTCGCCGCAAGCCCGAGCGACACTGCAACGGTGTCGGCAACCGCGTGATCTACCTCGTCGGCGAATTTGGCCAGGGCAACTGGTAGGGACTCCCGTTCAGCCCGGGCGGCCAGCTGCCTGACGGGAGCACGCAATGTGGCGGGAGCAGAATCTGCGGTGGCCTTCAAGGTCTCGGTCAAACCCGATGCTGCGCTGATTGTGTCCCGCAACATATCCACCCAGGTAGCCAGGGCGTTCATGCGGTCCGTCTCCCGGTCGCGTTTTGACTTGGCCCGGAGCACAGTCGGGGAAAGGAATGCAGCAATGCCCACAACAAAGCCGGCGACCAGCCATCCGGTTGACACGATTGCTGCCGCGGCCCCGGCAACGGCGATGGCCATGCGAATCACAAGTCGCGTGAGTGATCCTTGGAACCAGGCGCCCGGCCTCCGGCGGCGGGCTTCCGGTGTTGGTGAGAAGCCGCGCAGGCCCATGATTGTGGTGAACACGCCGGTTCCCAACGCCGCCCCAAGAATCGCTCCGATCAGCGAGGACACTTCAAATCCTCATGGGCCAACGCGCCCTCCCAAGAAGAAGACCCAAACCCCGCACTGGCCAAACGCTGTCGGGTTGAGTCTTGCAAGTCGGCGCACGGCTGAGCCGTTTCTGATCCTGTGGCCGCAAATATCTCCACGCTGGTCACCTGGCCAGCCGAAGTGCCTGTGACCTCGCGCACCGATCTCACTCGACGCTGGCCATCGCGGGCTCTGCTCACATGGACCACGAGGTCGATGCTCTCCGCGACCATGCGGTTGGTGGCCTCTACCGGTATGTGCTCCGTGGATCGCAAGGCGTAGGTGGCGATCTTGCTGAAGGCTGCCTGGGAGGAGTTGGCGTGAATCGTGCACATCGATCCGTCGTTGCCTGTGGAAAGTGCCGAGAGCATGTCGACCACCTCGGCCCCCCGAACCTCGCCCACAATCAACCGGTCGGGCGACATGGCCAACGCATTGCGAACTAGCTGCTGCATTGTGATCTCGCCAGTTCCCTCGATGTTGGCCGTGCGGGTTTCCAACTCGATCACGTCACGATGCCGATCGGGGTGTGAGGCCAGACCCAGCTCCAATCGATCTTCAATGGTGATTAGCCGCTCATCGGGATCACAGGCATTCAAGAGGGCGCGCAACATCGTTGTCTTTCCCGCGTTGGTTCCACCGCACACGATGATGCTCATTCGGGAGCTTACGGCCGCGTCCAGGAATTCCCTCAGCGTCTCGTCGAGGGTGCCCATTTCGTAGAGGTCGCTCAATGTGACCTGATCATGGCGATGTCGACGAATCGATACTGCCGGACGCTCAGACACCGCCATTACAGCGTTTAGGCGGGATCCGTCGGGTAGTCGCAGGTCCAGAAATGGGTTTGCCATGTCGAACCGCCTTTCGTTGCGGCCCAGCCGAGCGGCTGCCCGCCGTATGAGCTCGATCAGCTCATCATCCGAATCAGCGATGGCCTCAACGCGTCGCTTCGTGCCCCCTGCATGATGGACCCAAACCGTGTCACATCCGTTCACACTCACGTTTTCCACCGATTGGTCCGCCAACAATCGATCGATGGGCCCGAGTCCGAACAGCGTGGCCAGAACTTCGTCAGCAATTCGAGCCTCTTCAGGTTCGTCGAGTGGGGGCAGGAATGCCCTGGCTCGGTCCGCTGCTATGACGTCAAGCGCCTCAAGGATGAACTGTCTGGCCAGGGCAGCTTGCTCCAGGCGGTTGCCGAGACGGTCTGATTCGGTTTGCTCTAGTTCGTGGGTGACCATGGCAAGCACCCGGTCGATGACGGGAGAAGTCACTACGCCGCCTCTCGGCTATCCGCCGCTGCTTGCAAGCGGAAGTGGATTCGATGGACGAGCTCAGTAAGCGTTCGCCACAGCAGCAGCCGGCGATGGCGCTGATTGACAGGAAATCCGCCGACAAGCGCCTGGGTCACTCTCGGCTCGTGGGCCATAACGCCCAAGAGATCGAGCTGAGATGCCTTCGCCATCTCTGTAGGTGGGTAGGGCCGGTCGCCAACGCAGACCAGAGCGGTCGGGATGTCTTCAGAGAGAACCCTTCGTGCCTGGTGAACCAGGGGGACGAGCTGGTCGAACCGGGGATGAGCGACAAGGATGAGCAGGTCGCAGTGCTTGATGAGTTCGGCAGCCGGAGAGTGAAGCCGCACCCGACCAACGTCAACCACCGCGTCGATCTCTTCAAGTTGGCCGAGGCCCTCTGCCAGTCGCTCAGCCAAATGGGAGAGGATCCGGGTGGTTGTCTCGCCGCACCCAGGTGCAACCAGGGCAGGCAGATGCCCAGCCAGCGGCTGGCAACTCGCCTGGAGCCGGCTGATCGTCATTTCGTGTCGGGTGGTTCCCGAAAGCTCCACCAGTGAGGGTGTAGATGCCAGCCCAAACCGAGCGGCCAATACCCCGCCATCGCCATCCGCTTCCACCACGACGGCTCGTCGTCCGGTGGTCGGTTCCCATGACTGCCCGAGCCCAACCGACAAGCTGGTCACGCCCGGGCTGGCCTTTGCGCTGCCCACGGCGATGATGCTCATGGAACTGCTCCGGCAAGTGCTTGCTGTCGGATCGGGGGACCTTCTCGCGTCGGGAATTCCTCGGGCAGGAGAATCAACCGCAATTCGCGGTTGGCTGCCACGTTGCTGATGTGGACGGCATCGTCAACGGGGACCAAGAGCGATACAAATAGGGCATCTTGGCCTGAGTCCATTACCTCGCTTGCTTCGGCCACTGTGGCCCGGACGGTCTCGACGGCAATGCCGGAAAAGCTGGTCAGATGTGACGGGTTGTGTCCTGTTGCCGCGTACTGGCTGCGGCTCTCACTGACGGCCACCACCCCGACCGGTTGGCCGGGACCCAAGTGGGCGATTGGGTATTCGCCGGGATGGAGAACTGCACCGACCATTGCCATGTCCCCATCGATTGGCGAACTCGACAGCAAGAGTCCAGGGTGAAGGATCGTTCCTTCGGGGATGCCGGCTCGAACTGTGCGTCCCACCACGGATTCCAAATCGGCCATGGGCACGAAACCTGCGCCTTGATCGCTGGCCAATTCCACCGCTCTCAGATCGTCGATCTCAACCGTCGATCCGGCAGGGATGTCTCGGTTGGCCACGGCTACCGCGGTTCGGTTGCTGAGCGACGATGCCCATAAGGCGAAGATGATCGCTGCGGTGAGGGTGACGGTCAGCCCGAGTACCACCCAAGGGATCTGACGCCGACGATCCTCGCTTGCCATCCGCATGGGTTGTTACCGAGAGGTCGGGAGGGGAGCCGTGAGGTCGCTCCGAAGGCCTCAATCTGCCACACCTCGCTCAATAAAGCAAGGTGTATTTCAATTCGTTCTACGAATTGCTGTTCGGCTGGAATTGGCAGATGTGGGGGAGTTGGCGGTAGCGCTCGCCCACGTCGAGGCCGTATCCCACCACAAAGTCGGGCGGGATCTCGAAGCCCACGTAGCGCAGGTCGAGGTCTTCGTATTGGCGGCCCTTGCGCACCAGCAGGGCGCAAACTTCGAGGCTGGCGGGGTTGCGGGCGGCGAGGTTCTTGCGGAGGTAGTTGAGGGTCAGGCCGCTGTCGATGATGTCTTCCACCAGGATCACGTCGCGCCCGGCCAGGTCCAGGTCCAGGTCTTTGACAATCCTCACCACGCCGCTGGTGCGGGTGGAGCTGCCGTACGACGAAACCGCCATGAAATCGAACTCCACCGGGAGGTCGATGGCCCGGGCCAGATCGGCCATGAACATGAAGGCGCCCTTGAGCACGCCCACCAGCAGGGGCGCCCGGCCCTGGTAGTCGGTGGTGATGCGGGAACCGAGGTCGGCGATGCAGTCGGTCAGCTCCTCGTTGGAGATCAGGATCGGACCGGGGTCGCCGTTGCCGCTGGTCGCCTCGGTGGACACGAGGGCCAACCTAGTGGTGCTTATCTTTGGAGGCCGAGCCGTTGGGAAGATCGGTTTACCCGCCAGCCTCCGCCAATTTCAGTGGATCGAGCTTCATTTCGCGCCACAGCCAAAACCCGCTCGATGGCCGCGGCGTCGGGCGGGTGCTCGGCGTTGGTTTCCCGCTGGATCCACCGTCGCAGCGCCATCTGGGCCAGAGGCTCGGGGGCCTCGGCCATCGCTTTGGCGTCGGTGGGGTCGATGGCGGCGGCCAGCTCGTCGAGCAGGTCGCGGACCGCGCCCGTCAGGGTGGCGCCTCGGGCGATGATCGGCACCACGTCTCGGTCGGCGATGTCGCAGAGCAGGGGCAGCAGCTCGTGGCGGATCCGGTTGCGGCGGTGGGCGGGGTCGAGGTTCGACGGGTCTTGCACCGGCGCCAGCCCCTGGGCCTGGCACAGCGCCTGGGTTTCGCTCCGGCGCAGGCCGAGCAGCGGTCGGCGGGCCGGGTCGATGCCGGCCAGGCCGTCGAGCCCCGCTCCCCGGATGAGGTTCAACAGCACTGTCTCGGCCTGGTCGTCGGCGGTGTGGCCGGTGAGCACGCCGGCGGGCAGCACGCCGTAGCGGGCTTGGCGGGCCCGGGCCTCCAGGTTGGGCCCGGGTTCGCAATGGGCGGAGCGGGCCTCGAAGGCCGCCCCCCAGCGGGTGGCGGCCTCCTCCACCACGTCGGCCTCAGCGGCCGAGCCCGGGCGCAGCCCGTGGTCCACGTGCCAGGCGGTCACCTTGCAGCCCGCCTCCGAGGCCAGCACCAAAAGCGCCAGCGAGTCGGGCCCGCCCGACACCGCGCAGTCCACTGCGGCGCTCGCGGAGGGGCCAGCAGAGGGAAACGTGCAGCGCGCCAGCAGGTCGGGGATTTCGACGCTCAAACGGGCGCTTGGGCGGGGGTGCCGTTAAGGCGGTCGATCCACTGCTGGGGGTTGCGGATCTCGGTCATGGTGGGCAGCCGTTCGGAACACTCCCACACCCGGTTCAAGAGCTCGGGGCCGCCCCGGGCCTCCACCGTCTCGATGAACGCCTCGCCGGCGGCGTACTGGTTCAGCTTGGCCTCGATGCCGATGATGCGCTGCACCATCTTGGACACCCCCTTGGCCGAGTTGCGCCGATGGCGCAGCACCCGGGCGAACCGGCTGGCGTCGGGGATGTGGCTGGCGCCGGCCCGGTCCATGGTGATGTCTCCGTGGCCCTCCAAAAGGCTCATCATGCCGCCGATGCGATCCAGCACCGCCTTCTGCTCGGGGGTGGCCAATAGGGCGGGGAGGCCTCCGTCAGCCAGCGGGTCTTCCCCCCGGCGCCGGGCCTCCAACACCTGCTTGGCCACTTGCTTGAAGTGCTCCAGGTCGGGCTCAGCCGCGTCGAGGGCGTCTTGCACCAGGCCTAGGAAGTAGGGGCGGAGCCACTCGATGCCGGTGAATTGGGCCCGGTGGGTGGTCTCGTGCAAAGCCAGCCAAAGGCGGAACTGGCGGGGGTCGAAGCCGTGTTTGTGCTCGAGGGCCATCACGTTGGGCCCCACGTAATAGACCATGTCCTGGTCTTCGGGCCGCTCGTCCTCGATGATGAGCAGGTCGTACTGGCCCAGCACCCGGGTGGACATCCACCCCAGTACCGCCCCCATCTCGGTGCCGCTCACCCGCTGGGCCACGGGGGCCAGCCACGAGTACGACACCCGCTCGGCCATCTTGTCGGTCACCGGGCGCAGCAGTCGCTGGAAGGAGGCCACATTGGCGGCCACCCACCCGGCTCTGGTGGTCACCTGGGCCCGGGCCGCCCCACTCATCGACTTCAATCCCGTCTCGGCGGCCACCAGCTCCTCGGCCTGGGCAGTCAGCTCGGCCAACTCGGGGGAGAGGCTGCGGTAGTGGTAGGAGTCGATGAACGGCTCATGGCCGCCCACCTTCTTGGCTACCCGCTCAGCCAGCCGCCAGTCGACTGGATCGGCTGCTGCAACCACCGGGGATTACTCGGTGTCGTCGGCGCTCTGTGATCTGATTTCCCGCTGGTGCCGACTGTTGTAGCGGGGGGCCACCACCTTGGTGAAGTAGCCGACGATGGTGGCAATCACCAAGGGAACGGTCGCGATGACCAGCACCAGGGCGATCCACCAGTGCCACACAACGGCGGCGATCAAATCCATGGGTTCACCCTACGCCACTGGTTCCCAGTAGCTCCACGCCAAGACGGGAGCGGTCGCATGATCCAGTCATTCAGAAATCCTGGATGTCCAGGTCGTCGAGCACAACCCGCTGGAGGGTCTCGCTGATCCGTACTTGCAGGGAGGCGGGGGCCGACTCCCGACAGGCCTGGCTCATGGCCAGCTTGAAGCGCACCTCCACGTCGAGGATCTGAATGCAGGGCAGGCAATTGGCCAGCTCAATCCGTACTCGGCTCACGTCCTCCACGGTGGGCTGGCCATCCAGGGCCTGGGCAATGAGCTGGCGCGAGAGGTCGCACTGATTGGGAACCCCCAAGCAAGGCTCATCCCTCGTCATCGCAGTGCCTCCGAATATCAGATGCCAGCCGGCGCCGGCGCTCGGTCGGGGTCGGGCGGATCAACCCAGCCCCTTGTCTGTCCGAACTCTAACAACCGCTTTTGCAGCGTTTTTCTTCCCCGATGCAGGCGGCTCATGACGGTGCCCATGGGCACGTCGAGGATTTCGGCGATCTCCTTGTAGGCGAAGCCCTCCACATCGGCCAACAGCACAGCGATCCGGTACTCCTCGGGCAGCGACTCCAGGGCGTCGATGATCTCCGACTCGGTGATCGTCTCCATGAGCACGTCCTCGGCGCTGGCGCCCAGCGCAGCTTTGGTATCGCCCCCCAGCCGCTGGTGCAGATAGAGGTCTTCGACTCCGGCCAGATCAACCGACTGCGGTTTCCGCTGCTTGCTCCGGTAGGAGTTGATGAAGGCGTTGGTGAGGATGCGGAACAGCCAGGCCCGCAGGTTGGTGCCCTCCTGGAAGTTGCCGAACCCCCGGTAGGCCCGCAGGTAGGTCTCTTGCACCAGGTCTTCAGCGTCGGCTGTGTTGCGAGTCATTCGCCGGGCCGCCGAGTAGAGCTGGTCCATGTACTCCATGGCCTGTTCGGCGAATTTGGCTTGGTCAGCCATCTTGATCCCAGCTTACTGCTGCGATCGGCAGATGTGATCGCGACTGAGATGAACAAATGGTGAATAGCAAACGCTATTTCAAACCCGGTCCGCCCACCTGCTCACGCCACGGGACGTGCTTGTCCACCCGGGGCTCGGGGGGCAGCCCGAGCACTCGCTCGGCCATGTTGTTGCGGTGTACCTCGTCGGTGCCCCCGCCGATCGATCCCCAGAACCGGTTCAGCGCCTCATTGGCCCACACCGCGGTGTCGGCGTGGTCGCCGGCCACCCCGTATCCCCCCAGCATTCCCACACCGAGGTTGCCCCGGTCGCGGCGGCTCTCCGACCAGTACACCTTCAGGGTCGAGCCGTCGAACGCGGGCTGGCGACCCCGGTGCACGTCTTCTTGCAATCGCCGGCCCATCCAGTCGAGCAGCTTCTCTCTGGTGAAGGCCTGGGCCAGCTCTTGGCGGACCATCGGGTCTTGGGCCGTGCCCCACCGCTGGGCCAGTGCGATCAGGTTGGCTGCGCTGTCGGCCCGGTCCATGCCGCCGCCGATCATGGTGGACTCGTTGGCCAGCACCAGCCGGGCCACCGCCCACCCGGAGTTCACCTCGCCGACCACGTTTTCGGCCGGGATCCTCACGTCGCTCAAGAACACCTCGTTGAAGTGGGCCGACCCATTGATGGTGCGGATGGGGCGGGGGTCCACGCCGGTGGTGTTCATGTCCACCAAAAAGAACGTGATCCCCTTGTGCTTGGGGGCGTCGGGATCGGTGCGGGCCAACAGGATTCCCCAGTCGCACAGGTGGGCTGAGGAGTTCCACACCTTTTGGCCGTTCACCACGAACTCGTCGCCGTCGCGTTCGGCCCTGGTCGACAGGTTGGCCAGGTCCGACCCGGCGCCGGGCTCGCTGAACAGCTGGCACCACACCACGTCGCCCCGCAGCATGGGCTCCAGGTGGCGGCCCTTCTGCTCGTCGGTGCCGAAGTGGCCGATGGCCGGTCCGGCCAAAGCGATACCGGCGGCCAGAAACCCGCTGGTGACGTCGAACTGGGCGGCCTCCTGCTGGAAGATCTGCCGCTGCCAGCGCTCGCCGCCCCGGCCGCCGTGGTCCACGGGCCAGTCGATGGCCGCCCACCCGCTGTCGTACAACTCCCGCTGCCACTCCCGGCAGCGGTCCATGTGGGCCTTCTCCGCGGCAGCATCGTGATGGGTGGTTCGAGTGGACCAGCCGTCGCCGTCTTCGCGCAATGGGGCCCGGGCTTCCAGCCACGCCCGCGCTTCTGCTCTGAACGCCGCTTGCTGCGCAGTGTCCTCGGAGTGTTCGGCCACGGCGCGACGATACGGTATGGGCCCGACAGAAACAGAGGAGAAGCCTCCATGGCCGATGATCGATACGGGGTTCGGGATGAAGAGGTGGAGATTGAGCGCACCCGCCTGGAGATGTTGGCCGAAGCCCGCGACCCCCGCACCCGCCGCGTCCTCGACCGCATCGGGGTGAGCTATGGCTGGAGGTGTTGGGAAGTGGGCGCCGGTGCGGGTTCGGTGTCAGCTTGGCTGGGCCGAAAGGTCGGGCCAGAGGGAGCGGTGTGGTCCACTGATTTGGATCTCCAGTTCCACCGGCCGGTGCTTCCCAACGTGGTGGTAGAGCAGCACGACGTGGCCAAAGACCCCGCGCCCCGGGCAGCCTTTGATCTCGTCCACACCCGCGCGGTGCTCCAGCATGTGCCAGAACGAGATCAAGTGATCGAAACACTGTGGGCGGCGGTGGTGCCCGGCGGCTGGCTGGTGGTGGAGGACGGCGCCTTTCAGGCGTTCAGCGAACAGCCCCTGCCCGAGCCCTACGCCACCGTCCACCGCGCCATGGCCACCGGGGCCACCGCCGAGTGGCGCGATCCCAACTTCGGAGTGCGCCTGCCGGAGCGGTTTCGCGATCTGGGCGCCGAAGACATCGACATCACCGGAGAGGTCTGGGCCATGCGCTCTGGAGAGCCGGGCGGGGAGTGGTGGTTCCTCGCCATGGAGCGGGCCATTCCCCGCATTGTGCAGGCTGGCCTGGTGACCGCCGAAGAAGGCCAGACAGCCCTGGCTCAGGTTCGGGCGCCCGGATTTGTCATGATGAGTTCTCTGTCGATCGCAGTATGGGGCCGAAAGCCCGCCAAATAAGGAACTCAGGAGGCTGAGATGGAGAATCTGGAACTTTGGAATCCCTCGACATTCAAGAACGGTTTCCCCCACGATTACTTCCGCCACAAGCGCGACAACGATCCGGTGTTCTGGAGCGAACACCCGGTATGGGACGGCTACTGGAACGTCACTCGCCACGCCGACGTGCAGCGGGTATCACGCGATTCAGATTGCTTCAAGAGCCAGCCCAACCCCTTCCTGGCCGGCGACCAGCCGCCCGCGGTTGACGACGGTTCCAACTCGCAAATGCTCATCAGCCTCGATCCGCCCGATCACACCAAGATGCGCAAGCTGGTCAATCGGGGGTTCACGCCTCGCCGGGTGCGCGATTTGGAGGAGAGGATCCAGTCGCAGGTCGACCGTTTGATCGACCAGGTGGCCGACAAGGCCGGCTGTGAGATGGTCAGCGAGATCGCGGTGGAGCTGCCCTTGCAGGTGATCGCCGACTTGGTGGGCGTGCCCGAAGAAGACCGCCACCAGATCTTCCACTGGACCGAGATCACGTTCGGCTTCGACGAGAAGTACACCACCGAGGAGATGATGGACGCCGGGGCGCAGATGTTCGCCTACGCCGACCAGATGTGCGAGATCCGCAAGAAAGAGCCCCACGACGATCTCATCAGCGTGCTGATGGAGGCCGAGATCGACGGGGAGTCGCTCGACCAGATGCAGATCGACGTGTTCTTCATGCTCCTCCAAAACGCCGGCTCCGAGACCACCCGCAACCTCATCACCACCGGCACGCTGGAGCTCATCCGCAACCCAAACCAGATGCAGATCCTCAAAGACGACCCGTCGCTCATCCCCAACGCCGTGGAGGAGCTGTTGCGCTACACCACGCCGGTGATGCAGTTCGTGCGCCGGCCCACCCACGACACCGTGGTGGGGGATCAGGAGATCAAGGCTGGCGATCCGGTGGTGATCTGGTACTCCTCGGCCAACCGGGACGAGCGGGCCTTCGAAAATCCCGACACTCTGGACGTGACCCGCGACGCCAGCCAGCACGTGGCCTTCGGCGCCGGCGGACCCCACTTCTGCCTGGGGGCGTCGCTGGCCCGATTGGAGGCCAAGATGATGTTCGAGGCCATCATCGGCCGCTTTGAGGGTCTGGAGCTAGGGGTGGAAGACCCCCGGACCCTGCGTCGCCTGCACTCCAGCCTGGTCGACGGCTATGTGGAGATGCCGCTGCGCTGGGATGGGGTCAAACCTGCCGCCTGAGGGTCATCTTGATCTCCGAACTTTGTTTGTTAGGCTAACTTGACAACTTAGGCTCACCGATCCTAGGGTTCCGCGCCCATGAGCAAGATTTCTCGTTCTGGGCTAGCTGCTGTGCTCCTTGTAGTGGCCATGCTGGCCAGTTCCTGCGGTGGTGACGACGAGAGAGTCGTCACCGTGTACTCCGGCCGAAGCGAAAACCTGATGATGCCGCTGTTTGACGAGTTCGAGCGCCAAAGCGGCATTACCGTTCAGGTTCGCTGGGGCTCCTCCACCGACCTGGCCCTGCTCGTTGCCGAGGAGGCAGAGCAGACCCAAGCCGACGTGTTCATCTCCCGGTCACCGGGTCCGGTGGGCTTTCTGGATGCCAAGGGCCTGCTTGCCACAATGGACTCCAGCGTTCTCGACCTAGTGGCTGCCGAGCACCGGGGGACCAAAGGCACCTGGATCGGGTTCTCCGGGCGCAAGCGGGTGCTGGTCCACAATCTCGATAACGTGCCGCCATCCGAGTTGCCCGACTCGGTGTTCGAGCTCACCGTCCCCAAGTGGCGGGGCCGGGTGGCTATCCCGGCCACCAACGGCTCGTTCGTGGACTGGTTCACCGTGTTCCGCGATCAATACGGCAACGACGTCGCCACCCAGTGGCTCGACGACATGGTGGCCAACGACGCCCGCAATTACCCCAACAATGTTTCCATTGTGGACGCCGCCGCCCGGGGCGAGATCGATGTGGGCCTGGTGAACCACTATTACAACCACCGGATGGCGTCAGACGCGGAGGCCGCCGGCCGCGAGCATCGAGCGGCCAACTATGACCTGTCCGATGAGGACATCGGATCACTGCTCATCATCACCGCCGCCACCATGACCGCCAACGCTGATGACCGCGAAGCAGCCCAAGAGCTCATTGCCTACTTGCTCTCCCCGTCGGCCCAGCGCTACTTCACCAACAGCACTTACGAATACCCCCTAGCCGGCGGCATCGAGCCCAACCCCGCCCTACCTCCCCTCTCCGCTCTGTCCATCGGCTCCGTAGATTTCGACGCCCTAGGCGGCGGCTTCGAAACCACCGAAGAAATAATCCAATCCAGCGGAATATTGAGTCAGTAACTCCCCCTCCCCCTCTCCCTTCTTCTGGTAGCCCCCAACGGCTGGATGGTTCAACGGTAGGTGGGCGGTGGGTGGCGCCGCAGGCGGACCTGGCTGCTCCGCCAGCCAGGCCGCCGTAGGTGACAGGACCCGCCGACCACCGGTTGCAAGTAGCGATATACCCGCCGCCCGCCACCCACCGATAACGACATTCTCGCTGCGCTGTGGATCAAGCATCCCCAACGATCTAACGTCTTAGCGTGGACGTCGACCCCCTGGATCTCATCTCCCCCAAGCGCTACGGCGAAAACGGCCAGCCTCACGAACTGCTGGCCTGGATGCGCCAGAACTCCCCGGTGCACTGGTGCGAACCCGACGGCTACCAGAACTTCTGGGCCGTCACCCGCCACGCCGACATCATCGAAGTATCCATGCAGCCCGAGCTGTTCAGCAACGAAGCCGACAGCATCACCGTGCGCACCCACCAGCAGGTGGCCGACTTGGAGGAGCACGGCAGCATAATCGGCGACATGCGGACCATCATCAGCATGGACCCGCCCGACCATCGGCTCTACCGCAAAGTGGCCAGCGGCTTCTTCACCCCTCGGGGCATCGGCCAGCTCGACCAGATCGTGAACGACAGCGCCAAGGCCCTGCTCGACAGCCTGGGTGACGAGGGCGAGTGCGATTTCGTGGACATAATCGCCCAGCGCCACCCGCTGCGGGTGTTGGCCACCATCTTGGGCATCGACCGAGAAGACGAGGAGCGCCTGTTGGTGCTCACCCAGCAGCTTCTGTCGGGCGACGATCCCGACTACCAGCGTGAGGCCGAATCCCGCTATCAGGCCAGCGCCGAAGTGGGCATGGAGTTCTACGCCATGTTCGACCGCATCATCAAGGATCGCCGGGCCAACCCCCAAGACGATCTGGCCACCATGCTGGCCAACGCCCATCTGCCCACGGGAGAGGCCCTACCCGAGATCGAGACCTTTGGCTACTACCTCATCGTGTTCACCGCCGGCCACGACACCACCCGCAATGGCCTGTCGGGCGCGCTGGAGGCGTTCTTGGCCAATCCCGACCAGCTTCAGCGGTTGAAGGAGAACCCGGAGATGGTCAAAGACGCGGTGGAGGAAGTGATCCGGTGGTCCACCCCGGTGAACTATATGAAGCGCACCGCCATGGCCGACGCCACCGTGGCCGGTCAGCCGGTTAAAGAGGGCGACTTCGTGGTGTTCTTCTACGCCTCGGGGAATCGGGATGAGACGGTGTTCGACCGTCCCCACGACTTCGACATCGGCCGCCACCCCAACCGCCACCTGGGCTTCGGCTGGGCCGAGCACTATTGCCTGGGAGCGCATCTGGCTCGAGCCAGCACCCAAGCGCTCATCAAGCAACTGGCCGAGCGGGTGATCGAAATCGAGCCTGCCGGGCCCATCGTCCGCACCGAGTCCAACCTCATCGTCGGGGCCAAGCAGCTGCCGGTTCGCTACAAGCTCCGTCCCGCGGCCTGAGCCCCAGCGCTGAGCGCCAACCAAACCCACAACTGAAACCACCATGAGCACCAACGACCAAAACCCTGTCCACTACGACGCCGTGGTCATCGGCGCCGGTTTTGCCGGCATCTACATGCTGTACAAGCTCCGCCAATTGGGGCTGACCGCCAAGGCCTACGAAACCGGCGACGATGTGGGCGGCACCTGGTATTGGAACCGCTATCCCGGCGCCCGCTGCGACGTGGAGAGCCTGGAGTACTGCTACAGCTTCGACCCCGAACTGGAGCAGGAGTGGGAGTGGACCGAGCGATATCCGGGCCAGCCCGAGATCCTCCGCTACGCCCAGCACGTGGCCGAGCGCTACGACCTGTATCGGGACATCCAGTTCAACACCAAGGTCACCAAGGCGGCCTTCGACGACGACACCGGCCGCTGGCACGTCAGCAGCGCTCCCGCGGTAGACCACATCGACCACAACCATGCTCCCGCTGGTCCCGACGCCGATCTGGTTACCGCCGAGTACCTCATAACCGCGGTGGGCTGTCTGTCGTCCTCCAATGTCCCCGATGTCGAGGGCATCGACACCTTCGAGGGCGAGCTGTGCCACACCGGCCGCTACCCCAAGGAGGGCATCGATTTCGCCGGCAAGCGGGTCGGCGTGATCGGCACCGGCTCCTCGGGCATCCAGGCCATTCCAGTGATCGCCGAGACCGCCGAGCACCTCACCGTGTTCCAGCGCACCCCGCAATACGCCATACCAGCTCGCAATCACCCCCTCGACCCGGCCGAGCAGGCCGAGGTCAAAGCCGACTACCGCAAGCTCCGGGAGCAGAACAAAACCCAGCACGGCGCCCTCGGCGCCCGGTTCGACTGGAACGAGGGCTCGGTGCTCGACGTCGAGGTGGAGGAGGCGTTCAAGGAGTTCGACGCCCGCTGGGAGATCGGCGGCTTCGCCTTCCTCGGCGCCTACTCCGACATAGCCCGCACCCCCGAGGCCAACCACGTGGCCGCCGACTTCGTGAAGGACAAGATCCGCGAGACGGTGACCGACCCCGAGGTGGCCGAGCGGCTCATCCCCAGCACCTACATCGGCTGCAAGCGGCTGGTGCTCGACACCGACTACTTCATCACCTACAACCGAGAAAACGTCACCCTGGTGGACATCAGCGAGAACACCATCACCGAGATCACCCCCGATGGCCTGCGCACCGTCGACGGCACCTCATACGACCTCGATGTGATCGTGTTCGCCACCGGATACGACGCCATGACCGGCTCGCTGCTCCGCATCGACATCCGAGGCCGCGAGGGACTCCCTCTGGCCGAGCAGTGGTACGCCGGGCCCCGCACCTACTTGGGCCTGGGCGTGCCGGGGTTCCCCAACATGTTCACCATCACCGGTCCGGGCAGCCCCTCGGTGCTGGCCAACATGATCGTGTGCATCGAGCAGCACGTCGACTGGATCGGCGACTGCATCGACCACATGCGGGCCAACGGCCACCGCCACATCGAGGCCACCGAGGAGGCCACCGAAGCCTGGGTGGACCATGTGAACCTGGTGGCCAGCTACACGCTGTATCCCACCTGCAACTCCTGGTACCTGGGGGCCAACATCCCCGGAAAGACCCGGGTGTTCATGCCCCTGCCCGGCTTCCCCGACTATGCCCAGAAGTGCGACGAGGTGGCCGCCGCCGGCTACGAGGGGTTTGCGCTAATCCAGTCGTAGCCAACGCCTATTTTCTGACCCTATGACGGAATACCGCATCGGTCTCACCCTGGCCGAGTCCACGTCACCGCCGGTGCCCCGGCCGTACGATCCCGATGCCCCCAACGTGCTGGTGATCGTGCTGGACGATCTGGGATTCGCCCAGCTGGGGTGCTACGGGTCCGACATCGACACCCCCAACCTCGACCGCTTGGCGGCCCGGGGTCTGCGGTTCACCAACTTCCACACCACCGCGATTTGCTCTCCCACCCGGGCCTGCCTGCTCACCGGGCGCAATCACCACCGGGTGGGGGTGGGGATGCTCACCGACTTGCCCATCAACTTCCCCGGCTACAACGGCCAGATCCCCGACTCGGCCGGAACCCTGGCCCAATACCTGGGCGCCGAGGGCTGGGCCACCTACGCGGTGGGCAAGTGGCACCTCACTCCCCGCGACCAGCGAGCCGCCGGGCCGTACCACACCTGGCCAACCGGAGTGGGGTTCGACCACTACTACGGATTCCTCAACGGGCAGACCAACCAGTGGACGCCCCAGCTCATCCGGGATCAGACCTACATCGAGCCTCCGGCCGGCCCTGAGGACGGATATCACGTCGATGCCGATCTCGCCGATCAGGCCATCGACTACCTCCGGGAGCTGCGATTGGCCGACCCCGATCGGCCGTTTTTGATGTGGTACGCCACCGGGACCCCCCATGCTCCCCATCAGGCGCCTCCGGAGTGGATCGATCGCTACGCCGGGCAGTTCGACCGGGGGTGGGACGTGTGGAGAGAGGAAGTGCTGGCCCGCCAGAAGGAGATGGGAGTCATCGCTGGCGATGTGAATTTGTCGGAGCGGCCCGAGTGGGTCGAGTCCTGGGATGAGGTGGACCCCGACCGCCGGCGGCTGTATGCCCGCATGATGGAGGTGTACGCCGGGTTCTTGACCCACTTCGACCACCACATCGGCCGATTGCTCGACTACTTGGAGTCGACCGGCGAGGCCGACAACACCGTGGTGGCGTTGATCTCCGACAACGGCGGCTCAGCCGAAGGGGGACCCCACGGCACCTGGAACCAGCTCCGCCATGTCATCAGTGACGATGAAGACGACGTAGAACTGGAGATGTCCCACTACGACGACCTGGGAGGGTTCCGCTCCTGTGGGCACTACCCGTGGGGGTGGGCGCTGGCCGGAAACACCCCCTTCCGGCGGTGGAAGAAATACACCTTCGAGGGTGGCGTGCGCGACCCTCTGATCTTGACTTGGCCGGCCGGGATCGCGGCGCAGGGCGAATTGCGCCATCAGTACAGTCACGTGACCGACGTGATGCCCACGATTTTGGACCTGGCCGGGGTGCAGCCCCCGTCCGAATTCGGCGGGGTGGAGCAGATGTCGTTCGACGGCGTCAGCATGCGCCCGATTGTGTTGGACGACGATCCCGGCGCCGCCCGCACCAGCCAGTACTACGAGTGCTGGGGCAGCCGGGCCATGTATCACCAGGGTTGGAAGGCAGTAACCAACCACGTCAACCAGCTCACCGCCGCCGACCGGGACGCCATCGTCGGCAGCCTCGATTTCGCTGAAGACGAGTGGGAGCTGTTCGACACCGTGGCCGACCCCACCGAGTCGCACAACCTGGCCGACACCCATCCCGAGAAGCTGGCCGAGATGATCGAGCTGTGGGACGCCGAGGCCGATCGCAACGGGGTGCTGCCCCTTGACGACACTGCGGTCAACCGCATCGCCCACATGTATGTCCCTTGGATGTCGCTGCGGTCCCGCTACGACCTGGTGCCGCGCGACAAAGTGCACGAAGCGGCTGGGCCATTGCAGTTCGGCGGCTACCGCGCCGTGGCCGCCTTCCCCGACGGCTTGCCTGAGAACGCTGAGGGCATCATCTGCGAGCAAGGCGACTGGGTCTCAGGCTGGGCTCTGTTCCTGGCCGACGGTGAGCTCCGCTGGGTGGCAGTGGTAAGCGGTCTGGAATACCGAGCAACCGCGCCCGTTCCGACCGGAGCGCACTTTGTGGGTGCAGTGGTAGCGCCGACCGACGACGGCCTGTTCACGGTCACGCTCACCGCCGACGATGCCGAGATCGGCCAAGGGGCCAAACCGGTACCCCTGCCCACAAACTGGGCGGCCGACGGAGCGTTCCTCCATGTGGGCTATGGCCGCCCCTTCCCGGTGTGCGACGACTACGAGCCGCCGTTCGAGGCGCCCGAGGCTCTGGCCTCGTTGGTCATCGAAACCGGCCAACCGCCCCCCTTTGACTTCGACGCCGAGATGGCCCGCGCCATGCGCCACCAATGACGGAACATCGCATCGGGCTCACCCTGGCCGAATCCACGTCACCGCCGGTGCCGCGGCCCTACGATCCCGATGCCCCCAATGTGCTGGTGTTCGTGCTCGACGATCTCGGCTTCGCCCAGCTGGGGTGCTATGGCTCCGATATCGACACCCCCAACCTTGACCGCTTGGCGGTTCGGGGTCTGCGGTTCACCAACTTCCACACCACTGCGATTTGTTCTCCCACCCGGGCGTGCCTACTAACCGGGCGCAATCACCATCGGGTAGGCATGGGGTTGGTTCCTGACTTGCCCATCAATTTCCCCGGCTACAACGGCAGGATTCCCAGCTCGGCCGGCACCTTGGCCCAATACCTTGGCGCCGAGGGCTGGGCCACCTTCATGGTGGGGAAGTGGCATCTGACTCCCCGCGACCAGCTAGCCGCCGGTCCGTATGACGCCTGGCCTACCGGGAAGGGCTTCGACCATTACTACGGGTTCATCAACGCGGAGACCAACCAGTGGACGCCTCAGCTCGTCCGCGACCAGACCTACATCGAGCCCCCGGCCACCCCCGAGGAGGGATACCACCTCGATGCCGATTTGGCTGACCAAGCCGTCGACTACGTGCGCAACCTGCGGCTGGCCGACCCTGATCGTCCGTTCATGATGTGGTACGCCACCGGCACCCCCCACGCCCCCCATCAGGCGCCCCCGGAATGGATCGACCGCTACGCCGGGCAGTTCGACCGGGGCTGGGACGTGTTGAGAGAAGAGGTGCTGGCCCGCCAGAAGGAGATGGGGGTCATCGCCGGTGACGTCGCATTGTCGGAGCGGCCCGAATGGGTCGAGCCCTGGGATGGCATCGACCCCGACCGCCAGCGGCTGTATGCCCGCATGATGGAGGTGTACGCGGGCTTCGTGAGCCACGCCGACCACCACATCGGCCGATTGCTCGACTACTTGGAGTCCACCGGCGAGGCCGACAACACCGTTATCGCTTTCATCTCTGATAACGGCTCTTCGCCCGAGGGCGGTCCCAACGGTACCTGGAACCAGCCCCGCCACTACATCAGCGACGAAGCAGACGACCTCGAGCTTGAGATGTCCCATTACGACGATTTGGGCGGGTTCCGCTCCGCAGGGCACTACCCCTGGGGGTGGGCGCTGGCCGGCAACACCCCCTTTAGGCGGTGGAAGCGGTACACCTTCGAGGGCGGCGTGCGCGACCCGTTGATTCTGTCCTGGCCGACCGGTATCGCGGCGCGGGGCGAGCTGCGCCATCAGTACAGCCACGTGACCGATGTGATGCCCACGATTTTGGATCTGGCCGGGGTGCAGCCTCCTTCGGTGTTCGGCGGGGTGGAGCAGATGTCGTTAGACGGCGTCAGCATGCGGCAAGTCCTGGAAGACGATGATCCCGAGGCGGCCCGCACCAGCCAGTACTACGAGTGCTGGGGGAGCCGGGCCATATATCACGAGGGATGGAAAGCGGTTACCAACCACGTCAGCCAGTTCACCGCCTTCGACCGAGACTCCATCATCGGCAGCCATGATTTCGCCGACGACCAGTGGGCGCTGTTCGACACCGTGACCGATCCCATCGAATCGAAAAACCTGGCCGACACTCACCCTGAGAGGTTGGCCGAGCTGGTCGAGCTGTGGGACGCCGAGGCCGACCGCAACGGGGTGCTGCCCCTCGACGACACGCAGGTCAACCGCATCGCCCACATGTATGCCCCCTGGATGTCGATGAGGTCGCGCTATGAGCTGGTCCCCGGCGACAAGGTGCATGAGACCGTCGGGCCCTTGCAGTTCGGCGGCTACCGGGCCGTGGCCGCCTTCCCCGACGGTTTGCCCAAAGGCGCTGAGGGCATCATCTGCGAGCAGGGCGACTGGATCTCGGGTTGGACGTTTTTCTTGGCCGACGGCGAACTCCGCTGGGTGGCGGTTGTACACGGCCGGGAATACCGGGCCGCTGGCCCCGCTCCCACCGGGGCGCGTTTTCTGGGCGCGGAATTGTCCCCCACCTACGGCGGCCTGTTCACGGTCACGCTCACCGCTGACGATGCCGAGATCGGCCAAGGGGCCGAACCGCTGCCCCTGCCCACCTCCTGGGCCCCCGACAGCGCCTTCCTCACCGTGGGCTATGGCCGCCCCTTCCCGGTGTGCGACGACTACCAGCCGCCGTTTGAAGCACCCGAGGCCCTGGCCTCGCTGGTCATCGAGACCGGCCAGCCGCCCCCCTTCGACTTCGACGCCGAATTGGCCCACGCCATGCGCCACCAATAGCCGTGTGCCCCTCCTGGGAGCGGTTGCCGCCAGCGAAGAGGGATTCGACCCTGTTGCGTCGAAGTCATCGCCTCAGCGATAGATCCGATCTCGCTGTCCGATCCGAACCACCAAGACTCGGATTGCCTCGTCTTGGATGTCACAGACAACGCGGCAATCGCCCACTCGGTAGCGCCAAAGCCCTCCTAAGGGTCCGGTCAGAGCCTGACCGAGTCGGCGGGGATCAGAAGGTGCGACGCGCTCATCCATGTAGTCCATGATGCGCCGGGCGGTATTCTTGTCGAGCTTCCTTAGCTGGGATTTGGCCGTGTCGGTGTAGTCAATCGTCCAGGCCAAGCTCTTTCCTCACGTCCGCAGCAGAGTGAATCTGCTCGTCGTTCTTGCGGATGCGTTCTAGGACATCGGCGGCCAAGTAGTAGTCCTCAAGGTCGTCGAGCCCCCGGTCAATAATCTCGCGCAAATAAAAGGCCTTCGTCCGACCGGTCAGCAGAGCCAGCTGAGTGAGCCTCTCTTCGGTTGCGGGCTCTAGCCGAATCGATGTGGGCATCAGTGCATCCCTTGAAATTGAAAGCGAATACAACAACTATTTGTAGTCATCCTATCGAACCTTGTTGAGATATCAAGAGGTGTACTGGCTAAGGTCATCGTTCGATGACCGAATACAAAGTCGGACTCTCCCTGGTCGAGTCCACATCGCCCCCGGTGCCGCGCCCCTACGATCCCGATGCCCCCAATGTGCTGGTGATCGTGCTGGACGATCTGGGCTTCGCCCAGCTCGGGTGTTACGGCTCCGATATCGACACCCCCAACCTCGATCACTTGGCGGCCCAGGGACTGCGGTTCACCAACTTCCACACCACCGCGGTGTGCTCGCCCACCCGGGCGTGCCTGCTCACAGGACGCAACCACCACAGGGTGGGGGTGGGGATGCTCACCGACATGCCCATAAATTTCCCCGGCTACAACGGCCAGATCCCCGACTCGGCCGGGACCTTGGCCCAATACCTGGGCGCCGAGGGCTGGGCCACCTTCGCGGTGGGCAAGTGGCATCTCACCCCTCGCGACCAGCGGGCCGCCGGGCCGTATCACACCTGGCCCACCGGAGTCGGGTTCGATCACTACTACGGGTTCCTCAACGGAGAAACCAACCAGTGGACCCCCCAGCTCATCCGCGACCAGAGCTACATCGAGCCCCCCGCCACCCCCGAGGAGGGGTATCACCTCGACGCCGATTTGGCCGACCAGGCCATCGACTATCTACGGGGTCTGCGGCTAGCCGACCCCGACCGGCCATTCATGATGTGGTACGCCACCGGCACCCCCCACGCTCCCCATCAGGCGCCCCCGGAATGGATCAACCGCTACGCCGGGAAGTTCGACCAGGGGTGGGATGTGTGGCGAGAAGAAGTGCTGGCCCGCCAGAAGGAACTGGGCGTCATTCCTGGCGATGTGACCTTGTCTGAGCGACCCGAGTGGGTCGAGCCCTGGGACGACATAGACCCCGACCGCCAGCGGCTGTACGCCCGCATGATGGAGGTGTACGCCGGGTTCTTGAGCCATGCCGACCACCACATCGGCCGGGTGCTGCACTACTTGGAGTCAACCGGCGAGGCCGACAACACCGTGGTGGCGTTGATCTCCGACAACGGCACCTCAGCCGAAGGCGGCCCCAACGGCAGCTGGAACCAGATCCGCCACTACATCAGCGACGAAGCAGACGATCTCGACTTGGAGTTGGCCCATTACGACGACCTCGGCGGGTTCCGCTCCTCCGGGCACTACCCCTGGGGATGGGCGCTAGCCGGCAACACCCCCTTCCGGCGGTGGAAGCGGTACACCTTTGAGGGCGGTGTGCGCGACCCTCTGATCCTGGCGTGGCCGGCCGGAATCGAGGCGAGGGGGGAGCTGCGCCACCAGTACTCCCACGTCACCGACGTGATGCCCACCATTTTGGATCTGGCCGGGGTGCAGCCCCCGGCCGAATTCGGCGGGGTGGAGCAGATGTCGTTCGACGGCGTCAGCATGCGGCAAGTCCTGGAAGACGATGATCCCGAGGCCGCCCGCACCAGCCAGTACTACGAGTGCTGGGGCAGCCGGGCCATGTACCACCAGGGGTGGAAGGCGGTCACCAACCACGTCAACCAGCTCACCGCCGCCGAACGCGGCGCCATCATCGGCAGCCACGACTTCGCCGAGGACCAGTGGGAGCTGTTCGACACCGTGGCCGATCCCATCGAGTCGAACAACCTGGCCGAAACCCATCCCGAGAAGCTGGCCGAGATGATCCAGCTGTGGAATGCCGAAGCCGACCGCAACGGCGTGCTGCCCCTCGACGACACCGCGGTCAACCGCATCGCCCACATGTACGCCCCCTGGATGTCGTTGCGGTCCCGCTACAACTTGGTGCCGGGCGACAAAGTCCACGAGGCAGCCGGGCCGCTCCAGTTCGGCGGCTACCGGGCGGTGGCCGCCTTTCCCGATGGCCTGCCCGCGCACGCCGCCGGAGTCATCTGCGAGCAAGGCGACTGGATCGCAGGGTGGGCGCTGTTCCTGGCCGACGGTGAGCTCCGCTGGGTGGCGGTGGTTCACGGACGGGAGTACCGGGTCACCGCCCCCGCCCCCACCGGGGCCTGCTTCCTGGGGGCGGTGGTAGAACCGACCGACAGCGGCGTGTTCACGGTGACGCTCACTGCTGACGATGCAGAGATTGGTCAGGGGGCCGAACCGGTGCCGTTGCCCACCAACTGGGCCCCCGACGGCGCCTTCCTCACCGTGGGCTACGGCCGGCCCTTCCCGGTATGCGGCGACTACCAGCCGCCGTTTGAGGCACCCGACGCCTTGGCCTCGCTGGTCATCGAGACCAGCCCGCTGCCCCCGTTCGACTTCGACGCCGAGATGGCCCACGCCATGCGCCACCAATAGCCATGTACTCGTCTCGACGCTTCGGCTACAGCGACGACCCCTGGTTCCGCGTCGGTGGGTACCCGGTGTCGACCACCGCCTTTGTGGTCGGCCTCGGCGTGATCTCGATGATTATTTGGGGAATCGAGGGCCGATTCGGGCCGATCTTTCGCGAGTTGGTGCTGGTCTCGGAGCACTTCTCGCTCGGGAGCGTGGTGGAGGGAGACGTTTGGCGGCTGGTCACCTGGCCGATCCCCAACGAGCCCCATTTCTGGACGATCATCCTGTTCGCCATCTTCTACATGCTGGGCTCCCAGATTGAGTCCCTCCTGGGACGTTGGCGGTTTGCCTTCTTCCTCGTGGCCCTGACTCTCATCCCCGCCGTGATAGTGACCGCGGTGGAGGCGGTGACCGGGATCACCGGCTATGTGGCTGGCCTACGCATGGTGGAAGTGGGGGTGTTGGTAGCCTTTGCCGCCCAATACGCTCATGCCCGGTTTTGGCCCGGCATTCCCGGTTGGGTGATTGCTGTCGTCATCGTCGGGCTCGACGCTCTCCAGGCCCTCGGTGACCGCGACGAGTATTCGCTGATCGTTCTGGCCTGCACGGTGGCGGTGGCCCTGCTCGGCATTCGGGCCTTCGGCTACGCCACCAACCTGACGTGGATTCCCAAGCTGTCTTTGGCGTCAAGCACCGGTCAGTCTTCGGGCCGCGACCGACCCTCGAGGTCTCGTCGGCGGGGCCGAAGTCGAGACCACCTGCGGGCGGTCCCTTTGCGCGATGAGAGCGTCAGCCCCGAGATCGACGCCCTCCTAGACCAGGTGTCCAGCCAAGGCCTTGACAGCCTCACCCGCAAACAGCGCAAACAACTAGAAGCCCACGCCCGCCGCCTACGCCGCCGCCGATAGTCAGAGCCCGCTTCGCCGTCCGAACCGATTGGCGGCACCATCTCGCGCAACCCACTACGGTAAATGGGCGTCGGCTGGCGGGAGGAGTCCTATGGCACAGGTGGGCGATGACATCATCGTCCTGGACGGCGTCTACAAAATCTTCGGCCCCCAACCCCGTGGAAGGGCCTTCGAGCTAGCCAGCTCCGGGATGGGCAAAGACGAAGTACAGGCCGAGACCGGGCACGTGGTGGGCCTTCACGACGTTTCCTTCTCGGTGCCCAGGGGCGAGATCTTCGTAGTGATGGGCCTGTCCGGATCGGGCAAGTCCACCGCCATCCGCACCGTCAACAAGCTCCACGACATCACTGCGGGCACCGTTATGGTCGAAGGCACCGACGTGCAGACTCTCGATGGCTCGGAGCTCCAGGCTTTCCGCAGGAGCCATATGGGCATGGTGTTCCAGCACTTTGCGCTTTTCCCCCACCGCAACGTCATCGACAACGTGAGCTATGGCCTTAAGGTTCAGGGGGTGGACAAGGCCGCTCGCAATGAAGCGTCCATGCGTGCGCTGTCACTGGTTGGCCTCGACGCTTATTCGCAGAACATGCCGGCGGAGTTATCGGGCGGGATGCAGCAGCGGGTGGGACTGGCCCGAGCGCTGGCGTCGGATCCCGAGATCTTGCTGATGGATGAGGCCTTCAGTGCTCTTGACCCGCTGATCCGCCGCCAGATGCAGGACGAGTTGCTAGAAATCCAGAGCGAGCTTCAAAAGACCATCCTGTTCATCACCCACGACCTCAACGAGGCGCTGCGCATCGGCGACCGGGTGTGCATCATGAAGGACGGCGCTGTTGTGCAGATCGGCACACCCGAGGAAATCCTCACCGAGCCAGCCACCGGGTATGTGGCTGAGTTCGTGCAGGACGTCGACCAGGGCCGGGTTATCCAGGTACACGAGGTAATGCAAAAGCCAGCACCCGTTGCCGCCAGCGCCACTATCGGCGAGGCCCTCGGCGCAATGGGCGACCGTATAGGCGCATTCGTGCTGGATGCCGCGGGCACGCCCACGCACCTGCTCACTGTCGAGGACGCGGCTCGGGCCGCGAGCATGGGCACCACCGATTTGGCCCCTGCACTGCGCACCGACTTCGAGCGCTGCGGCCCAGAGGACCGACTCAACGAGGTATACGCCGCCGCTGGCCGAGGCCTGTCTATCGCGGTGTGCGACAAATCGGGGGTACTGGTCGGAAACCTCGACCCTCGACACATCATGGAGGAGATGGGCCGGGTCGAGAACCTCATCGATGGTTTCGAGAGAGAGGTATTCCTGTGAGCGTGCTGAGCCTGCTGGCCCAGTCCGAATCCCCCGGCATCGCCGACAACAAGGTCCTCGACCAATGGACCATCCCCTTTGGGGAGTGGGTCGAGCAGATTGTCCGTTGGGTCGACCTGAACCTCGGCTCGGTGCTCAATGTCATCGAATGGCCCTTCACATTTCTGTTCCGCAACTTTGTGGACGGTCCCAGCCACCATCCGTGGTGGGAAATCACCGACATGCCCTGGATCGCAGTGTGCGCTCTTTTCTTCTTGGTCGGGACGCTGGTACGCAACGTCCGGGTCGGTGGCTTTGTGGCCGTTGCTCTCATTGGTTGCGGGATGCTCGGAAACGAATACTGGGAGGAGACCGCGCTCACTTTGGGCATGATTGTCGTGGCCGTGGTGCTCTGCGCGATCATCGGCATCCCGCTGGGGGTATTGTGCGGCCGATTTGATGGGGTCTGGAATGCTGTGCGTCCCGCTCTTGACGCCATGCAGGTAATCCACTCGTTCGTGTACATGCTGCCGGTGATCTTCTTCTTTGGCATCGGCCCAGAGCCAGCCACGATGGTCACAATGGTGTTTGCAATACCGCCGCTTATCCGTCTTACCAACCTGGGCATCCGTCAAGTGCCTGGCGATGTTGTGGAAGCCAGTCGGGCCTACGGGGCGCCCGAGTGGCGAGTGCTGACAGACGTCCAGATGCCTCTGGCCCGTCCCGCCATCATGACTGGACTCAATCAGACGCTGCTCCTGTCGATTTCGATGCTCGGGATTGCTGCCATCATGGGCGCGGGTGGGTTGGGCCTGCTCGTCTTCCGCGCGGTTCAGAACCTGGATACCGCGCTGGCCGCCTCAGCTGGCTTGGCGCTGTTCATTGTGGCTGTTGTATTGGATCGCATCTCACAAACCGAAGAAACCGACAGCGAGAATTTCTTCAAGCGCATCCGGCGTGCTTGGGTCCACCGGCGGGATCCCGAGTCGTTGTTGCCCCAAGCCACTTCTATAGGCGCCGTAGCAAGCACGCAGGGGGAGCCCGCGCCGCTTACGGGTCGCGAGCACCGCTGCCTCGCCGTCACAGCAGTTGGCGCGATCGTCGCGGTAGTCGCCGTGTTTCTGCCCTGGGGATACGACTCTGGCAAAATCTCCGGCTACGCCCGCCTGATCGACACCGGCCGCTACGAATATGTCGAGACTAACCCCAATGGGTCTCCCGGCGAGGTCGAACTCTTGGTGGCCAGCGCCAACCCGCCGGTTGAGAGTGCCGCGGCGATTCAGTTGCTCGAGGGCCAGCGACAGGCCGCGATCGCTGCCGCTGAATCCGAGGGCCTCGCGGATGATGAGACCCTGGATGCCATCAACGACGAAATTGCTCATCTCTCGAATCCCCTGGCCGGGCGCGGCTTCAATGGTCTGGACGCTTCCGGCGGGTCGTTCTACGGTATCTCCGTCCTCGGCCTTTCAATGCTGGTTCTTGCCGCCGTAATCACTAACTGGCGGAGGATTGGCAGAGCAATGCGCCTTTTTGCATCCAACGGTGTGCTGGCGCTCTGCGCAGGGGCTCTGGCCGCAGCGATTGCGTACTTGTGGGCATCGCCCGCTGAAGCCAATGTTGCCTATCGCGGCGGCATAGGACCGTGGGTCGCGGTCACAGGTGGCGTGATCGCTGTGGTGGGCGCGGCGCTGTGGCTTAGGGAGGCTCCCTATTCCGCTCGCAGGCCACTGCGCGCCCGCGTTAACTATGGACAGATCGGGGTTGCCGTCTTCGCGGTGGCACTGCTCATTATCGCTGGGTTCTCAGGCTGGTCCTTCGACGGGCGCGCAGAGTCGGTATTGTCACCCGAGTTGGAGGCGCAGATCGCATCTCTTGAGCAACAGGCCAGGGACGATCCGAGTCTCGAAGTGGATGCTTCCGCGCAGATCGTCTCTCTGGTTAGCACCGCCCAGCGAACGGAGACGGTCGTCATCGACGGCTTCGCACGTACCGGCACACGGTATGGCTTTCTCACCTTGGGCCTAGGTGTCCTGGGTCTTGTCTTCGCCTTGCCCGCTGCTGGTGTGTTCGGAACCGATGAAATCTGGCGCCGACGCTGGAACGCGGCGGTCGCTAGCGCCGGTGTCGGAGTAATGATCGTGTCGGCGATCTGGATTTCTTCACTATTGCGGGTCGCAGACCCCAAGTTTGCGAGCGGTGCGGGTGCTTTTTTGTGTTTCGTCGGGGGGTTAGTCCTCATGACCACCACGGCTAGCACGCTGAGGGAATTCGATCGCTCGCAGGTGTATGTCTCCATCGACGAGCCCGAAGTGATGCCGGAGTGAGCAACCGTCGCCGCTGACTAAGCCAGGGTGGCTCTTGTACCCGTGGGAGCTATTGGACTAGCGTTCCAACAGCCGACTTCGGGCACTTCTCCGTAGGCGGGGGAGAACATTTAGGGAGGGAAGAATGCTGGTGAAGAAGCATTGGAGGGTTTGGCTCGCGCTGTTTGCAGCACTTGCCTTGGTGGTCGCAGCTTGCGGCAACGATGATGATGACGGCGTTGAACCGGCCGCCCCCGAGGAGGAGGCCCCGGCCGCCCCCGAGGAGGAGGCCCCGGCCGCTGCCATGCCTGGTGAGGGTATTAGTGTCACTATGGCTCGGGCGAACTGGTCCCAAGGCTACATGCAGGCCGCGATTTACCGCGCCCTGTTACAGGAGTTGGGTTACAACGTTAGCGATCCAGCAGATCTCGAATTGGCCCCGTCGAACGCATTCTTGGCCATGGCCGAAGGTGAGTTTGACTTCTGGGTCAACACTTGGCGTCCAAACCACGACAATTTCACTTCCGCGGAACTCAGCGATGGGTCGCTCGTGAGCGACCACGTATCGGATGTCGGCGGGGAGATGCTCGGCGGTGCCCTTCAGGGCTTTATTACGAATAAGTCACTCGTTGACGCGCACGGCATCAAGACTCTCGACGACATTGTGAACAACCCGGACATATTCGCCATTTACGACGCAGGCGACAGCACGCCCGATGATGGCGTTCTCCAACTTCTCGGCTGCCCTGAAGGTTGGGGGTGTCGGGTCGTTATCGAGAACACGATTGAGAAGAACGGCTGGGACAATGTAGAGCAGATTGAAATCGGCGGGTACGAAGGGGTCATTGGCGCAGCGTTGGAGCGGAGTGCCGAGGATCAGCCATTCATCGTCTACACGTGGACCCCGACGGCCTATCCAGGTCAGTTGGGACTGGGCTCCACCTCGATCTGGTTGGCGCAATCCGAGGATTCTGTTATCGACGAACAGAAAGGGGCTTCGCCACTCGGACCTGAGTCTTGCTCGGACACTCCCTGCAACCTCACCTTCAAGCCAGCCGACATCGTTGTTACGGGTAACAACGATTTCCTAGTGGCAAATCCAGCAGCCGCGAAGCTGTTCGAACTGGTGAAGATCAGCTTGGTCGATGTCACTTTGCAGAACGTCAAGGCTTCAGCTGGTGAGGACACGCCCGAGGATGTGATCCGCCACGCCGCCGAATGGGTCGCGGCCAACCGCGACACCGTCGACGGCTGGCTGGCGGAAGCCCGCAGCGCTACCGAATACACGATTACGCCTGTGGCTGCGCCCGCGCCCGCTGAGCCTTTCCGCGTCGCGGTGGTTGCACCGAGCGCAAGCAACGACTTGGCGTTCACCCAGAGCATGTTTGATGCGGTGAATGCCCTCGTGGCTTCTGGGGATATCAGTGAGTTCGCCATCACCGACGGCACGTTCATCGTGGAAGACGCTGGTGCGGCTATCCGGGGCTATGCCGAGGACGGTTACGACCTGGTCATCGCCCACGGCTCCCAGTACGGCGGCCCGCTCCAGGAGATCGCCCCGGACTTCCCCGACGTATCGTTCGCCTGGGGCACCGCGGTTGATACCTTCGGCCTTCCCAACGTGAACTCTTATTCGGTTCGCTCCGATCTCGGCGGCTATGTCAACGGGACAGTGGCCGCACAGCTCACTGAAAGCGGCGTGATCGGCGTGATCGGCCCGATTGAGGTGGGCGACGCCAAGCTCTATGTCGACGGGTTCGCGGCCGGCGCCACGGCTCAGAATCCCGATGTCGAGGTCAACATCGTCTACACCGGTTCGTTCGCCGACGTGGCACTGGCTGCCGAGGCCGCCCAATCGCATATCTCCGCAGGAGCGGACGTGCTGACTGGTTCGGCCCAGATGGTGGTGGGCGCCACCGGCGTTGCCCAGGAGAACGGCGTGCTGTGGTTCGGCACCCAAGCCAACCAGACCGCCCTCGGCGAGGACATCGTGGTGGCCTCGCAGGTCTATCGCTGGGAGGTCATCCTGTCTGAGGTGGTCGACCAGGTGAAGTCTGGCACCCTGGGTGGCACGACCTTCATCATGACCTTCGACGGCGGAGGACTGGAGATCCAGTTCAACGAGGCCATGGACATTCCTGCCGACGTGCTTGCCTCAGCCGAGGCGACCATCGCTGGTCTGTCCGACGGGTCAATCTCCACCGGGCAGTAACGCTCAACCGAATAGCCGAATATGAACTCTGACTCGGCAGCGCCGAGGCCAGCACCGATGCTGGAGATGCGCGGGATAACCAAGCGCTTCCCCGGTGTCGTGGCCAACGAAGACGTTGACTTCACGGTGCTGCCGGGTCAGGTTCACACCCTTCTCGGAGAGAACGGGGCGGGCAAGAGCACGCTGGTGAAGATCCTCTACGGGCTCTACCAGCCCGACGAGGGATCGATTGCCTTCGACGGCGCCCCGGTGGACATCGACTCGCCGTCGGTGGCCATCCGCACCGGCATCGGCATGATCCACCAGCACTTCATGCTGGTGGACACCCTGACCGTGGCCGAGAACGTGGCCTTGGGGCTGGGCAAGTCCCTCGGACTGACCAACTTGGCGCCCATCCGGCGCCGCATCAGAGAAGTCTCTGAAGAGTACGGCTTGCACGTCGACCCGGATGCCTATATCTGGCAGATGGCAGTGGGGGAGCGGCAGCGGGCTGAGATCGTCAAGGCGCTTTACCGAAACGTGAAGCTGCTGGTGTTGGACGAGCCCACCGCCGTGCTGACCCCGCCTGAAGTCGCTGACTTGTTCGTCACCCTTCGCCAGCTCAGCTCCGATGGGAGAGGACTGGTGTTCATCTCCCACAAGCTGAACGAGGTGATGGAGATTTCCGACGAGATCACGGTGCTGCGCGACGGAAGGGTCTCGGGGCGAACAACCCCCGCAGAGTCCAGCAGAGAGTCGCTGGCCATGATGATGGTGGGGCGCCCGGTTGAATTCACCCGCACCCTCGCCGATCAGGAACCGGGCGATCCCAAACTGGAGGTGAAGAACCTCCGGGTTCGCGGCGACCGAGAGGAGTTGGCGGTACGCGATGTGAACATCGACGTGCGCGCCGGTGAGATCGTGGGCATCGTGGGGGTTTCGGGCAACGGGCAGCGAGAACTGGCCGAGGCCATCGTGGGATTGCGGGAGATCGAGTCGGGTGAGGTCTTTATCGACGGCAGTCCGGTGAAGACGCCCACTCCCAAGCAGGTGCGGTCGATGGGCTTGGCCTATGTTCCCGAAGAGCGCATGAAGTACGGCAGCATCGGCGATTTCACCGTGGCCGAAAACCTGGTCTTGGTGGATTACGACCAGCCGCCCTACGCACGAGCCGGACTGCTGAGCCTCAACTCCATCGAGACTCGCGGTCAGCAGTTGGTGGGCGATTATTCGATTCGCACACCGAACACCGGCACCCTGACCCGCAAGCTGTCGGGGGGCAACATCCAAAAGGTGGTGATCGCTCGGGAGTTCAGCGGCAATGCCGAGATGCTGCTGGTGGCTCAGCCCACCCGGGGCATCGACATCGGCGCGGCCGAGTACATCCACGAGCAGCTGTTGACCCAGCGGTCCCAAGGCAAGGCCATCTTGTTGATCAGCGAAGACCTGGACGAAGTGATGGCCCTGTCGGACCGGTTGGTGGTGATGTACGAGGGAGCGGTGATGGGCCGAGTGGACCGAGCCGATGCCACCATCGAGCAAGTGGGCCTGCTCATGAGCGGCGTGGGCGAGCCGGAGGGCGCAGCAGTAGGCTGACCTCTTCCTGGGAGGTGTCTGAGTACCTGGTGGGCTCCCCCGCCTTCAAAGCGGGTGGGACGGGCGATCCCCGTCCGGCGGGTTCGATTCCCGTCCACCTCCGCTTTGTAAACGGGATTAGTCGGGGGGGCTGGCTGCGGATAGCAGCCGGGCGAGCAATTCGACCCATTCTTCTTCGGTGGGGATATGGTGCCTTGCTCGCTCCGCAGACATCACCAGGTGGGTGCCGATCCCAACGGCCTGGATAATCAGGGCAAGCGCGGAAGTGCTGATATCTCTGTCCCAGAGCCCCTCGTCCTTGCTTTTCTCGACGAGGTCGCTTAGCTGGCCGGCTTGCTCGTTGAGGAATTCCTGGAGGCTTTGTTGGACCGCGGTGTTGTTGCGGGCACTCCCGAACACCTGGATCAGAACATCGTGGGCATCATCGGACTTCAACAGGTTGGCACCCCAGGTCGTCAGAATCTCCGTGGCCGACATTCCGCTGACCCCCAGGTCCTTCATCCTCTGTTCAGGCGTTATCCGCTCGAAGAGGTGGTTGAGGGCGGCGACCATCATCTCGTTCTTGTCCGGCCACCGGGCATAGATCGCCCCGGTGGTCGCCCCGGCCCGGCGGGCGATGTCGGTGACGACTCCCTTGTCGTAGCCCTGCTCAACAAACACTTCAGCGGCCGCGTCCAAGAGCCTCTCGGTCAACCCATCGGGGTCGCGTATGCGTCGTTTCAACGCATCGTCAGGCACGGCTACGCCCTTCAGATATCAGCACCAGAGCAACAATAGCTATCTCACATTGTCAGTGCCGGAAAGTTCAGGGATTGCAGCCTGAACAGGGGTTTATCGAGGTGGTGCTAAACCGCCAGCAGGTCGCGGGCGCCGGTGTCGCTGCTCGGGTGGCGGAGTTTGGACATGGCCCTAGCCTCGATTTGGCGGATGCGCTCACGGGTTAGGTTGAAGTGCTCGCCGACCTCTTCAAGGGTGCGGGGCTCGCCGCGGTCGAGGCCGAAGCGGAGCTTTAGAATCTCGCGCTCGCGCTCGTCGAGGGGACCGAGCAGGCGGGTGATCTCCTCGGGCAACAGGGCGGTGGCGGCCACCTCAAAGGGCGATTCGGCGGAGCGGTCCTCCACCACGTCGCCCAGCTCAGCGTCGCCGTCCTCGCGCAGCGGCTCGCTAAGCGACAAGGGCTCGGCCGCGAAGCGCAAGGCCTCGGTGACCTTCTCCTCGGAAAGGTCTACCTCGACGGCCAGCTCGGCCAGTGTGGCCGGGCGTCCCAACTTCTTCTCCAGGTTGGCCCGGGCCTTTTGGAGTCGGGCCAAAGTGTCGCCGGCGTGGACCGGGAGGCGGATTGTGCGCCCGGTGTTGGCGATTCCCCGGGTGATGGCCTGGCGGATCCACCAGGTGGCATACGTAGAGAACTTGAACCCCTTACGCCAATCGAACTTCTCCACGGCGTGCATCAGCCCCAGATTGCCCTCCTGGATCAGATCCAGCAGGGGAAGGCCGGACGCCTGGTATTTCTTGGCGATGGACACCACCAAGCGGAGGTTGGACTGCACGAACCGGCGCTCGGCCTGCTCGCCGATTTTGACCTGGCGGCGCAATATCCGCCGCCGGGCGGGCGAGAGCCTCTCTGAGCTGCCGTCATCGCCTGATTTGTCCTGGTCAAGGAGGGCTTGTGCTTCGTTGCCCTCTTCGATTTTCTGGGCTAGCTCAACTTCGTCGTCTTTGGTGAGCAGCGGGTATTGGCCGATGTCAGTCAGATAGAGGCGGACGAGATCCTCGTCGTCTCGCTCAACACGCTCTTTCGGCACAGTCACACCTTTCCGAAAATCCGATGGCCCGATAATCCTTGGACCAGAAAAACCCTGGGGTTACCGGTGCCGCTGTCGAACCGGTCGACGCTGACCGAGCAGAGACACAGACAATGCTTAGCTAATAACGATACCTGCTTCATCGTGGAAACGTCACCAGCGGAGGCCATCTTTTTTCGCGATAGTCGTCGGCAAAGCCATCCGCCAGCTCCTCGAGGTCGCCATCAGAGGGGACACTCGGGGGATTCCACACTTGTCTGGAGTCATACTGCTCCTCGGCCAAATCGGCGGCCACCATGCGGGCTGTGCGGATCACTGTTCCGTCGCTCACCGAAGACAGCTCGTGACCCAACTGCTCGATAACAAAAGCCAACTGGGGCAGAGCCACCTCATATAGGGCGGCAACGGCATCGGCCGGCGCCGCTTGTTCGAGGTGATCCACCAGCCGCTCCCAGGCACCTGTGGGGGGACGAATCCGATCGGGCGCGGCCAAAGCCGGAGAGTCGGGCAGCGCCGCTCGCCACCACTGGGCGTGCTGTCCATGGCGGCGGCTGGACCGGGCCAAGAGGTTCCGAGTTCTGTCGTCCATCGGTGCCTCGCCGGCCATACCGGCCGTCAAGCGCCCCTCCAACTCGAAGAGCTGCTCGGATATCCAGGCCAGGCCGCCACAGGCGTCAGCGAGCTGCTCGATGTCCATGCTCAGTCGCCGCCCCGATAGCGGTTGGTTATAGGCAGGCGGCGATCCCGGCCGAATGCCTTGGCGGTGATGCGCACGCCGGGGGGATTCTGGCGCCGCTTGTACTCGGCGCGGTCCACCAGGCCGGTGATGCGGCTGACCAACTCCGGGTCGTAGCCCAGGCTGCACAGGTCGGCAGGGGTGAGGTCTTCCTCCACGTAGGCCTCAAGCAGGGGATCGAGCACATCGTAGGGGGGCAGGCTCTGGTCGTCCCGCTGGTCGGGGCGAAGCTCGGCCGACGGCGGCTTGACCAGCACGTTCTCGGGGATGAGGTCGCGGCCGGCCCGATGGTTGCGATGGGATGCGAAGGCGTACACCTGGAGTTTCCACAAGTCCTTGATCACCGCAAAGGCTCCGGCGGTATCACCGTACAAGGTGGAATAGCCCACCGCGCTCTCGCTCTTGTTGCCAGTGGTCAAGATCAGCCAGCCGAACTTGTTGGACAAGGCCATAAGCAGCGTTCCCCGAATGCGGGACTGCACATTCTCCTCGGCCAGGTCGGGTTCCATTCCGTCGAATGAAGGGGCCAACATGTCGAGAAAGGCCTGATGGCCGGGCTCCACGGGGATTACCCGGTAGTCGATGCCCAGGTTCTGGCAGAGCGTCTCGGCGTCGGCTATCGAATGGTCGCTGGAATAGCGGGAGGGCATCAGCACGCCGTGGACGTGGTCGGCGCCCAGAGCATCGGTCGCGATAACCGCCACCAGCGAGGAATCGATGCCCCCGGACATCCCGATGCCCACATCGGTGAAACCGTTCTTGTGCACGTAGTCCCGGGTGGCCAGCACTAGCGCGTCGTATTGCTCGTCGAGCTCGCCCAGCCCCGGATCGACTCGGTTGATCTCCGGGGAGATGACCGGTGGGGCCGCCAGCTCGGGTCGATCGGCCACCTCAACCTCGGCAATGAGCAGATGCTCCTGGAACGCCGGAGCCTGGGCGACAACGCGGCCGTCGGTATCGAGCACCAACGAGGCGCCGTCGAAAACCAACTCGTCTTGGCCTCCCACCAAGTTGGCATAGACGATGGCGCACCCGGTTTCGGAGACCCGCTGGCGGAGCACGTCCAGACGCTGGTCCAGCTTGCCCACGTGGTACGGCGAGGCGTTCAGGTTGAAGATCACCTCCGCTCCGGCGGCGGATAGCTGGCCCATCGGGCCGCCTGAAACCCAGGCGTCCTCGCAGATGGACACGCCCACCGCGACCCCTGCCATTTGGTGTATTCCAGGCTCGTCGGTGCCGGGGCGGAAGTAGCGGCGCTCGTCGAACACGCCGTAGTTGGGCAGTTCCCGCTTGTGGTAGATCCCCACTAGTTGACCATCGGCCGCGATCCCCGCGGCGTTCCAGCAGCCGTCGGCATCGTCCACAAACCCCACCACCGCGGTGCACGTCCCGGATTGGGTGGCAATGCGCTCCATGGCTTGGCGGCTGTCATGCACAAACCGCTGCTTGAGCACCAGATCCTCGGGGGGATAACCGGTGATGGCCAGTTCGGGGAAGACCGCTGCGTGGCAGCCGGCCTCTTCCGCGGCGGCCAGGGCAGCGAGAATCCGCTTGGTGTTGGCGCCGATGTCGCCCACCACCGAGTTGATCTGGCACAGGGCTACCCGCAGCTTGGCCACGAGAACAGGCTAGAGGGGTTGTCCACCCCCGACATTGCCGGGGGTTGGTTTGCGCGCCGTCCTAGACGGAGTAGTACATCTCGTACTCGAGGGGATGGGGCCGCAGATTGACGGCGTCCACCTCCTCTTGCTTTACCTCGATGTATGACTCGATCAGAGCGGTGTTGAACACGTCGCCAGCCAGCAAGAAGTCGTGATCGGCCTCAAGGGCGCTCAGCGCCTCGGCCAGTGAACCGGGCACCGTCTCGATGCCGGCGGCCTCTTCGGGCGGCAGGTCGTAGATGTTCTTGTCCAGCGGATCACCCGGATCCATCTGGTTCTGGATCCCGTCGATACCGGCCATCAGCATGGCGGCGAACGCCAGATAGGGATTGGCGCTGGGGTCGGGGCAGCGGAACTCCAGGCGCTTGGCCTTGGGGTTGTCGGAGATCAGCGGGATGCGGATGGCTGCCGAGCGGTTCCGCTGGGAGTAGGCCAGGTTCACCGGGGCCTCGTAGCCGGGAACCAAACGCTTGTAGGAGTTGGTGGTGGGGGCGGCGAAGGCCAGGATCGCGGGAGCGTGGGCCAGCAGGCCACCGATGTACCAGCGGGAGATGTCGGACAGGCCGGCATAGCCCCGCTCGTCGTACATCAGCGTGTCGCCGTCCTTCCACAGCGACTGGTGGGTGTGCATCCCCGAGCCGTTGTCGCCGTAGATCGGCTTGGGCATGAACGTGACGGTGCGGCCGTGCTCGCGGGCCACGTTCTTCACCACGTACTTGTAGAGCTGGACTTTGTCGGCCATCGACAGCATCTCGTCGAACACCATGTCAATCTCAGCCTGGCCGGCGGTGCCCACCTCGTGGTGCTGGACCTCGATGGGGATCCCCACCGATTCCAGGGCCACCACCATCTCCGAGCGCAAGTCTTGGAAGGTGTCCAAGGGCGAAAGCGGGAAATATCCCCCCTTGTAGGGGATTCGGTGGCCGGGGCTGGGGGCGCCGTTGACCGAGGGGCGGCCGCTCTCGAAGATGCCCTCGGCCGAGCGGACCTGGTAGCCGGCCACATCAGGCTGATTCTGGTAGGCCACGCTGTCGAAGATGAAGAACTCGGCTTCCGGCCCGAAGAACGCGGCATCAGCGATGCCGGTGCTGGCCAAATAGGACAGCGAGCGGCGCACCACGCCACGCGGGTCTTTGCCGTACATCTCGCCGGTGACGGGATCTTTCACGTCGCACAGAAGCACCAGCGTCTTGCGCTTCATGAACGGATCGAAGATCGCGGTGTCGGGATCGGGGATGAGGAGCATGTCGGAGGCGTCGATGGTCTGAAAGCCGCTCACCGAAGAGCCGTCGAACCCGAGACCCTCTTCGAACACCGCTTCAGTTAGCTCGCGGATGGGAAGCGAAAAGTGGTGCTGAACACCGGGGACGTCGGTGAATCGCATGTCCACGAACTCGGCACCCTCGGATGCAGCCAGCGCAATGACTTCTTGGGGAGTTGACACAGTTAGTTCCTCCTTTTTCGGCCCTTACTCTCCCACAAGCGGCAAGGGCACGGCGCATTGTCGCAAAGCTGGGTTTCCAAAGATTTTCCCGATTGTGAAAGCTCTGTGAACGCCGCCAATGGGCTGGCGTTGACGACTCCTGGCGGGGCACTCTGGTGGTCTCCTATGGAACCGCAAAAGGACTATGTGCTCCGCACCGTAGAGGAGCGGGGGGTGCGCCTGATCCGGCTTTGGTTCACCGACGTGCTGGGCCAGCTCAAGTCGGTGGCCATCTCCCCGGCCGAGCTGGCCGACGCCTTCGACGAGGGGCTGCAATTCGACGGCTCGGCCATCGACGGGTTCTCCCGGGTGCAGGAGAGCGACGTTCTGGCCGTGCCCGACGCTTCCACATTCGAGCTGCTGCCGTGGGCCGATCCCGAGGAGCCCTCCGGGCGCATCTTCTGCGACATCCGCAACCCCGACGGCACCCCATTTGAGGGCGACCCGCGCTGGGTCATGCGCCGCAGCCTGGCCAAGGCGGCCGAGATGGGCTACACGTTCTACACCGCGCCCGAGGTGGAGTTCTTCTACTTCCGCAACGGCGACCCCGAACAGCCGCTCGTCCCGCTGGACAACGCCTCCTATTTCGACCTGACCACCGCCGATGTGGCCAGCCCGCTGCGCAAGCGCACCATCACCATGCTGGAGGCCATGGGGATCCCGGTGGAGTACTCATTCCACGAGGACAGCCCCAGCCAGCACGAGATCGACTTGCGCTACACCGAGGCGCTGAGCATGGCCGACAATGTGATGACGCTGAGGCTGGTGGTGCGTAAGCTGGCGCTGGACCGCGACCTGCACGCCACGTTCATGCCCAAGCCTCTAAACGGGGTGCAGGGTTCGGGCATGCACACCCACATGTCGCTGTTCGAGAACGACGTCAACGCCTTCCACGACGCCGGCGACGACTACGGCCTGTCCAAAACGGCCAAGGCGTTCATTGCCGGGCTTCTACACCACGCCCGGGAGATCACCGCGGTCACCAACCAACTGGTGAACAGCTACAAGCGGCTGGTGGCCGGCGACGAGGCCCCCACGTATGTGTCGTGGGCGCGCAACAACCGGTCGGCGCTGGTGCGAGTGCCGGTGGTGAAGCCGGGCAAAGAGTCGTCCACCCGAATCGAATACCGCGCCCTCGACTCGGCGGCCAACCCCTACCTGGCGTTCTCCGCCGTGTTGGCCGCTGGGCTCAAGGGGGTGCAGGAGGGCTACGAATTGCCCGCCGAAGCGGATGCCGATCTCTACACCATGAGCAGGGGACAGGCCCGGGCCAAGGGATTCGAAGAGCTGCCCATGTCGCTGTCAGAGGCCTTGGACGTCTTGGAGGAGTCCCCGTTGATGGCCGACGTGCTGGGCGAGCACATCCACGAGTGGTTCCTGCGCAACAAGCGGGCTGAGTTCGCCGAATACCGCCGCGAGGTCACTCCCTTCGAGCTCCGCCGATACCTGAACACTTGGTAGTCGCAGTGACGGAGCCGCTCCTCGTCTATCCCGATCCGCCGCCGCCAGAGCTGGTGCGCACGCTGGATTTGGGCGGCTACAACTGGAAGGCGGTCAGCAGCGCCCAGGAACCGGAAGGGCGATGGCAGGGAGCGGTGGTGGCGGTGGGTGAGAACCCCGAAGACGCCTTCGGGTTCTGCCGGACGCTGAGCCGACGCGGCCTCGACATCCCGGTGCTGCTGCTGATCTCGGGCACCCACCTCGACGAGCTGGACATGCGAGACGACCTCTTCACCGACTTCTGCCTGACCCCCTTCCACCAGCGGGAACTGGAGGCTCGACTGGGCCATCTGGTGTGGCGCTCGGGCACCGTGCTGCGCCCGGAGCTGATCGAGTACGGGCCGCTGGTCCTGAATGTGGAGACCTACCAGGCGTCGATCACGGGCCGGCCGCTCGACCTCACCTATATGGAGTACGAATTGCTGAAGTTCCTGGCCAGCTCGCCCGGCAAGGTATTCACTCGCGAGACGCTGCTCAGCCGGGTGTGGGGTTACGACTACTTCGGCGGCGCCCGCACCGTGGACGTCCACGTGCGCCGCCTTCGGGCCAAGCTCGGCGAAGAGCACGCCGGCCTCATCACCACCGTGCGTTCCGTCGGCTACCGCTTTGGTCTCTCCCGCTGGGAGCGCTGACCGATCAGCCCACGTGGGCCCAGAGTTCGATTTCCACGAGGGCGCCGAGGGGGAGGGCGGCTACTCCTACGGCGGAACGGGCGGGGCGATTGTCGCCAAAGCACTCGATGTAGGCCTGGTTCATGGCGCCGAAATCGTCCATGTGGAGCAAGAAGACGGTGGCTTTGACCACATCGTCCAGGGTGGCGCCCTCGGTGGCCAGCACTTCCTCGGCGTTGGCTACTGCTTGGCGGAACTGAGCGATTAGACCGCCGGGCACTAGAGAGCCGTCGGCGATGCCGATCTGACCGGAGCAGATAAGGAAATCTCCGGCACGAACAATGGGGGAATACGGACCGACCGGAGTGCTCATATTTGAGAAGGATAGGGGTCTTCTGGAGTGCTCATGTCTGAGAAGAATACGGATCTTCAGGAGTACTCGTAGCATGGGATCATATGGAAGCTGAAGGCCTCGGTCACCAGAACCAGGACATCGAGTATCTGATCGCCTCCTGCCCCTGGCCGGAGGACGCCCGTTCGCTCATCGACGAGCTGGGCATCACCGACGAGCGCCGGGCCCGGGCGGCGGCCATGCTGGCCGGGGCATCCCGCAGCATGAGCAAGGCGGTGCGACGCGATCCCAGCCTGCTCGGCGTGCTCGACCCTCCGTCTGAGTTCGCCACCGAGAAGATGACCCTGGTCGCCCCCGATGACGACGACGCCATCGACGGCCTACGGCGGTGGAAGCGGCGCCAACTTCTGCGTATCGCGCTGCGCGACCTGCTGGGTGAGGCCGACTTGGCCACCGTGGGCCGCGAGCTGTCGCTGCTGGCCGACGCCTGTTTTGCCCGCGCCCTGGAGATGGCCGACGAGGGACCGCCCCTGGCCATCATCGGGATGGGCAAGCTGGGAGGCAGTGAGCTGAACTACGCCAGCGACGTCGACATCGTCTTCGTCCACGAAGGCAGCACTGAGGCGGCCGTGAAGCGAGCCCGCAAGGTGGTGCAGGCCCTCACCACGTTCACCGCTGAAGGAGCGGTCTACCGAGTGGACACCGACCTTCGCCCCGATGGGCAGACCGGGTCGCTCAGCCTGCCCCCCGACGCCTATGAGCACTATTTCGAGCAGCGGGCCCACGCTTGGGAGCGTCAGGCCTACATAAAGACCCGCCTGTGTGCAGGCGATCCCGAGGTGGGCAACGCCTTCTTCGACGCCATCCGGCCCGGCGTTTGGGAAGAGAACCTGGGGGCCAAGACCGTGCCGTCGCTTCAGGCCATGAAAAAGCGGGTGGAGGAATCGGCCAAGCTGAAGGGAGACCGGGAGCTCAAGAAGGGGCCCGGTGGCCTGCGAGACATCGAGTTCACCGTGCAGCTTCTTCAGCTGGTGCACGGCCGCGCCGATCCCACCATCCGCTCTCCCAATACCCTCACCGCTCTCCGCCAACTCAGCTGGGGGGAGTACATCGACCAGGCCGACGCCGTCCATTTCACCACCGCCTACATCCACCTGCGCACGGTGGAGCACCGATTGCAGCTCCGCGACGAGCGCCAGACCCACGAGCTTCCCACCGCCGATGCTGATCGGGAGTGGGCGGCCCGAGCCTCCGGTTTTGAGAACCTGGAAGCGTTCCAGGCCTCCCACAGCCGCCACCAGACCTCGGTACGGGAGATCCACCAGCGGATCTTCTACCGCCAAACCCTCGACCGGATGCACGAGACCGGGCTGGTGAGCGAGCTGCTTCCCGACCACCTCGGGCAGCTGGGCTTTGCCGATCCCGACCGAGCCGCCGCCACTATTGAGCGCCTCACCGAGAACCTCGGTCGGCGGGCCAACGTGATGCAGCAGGTGCTCGTCATCATGGTGGAGGCCCTGGCTACCACCCCCGACCCCGACTTGGGACTAGTACGGCTGGCGTGGCTGCTGGACGGCTCCTACCGGATCGGCACCATCCTCCCGGTGTTGCGGGACTCTCCCATCGCCATCAGCGACATCGCCCGCCTTTTGGGCTCCAGCCGAGTGGCCGCAGGATGGATACGCAACCATCCGGAGTTCGCCCGCTCGCTGATGAGCCCCGAAGAGCTGGCCGTTGCTCGAACAGCGGAAGAATTGACCACCGATGCCGCCGAGGCCATGCAGTCAGCCGCCGGCGACCACGATCTCCAGATGGCCGAGCTGCGGCGATTCGTGCGGCGCGAACAGCTTCGGGTGGCGGCCCGCGACATCTTGGGACTGGCCTCGATCATCGAGATTCCCCAGGAGCTGACCATCATCGCCGACGCCGCGGTGGCCGCCGCGGTCGACTCGCTGGCCCCAGAGGTGCCCTTCGCCGTGATCGGGATGGGGCGCTATGGGGGTCTCGACCTCTCCTATGCCTCTGATTTGGATGTGATGTTCGTGTACGAGGGCGCAGGCTCAGACGACGCCCGAGCAGCCAACCGAACTGCCCGGGGCCTGCTCAAGGAGATCGGGGCCCAGACTGCCGAGGGCCGAGCCTGGGAGATCGACGCCCGATTGCGCCCTGAGGGCGAGAACGGGCAGCTCGCCCGATCGCTCGAGGGATACCAGCGGTACTACGAGGAACGGGGTCAGCTATGGGAGCGCCAGTCGCTGCTCAAGCGCCGCTTCGTGGCTGGAGACGCCGATTTGGGAAACCGATTCCTCCAGTTGGCCGACAAGTGGTGCTACCAGCCCGAGTTCAGCGATACCGAGGCTGACGAGATCCGCACCATGAAGCGCCGCATCGAAACCGAGCGCCTTGGCACCGGCAGCAAGGCCCGGGATGTGAAGCTCGGCGCCGGCGGGCTCAGCGACATCGAGTTCACCGTGCAGCTAATGCAGCTTCAACACGGATTCGGGCGAACCTCCATCAGGGACAATCGCACTCTGCCGGCGCTGGCTGGGTTGTCGGAGCACAACCTGCTCGACATCGGCGATCGGGCCACTCTCGATGTGGGCTATCGCTTCTGCCAGCGGTTCCGCAACGCCCGCTATCACCTCTCGGGACTCGTGTCAGACGTGTTCCCCGACGACGACCACGAAGAGCTGTTGCTAGCCAAGCGACTCGGCTATCCCAGCAACCGGGATCTAGAAGCCGACTACCAGGAAATCACCAAGGCCGTCCGAGAAGTAACCGACCGGCTGCTCTACGGCCAAAGCTCATAGCTCTACTTCCGGATGGCGCCGCCGCGCCGCTTCCAACGGCTGTTATGAGATATTCGGCTCGTAGTCGATGCCGCCGGAAACCTGGGCTAGCTCTGCCTCGGTGAGCCGGTCGGATGCCGGCAATGTGACGTGCGCGGCGGTGGCGCTTTCCTCGTGTACGTGGATGGTGAACCCCTCGGGGATAGACACGCCCAATTCCGCGGAGATCGCTGAGCGGGGATCGGCCAGCAGTTGCGCCCGAAATTCCCCGTCCTCAGCCGCTTTGTTGGTGATGTGAGCCCTCAATTCACCCATTGTTCTGTTTGCCATCGCCGTGTGCTCCCTTCTTTGCCCGGCAACTGTCGCTCTGTTGATATCCGGTTTTGATTTGCCCTAAACCGGGTAGACGTCAACGCCGCCGGCTACTTGGGCCAGCTCCTCTTCGCTGAGCCGGTCGGATGCCGGCAGAGTGAGGTGGGCGGCGGTGGCGCTTTCCTCGTGTACGTGGATGGTGAACCCCTCGGGGATGGACAGGCCCAATTCCGCGGAGATCGCTGAGCGGGGATCGGCCAGCAGTTGCGCCCGGAATTCCCCGTCCTCAGCCGCTTTGTTGGTGATGTGAGCCCTCAACTCGCCCACTGTCTTGGTCGCCATCGCTATCCTCCCCTTTTGCTCATCTAATCAATATGTTCTAATTACAAAATGCTTGCAGCACATGAATGAACCGTCAAGCTTTGCGTACGACTCGCTGGGCAGCCTCCTAGAAGAGTTCCGGAGCCTGTTTCCCCCTGCTCTTGTCGACGACTCCGGTTGGGAACGGGTGGCGGCACTCGCAACGCGCCTACCCGCCCACACAGCCGATTCCCGCTTCGGCTTCGAGTTCGACTTGGGCGACGCCAACGCCGCGGCCGACCTCTGCGCCATCGTGCCGCCTGGTTCCAATCTCGCTGCCTTCTACGAGGAGAGCGATTGCAGCTTGGCGGGGCCGGGCTTCGGCAGCTTCCTGGCCCAGCAGCGAGAAGACCCGCAGTCATTTTTGGCCCGAACCGGTGCGACCATCATTCTGGAATACGACTTGGCCGGGCCGCCGCCCGGACAACACGGCCCTCCCGGAGTCTTCATCACCAATCGGGACGCCCCCGATGGGCCTGCAACACACATCCACGACGAACCCGACGGCTTGATCACTGCGCTGGAGTCGGCCGCGGGCTGGGAGCGGGGCGTCATTGATAGGGGCCAGATGGAACGGGTGTGGGCCGCAGTAGCGGAGTCGGGAAGGGTAAAACACGGTGCCGTCATGCCGGGCAGAGACTCGCAGGCCGTCCGGCTGATCATCCCGGGCGTTGGCCGTGGCGACATCGCGCGAATGCTGGAGCGGCTTCAGTGGAGCGGCGATCCAATGGTGGTCACTTCTGCCCTGGCCGACTTGGCCGGATTGGTCAGCCCGCAAGCGGGAATCAGCATCGACGTGGTCTCTCAAGGCGTGTCTCCCCGCCTCGGCCTGGAGTTGACTTGCCCGGTCGAGCAACCCCGAACCGATCCTGGCGAATGGAAGGCCTTGGCCAACCGGCTGGCCGACAACGAGTGGTGTCTGCCAGCCAAGGCCGCCGGGCTGGTCGACTGGCTCGGCATCGAGACCGTCTTTGGCGAAGGTGGCCTCTACAAGGTGGTTCAGACCATCAACCACATAAAGCTGGTCATTCACCAGGACACCGTTGGGGTCAAGGGATACGGCGCCATAGACCTGCTGTGGTCCGCGGGATAACCGAATTGTGACGAATGGATCACCTATGAAGCCAGAAAAAATAGGAGAAGAGCGGCAGGGGCGCCCCAACGCACCAACCGAGATTTACGGTCAGCACTACTCACAGGACTACGCCGCGCTCTTCATCGATCATCCCTACTGGGCGCCCAAGCTTCAGTTCAATGCGGCGGCACTCAGCCGGCTGTTGAGGCCACTGGGAAATTGGCTGGACGCCTGTTGCGGGCAGGGCTGGCACCTCGCCCAGTTCCCCCACCACCAGCGGATGGGCATCGACCTCAGTTCGGCCCAACTGGATCGGGCCAGGGTGCTGAATCCCGGAGTTCAGTTCATCCAGGCCGACCTCGCCGAGTACGAATTCCCCGAACAGCAGCGCTTCGACGTAGTGAGCAGCTTTTGGAGCTCCTACTCGTACCTGCCTGACGAAGATGCGATACGGGCGGTGGTGGAGAAGCTGATTCGCTGGACCGCGCCGGGCGGCACCCTCTATCTGGAGCTGACCTCACCGGAAATGCTGGCAGAGTTCAATCAGAGTGAGTTCGCCGTAGACACCGGATCCAGGGTCAACCTGCAAACTCCTGACGGCGTCCGCTGGCTGTTTTACGACCCCGGCGGGGTCCACCGGCTGGTCAGTCCGCATCTTGAGTTCTTTGTCGAACTCATTGAGCCCCACTTCGCCGCCATCAACCACTCGACGGTCATCCGGACTATCCGCCAACTCATCGCTCAACAAAAGCAACCCGACTGACTCGACGGACAGCAAAGCCAGGGGTTTCTAGGCCATCTGACGCTCAACCAGGCTGCGGAACACTCCCTCGGACTCGTACAGCTCTTCGAATGCGCCTTGCTGCACAACTCGACCGCCGCTCATGACATAGATGCGGTCGGCATTGCGGATGGTAGACAACCGGTGGGCGATCACCACCCGGGTGGCGGCCAGATTCTCCACTCCCCCCATAACCCGGGCCTGACTGTCGGCGTCGAGCCAGCTCGTGGCCTCGTCCATGAGCACAATCGGGGGATTCCGCACCAGCGCGGCAGCAATGCGAATCCGCTGCATCTGACCGCCGGAGAAGGTAGCCATGCTGTCTCCCACCACCGTGAACATCTTCATCGGCATGGCCTCGATGTCCTCGTCCACGTCGGCAAGGCGGGCGGCCCGCCACGCATCTTCAATGGTCAGGTCGGCAGAGACGCCGATGATGTTGTCCAACAGGTTGCCCGGCTGCAAAGAGCCGTCCTGGGCCACCACGCCGATCTGGCGGCGCACCGAGCGGGCCGCCAGGTTGGACAAGTCGTGGTTGTCGTAATACACCGCGCCGCCCGTGGGCTCCTCAAGTCCTAGAACCATCCGCATCACCGTGCTCTTTCCGGCCCCGGATTCGCCGACGATGGCCACAAATTCTCCGGGCTGGGCCTCGATTGACACCTCGTCGAGCACCAGGGGCCCGTCCTCGTAGTACCGAAAGCTCACCTGGTCGAGGCGCAGACCGCCTCGCAGCTCCAATGAGCCTCCGGTCTCCTCCCGGCTCTCGGGAACCTCTTCGAGCATCGGAGACACCTGCTCCCACAGCGGGACCACCGAGGTGGCCGCCTCCACCGACAACCCCAAGCTGGCGATCGCCACGTAGAACACCGACGACACCAAGTAGGCCGCCAGAAAATCCCCGGCCGTCAACTGGTCGGCCCCCTGCCCGGAGGCCACGATGAACAGCCCGGTGGCCGCTAGCGCCGGCATGGCGATGCTCAGCGCCCCAATCTGCTTGCCGAGGTTGTCGATTTCCCTTCTGGCCAGGAGTTGTTCTCGATAGCCGCGAGCCCACACCGCGAAGGCCGACCCCTCCGCGCCGGCCGAGCGCAGTTTGTCCATCCCGCCGATGAACTGGAGCAGGCTGCCAGACAATCGGCTGGCGATGGCGAACTCCCGCCGCCGGGGAGCGACCATGCGGAGACCCAGAACCGCGATGACGGCCAAGGTGGCCAGCCCGACCCCCAGGCTCAGCCAGCCAAGCGCGGTGTTGAACACAAAGATCAACCCCAGCCCCGGCAACAGGAACACAACGCCCAGAAGGGCGTGGGCCACCAGCCCTGAAACCTGGTCGCGCAGCACCCAGAAGGCGGTCAGGCGCTTGGCCAGATCGCCAGCGGTGAACCGCCGGAAGAACCCCACCGGCAGATCTATGGTGCGGTCCATCACCGCGGCGGCCACGTTGGCCATCGTCCGCCCCTCCAAGCGCATGAGCATCATGCCTTGTAGCAGCACCATCAGCCCGGCCACCACCGCCGCCACTGCGATGACGGTGATGATGCGAATCAGCGCCCCTCCGTCTTGTGACGCCAGAACCCAGGTGGCCAGTGTCTTGACGAAGAGTGAGGGCACCAGCAGCAGGACGCTGGCCAAGAATCCTGCCACTGCGAAGCGGATCCAGTCCGACCCGGTGTTCGCCACCGCAAAGCGGGCCAGCTCCCGCAATCCGATCGACCGGTCGTCGGGCAGCGGGCGATAGAAGCCCCAAGCCGTCTTGTCCAACAAGCGGGCCTCGGGCGGGCCGATGGGGGTCGATTGCCCCGAGGCGGGATCAACCATGCGGTATCGCCCCATGGCCTGGGGGATTAGCGCCACCGGCTGGCCGTCGTCGGATCGAAAGGCCAGCATCGCCCCGCTGTCGCCCCGCCACCAGCGACCGGCCACCGAGAGCTGCACCTTCCGGGCCCGGACCCCTGAAGCCTGGATGACGTCGTCGAGAGAAGCCTCCTCAGACACCCCCCGGGCCCGGGGCGGCGAGCGGAAGGCGATCCCCTCGTGCTGGCCGACCACCTCAAGGGCCTCAACCAGCGCGGCCCCCACCTCCCCCGACGCGGCCGTCGATGAGCCGAGAACGCTGAACAAGCTCTGGCGAGCCCTCCTGGCCGCCAGCCGGTGGTAGGCGGTGCGGCCGGTTTGCTCGTTCACCTCGTCGGCCAGCACCAAACGCCGGTTGAACTCCTCGGCCCGCAAGGCCAGCCGGTGGTACTCGTCCAGGGCCGAGAACAGCCGTCCGCCGCGGGCCATCTCGTTCGATGCAACGCCGATCACGAGGCTGGGACGGGACAGGTCGAGCCAGGCATCGGAGGTGAGGGGCACTAGGCTGGTGCTGTCGGGCTCAAGCTGTTCGGTGCCGAGGTAGGAGGCACCGGCCTCGGCCTGGACCCACACCACGCCACCGGGCGGAACCGACACGACGCTCCCGGCCTCCGCATCCACCGACTCCCCGACGCCCACCACCACGCTGGTGCGGGGGCGGGGCTCCACCTGGCCGGCCACCCCGGCTGACAGCTCCGACACCCAGGCATCCACCTGGGCGGCCAATGCCTCGCCTACGTCTTCCCGCAGCAAGTCGTCCAAGCCGACACGCCACAGCCGGGCTCCGGGCAGACCCTTGGCGACGGTTCGCAGCTCACCGCCACCCGGCTCCAATCCGAACACCACCCGGCCCTCGCTGGCTCGCAACAAGTGCTGCCAGTTGGCGGCAAACCCCTCCTCGCGGTGCTCCACCAGGAATACGTCGAGCCCGCCCTGCTCCACGAACCAGACGGTGCGGGGATCGTCCAGCGGAATGGGTCGGTTGGCACCCCCGATCACCAACTCACCTTGCGCCAAGGCTAGCTCGGCCAACCGATCTGACTGGGCCACCAGCACCGCAGATTCATCAGCCATCGAGCACCGTCACTCCGCCTGAATGAGTCGGAAGTACATTCCCTGCCGGTCGGCGAGCAGCTCGTCATGGGTGCCCCGCTGCACCGCCCGCCCCCCGTCGAGGACGACGATCTGGTCGCAGTCCCTGATGGTGCTCAGCCGGTGGGCCACGATCAAACAGGTGCATCCCCGGCGGCGCAAGGCGTCGTCGATGCCCAGCTCGGTCACGGCATCGAGGCGGCTGGTGGCCTCGTCCAACAACATCACCGACGGATTGGCGGCCAGTGCTCGGGCGATCTCCATCCGCTGGCGCTGACCGTGGCTGAAGTTCATCCCGGCCTCATCCACCGAAGCGCTGTAGCCCCCGGGCCGACTCATGATCTCGTCGTGAATGAGGGCGTCTCTGGCCGCGGCCACCATCCGATGGTCGGACACCGCGGGGTTCCACATGGTCAGGTTGTCGCGCACGGTGCCGGAAAAGAGGTAGATGTGCTGGTCGACGACGGCCACCGAGGAGGTCAGCACCTCCCGGGGCACCTCGCCGATCGGCACCCCGTCGAAAAAGATCTCCCCTGACCACGGGGTATACCCCCCGGCCACCAGCTTCAACAGGGTGGACTTGCCCGACCCGGTGGGCCCGATGACCGCTACCCGCTGGCCCGCGGCCACCGTCAGGCTGAAGTCCTCGATCAGCGGCGCGTGGTTGGGGCGATAGCCGAAGGTGACGTTGCGCAGTTCCATCCGACCGTCAAGCCGCAACCGCCCGTGCAGCGTGGCCGCCTGATCCGGCCCTCTCAGACCCTGTTGTGAGCGGCGGGGCGCGGCGAACACCGGGTCTTCGGGGGCGGCGGTGACGTCGTGAATCCGCTGCAAGTTGGACTCCATGACCTGGAAGGCGTCGGCATACCGGGCAAACCGGCCGATGGGCTGCAAGAAGCCGTTGGCCAACAGATAGAAGCCCATGAGCGCTCCGATGGTCATGTCGTCGGACATGACCCGCCAACCCCCCACGCCGAAGACCGCCACGGCGTTCAGCAGCAGAATCAGGCCGGGCAGCGCGGCGGTGACATAGCCCAGCTCGGCGAATTTCTGGCGGGCGGTGAGTTCCCGGGCCTGGTGTCCGCTCCAGCGGGCAAAGAAGTCGTCTTCGGTGGCGGTGGACCGCAGGCCCTCAATGTTGCGCAGCCCGGCCGAGCTGACCCCGGCCAACAAGGCCAGCTCTCGCTGCACCTGCTGGTTCTCGTCGTTGCGGACCCGGCTGACCACCCTGGTTACGGCCACATTGGCCAATCCCAACCCCAGAACCACCGCAGCCAGCACCGGGTCATACACAATCAACAGCGCCAAGAAGGCCACGCTCATCACCAACTCGATCATCAGCCCGGTGAACTGTGTTGAGACTTGCGATGAAGTTGTCTCCACCAACTGCACTCGGGTGGTCAGGTCACCGGCGTAGCGATGGGCAAAGAACTGAGCCGGGAGCCGGAACAGGCGCGACAGCATCTGCTCGCCCTGGGTGGCCGACAGGCAGATCGCCAGCCTCCGCAAGTTCTTCTGCTGCAACCAGGTGAGGACGAAGGTGAAAGCGGCGGCCAGCCCGGCGGCTAGCGCCACCGGTCCGGCCCAACTGTCCTCTTGAGCGAAAAGCACCTCGTTCACAAACAGGGTCAAAAGAACGGGGAGGAGCAATCCGGGCAGAGCCAGCAACAGTCCACAGGCGGCGACAAACCCCAGCGGCCGTTTGACTCCGCTCAGCCAGGGCCGCACCTTGCGCATGACGCCCCGGCGCTCCCCGCCCGGTTGGAAGTCGGGTCCCGGCTGCATCACCATCACCACACCGGTGAACGACTCGCTGAACTCCTGTTCGTCGAGGGTGCGGCGGCCGACGGCCGGGTCGTTCAAGTAATAGACCCCATTGCCGAACCCCTCCAGTACCACGAAGTGGTTGAACTCCCAGAACAGGATCGACGGCAATTCCAGGTCTTTGAGCTGGTCCGGCTCTTTGGTCCAGGCCTCGACCTCAAGCCCGTACTGCTTGGCGGCCCTAAAGATGTCCGCCGCCGTGCTCCCGTCGCGGCTGACCGCGCAGGTATCCCGCAGTTCTTCTTGGCTCACCCACCGCCCGAAGTGGGCCAGCACGCTGCCCAAGCAGGCCGCACCGCATTCGGTGGCCTCATACTGGGGGAAGATCGGGGTGCGCAGACGCCGGCGGCCGACTGGCCCCGGTTTGTGGGCGGCCACCGCCTGACCTCGGTCGACGTCAGATGCTGGGCTCACAACCTGGCGGGCTCACCGAGCCCCACGGCGCTTACTCCGGCCAGCAGGCTCACCGGGCGGTCTCGACGCACCTTGACGTACAGCGAGCATTGGTCGCCGTCGGCTAGCGGCCAGCTGGGCAAATCGCTCAGCTCCAGTTTCACGAGATGACCTCGGGGCGGGATCCGGGCGCCGGCGAACGCTTCCAGCCAGCGCGGCGGTTGGATCTCCTGCTCGGAAATCTGCACCACCACCGCTTCTAGCACCTGCGATTCCTGGCCTCTTGCCACCACCACCCGGCCGCTCATGCCCGGCTGCAAGCGAGAGGCCTTCGCCCGTGACATAACGCTGACTGCCTCAATTCGCCCCTCGCCGTGGCCTCTTACCGCAGCCACCTCGGCACCGGCAGAAACCGCTTGGCCCACCGACAGCCCATGCCAGGTGAGCGTGCCCGGGTACGAGATGACGATGTGGTCTCCCGACGCTTGGCGGGCTTCAAGGCTGCGAAGGTCGGCTCGGGCCAACAAGAGCGCGGCGTCGGCCTCTTGGCCGGCCTCCTCGAGGATCTCGATCCGGGCGCGGGCGTTCCTGACTTGTTGGTCCAATTCGAGGTTGGCCACCCGGGCGATGGGCTGCCCGGCGGCGACGGCTCCTCCGGGTTCCACCAGCACGTCGGTGACGTTGCCCGTGGTGTTGGAGAGCACGGCGAATCGTTCACCGGGTGACGCCACCACGCATCCGGCCGAAACCGTGCGTTCAAGCCGGCCGAACACCCCCCAGATGACGATGCCGACCACCGCGAGCGCCACCAAGACCACAACCACCCACTCGTGAGGAGCGGTGACTCGAAGCGGGGAGTCGAGGGGTTCTGGCCGCCCTCGCCGTGCCAGCGCTTGATTTCGGAATATCGGTCGGCCGAACGTGCTCATCGCGAGAACAAAATGCTACATGAACCCCAGAAAATTTGCTCATATACATCATCGACGCATCGCCAATGGCCAGTCGGGGGGATTGCCGGCGGCCCGCCAGGTGGCTGCGGCCACCGCGGCGAACACGGCGTCGGAGCAGTTGACCGGCGGATCGTCCGACGGCTCGATCTCTATCTCCACCGGAGGCATCCGAGATGCGGGTATGACGCCGAAAGAGCGGATGGTGAGGTCGTGGACCTCGCCGTCGGGGTCGACGGTCAGCGCTTCGGAGGTAACCCAGCTATGGGCCATGTGAGCCGCGCCGATGCAGTAGGAGCGCAGCACGATCTCATCCAGCGGGTTGCCGCCGCTCACCAGCACCCGCAGACCGCCCTGGTGCCACTCAGCTCGGGCCGAGCCCCCGCCAGGAGACGTGAACGGCTGGGGGACGTCATTCAATGCGCTCAGAGCCACGGCGGCCTCAACCCATCCCGCTCCCCGAATGGCGGCTGAGGTGGGAGGTCCGGCAATGTCAACCTCTTCTACCGTCAGGCCCGGTGCGACCGAGGCGATGGCGTCGGCCACTCCTGGCGTGCGGACCACCCGAACCACTCCGCGGCCATCGGCGTCGATCCCAATGGCCACTGGTGGTCGCTTGGGACCGTGCCGAACGGTGTCTTCACGAGACCACAGCACCCGCACCGGACGGCCGTGTTCATCGGCCAGCCGCCGGGCTGTTTCCGGCAGGGGGGACGCCAGCTTGGCGCCGAATGCGCCCCCATTGGCCAGCGGATTGGCCGGCTCGCCACCGGGTGCGCACCACGAAGCGTCGGTTTCCAGATAGGCCGGCTCCACCCAAGAGGTGCGGAGGCGCACCGCCCAGTCGCCCTCGGGGAGATCTAGCGGCATAGGCAGCTCAGTCGGAGTACGCCGGCCCTGCACCTTCCCCGCCGCGGCCCGGGCTTCAGCAACCGTCTCTCCCAGCGCCCAGCCGCCCCGGCCGTCGGACAACGCCACCAGTGCCCCCTCGGGCACGGTGTCGTCGGCAAAGCCGCCCTCTCCCAAAGCCACGTCTGGTCCTACCGCCTGTGCAACGCCGCCCTCGAGTTCAGCCCGTCGGATCGCGGCGTCCCAGTCCCGTTCAGGGGTAGCGGCGCCGAAGCCCTCCCACGCCTCCAAGATGGTCTGCCACCCTGTGCAACGGCACAGATGGGCGGCCAGCGCGCTGGCCGCTGTCGAGCGAGGGCGATCCTCGCTAGATCGGGCATCGAGGCCGGCGAGGCGCATGATGATGCCCGGAGTGCAGAAGCCACACTGGCTGGCACCGGCCGCGCAGAACGCCTCTCCCCAAGCGACGCGGGTGTCAGGAGGAAGCCCGGCCAGCGTGGTGATTGCCCGACCGGCGACCCGGCGAGCAGGAGTCACACACGACACTCGGGGCTTTCCGTCCACCCACACGGTGCAGCAACCGCACTGACCTTGGGGGCTGCATCCGTCCTTCACCGAGTGAATTCCGAGGCGATCACGCAGCACCTCCATGAGGGAGGCACCGTCGTCGGGTACCTCGATTCGGCGGCCGTCTACGGTGAATTCCAATGCGGCCGCCATGCGCGGCGAAGGGGGTTAGCTGAAGCTCTGGCCGCAGCCGCAGGTGCGCTGGGCATTGGGGTTGGTGATGGAGAACCCCGCGTCGGTCAGGCCGTCTTTGTAGTCGAGAACCGCACCTTCCAGCAGAGCTGCGCTGGAGGAGTCGACCACTACCTTGACGTCGCCGAAGAGAACTTCTTGGTCTTCAGCGCCGATGTCGGCGTCGAAGTACATCTCATAGCTGAACCCGGAACAACCGCCAGGGCGAACTGCCACTCGCAAGGCCAGCTCTTCGTCGTCGGCCTGCTCTTGGCGAACCAAGTCTCCGACCTTGCTGGTTGCTGTATCTGTGAGCGTGATCACAAAGCTCTCCCTATTCGGTGTTGCAAGCCACGCTCAGTCTACCCGCAGGCTTGGCGGACTTACATACCCGATAGCATGACCAAGGTGAGCGACGGCGCGATCGCGGCTTTGCCGACGGTTGATGATGTGATGAACGTCCTGCGCGGGGTGATCGACCCCGAGTTGGGCACCGACATCGTTGAATTGGGCATGGCGCGCGGAGCAGTGGTCAACCCCGACGGCTTCGTAGAGGTCACGGTGGCTCTCACCACTGCGGGTTGTCCGTTGCGGGCCCAGATCCAACGAGATGTCCGCAGCCGGGTCGGCGGAATGCCCGGCGTGGAAAAGGTCAAGATCCACTGGAGCGAGCTCACTCAGGAGGAGAAGGCCGCGGCCATGTCGAAAGCCCGCTTCAACGTGTCCCAGAATGCTCCCGACACTGCGGTGCCCCCGACTACAAAGGTCGTGATGGTGGCATCAGGCAAGGGCGGGGTGGGCAAGTCGACGGTAACGGTGAACCTGGCCGCGGAGCTGGCCCGCCGGGGCATGCGGATCGGAGTGATGGACGCCGACATCTGGGGCTATTCGGTACCCCGAATGCTGGGAGTGGAAGGCCGTCTCGCCGGTGCGGAAGACGAGAAGAAGATCGCCCCCAATGAGAAGGAGGTGGGCGACGGCACCCTCGAAGTGGTGTCGATGGGTTTCTTGGTCGATCGGGAGGAGACCGCACTGATGTGGCGGGGGCTCATTCTGAATCGAGCGGTCCAGCATTTTCTCGAAGACGTGCGCTGGGGCCCGGTGGACTATCTGCTGATCGACATGCCGCCGGGCACCGGCGATGTGCAGATGGGCATTGCCAAGATGCTGCCCCAGGCCGAAATGGTGGTGGTGACCACGCCGGCCCGCAGCGCTCAGAAGGTGGCCACCCGAGTGGCTTCGATGGGACGCTCCAACTACCTCCGGGTCGCCGGGGTGATCGAGAACATGAGCGCGTTCGTGGCGCCCAACGGGGAGTCGTATGACATCTTCGGCCAAGGGGGCGGACAGGAGCTGGCCGACGAACTGGGCGTGCCTTTGCTGGGCCAGGTGCCCATAGACGGTGCCGTGGCCCCGGGCGGAGACGAGGGGGCGCCCGTAGTACTGGAAGAAACCCCCGGTCCGGCGGGTACTGCGTTCCGGGCCATTGCCGACCGGCTGTTGGAAGAGGTCCCCCCGGTGGACATGGCTGGATGCACCGCTCGCATCTTCGAGGCCGCCGAACAAGCCCTGGCCCAACTCGACATCGTCTCGTCCTAGGATCGCATCGTGTTGATCTGGTTGGTGCTCCTGTTCATCGCGGTGCCGCTGGTGGAGCTGTATGTGATTGTGGAGACCGCTAGAAGCATCGGAACGCTGGAGACCATTGGCCTGTTGATCGTGGTCAGTGTCGTGGGAGCGTGGATGGTGAAGGCGCAGGGGCTGGCGGTGCTCTGGCGGGTCCGAAGCAAGCTGGCCGAGGGGTTGATGCCCGGCCGGGAGCTGGTGGATGGTGCCCTGGTGCTGCTGGCCGGGGCGCTCATGCTCACCCCCGGATTCGTGACCGACGCGGTGGGCCTGTCGCTGTTGTTCCCGCCCACTCGAATGGCGATCCGCCCGTTCGTCATCCGTCGCTTTCGCCATCGCGTGACCTATATCGGCCCCCAAGGCCCCCAGCCGGGAACCATCCACGACACCGATCTGGCCGACGGCGATTGATCGTCCACAGATGACGGCCTACCGCTAGCGCCATACGCTGAGAGCCGTGAGACCCCCTTCGGTGGACGCCCTGGCCCGGTCGTTGGCCGACACCGGGCTGCCCCATCCGCTGCGGGTGGATGCCGCCCGGGCGGCAATCGCCGAGGGCGATCCCGAAGACGTCGAAGCGCGGGCCCGCCGTCACGCCCACACCGCGGCCCGAGCGATGCTTCAGTCGGTGGTGAACGCCACCGGGGTTCTGCTCCACACCAACCTGGGCCGGGCCCCTCTGGCCGTCGCCGCCGACGCGGCCTTCACCAACCTGGAATTGGATCTGTCATCGGGCCGCCGAGGATCACGCCACGCCCACGCCGCGGCGTTGTTGGCCCGGCTGTGCGACGCCGAAGACGCCATCGTGGTGAACAACGGGGCGTCAGCGGTGCTGCTGGTGTTGGCCGCGCTGGCCACCGGACGGGGGGCGGCAGTGTCGCGGGGCGAGTTGGTAGAGATCGGTGGCGGGTTCCGGGTGCCCGAGGTGATGGAGCAGTCGGGGGCGAAGCTGGTGGAGGTGGGCACCACCAACCGCACTCGTCGGGCCGATTTCGCATCGGCGGTTGAGAACCCGGCCAACGACACCGCGCTCGCTCTCAAGGTGCACCAGTCGAACTACCGCATCGTGGGGTTCACCGAGCATGTGACCGTGGCCGAGATGTCCTCTCTCAACGTCCCAGTGGTTGCCGATATTGGATCAGGATTGCTGGATGCCGCCTGCCCGTGGCTCGGTGACGGCCCTCCGGCGTGGCTGGCCGGCGAACCCGCCGCCCGGCAAACCCTGGCCGATGGAGCTGCGCTGGTGACTTTTTCGGGCGACAAGCTGTTCGGCGGCCCCCAAGCGGGGATCATCGCCGGTCGGGCCGACCTGGTGAGCCAGTGCGCCCGACACCCCCTGGCTCGAGCGCTGCGACCGGGAAGCCTGGTGCTGAACGCCCTCCAGCAGGTGGCCTTGGCCTATTTGCGGCGAGACGGGCAGTCCATCGAATTCTGGCGGATGGCGTCGCTGGCCACCGCCGGCCTGGAGAGCCGGGCCCAAGCGGTGGTGGCCGAGTCGGGGGTGGGGGAGGTGGCCCCGATGGCGTCGGTGCCCGGCGGCGGCACGCTCCCCGGCACCGAGATCGACTCGTGTGGCGTGGTGCTCGACGGCGATCACACTGCCGCCCTGCGGGCCGGAACCCCGCCCATCATCGCCCGAGTGAGCGACGGCCGCACCTGGCTGGATCTGCGGACAGTGGCCCCCGACGATGACCAAACGGTGATTGCCGCCCTGAAAGCTCTTGGGTGAGCATCACCATTTCCACTGCCGGCCATGTGGACCATGGAAAGTCCACGCTGGTGCAGGCGCTCACCGGGGTTGACCCCGACAGATTTGCGGAGGAAAAGGCCCGAGGCCTGACCATCGACCTGGGCTTCGGGTCAGCACAGTTGCCCTCGGGACGATCGGTGTCGATTATTGACGTACCCGGCCATGAGCGGTTTATCCGCAACATGCTGGCCGGGGTGGGCGCGGTGGATGCCTGCTTGTTCGTGGTGGCGGCCAACGAGGGATGGATGCCGCAGTCCGAAGAGCACCTCCGCATCCTGGAGCTGCTGGGGGTGGGCCACGGGTTGATCGTCTTGACCAAGGTGGGATTGTGCGACGCCGATATCGCCGAGCTGGCCCGCTTGGAGGTGGAGGAGCGGGTTGAGCACACGTTTTTGGCCGGTGCGCCGGTGGTGGAGACCGACGTGGTCGACGGTCTGGGTCTCGATGACCTGCGAGCCGCGTTGGACGATCTGGTTGATCGGACCCCCGCGGCGGCCGACCACCGCCGTCCCAGGCTGTGGGTTGATCGGGCCTTCGCCGCCCGGGGCGCGGGAACAGTGGTGACCGGCACATTGGGCGGCGGCCAAATCCGGGTGGACGACGAGTTGGAGCTGCGGCCCAGGGGTACGGCGGTTCGAATCCGGGCCTTGCAGAGCCATCACAACCAGCGCACCAAGATCGGGCCGGGCAACCGCGTGGCGGTCAACCTGTCGGGAGTCGGCCACCAAGAAGTCGCCCGTGGCGATGTGCTGGTGCGGGCCGAGCAGTGGCATCTGACCAACCGATTCGACGCCTCTTTGACGGTGCTGAGCACCCTCGACCACGACGTGTCCCGCCGAGGGGCCCATGTGGTGTATGTGGGAGCGTGCGAGCTGCCGGCCCGAATGCGGATTCTCGGGCTTGAGGCGCTGTCTCCCGGCGAAACCGGCCTGGTGCGGCTCCATCTTCCCCGCCGACTGCCCTTGTTGCCCGGAGACCGCTTCGTGGTACGGGAGAGCGGCCGAGCCGAGACCATCGGCGGCGGCACCGTGCTCGACGTCGACCCGGTGCTTCCCGCATCAAGGGCCAAACCCGACTTGTCGGTCGACCGAGTGGTGGCCGAACGCGGCTGGGTGGAGACTGATCGGCTCGCCCTGCTGACCGGACAACGGCGAGAGCCCGATGTCGGCCGCTGGGTGGTGAGCCCGACGGTGCTCGACGAAGCCAAGGCCCAGCTTCGCGCCGCAGTAGACGATGCCGGTCCCCTGGGATTGGACATCGCCGGCCTGGACGAAAAGGACCGGGCGGTGCTGAGCCTCATAGAAGATGTGGCCGCTGATGGCGGCCGGGTCCGACCCATCGGTCTGTCGGACCCCTTTGAGAACCACCGGTACACCGAGGCATTGGAGGCCGCACCGTTCACCCCCCCTGATCCCGAAGCCGTGGGCGTGGACCGGAGCGAAGTGCGGGAGTTGGTGAAGCGGGGCTTGATCGTGGAGCAGGATGGCGTGTTCTTCGCGGCCTCAACCCTGGAGACAGCCCGATCGGTGTTGGCCGAGATGCTCGCCTCCCAGCCCGATGGAGTCACCGTGGCCGAAGTGCGCGAACGCTTGGAAACCACCCGCAAGTACGCATTGCCGCTGTTGGCGTGGCTGGACGGGCATGGCGCGACCCGCCGAAGAGGTGATGTGAGAATTGCCGGGCCCCGCCTCTAACGGCGCGGGGATCAGTTTCGGCGTCGGCTGAGGATCTCCCGGCGCTCCAACTCGTTGAGGCCGCCCCAGATGCCGTGCTGCTCGCGAATCTTCAGGGCGTAGTCGCGGCACTCGTCAATCACACTGCACTCTTCGCAAATGGCCTTGGCCCGACTCTCCCGCTCGAGTTTCTCCTCTTTGCGCTCAAATGACGGCGGCGGGAAGAACACAGCAGCGTGCGGTCCGCGGCAGGCTGCCTTTACTTGCCAGGCCCTCTCACTGGTGACAGCGCTCACTCTCTCCTACCCCCTTTGGGCGGACCTTATAGGCGAAGTTGGCCGCGCACAAGATGAGGGCAAAGCAATTGAGAAACAGTCTTGACTATTTTTCTGGGTCCTGAGGCGCCTGTTTCCCTAGCGTCGGCGCTCTCGATAGTCGCGGGCCGCACCCTCGAGGGGCTCCACTTCCAACCACAAGCCGTCAATTTCAACCACTTTGACCTGGTCGCCCACGGGAACCGGCGTGGCCCTATTGCATCGAGCCCGCCACAACGCCCCCCGAATTCGCACCACCCCGTCGGGTGAGACGTCTTCGACCACCTCGCCCAACTCGCCGACCATCCAGCCCCGTCCAATGGTGGGCGTGGAGAAGCGGGTGCGCACCATCGACGGCATTCCCGAGAACATGGCTACGGCCACCGACCCGGTCATCACCACCATGGGAATCCACGACATGGACACCCCGTCGTATAGCCACCACGTTCCCGCGGCGAACATGACCATCCCTGCTCCAGTCCAAAAGCGGGGCACCGACGTTTGGATGTCGATGCCGAACGCCACCATCGACGCAGCCAGCAGCGCCAGCGCCCAGGTGTTGTGAGGCAGAACCGACAGCCCGTAGCCGGCCAAGATGAACAACACCGCGCCCAAAACGCCGGCCACCCCGATGCCCGCGGTGAAGAACTCGAACAGCATCAACCCCATGCCGATGGTCAACAGCAGATAGGCAACCGGGGGGCTGGCCACGGTGTGGAACAGCTGGTGGGCCAGCGACAAGCCTCGGAATTGAACCTGGGTAATCGGCTCTAGGCGAGGTTGGCCGTCCACATTGATCAGGTTGGAGGCGAAGCCGAGGTGGTCGAGGTCGACCAAGAAGTCGCCGATGAGCGGAGCCACGCACTGCTCTACTTCGGGGGGAACCCGCACTGTCTGTGGATCGAAGGGGATGCCGGCCTCGTTGTACCGGTCTCGAAGATCGTCGATGGTCCGGGGTTCGCAGTGGATCACCCTCTCGGAGATGAGCTCTCGCCAGCCGAGCTTTTGGTCTCGGATCAGCTCTTGGTTGGCCCAGGCCACGGGATATTCGGCCAGTAAGGGGAGCGGGGCGCCGAGATCGCCGACGCTGGTACCGGGGGCGATCCCCACTTCGTTGGCAACGGCAAAGAGCTGGGCCACCTTGCCTTCCAGAGAGGAGCCGTTCGGGCCGACCCAAACCGCAATGGGCACCGGCGAGGCGGCTATGGCGTCGGCCAGCTCACCCAGTCGCTTGTCGGACACCACCGAGCGATTGCTGTCGACCCTGAACACAAGAAGGGTGGCGCCCGCGTCGGCCACCTCATCCACAGAGTCTTCGATGAGCTCGGCCATTACCGGATCCAGCAAGCCGGTGACCTCAACCACCACGGCCAAGCCGGCATCGGCTGCACCGTTTGACTGGGCGGTCGCCGATCCCGCTCCGGCCAAGCCGACGGCAGCCAGGATGCCGCCTCCCACGAGGCAGGCAGCAGCCAATTTCAATCGCGGTGATCGCACTGTTGTCTTACAACGCCTCAGGGGAGTCGGTGCCCAGCAGCGAGGCCAGCGCTTCCTCTGGAGTCTCGGCCACCGGAACGATTCGGTCGAATCCAGTGGTGTGCAGCAGTCGGGCCAACGCGCCTTCTCCGCAGGCCACCACTACCTCGCCGTCAGAGTCGCGTATCCGCCGGATGCCGCCGATCAGCGCCCCCAAACCAGCCGAGTCCATGAACGGAACCGAACCCAGATCGATGAGCAGCCGGGGCTCAAGGGCCAAGTCGCCAATCCGCTCCCTGAACTGTGCCACGGTGTAGGCATCGATCTCGCCCTGGGGACGAAGCACCGTGTGCGTGTCCAGATTTTCGACTTCGATCTCGAGCACAGTGCCTCCCCTTGACCGCCCCTGATGCTAACGCGGGACAGCCTCAAAGCCATCGGCCAGACACATTTCCCCAGCAAGATGTGCTGACACCGATTTGGATACCATCAGGGCGTGACGCACGTGCTTTTGGCCACCGACAGCGACTCCATATTCAACACGGTAGATGCTGCTTTGGGCAGCGATACATCCGAAATCAGCAGGGTTCGGGCCGGTATTGAGGTGTTGGACGCGGTGCGGGAGCACGATCCTGATGTGGTGATTTGCGATCTTCAGATCGGCAATATGGGGGGGATGGCGACCTGCTTGGATCTTCGCATGGAGGCGGAGATGGGGCGGGCGCCGGAGACGCGGGTTTTGATGCTGTTGGATCGGGAGGCTGATGTTTACTTGGCTAAGCAGGCTCGGTCTGATGGGTGGATTGTTAAGCCGTTGGATGCGGTTAGTGTTCAGCGGGCTGTTGCGGCGGTTTTGGGTTAAACCATCCTCCGGCGGTTCGGCGGGTCCTGTCACCGGAGGCGGCCTGGCCGTCGGTGCGGCCAGGTCCGCCACCGGCGCCACCCACCAAACCGCCTATGTGATTCTCCCTCCCCTCTTGTTATGGTGAGAGGGACGGGCAGTGGCGCAGCTTGGTAGCGCGCTTCGTTCGGGACGAAGAGGTCGTGGGTTCAAATCCCGCCTGCCCGACCCAGGTTTTGGCCTCTTTGGCTAGTGTTCGCTCAAGGAGGCCGACATGAGTGAGCACTATTTGGTGATTTCTTCGGACTGCCATGCGGGGCTGCCGAATCTGGAGTATCGGGACTACTTGGAATCCAAGTACCACGATGCCTTCGATGACTTCATGGTTCAGCGGGCCGCGATCCGCAGCCAGGGCAACATCATGGGGAACACCGAGTTTGAGGAGGAGTGGTTCGGCGAGAACGAGGAGGGGCTGCGAGGGGGCTGGAATGCGGCCCGGCGGGATGCCGAGCTAGACGGTGACGGTGTTGCTGGCGAGGTGATCTTTCCCGATGCCGACGCGGTCACTGGCGGAGCGTCGGCGCCGTTCGGGGCCGGACTGGGAATGTCGTTCGCCGAAGACCCCGAGTTGTTGTTGGCCGGGGCTCGTGCCCATAACCGCTGGCTGGCCGAGTTGTGCAACGACAGTCCTGAGCGTCGGGCCGGTGTGGCGGTCGTGCCGATCATCGCCGACGTGGACGCCGCGGTGGCCGAAATAGCCCGGGCTCGGGAGTCGGGGCTGAGGGGCGGCATCCTCATCGCCTCCATGTGGAACGAGGCCCCCGGCTATCACGAGCGTCGCTACGACCCGGTGTGGGCCGCCTGCCAAGACTTGGATATGCCGGTTCACACCCACTCGGGGGCCGCTCCGCGAGGCGAATACGGCACCGGTCCCGGATTCATCGGGATGTATGTGGCCGAAGTGCGGTGGTGGACCACCCGTCCGCTGTGGTTCCTGCTGTACTCCGGCGTGTTCGAGCGGTATCCGGGATTGCGCTATGCGGTTACCGAGTGCGGCTGTTTCTGGGCTGCCGACATGCTGTGGACGATGGATGCCACCTATTCGCGAGAGCACGGAGGGGCCCAGAAGCTGGCGGCCGATGCCTACGGCCACTTGAGCCTTGCGCCCAGCGACTACTTCGACCGCAACTGCGCGATCGGCGCCTCCAACACCCGACGGCGCGAGCTCGCCCGGCGTTTCGAGATCGGCGTGGGCAACATCATGTGGGGCAACGACTTTCCCCATCCCGAAGGCACCTGGCCCCACACCCGCAAAGCGCTGGCGGAGGCGTTCTGGGACATTCCCGCCGACGACACTGCCGCCATCCTGGGGTTGAACGCCGCGGAGTTCTACGGCTTCGACACCGAGGCGCTGGCGCCGCTGGTCGACCGAATCGGTCCGACCCCCGAGGAGCTTGGCCAAACCGACCCTGCGGCCGCCGCCGGCAAATGGGAGGCGCTCGCCGAGGCGGGGCGGCCCTGGATTACGGGGATGGAGGGAGTTCCTCTGTCCATGGACTGAAGTGGGGCATGACCGTATTGCGCATGTGGTCGTTGGTTGAGGTCGGGACGGTGAAATCGGCAAGGTCCATCACTTGATCCCAGTGGTCGCGGTACGACTCGGGGATGGGGGCTAGGTCGGTGTGGCCTTGGCTGGCTACCCAGGCGAGGCGGGCCATGCGTCCGCCGTCCACGGTGAACGATTCTCCGGTGGTCGGGCAGTCTTCGTGGGCCAGCCACATCACTGCCGGGGCGACATTCTCGGGGCGCATGTGGGCCTCGATGATGGCGCCGAACTCGTCACCGGAGCGGTCGGGGCTTGGACCGGTAACCGCCCAGGGGAGGGCGCAGTTGACCTGCACGCCGTGGTAACGGCCTTCTCGGGCCAGCGTACGGGTCAGCCCCATTATCCCGGCCTTGCAGGCGGCATAGGCCGATTGGCTTCGCAAGCCCCACACCGCCCCTGAGGCAATGTTGACCACCCGGCCATAGCCCTGCTCCACCATGGCGGGCCACAGGGGCCACAGCACATGGCACGGCCCCAGCAGGTGGACGGCGACCATCTCTTCGAATAGCTCCGAACCGCTTTCTGGTGTCATGTCGGCGAACTCGGCCGCCCGGTTCACGCCGGCGTTGTTGATCACGATGTGCACGGCACCAAATGCGTCCTGGGCCAGTTCGGCCAGAGCAACGCCGCCTTCAGGGGTGGTCACGCTGTGGTGGTCGGCAATAGCAGTACCGCCGGCAGCGTTGATCTCGTTAGCCACCCGGTCAGCGGCTTCGGCCGCGATGTCGTTGACCACCACCTGCGCTCCTCGGTCGGCCAGCAGTTTGGCGTAGGTCCGCCCCAATCCCTGGCCCGCGCCGGTGACCACGGCGGTGCGCCCGTCGAAGCGAAGCGGGGGCTGCGCCATCAGCCGATAGCGCCGTCGGACCGGAGCTCGGCGATTGCTTCTTCGCCCAGACCAAGTTCGTCAGCCAGCACCTCGTCGGTGTGCTCGCCCAACCACGGTGGTCGGTTGTCGGGACCCTCGCTGACCGCTGACATCTTCACCGGGTTTCCGGGGGTAAGCACCGGAGTGCCGGCGTCGGGTCGGGGAATCTCCACCATCATGTGGCGGGCGGCAACATGGGGATCGTCGATTACGTCGGGGGCCTCGAACACCGGGGCCGCGGCCAGCCCGGCGGCCGCCAGGTCGTTGGCCGCTTCCACGGTAGATCGGCCGCCGGCCCACGCCCGGACCGCAGCCCGAATCTCGTCGAGATGATCCCGCCAGCCGTCGCGGGTGGAGAAGCGATCGTCTTCCAGCCACTCGGGGCGGCCGATGAGATGGCACAGGCGCTCGAACTGGTGCTCTCGGCCAATCTGCATTACCAACTCGCCGGAGTCGATGGGAAAGCCGTCGTTGATGATGGCGGTGGGAACCCGGGGGTCGGCCCCCAGCGACCAGTAGTTGGGCACCATATCGCCGAAGGCCACCATGGCGTCGAACATGGCGATGTCCACGTGCTGGCCATGGCCGTGGCGCTCCCGTTGG
>JAJDYU010000082.1 GCA_022825005.1 Acidimicrobiia bacterium
CAGGCCGGGATCCTCATGGGCCACGATCAGGCGAATCGACCCATCGGCTTCGTAGTGGGCCAGATGGCTGTTGGTGTGGATCGTGAAGTGGCGATAGTCCAGCGATTCCATCCAGTAGTTGCTGAGCTGGAAGTTCCAGTATTCGCATTCCGGGGGAGTGGCCTCGATCACCAGCGCCTCGTCGGTCCCCAGCGCCCAGTGGCTGTGGTAGTAGGTGATGTTGGGATCCCCGCCGGCGTTCAGTGACACGTCGGGGTCGAACTGCGGTAGTTGGTTGCTGTGCTTGGAGAAGTCGCGGGCCCACTTGGTGAACAGCAATGGAGCGCCCATCACCAGTGCCCCCACGTTCTTCAAGCCGTCGTCCAAGGCTTTTGGCGTCAGGTGTGAGGGTTGGCGCTCTTCGGGAGCGCAGTTGATGCGTTCGATGGCCAGCTCGGCGGGGATCTCCGTCTTGCGGTCGGCAAAGGTCTGACGCACCACCAACGTGCCGGTCTCGGGCGTCATCGGCAGCCAATTGCCCTCCTGGGGGGTGCTGCTCAGAATCAGCTCGAAACACCCGTCGGCGTCCATCTCGATCTGATCGGCTTCGATATGCCCGGTGGGGGGCAGGCCGCCGCCCTGGCCGTAGTTGCCCGACTGGGTTCCAATGCTCAGATAGGCGATGTTGTTGCGCCGCCCGGAGATCTTGTAGTCGTAGCTGCCGTCCAACGCGGCGGTGTAGTAGTAGTTGTCGGGGTTGTCGGCGCCCAGCTTGGTGGTCTCGTTGGCCACGCGGTGCATCACCGGCGCCTTGGGGTCGGCGTGCTCGATGAACGCCATTAGCCCGGCTCGGGCGAGCCGGCTTAGGTGCCGGTAGCCCTCCGCCTGGTTGAAGGGATCGCGCGGTGCGCCGGGAAAGTTCATCGCCGCACCCGCCGCTTTCAATGAATCGCAGAACTCCTCCCACGCCTTCCCGCTCACCACCCGCTGTTCGGCCACATCGTCGAGCGTCTTGCCCCGCATTTTCCGAATGAGAACGGAGATCCGTCGAAGGGCACCGAGCAGTCGAATAGCAAGCCGTCGCATGGCGAATGTCTAGTGACGGCCCCGGCTCGGCGGCAACATGGGTCCGGCACACCGCGGTGTCGTTGAACCATGATGGTCCGGTGAGATTCGGCCTGCTTCTGACCTCGGTACAGGGCCGGTCGGTGCCCGCGCACCAGCAGATCGCCGAGCACCATGATTTGATCTCAGCGGCAGTGGATCACGGGTTCGACTTAGTGGTGGCGGGTCAGCACTTCGCGGCCCCGACGCTGCGCTACCTCCAGCCCATCACGTATCTGACCTCGGTGGCCATGCAGTTTACGTCGGTCAGCGTCGCCACCGGCATCCTGCTGCTGCCCCTGCACCATCCCCTGACCATCGCCGAGGAGATCGCCACCATGGACGCGGTAACCGGCGGGCGGGTGACCATGGGGGTGGGAATCGGCTACAGCCAGGAAGAGTTCGACGCCTTCGGCATCGACCGCACCACCCGAACTGAGCGGTTCGAGGAGGCGGTGGAGGTCATCCGAGCGCTGTGGACCGGCCAACCTCTGACCCACCGGGGCCGTTTCTTCCGGCTCGACAACGTCGAGGTGTCCACGCTGCCGGTCCAGCAGCCGCATCCCCCGATCTGGGTCGGGGCCCAGGTGGAGCCATCGGTACGACGGGCTGCCCGGGTGGGTGATGCTTGGTATGCCGCGCCGTTCCCCACCCACCGAGAGCTCATCGACCTCTACCAGGCTTACCTGGAGGAGCGGGCAGCCCACGGCAACCGGGCGCAGGCCGCCATCCCGGTGCGCCGGGAGGTCTACATCGCCGACAGCCCTGCTGAGGCCGAGGCAGCGGTGGCCGCGGGGGCGTCGTCGCGCTATGGCACGTACCGCTCTTGGGGGCTTGACGTTGACGACGGCCTCGGCAAGAGCGATTGGCTGGACAACCGCTTCGTGCTGGGCAGCCCCTCCGATGTGGCGGAGGGGCTCTCGCAGCTCATGGCCCAGGTGGAGCATTCCCACTTCGTCTACAAGCCACAGTGGCCCGGATACGACCATGCTCACGCCCTCGCGCAGCTTGAGCGATTCGGCTCCGAGGTGATCCCGCTATTGTCCGGCTGAAGGTGGGGCCGTGCCCGCCACCCCGGCTTTGATCATGGCGGCGATTTCCTCGGGGCTGTAGCCCGCTTCGGCCAGGATCTCCTCGCTGTGCTGGCCCAGCACCGGGGGAGGCCCGGCGATCTCGCCGGGGGTGTCGCGCAGGGCGATCACCGGACCTAACTGGGGGATCTGGCCCAAAGTGGCGTGCTCCACCGATTGCACCAATCCGGCCTGCTTCACCTGGGGGTGGTTGAGGATCTGCGAGAAGGTGTGGACCGGCCCGAACAGCGCCCGGTGCTGGTTGAACGACTTCTCCCACTCCGCGCTGGTCCGGGTGATGAAGATGCCTTGCAGATATTCGGTGAGCTCGGCTCGGGCGTCCACCCGCTGCTGGTTGGTCAGGTAACGCTCGTCGGCAGCCAACTCCGGCTCGCCGATGGCCTGGCAGAACCGCTCCCATCCGTCGGCGCCGCCCCACACACCGGTCACCACGTGTCCGTCGGCGGTCTGGAACGCCTCGTAGGGAACCACCACGCTGTGGGCGCTGCCGTGGCGCTTGGGATCCTCACCGTCTACCCAGTGCGAGGCCAGCCGGGTGGTGAGCGACGACATCAGGGCGAAGAGCATCGAGACGTCGATGAGCTGGCCCTTGCCGGTTTGCTGTCGGGCGAACAGGCCGAGCATGGCGGCTTGGGCGGTGACCAATGCACCGGTGAAATCGGCCATCGGGACCCCCACCAGGTTGGGCCCCCGATCAGGCTCCCCGGTCACCGACATGACCCCCGAGACGGCCTGGACCACCGGGTCGGTTCCCGGATAGGGGGCCATCGGGCCGTCCGGGCCGAAGGCGGTGAGGGAGATGTACACGATCTGGTCGTTGATGGCCGACAGGGCGTCGTAGCCGATGCCGATCTCGTCGGCCACGCCGGGCCGGTAGCTGGTGACCACCACGTCGACCGTGGCGGCCAGGCGATGGACTGCCTCGAGCCCCTCGGGTTTGCGCATGTCCAGTGCGAGGCTGCGCTTGCCTCGATTCCAGATGAGGAACAGCGCGCTCTCGCCGTCGACGAATGCGGTGCCCACGCCGCGGGCGCCGTCGCCGTGGGGGAGGCTCTCCACCTTGATGATGTCGGCCCCGTAGTCGCCCAGAATCATGGTGCCGTAGGGGCCGGCCATATGGCGGGTGAAGTCGAGCACCCGGATTCCGTCGAGAGGCTTGGTCATGGGTGGCCTCCCGACAGGTCTTCTCCGATGAGCCTGTCCAACCCGATTTCGCCGAGGATCTCGGCGGTGTCGGCACCTAGGTCCGGAGGGGGCGGCAGGTCGGAAAGGTCGGGTTGGGCCGCCTCATCGGGGTTCGATGAGAGCTGCACCGGTGAAGCGGCCATTTGAACTCGCCCTCCGGGTAGCTCGATTCCCCGGAGCACCCGGTTGACGGCGGCGTGGTCGCTGCTCACCGCCTCGTCGAGGGTGAGTATGGGGGCGAACGGTATCTCGGCTTCGTCGAGGAGGCGGTTCCAGTCGTCGAACGTGCTCCGGCTGATGGCCTCGGCGATCAGCGGGAACTCGTCGTCATATCCGAAGTCCATGCTGTGGGTCCACTCGCCTCGGGTTCGGAGTTGGTGCAGCCCGGCCAAGTCGCAGAATCGCTCCCAGGCCACCTTTTCCAGCGGGCAGATGAGCAGGGCGCGGCGGTCGGAGGTGGCGTACATGGCATAGCGCGATCCCAACGAGCGGTACTCATGCCAAGGCTCGTCGTTGTTCACCCAGGTGTTCACGTCTCGCCAGTTCCACCACAGCGCGGTGTTCCAGATGGAGGTGTGCACGAACTGGGGCCCGCCGCCCCGGTCTCGCTTGACGATGGCGGCCAGCACCCCCATGGCGCCGAAGACCCCGGCCAACAGCACCCCGGCCGAGCGCCACCCGACTCTGGTTTGGGGCTGGCCGTCGTTCCACTCCACCTCGACCCGGCCGGCCAGCGCGTCCATGTTCTGGCCGTGGGCCTTGTACTCAGCCCACGGGCCCGCCAGGCCGTAGCCCGAGATCACGCAGTACACCAGTTGCGGGTTGGCCTCGAGGAGGGTGTGGAAGTCGAGTCCTCGGCGAACCGCGTCTTTGGGGCGGGCGCCGACGATCACCGCATCGGCCCAGGCGGTGACCCCGGCCACTACGTCGGCCCAGTGGGGCGAGCTGGTGCTGATTGCGATGCTGCGGGTGCCGGGGTTGAGGGCGAGGTGCAGATCGCTGACCCCGGCAATCTTGGGCTCGTTGCCCCGGTTGCCGTCGCCCTGAATCGGGTGTTCGACCTTGATGACGTCGGCGCCCATCTCCATCAGCAGGTGCGAGGCCAGCGGCCCCGACATGTGGGTGGAGAAGTCGACGATGCGCAGCGGCGCGGGCTGGGTCATCGTCCGGTCACCCCAGAATGGCCAGGATCTGGCGGGACTGGCACAGCAGAGTGCCGTCCGGGGCCCAGATGTCGAGGTCCCAATCTAGGTAGCCGCCGCGGACCAGCCCGGTACGCGACCGCAGCAGCACCATGTCGTCGGCTGCTGCCTGGGACAGGTCAGCCCGGAAATAGGTGGTGTGGTCCAGGGTGGCGGTGGTGTACATGCGGTCGAGGCGCACCCACCAGCCCATCATCCCGATATCGCCGATCATCAGCAGACCGGGGGCGTCGATGGGGCGGGGCTGGGCGAAGCCGGCCCATCCCACCCGCTCCATGGGGCCGTCGGGCGCGGTGAACGGTTTCGGTCCGAGGCGGTCCTGCATGACCACGTTGTCGCCATAGGGAAAGGCGAACTCGGGCACGTAGCCGTCGGTCTCCCGTCCCGGTGTGGGCGGGGCCACCTCGGGCATGGGCAGTTCGTCGAACTCAGGGCTGGGCCGGTCGGTGGCGAAGCTGGCCAGCGCGGTGGCGATCAGCTTGTCGTCTTGCACAACTCGGGCCGCAGTGCTCACCAGCGTTCGGCCCGTGCGGAGCACATCGGTCTGCACCTCGTAGTCGCCTTCGCCCGGCGCTAGCAGCAGATGAGCGGTGAACGACAGCGGTCGGTACTGGGGGTCGGTGACCGTGGCGGCTAGTCCGGCCATCAACTGTGCCTCCACCAGCCCGGCGGGAACGCGGCCCGAGGCCATCCAAGATGGGGGTGTAGAGGTGAGGAAGCGTCCGTCGCCCAACGGCGTGTGGGCAATGGCCTCGTCGAATGATGCTGCGGTCACATGGCCTCCAGTGCCTCGGCCACCTCGTCGGCCACGGGGGTCAGTGAGGCGGGGATGTCCTCTATGGGCATGGGCGGGACTTCGGCCAGCGCCGGAATGACCTCTCGTCCCATGGTGTCGAGGTAGTCGATCACCTCGTCGATGTGCATCTCGGGCCACTGGGGCTTCACCACGAACGGGTCTATTGGCAGCTCACGGGCCACCTCGGTGAAGTGGTCAATCACCTCTTGGGCCGTGCCCACCGCCACCGAGTGCTTCACTTCCTCGAAGAAGTTGCCCATGAGCGCTTCCTCGTCCAGTATGTCGAGCTCCTTGCGGGCATACGCCAGGTAGCGCTCCTTGCTGACATCCACGAATCTGGCTCGTGCCTCCTCGTTGGTGGCGCCCACGAAGGCGTTTCGGCGCAGGGGCTGATGGCCCATCGGTTTGCCCCGCTCGGCGAATCCGGCGGCCATGATGCCCAAACGGACCCGCATCTCATGGATGTCGTACTCCGGCGGGATGATGAACCGGTCGCCCACTCGGCCCGCCCGCCGAGCGCCCTTGCGGGAGTGCGCGCCCATCCAAATAGGGGGATGGGGCTGTTGCACGCATCGGATATGGGGCGTAGCTCCCTGAATTTGCCAATGCTGGCCGTGGTAGTCGAAGTCCTCCATGGCCCAGCAAAGCTTCAAGATGTCGAGGCACTCGTCGAACAGGCTCACCCGCTTGCTGATCGGGACATTCATCAAGTCGAACTCTTCGCTCCGGTATCCGAGCCCGAGGCCGACGTCGAGGCGGCCCCGGGTGACGATGTCGAGGGTGGCGAGCTCCTCGGCCAGGATCACCGGGTGGTATTTGGGGGCCAGCAGCACGGTGGTGGCCAGCCGCACGTGGTCGTCGATCTCGGCGGCTAGGCGGGCGAGCAGGGGCACCGGCTGGAGCCAGCGCAGGTCGCCGTACAAGAAGTGCTGGCCGATGACGAAATGGCTGAGGCCGTTGCGCTGTCCGGCCTCTACTTGGCGCAGAATGCCGTCGAACTGCTCGAGGGGGTCCACGTCACGCGGCACGTCGCTGATGATCATGCCGAACTGCATGGGAACCCCTAGACGTCGATGCCGTAGAGCTCGGCGGCGTTGTCTTGGAGCACTCGGCGCCGGACATGGGGATCAACGTCGGCAAGCACCCGGGCGAAGTGCTCCCGGGCGCCCGGGAACAGGCATGTCGGATGGGGGACGTCGGTCTCCACCAGCACGTTGTTTACTCCGACGTCTTCGATGAGCTTGGCCGGGGCCGACCGCTCGAACCAGAACATGACCCAGATGTGGTCGTTGAAATACTCCCGGGGGCGACGGGAGTTGAGGGCTAGCTCGTGGGCTTCGGTGACCATCTCGTCGTACTGGTACTCGAGGGCTTCGAGGATGAAGGGAACCCAGCCGATGCCGCTCTCGGCCGAGACGACTTTGAGGTTGGGGTAGCGGTCGAACAGGTTGCTCATGCACAGGTTGACGATGATGCGTACGTTGCTCATGTACATCTGGGTGGCGTGGATGGCGAGGCGACGCTGGTGGTCGAACTGCCCCCACCAGGTGTTGGGGGCCACGGGAATGGGCCGGGGCAGGTCGTCGGGGCCGGCTTCGCCGCCCACCCGGGCCTGCTGGAAGCGGGCGCCTCGGATGCTCTCCATCTCGGCCCGGCTCATGCCGGCGCCGATGTGGAAGTTGGCCACCGCTCCCGACTGGTTGAACAGGTCCCACATGGGGGCGAAGTAGGGCTCCCAGAGCTCGGGTAGGCCCACCATCTCGGGTTTGTCGGAGAGGGTGAACCCGGTTATGCCCTTGTCCAGCAGCCGGTTCATCTCGGCCACGGTGAACTCCATATCCCAGATCGGGAGCATGGCCTGGGGGAACAGCCGGCCGTTGGACTCGTGCTGCACGTCTACGAAGAAGTCGTTGTAGATCTCCAGCACCATCCGCCGCTGGGCCAGGTCTTCGATGGCGAAGACGTGGTTGGAGGAGAAGCCGACGCCGTTGGGGTAGAGGATCTGGGCGTGGACCCCGATCTCGTCGCATAGCTCGAGACGCTCCTTCACAGCCCAGGCGCTGGTGTCGATGACGTCGAAGGGCTGGACCACGTGGCTGCCCAGGATCTTCTCGTGCCCGGTTTGGATGGTGTTCCCGCCGGTGCTGGCCCACACCTGGCCGTCGAGATACCACGCGGTGATGCCGTCGACGGTCTTCTGCACGGGCACTCGGTTGTGCATGGCGGCGGGGACCCGGGCGGTCCACAGCTCGGGCGGCTCGGTGAAGTGGGAATCGCAGTCGATAATCTTCAGGCCGTCTAGCGGGTCATGTGCGTTCATGGCGTTCTTTCTTTGCTGCGACGGCTAAATCGGTCATCGCAAATGTAAGAGTTCTTGCTCACGGGGGTTTCAATGGGAGTGCTCGATGGAAGAGTAGCGGTCATAACCGCTTCCGGTTCAGGAATGGGTCGGGCCGCGGCCAGGCGCATGGCCTCCGAGGGTGCTCATGTGGTGGTGGTCGATCTTCGCGCCGACGCTGCCGCTGAGACCGTGGATTTGATCGCCGCAGCCGGGGGCGCGGCCAGCGCCTTCACCGTTGATGTCAGCGATGTGGCCCAGATCGAAGGGTTGATGGCCGAGGTTGGTTCCACTCACGGCAAAATCGACATTCTCTACGCCCACGCCGGCATACCCGGTCCGGCCGGACTCGACATGAGCGAGGCCGACTACGACGAGACCGCGGCCATCAACATGAAATCGGCCTTCTTCACCGTTGCCCGGGCGGTGCCCTTGTTG
>JAJDYU010000068.1 GCA_022825005.1 Acidimicrobiia bacterium
AATCGGCCAGCGTCAACCGGGGCTCGCCCATTCCGCGGCGGGTGCGGCCGTTGACCGTCATGGAAAGAGGGACCTGATCAGCCATTGCCGGCCTCCTGTGTCAGCTGGGCCAAGGCGCTGGCCAGGATCCGGCCCACCAGGGTGGAACCGGCCCGGCGGCGGTAGTCGGCGCTGGCGTGAACATCGCCGATCGGGTCCATGTCGTCGGCGGCCAGACGCCCGATCTCATGGGGGTCGGCATCGGCCGCGGCCAGCCCGATGAGCGCCGCTTCCACCGACGATGCCCGCAGCGGGATGGGGCCCACGCCCAGCATGCCCACCGCGGCCCGGTTGATGCGCCCCGCTGCGTCGGTGCTGATGCCCACCGCGGCGCCAGCCAGCGCGAAGTCGCCGCTGCGCCGGGCGATCTCGTCGAAGGCGAACCCGGCCGGCTGGTCCCACGCCGAGAACCGCAAGGCAACCAGCAGCTCATCGGGGGCCACTGCGGTCATGAACGTGGACTCGAAGAACTCGGCGGCTGGCACCTCCCGGGTGCCTGATGCCGAAGCGATCTCGGCGGTGCCATCCAGGGCCAGCATCACCGCGGGGTATTCCGACGCCGGATCGGCGTGGGCCACCGAGCCGCCGATGGTGCCCCGGTTGCGGATCTGGAAATGGCCGATGTGGGGGGTGGCCAGGTGCAGCAGCGGCGCCCGTTGGGCCACCGTGGCATCGGTCTCGACCGCGGCCTGGCGGGTCATGGCCGCGATGCGGACGCTGCCGTTGTCGGCGGTCACGCCGAACAGCTCGTCCACCCGGTTCAAGTCCACGATGTGCTCGAAGCGGGTGAGGCGCATGGCCAGCAGGGGCACCAAGCTCTGGCCGCCGGCCAGGGGCTTGGCGTCGTCACCGTGCTCGGCCAGCAGGCTCACCACGTCGGCCACCGTTTCGGGAGCGTGGTATTCAAATGGAGCAGGTTTCACCGCCGGGGACTGTAGCCCGGCTGGCCTGCATGAGCGCAGGCCAGCATTGCGCGGCTGCTTCAGCCCCCCTCCCTGGCTGAGCGTTCTGGCAGACTTGGGCGATGGCCGACGTTGCCGATGCACTCCGCACCTATTGGAACGACCGGGGACCGGTGTGGGTTGAGTACCGGGAGAGGCTGGACGCCATGCTGGCTCCCCTGGGGGAGGCGGCGATCGCCCGGCTGCATCCCGACCCCGGCGAGCATGTGCTGGACATCGGCTGCGGCACCGGCACCACCAGCTTGGAACTGGCCCGCCTGGTGGGCCCAAGCGGACAGGTAACCGGGGTGGACGTATCGGCGCCCATGCTGGACGAAGCCCGACGCCGGGCCGCCGACACCGGGTTGGCCAACACCGCGTTCGTGGTGGCCGACGCCGGCGCCCACCAGTTCGAGCCCCGGCACTTCGACGCCGCCTTCTCTCGCATGGGGATCATGTTCTTCGCCGAGCCGGTGGCCGGATTCACCAACCTCCGGCGGGCACTGCGGCCCGGGGGGCGGCTTACGTTTGTGTGCTGGCGGTCGCCCGAGGAGAACTCCTGGGTCACCGAACCGGGCCGGGCGGTGGCCGAGGTGCTGGGCCCTCCCGATCCGATGGATCCCAACGCGCCCGGACCGTTCTCGCTGGCTTCGGCCGATCGGGTCAGCTCGATCCTCACCGAGGCCGGGCTGGTGGACATCGACATCACCCCCCATGACCTGCCGGTGAACATCGGCGGGGGCACCACCGATGAGCTGGTCCGCTACTACATGGACCTGTTGCCCGGAACGGCCATCCCCGAGAACGCCGACGAGCATGTGATCGACCGGGTCAAGGCCGCCCTCGGGGCCATGGTCGAGCGCCGTCGCACCGCCGACGGCATCACCATGGGCGCCGCCGCCTGGCTGGTTAGCGCCCGGGCCTAGCCGCAGGCTGATTGCACTTGGGCTTGGGCCGCTAAGGGCTAGCCGCTGGCCGCCTGAGCCTGGACTCCGGTCCCCTTTGTCTGGCGGCGGGCGCTGCGGCCGGCAATCACCGACCACACCACCACCAATACGGTGGCCGCGGCCATGTAGCCGTGCATCTCCCGCAACCCGATCTGGTCGGCCAATGCGCCGAGGGGGAATGCAACCAGGCTCTGGGCACTGAACGCGATCATTACCAGGCTCTGCACCCGGCCGTGGTAGACGGGCTCGGCCAGAAGCAGAGACATCGACATGTTGGCGGTTTGGAACGTGGTGGCCGCGCCGCCCAGAAAGAAGAGCACCGGTAAGGCCACCAGGTGATTTGGCGTTATGGCCAATACGGCCACACCCACTGCCACCACTGCCAGGCTGAATGCCCTCAGTCGCCAAAGCAGGGCGTTGTCGCGCATACGGGCCACTTGCAGCGCGGTCACCGTGCCGCCCAGCGCGTTGGCGCCCTGTAGAACCCCCAACCACAGCGCTCCCACCCCAAACACGCTCTCGGTGAACTTGGGCAAGAACGCCAGGTAGGGCATGGCCACCAGCAGCATGAGCGCAGTGGCGATCACCACCACCCGCAGATAGGGGCTTCGGGCCACATACGCCACGCCCTCGGCGATCTCCTCGAAGGGGCTGTGGGCTTCGCGCCGTTCGGGACGCGACTTCGGCAGCAACAGCACCGGGATGGTTCCCGCCGCGGTGAGGCCCGCGCTCAACAGATACACCCCGGCAAGCCCAAAGTTGGGCGTGTCCGCCAAGAATCCGGCCAGCGCCGGCCCCACGGTCTGGGTACTGGCCACGGTTAGCTGGGTGAGCGAGATGGCGTTGGACAGCAGCTCGCGCTCCACCACCTCGCCGGTCATGGCGATGCGGGCCGGTCCCATGAACGCGAACGATGACCCTTGGATGAGCGACGCCAATAGGAGCATCCAGAACTGCTCCAAGCCCAACACCACCATGATCCCGAGCCACAACGCGCTGATGGTGAGCGAGAAGTGGGAGCCGAGGATGAGGGCGCGGCGGGGGAACCGATCGGCGGCCACTCCCCCGAACGGGGTGACGGTGATCATGCCGATGCCGAAGGCCAGCAGCACCAGGGCGAAGCTGGAGTTGCTGTCGGTGAGCTGGATGGCCAGCCAGCCCCGGGCCAGGATCTGCATGCCGACGGCGAGGAACGCCACCAGCCCCGACCACCACAACAAGAGGTAGTTGCGATTGGCCAGCGACGCGAACATGCCAGAGGCAGAGGAAGGGGCGGCGTCGCTCACACTGCGACGGTACCGGCCTTCAGCTTCCGACGCGGCACCTGCCGCCCCGCTGCCGTAGCTTCAAGCCATGTCTGATCGAGGAACTGCGGAGGAGACCAAAGCCGTACTGCGCCGGTGGTACGACGAGATGTGGGGGGCGCAGAACCCGGACTTGGTGCCGGAGTTGGCCGGGCCGGTGTACGTCCGCCACGAGATGGGCGGCACCCGGTCGGTGACCGCCGAGGAGTACCAGCAGCAGGTGGCCGCGCTGTGCAGCCAGGCCGAGTTCACCGACCTGCGCTACCGGCTCATCGCCGAGGACGACCACGTTGTGGCCATCGGCACCTGGAAGGTGGACGGCAACCAGTGGGACTGGGTGCAGGCCTTTCGGGCTGAGAACGGCAAGCTGGTGGAGACCTGGCTGTCGGGCATCGGCTTCGAGTCGAACTGGGCTCCCGAGGTGATCCGAGCCTGATTGTCCCGGGATGTTCACGCGAGATTCGCGCCCGCGTTGACACGGGGAAATCTCCCTGTGGCAGAGTGTCGCAGGCGTCGACCCGACTAGGTGCCAACCGGTGAACGCCAACTGAGAATCCAACAGGACAAAGGAGCCGGCTGGTGAGCATCCGACGGATGGTGTGGACGTTGATCGCCCTGGGACTGGTAGCGGCACTGCTGGGCGCAGTGTCGGCGCAGGCCCAAGAAGTCGAGACCACCAGCGAGAGCAGTGGCGAGCTCCAACTGGTGATCCTGCACCACAACGACGGTGAGTCGCAGCTGGTGAATGCCTCATCTTCTGCCCCCGAATACGGCGGCGTGGCCCGCTTCGCCTCGCTGGTGCACCAGATTCGGTCTGAGGCCACCGACGGCGGTGCCGCGGTGATCACCATCAGCTCGGGCGACAACTTCTTGAGCGGCCCCGAACTGTCGGTGAGCCTGGGTGACGACAGCCCGTTCTACGACGCGCTGGCCCTCAACCTCATCGGCTACGACGCCTTGACCATCGGCAACCACGAATTCGACCTGGGTCCCGACCTGCTGGCCCGGTTCATCACCGAGACCACCACTGCCCCGTTCATCAGCGCAAACCTGGACTTCTCCGGCGAGCCGACGCTGGCCGCGCTGGTGGAGCAGGGCCGGATCGCCCCTTCGACAGTGGTGGAGAAGCAGGGCCGTCGCATCGGCATCATCGGCGCCACCACCCCTGAGCTGACCTACATCTCCAGCCCCCGCAACGTGGCGGTGATGTCGAATGTGGCCGAGATTGTCCAGGCCGAGATCGATCGCCTCACCGGTGACGGCGTGGACATCATCGTGCTGTCCACCCACTTGCAGGCTCTGAGCGCCGAGAGCGATCTGGCCGCTGAACTCACTGGCGTGGACGCCATCGTGGCCGGCGGCAGCGGGGCCTTGTTGGCCGACGACAGCACCGTGCTTCTGCCCGGCGACGGCGACCCCTACGGCCCCTACCCGCTCACCGCCACCCTGGCCGACGGGGCCAGCGTGCCAATCGTGACCACGCCGGGCGACTACACCTACGTAGGCCAGTTGATCTTGACCGTCGACGTCGACGGCAACGTGACCGCCATCGACGACACCAGCGGCTTGCGCCGAGCGATCGGTGGAGAAGAAGCCGACGCAGTGGCGCCCCATCCCGAGGTGCAGGCCCAGGTGACTGAGCCCGTGGCCGCAGCGTTGGCCGAGCTGGCTGCCACCCCAGTGGGCACCACCGAGGTGCCCCTGGACGGTCGCCGCTCGCCGGGTATCCGCACCCATGAGACCAACCAGGGCAACCTGCTAGCCGACGCCCTTCTGTGGAACGGCCGACGGCTAGCTGCCGACTTCGGCGTGTCTGAACCGGCCGTGGCCCTCCAGAACGGCGGCGGAATCCGCAACGACTCGGTGATCCCAGTCGGGCCGATCAGCCTGCTGGAGACCTTCAACATCTCCCCGTTCGGCAACCTGGTGACCGTGATCGAAGACGTGTCGCCCGCTCAGATGAAGGTGCTGTTGGAGAACGCCGTATCCCGAGTGGAGAGCTCCAGCGGACGCTTCGCCCAAGTGGCCGGTCTGAGCTTCGTCTACGACCCGGCCGGCACCCCCCAGGAAATCGGCGACGACGACACCGTGACCACCGAGGGCTCTCGTGTGCAGTCCATCACCCTTGACGACGGCACCGCGCTGGTGAGCGACGGTGCCGTGGTTGAAGGTGCCCCCTCAATCGCCCTGGTCACCCTCAACTTCCTGGCCAACGGCGGCGACCAGTACCTCTTCGGCGACGGCACCCGAACCCACCTAGGCCTCACCGACCAACAGTCCCTGGCCGCCTACATCAGCGACGGCCTCAACGGCACCATCCCCGCCGCTGATTACCCCGAAGGCGGCCAAGCCCGCATCACCACCGTGGCTGCTGAGATGGAAGACATGGACGACATGACCGACACGGACGAGATGGCCGACGACATGGAAGGCGAGGAACTCCCCGCCACCGGCGCAGAAAGCCACCTGCTCTTCATCATCGCCGCCACCCTCATCCTCGCCGGCCTCCTCCTAGCCACCACCACCCGCCGCAACCCCAAGATGGCCTAATCGCAATCTGTCAAGAATTGTCACACCGCTGAGAAGCATTCACAACGTTGCACAATACACTCGTGCTACACTCTTTCCGGTGAGCACGACAACTACGGTCCGCCTCAGCGACCAAGAGCGAGAGCTACTTGCTGAGCTTGCCGATGAGTACGGCGGCCAATCGGGTGCCATCCGACAAGGCATCCACCTTCTTGCCCAACAGAAACGCCGGAGCGAAGCCCTCCGAGTGTTCCTGGACGAATGGGCCGAAGAAACAGGTCCGCCGGACCCCGAAGACGTCGCCGCAATGCGCCGTCGCTACTTCGCTAAGTGATCCTCGACGCGGGGTTTCTCATAGCAATCGACCGCGGCGAGTCCACCGCTCTCTCCTTCCTAACCGCCGCATTGCAGGAGGGCGCCGCGCTGCGCACGACCGCTCCGGTTGTTGCTCAGGTGTGGCGCGACGGAAGCCGACAGGCCAGGCTCGCCAAGTTCCTCGAAACAGTAGAGGTACACGATTTCACCCTTGCCGATGCCCATACGGTGGGAGGCCTGCTCCGCCGGTCCCAAGCCTCAGACGTCGTCGACGCCCATCTCCTGGCTTTGGCCCTCCGCCTCGACGACAGCATCCTCACCGCCGACCCCCTCGACTTCTCTGCCCTCACCTCTCACCTAGGGCCCAGAACCCCAGAAGTACATCACTGGCCCTAGCAAGCAGGCTGCCGGCTGCCTACCCCAACTCCTCAAGATGACCAGATGTCGGGACCTGCGGCTCAGACGGCAAGGGCAGCGCCCCGATGCTCCCGTTACCACCTAGCAGGTAATCCTGGAGCCTCCAGGCCACAATCTCGAGGGCCATTTCCACAAAGGCCTCCCGTCGATCACTAGACACCGAGAATGTTGGGGCCAGCAAACCGCCGTCTTCACCGGGCTCGTGCCTGAACAGAGACTTCCCGGGCTTGTTGGACAGGTGTTCGAGCGGCCACTTCAGCCAATAGGCCCGCCACTTCTCAGCCGACACCTCGTCCAAGTTCGGGATCTCCTTGATCTGGATGTCAGCCCGGAGCCGGAGGTCTTCCCGAATCGCCCGCAGTGACCGTTCTGCCACCTGCGCCACCGAAACCGGCTCGAATGCCCCACCCAACTCAAGCAATGCCTGCAACGCCACCAACTTGTAGGACTTGTGTTTGGGTTCAGTTTCCAGCGCCCTCAATACGTCTCCCGCCTCTTCCACGGTGCCCTTTTGGGCGTCTGACAGCAGCCCCAGGCTGTCCAGGTAACGATGCCACCCCCGAGCCCTCTTGATTGGACCACTAACAGGCGTGGTCCCCATCGAGCGAAATGTTTGCGCCGCGGTGGGTCTTTCACCGTGCTCTTCGGTGTAGTTGCGGCAGTAATCAACCAGCGCGGCAGCCTCGTCACGGGCGGCTCGACCCCGTTCACTGGCACGCTGGGCCAGCATTTGGCGCAACAATCCCACCGCCTCGAGCTCGAATTCTGCCGAACAGCCCGGCGGCAGGTCGAAATCGCCAGCTTCGGCCGCTTTCACAACCGCTCTGTCTGTCAGCGTGCCCTCTGACTGACTCATCTTCAGTAAGACCCGGGGCTTCATCAAGAAGCTGTAGTGGTTGCCCACGAAGTCGATCACCTGAAGCGCTGTCTTTTCTGTGGAAAGGCGAAGCCCCCGTCCGAGCTGTTGCAGGAAGATCACCGGCGAATCGGTCGGGCGGAGCATGAGGACTGTGCCGATCTCGGGGACATCGACGCCTTCGTTGAACACGTCAACCGCGAACAGCACTTGGATCGCCCTGCTTTGGAGGTCCTCAATCGCGCTCTGGCGAGGGTATGAGTCCGGGCCGCTGTGGACAGCCACCGATTGCACTCCCCGCTGATTGAAGAACTCGGCCATGAACTTGGCATGGGCGATGGTTGTGCAGAACGCCAGAGTCGCGCCGGTGGACCTTTCCCGCCATTCCGCTAGCGCCTGTTCGGCCCGCTGTTCGGTCTCAATGGCCTCGGCGAGCTTGTCGGGGTCGAAGCGGCCGCTGCGCCATGGGATCGGGGCGTAATCGGCCACGTCCTTGATGCCCCAATAGTGGAAAGGAGCGAGCCGTTCCTGCTTGATGCCCTCAACCAGATCGCATTCGAACACCAGGTTGTTGCCACAGAGCGCGAGCAGGTCTGCCCCATCAAGCCGGTCAGGAGTGGCGGTAAGGCCAAGTAAGAACTTCGGACGGAAGCTCTCGATGGCCCTTCGATAGGTGGGAGCGGCGGCGTGGTGGAACTCATCCACGACCACGTAGTCGAACTGGTCGGATTCGAAGCGATCGAGATTTCGCTGGAGTGTCTGGATGCTGGCGAACAGCACATCGGCCTCGGCGTCTTTGTCTGCTCCGAGGAAGAATCCGAAGCGGCCGTCGGGCCGTACCCGACGGAATGCATCTCGGCTTTGCCGCAGGATCTCCTCTCGGTGGGCAATGAACAGCACCCGCCGGAAGTCGGGACGATTGCTGTCGAACGCAGCCAAAAGGGTCTTCCCCAACCCAGTGGCCATGACTACTAACCCTCGACGAAAGCCCTTAATTCGGGTCTGTTCCAAAGCCCTGAGCGCTTCTTCCTGAACAGGCCACGGGTTGACCGGCTGGCTGGGTGGCTCAATATGGATATCTGCTTCGGGGGGTGGGGTACGAGGAACGCTCTCAGGCGGTCGCCTCATTCGGTATTCGGCCACCCAGCGGGCTTCGACTGGAACACATCGCGGATCGGACCACAGCCGCTCGAAACTCTCGACTAGCGGCCCAACATGATCCACTCCTAAGTTCCATTCCACCCCGCTTCGAATACCCGACCAGCTCAGATTGGAACTCCCCACGAATCCCCCCGCAGCCGAACTGCCGGTTGATCGGAACAGGTACGCCTTGGGATGGAAAGACACCTTCGGGTCGTGAAAGACCTTCACCTGAAGTCGGGCATCGCTGAAATCGGGGTGATCAGCCAGGTCCAGCAACTGAGTCAGGGCATCGGGGTCAGTGATGGACAGATAGTCGGTAGTGATGATCCGAACCCGCGCTCCCCGCTGAAGCGCAGCCTCCAAGTGGCCTGCAATGAGATTCACGCCGCTCTTCATGATGAACGAAACGGCCAAATCGATCTGGTCGATCTCCGGGTTGATCAGCCAGCGCAGTATCTCCAGATGAAGATGCCGGTCTTCAAACCCGTCCAGCAGCAGCGGCTGCCCATCGGCAAAGGGACTTCCGCCGGGAAAGCTCGCCCTTCCTGCGTCCCCCTCCGACACAGCCAGCACCCTACCCAATGTTTCGTTCTGTTAGCCGAGACGGACGATCTCGGGCGGAGGGTTACCTGAGGCAAGCTAAAGCAACTCTGATGGCAAAGAGATGCTGTACCCCGTGGACTTGCGTCGGCCCAACCTCTGGGTGACATGAGAGAAGCCATTGAAGCACTGGATCCCGCCATTGGTGCCGTGAAGCAGCCTAGAAATCTTGCAGGTCCATCAGGTCGATTACCCCAGTGCTTTCATACACGCGAATGAAAACCACCGTCGATCCAATGATCGTCCATCTGTTCATGGGTGACTGGCCTATGGCCCGCATATCCACACACCCGCGTGGGTCCATCACCCGCCATGACATTAGTCAGGCTTTTTGAAACTGACCTTCTCGCCTCGCCCGGCTCGGCGAGCCAATTCGCGCACCTCGTCGACTGTCAAGGCGTTCTCCCAGGCCGACTCGTCGGCCAGGCGCTCCTCGGCATCGGCTTCTACCTGTGCGAACTTGCGGTCTACCTCATCGAGCGTGTCTTGAGAAAGCACATCTTCAGGGCGCTGGACTGGCGTGGCCGCTAGTTCTTTCACCGTCTTTTCCTTACGGGGCACCACGCAATTCTACTCCGGTACGGAGATTGCACCCGCCAAGTATGCCCACAGCAAGACCAGTTGACCCCTGCGACCGTAACGGTGGCCAGAGTCAGCAGCCAGCCATGGATAGGAGGGTTTCACACATTTGCTCGCGACCCATGTCGCTGAGTTCGCCGATTTTGTGGGAGAGAGCGTATCTGGGCACTGAGCGAAGTTCGTCAAACAGTGCAACGCTGTCCTGATCTAGACCCTCTGAAGGTCCGACCGGCATACACGTGGGAATCGAACGAAGAGTAGTGGTAACAGGAGCTACCACAATGTTGTTGAGAACGGGGATTGCGCTATCTCGCGAAACAACCACTGCCGGTCGGGGCTTCTCGGTAGGCAATTCCATCAACCAGATGTCGCCTCGCCTCAATGCTGCTCGCCCCCACCCGGAGGATGGCGAGGAGGTCCTGCTCCAATTGGTATCCCCTCCTCGATTACGACCGGCTCTGGCAGCAAGCGACCATCGGCAGTCCAAACCCATGCTTCAAGCTCTGTATCGGGCTGCTGGCGGTAGGACTCGGCGCACTCCTCGTTATCTCGGGACCGGCGCACGACCTTTGCCAAACGCTCTACTGCTCGGCGGATTGCTTCGGGGCGAGTGACTCCGACCTCCTCGGCTACCAGGCGGTCGATCGCCTCATGCTGCCCTTTGCTGAACTTCAGCCGGATTCTGTCGGTGGCCCTGTCTCGAACCAGGCTGGGGCGGGGAGGGCATTGGCCAATGGGGATTCCCTGCTCATCGGCTACCTGCTCAGGGATGCACTGACCATCCTCAGTCCACACCCATCGCTCGCGTCCGGCTAGGGCGATTTTCACAGCCATGGCCGGGATCTCCTCGGGCTCTAGTTGGCGCTGCCGGCGATTGGCCTGTTCGACCTCCAGATTGGAACGCATTAGGCAAATGGCCTCGTCCAGGCTCTCCACCGCCAGGCGGACCACCTCGGGGCGGGACTCCCCCACTCCTTCGGCAACAAGGTGGTCAATCGCCTCGACCTGCTTCTTGCTGAACCGCACTAGTACCGGCGTTGCCACCTGACCAGTATGCCCACATCAAGACCAGATCGGTCAAGAGTCTTTCGGGTATTTTCAGCTATTTTCACGATTTACGAGCCCATGGGTTGGAGTTCGTCTTCTACGCCTTCTTCTTCTCGCACCAGGTTCCAGCCGAAGCGCTCGGCTAGGGCTTCGCGGCCTTCGTCGGGGCCGCTGGCGATGATCTCGTCGCCGGCGTACAGCGCGGCGCTGCCCCGGGGGCGGTAGATGTAGCGGCCGGCCCGACGGATGGCCAGCACGGTGAAGCCGGGCTCGATGTTGAGGGCCAGCTCCTTGAGGGATGCCCCGTCGGCGCCGCTGAGGCGGGCCACGGGCAGTTCGACCACCACCTCGTCGGAGTCGCCGAGGGCGATCTCCAAGATGGGGTGGACTTCCTCGCCGTGCTCCACCAGCGAGATCATTTGGCGAGCCTGGTCGCCGATGTCCTCGGCGGCTTGGCCCAGATGGAGCAATCCCCGCAGCGGCGAAGGGTCGATGTTGTTAGAGGCGGCCCTCAGCACCCACAGCTCCAACTGGTGGTTCATCTCGTCGAGGCGCCCCTCCAGAAGCCGCACCTGGGCGGCCAATCCCCGGTCTTTGAGGACCAACGCCGAGTAGGCCAGCCCCACCGCAGCCTCCGACAGATCCTTCATCTCCACCAGCACGTCAACCGCCCGATCCAGATCCGAGATCCAGGGATCTTCGGGGGCCACCGGCTCCTCCCACATGGGGGCGGCGGCCAGCTGGTGCAGGCGCATGATGCCATCGGGCGAGCCCCGCAAGAACAGCACGTCGCCGGGCATCATGAGCTGGTCGCCGCGCACGTCGGTGATCCAGCTGCGTTCCCGCCTGATGGCCATTACCCGCATTCCGGCCACCACGGGCAGCTCCAAGTCTCCCAGGGGCCGGCGCACCATGTGGGAGCCCTCGTGCACCACCAGCCGGTGGGAGATCTCCTCGGCGCTGGACAAGTCGGCCACCAGCTCGGCGGGGATGCCCAGGCGGCGGGTCACGATGCGGGAGATGTCCACCGCATCGTTGGCGATCCGCTCTATGGCGCTGATCACCTGGAGCACCGACGACATGCCGTCGGCCTCGCGGGGATGGCGAACCGCCATGATGCACACCGCTCGCATGTCTTTGACCAGCTCGGTCATCTGCACCTCGAGCTCGTCCACCTCGGTGGCCATGTCC
>JAJDYU010000054.1 GCA_022825005.1 Acidimicrobiia bacterium
CCGGTTGACCAGGCCCAGCCGCTCGGCCTCGGCGGCGTCGAACTTCCGCCCGGTCACCACCAGCTCGTTGGCCCGCTTCAGCCCGATCTGGGAGGCCAGCATGGGATAGAGCCACGACGTGCCCGCCGAGCCGAACCGCTCTTCGGGCAGCCCGAACACGGCGTCGTCGGTCACCACCGCGAAATCGCACACCAGCATCAGATACAGCCCGGCGCCGATGCACGGCCCGTGAACCCGGGCCACTATGGGCTTGGCCGAGTACAGCAGGTCGCGCATCACCCACGCCCGGCGGCGCAGTCCGGCGATGGCGAACCGGCCCCCCTTGGTCTCGGCCCCCCCGTAGAAGTCGTCGGGGCTGGACAGGTCGAAACCCGAGGTGAACCCCCGCCCCGCACCAGCCAACAAGATGCACTTCACATCGTCGTCGGCCTCGGCCTGGCGGACGAAAGCCACGATCTGGTCGAACATCTCGTCGGTCAAGGCGTTGAACACCTCTGGCCGATTGAGGGTGATCGACGCCACTGCCCCGTTCGCCTCATACACCACTTGGTCGTCTGCCATGTTCCCTATCCTGCCGGACGACGGGCATTCTCGCCGCAGGGTAGAAGGAAGAAGCCCGCCATCCCTCTATTCTGCGATCTATGAGCGACCCCCCCACCCGGTTGGATCGGCGGCTGGGCACCGGGGATGCGATTGTGATCGGACTGGGGTCGATGATCGGGGCCAGCGTGTTCGCCGCCATCGGACCGGCCGCAGCTGCGGCCGGGTCGGGCCTGATGATCGGGTTGGCAGCAGCCGGAGTGGTGGCGTTCTGCAACGCCACGTCCTCAGCCCAGCTGGCCGCCCTCTACCCCGCCTCGGGGGGCACCTACGTTTATGGACGCAAGCGGCTGGGACACCTTGCCGGGTTCAGCGCCGGGTGGGGGTTCGTGGTCGGCAAGTCGGCCACCCTTTCGGTCTCAGCATTGGCGTTCGGGGCCTACGCCTTTCCCGAATACCCCAGGCTCGCCGGCATCGCCGCCGTTGTGGCGGTGACCGCCATCAATCTCCGGGGCATCACCCGGACGGCGGCGGCCACCCGGGTCACCGTCACCCTGGTGCTGATCGCCCTCGGTGTGGTGGTGGCCGCCGCGACGGGCGGCGGCACGGCCGACGTTGACAATCTGGCCGACTGGGGGGCGGGAGGCGCGGCCGGGATTCTGGAGTCTGCCGGGCTGTTGTTCTTTGCCTTCGCCGGCTACGCCCGCATCGCCACTCTGGGCGAGGAGATCAAGGACCCGGCTCGCACCATCCCCCGCGCCATCCCCGCCGCGCTGGCCATAACGCTGGTGGTGTATGCCGCGGTGTCGGCCACCGCCCTTTGGGCGGTCGGCCCCGAGGTTCTGGCTGACGCGTCCGCTCCATTGGCGGCGGCCACCGACGCCGGGGCTTGGAACGGCCTTACGCCGGTGGTGAGAGTGGGGGCGGCCATTGCCTCGGCCGGAGCGCTGATGGCGCTGATCGCCGGGGTGGGGCGCACCACGTTCGCCATGGCCTCAGAAGGCGACTTGCCCAGAGTGCTGGACAAGGTCCATCCGACAATCAAGGTGCCCCACTATGCCGAGGTCGCGGTGGCCGCGGTGGTGATCGTGCTGGTGGCGCTGACCGACCTGCGCAGCGTGCTTGGCTTCAGCTCGTTCTGCGTGCTGTTCTACTACGCCGTGACCAACGCCGCCGCGTGGACCCTGTCAGCCAGTGAACGCCGCTGGCCGCGGGGGCTGAGCGGTCTCGGCTTCATCGGCTGCGTCACCCTGGCCGCGACCCTGCCCGGGGCCTCCGTGATCGGGGGTCTCTGCGTACTCGCTGCGGGGATAGTATTTTGGCGCATTCGCCAAGCCCTGAACCCGGCATCCTCGGGATAGCTGGCAGTAGCAGATAGCAGGAATCGTGGTATCGACACGTCTACAAACATTCGCAATTGCAATGCCCACGCCCCGGCGCCTAGCCGCCGGAATAGTCATTGTTCTCGCGGTGCTGGCCCCTTTGTTGGCCACATCGAAAGCGGCGGCAACGCAGACTGCGCGCTATAGCGACATCGAGCGAAGGGACGAGTTGATAGCGGCCCAGCAAGCGCTCATCAGCGTCTACCGATGCAAGTACGAGATTGACGTAGACGCAGTTCCGGGAGGCTGCCATGACGGCTGGCCTGTGGATCCTCCGGTCAAGCCAGCTTTCGACGGCCTGCCGACTATTGAAGAAATCTCGGATCGTGATTACAAGATCGCCGCAAACCGGTACGTGATCAATCTGTATCGGTGCGCATTGGGCGTCGACACCCCGCTGGTCCCCTGGAGTTGCAGCGATGGCTGGCGCGCTACGCCTGCCGACGACCGCTCCGGCGATGCTGAGTTGTCTCCAGTGGAGGTCTATGAGCAGATTTCTCCTTCGATCGCACTGGTTGAGACCCCTTCGAAATTCGGCAGCGGTGTCTTGATCGAGGGCGGCTACATAGTGACCAACCACCATGTGGTGCGGCCCCATGAAGAGGCATGGGTGGTATTCCCTGACGGCACCGAACTTGAGGGTGTACCGGTCGTGGGCTGGGACTTCATGGCAGATTTGGCCGTTTTGGGCCCGGTCGAAGTGAGCGCTCCCCCAGTGAGGCTGGGAAGCGAACTCGACCTGCCTCCCGGAAGCGAACTTCTCATGTTGGGCTATCCGGCTGAACCTGAGTTCTTTCCTGAACCCACGATTACAAGAGGCATTTTGTCTCGCGTCCGTGAGTGGGATGCCTATGGCCTCACTGTGCTTCAATCCGATTCCGCCATAGCAGGAGGGCAAAGCGGTGGCGCCTTGCTAAACGCGCAAGGTGAATTGGTCGGTATCTCTACTTGGAGATTCAGTGATGCCGGGTTTGCTCTGTCAACATCGTTTGAGGATGATTCGCTCATCGTTGAAAGGCTTATCCTAAACGGCCTAGTTCACAGCCACATGCCGTCCGACCAAAAGAGCACCCGCAGGGCGCCACGTGGCGTAGGCGAATTTACCCATACTGTCTCTGGAACACCAGGGTTTGACAGTCCAGCGTTTACGTTTGATGCCTCTGCTGGGACGAAGGTAACGGTGCGAATCAATGGGCCTCAAGACGGAGTAATAGTCGTCTCGGACTCCGTTCGAACTATTGAAACACGAGACAGCAGCACCGGTGGAATTGAGCAAACCACGTTTGAGGTGCTCCGAGATGGACTGCACTTCGTGAGAATCGATAGCAAGTCAGAAGGACATTTTACATTTGAATTGTCCAGCTCTGTAAGGCTGAACCCCTTTGATGATGTGTTTGACGGAACCGCAGTGGCGGTCGAAAGGACGAGAGAGACTCTCTATGGATACTTTGACTATCCAAGGGACATTGATTGGTACAAGATCTCTCTGGAAGAGGATGAGACGATTGAGATCAATACCGATGCCATCGTTTCTGACACTGCGATAGCGGTTAGAAACCCAGAGACGGACGAGTTGGTCAAGAGCGATGGCGCAGACCCGTTGACTGGCTTGGGCTTTTCCCAGAACGCGCAACTTCGATTTACCGCACCAAGCACGGGCAAGTACTACATCTATGTCGAAGAAACCTCGGGAAAACAAGACAAAGGCTATGTATTGACTGTTGAGCGTCTGAGGCAATAGCAATGCCCTCGACGGGACGCAATGCTGGTATCAGGCCCCGCCCTGCACGTGGGCCGAGATCTGGTCTTCGAAGGTGAAGTCCAGATCGAGGCTTTGATCGAGGCCCTCGGCGACCATCCAGCGATGAACGTGGTCGACCATGCCAGCCAGGGTGTATTCGGGCTCCCAGCCGATGTCGGCTCGTAGCCGGTCGACGGAGAACACCACGCTGCGGTTCCAGCGGTGCAGGTTGGGGGCCAAGCGCTGCACAAGCTGGGCCAGCTTGAACCTCCGCCGGGTGTTGTCGGCATCGGCTCGGGCGGTGTCGGAGCTGCGGATGTCTATGTTGACCGGGGAGGCCCGGCCCTCCTCGAATACCAATGCGCCGTCCCACAGGTCGTCCATTACCGGGGCGGGGATGAACACCTTGTCGGCTTCCACTCCCAGCACTTCGGCAAACGTGTCCACATAGCCCAGGTCTGACTGGTAGGTCCCTCCGGTGAGGTTGTACCGCTTCCCGAAGGTCTGGGGCTGGAGCATCATCATCCTAAGAGCGCGAGCCTGATCGTCCACGTGGCCCACATGGCCCAGGGTGGTGCCGTCGCCGGGGATCAGCACCGGACGGCCCCGCAACAGCCGCAGGATCATCCGCTGCTCCCGGTCGGCCAGGATGTTGCGGGGTCCGAACACCATCGAGAACGGCACGATGGTGGCCGGGAACCCCCGGCTGCGCCAGGCATCGACCAGGATGTCTTCGCACAGCAGCTTGTGCAGCCCGTACTCGTTCTGGCTGGGACCGCGGTCGACGGGGTGGTCTTCGGTGATGGGCAGGATGTCGGTGGGGGCGTAGATGACCGTGGAGGAGGCGAAGATGTAATGGCCGACGCGCCCCTCGAACACATCGATCATCAACTCCACATCGTCGGGGTGATAGGCGCTCATGTCCTGCACCGCGTCGAAGCTCTCACCACTGAGCACCGCCCGCACCTGATCGTGGTCGGTGCGGTCGGCCACCAAACGGCGCACCGATCGGGGAAAGTCCACTTGGGTGCGCCCCCGGTTCAGCACGGTCACCTCATGGCCGCACTTCACCAGCTCGTTCACCAGGGCAAAGCCGTTGAACTGGCTCCCGCCCATGACCAAGACCCTCATACCTGCTCCTTTGCCTGACGGACCTATTTCAGCGGCAGATGCCCGCTTCGACCAGCGCTTCTGCCTCGTCGGGGGGGATGCCCAGAACCTCCTCCAGCACTTCGACGGTGTCGACGCCGAGCAGCGGCGACGGACCGGCGGTGCGGGTAGTGGTGAGGCTGAAGCGAATCGGGTTTCCCACATGGGTCTCTTTGCCCACCACCGGGTGCTCCAGCACGTCGAGGGCGCCCCGGGCGGCCAAGTGCTCGTCGCCCAGGTGGTCGTAGGGTCCCATCACCGGCATGGCCGACACTCCGGCGGCCTGCAAGCGCTCGGCCCGGTCCACAGCCAGTCCCTTGGCCATCCAGGCCGCCACGGCGGCGTCCACTGCCTCGACGTCGGCCAGCCGGTCGGCGTTGGAAGGCCATCGGTTCTCCACGCCGATCACCTCGCAGCAGCGCTGCCATGACTGGTCGTCGTGGCAGCCCAGCGCCACCCATTCGTCGTCTCCACCGGCCTGGTACACGTCGTGAGGGGCGACCGCGTCGGAGCGGTTCCCACAGGGCTCGGGGTCGGCCCCAGCAGCCTCCGCTCCCATGTACACCTCGCCGATCAGGTAGGCGGCTGCTTCGGTTTGGGCCATGTCGATGAGCTGACCTTGGCCGGTGCGCTGCTTGTGGTCGAGCGCGGCCAGCACCGCCACCGCCAAAAGCTTGCCCGCGATGTGGTCGGGATGATTCAGCGTGGTACCGCACGGGAACGGCACATCGGCGTGGTTCCACAGCCAGTGGGCGCCGGCGAAACTGGCGTTGAGCGGCCCGTAGGCCGGCATCTTGCCCATAGGCCCGCCCCGGCCGTAGCCCTGCGAGCACACATACACCAGGTCGGGCCGCTTGGCCGACATGTCATCCCAGCCCAGCCCAAGTTTGTCCAGCGACCCGCCCCGCAGGTTCTCAGCTACCACATCGGCCGCCATGAAGAGCTCGAGGGCCAGTTCGCGGCCCTTATCGGTGTTCAGATCGAGGGCCACCGACCTCCGTCCCCGGCTCTCGGCGTTGAATGGGAAGGCCTTGTTGAGATCGCCCCGGCCCGCGAAGCGCAGCGAGTCGGGATGGGCGACAGATTCGATCTTGATGACGTCGGCGCCCAAGTCCGACAGCATCCAGGTGGCCTCGGGCACAACCGCAGCCATGCCGAACTCCACTACTCGCACTCCGGCGAGCACTTGCCCGTTGTCGGAGCCATCAGAAGGCTCGGCTGACCAGGGGTTTTTAGCGGGGCGATCGCGGAACTGGACGGCCTCATCGCCTGATTGCGGTGCCCGCCTCCGCACCCCCGCCGGTGTCCCCGACAACTTCCAGGGGGCATCGGGCATCGGTAGCCCTTCGGAGCCCTCCACATCGCTGCGGAAGAATCCCCGGCCTACCACCTGGGGATGACTGGCGAACTCGCTGGGCGACTGGATCACCCCGATGGTGGTGCCTGCGGCCAGTCCCTGCTCGAAGAGCACGGATCGGTCTCGCTGCGATGTGATCTCGTCGGCCACCACGTGGATCACGTCCCGGTTCCTGCCCCGGAAAACGCCGTCGGCCCACTCCGGACCAGTAAGAGCATCGGGGTTGCCTAGTACTTCCACAAAGCCGGTCCACTGGTAGGGCGTGCCGATAACGGTGCGCACCCAGCCGTCTCGGGCCGGGAAGATCCAGTAGTTCCCATCAGCGTTGCGGCGACCCTCATCGGGCAGCTCAGGAAAGTGCCTCACATAGTCGGGGATGAGCACCGACCACGGGTTGAGCCCGGACAAGGCCGCCTCCTGGGCGCTGACCTCCACCACTTGGCCCCGGCCGTGGCGGCGGCGATCCATCACCGCGGCCAGCCCGCCGATGGCACCGAACACCGAGGCGCAGTCGTGGGCCAGGTAGCCGGGATGCCAGCACGGCGACTTGTCCCGAAACCCCGACAAGAAGTGCCCGCCCGACGAGGCGAACGCCGGCAGCGGCTCCAGCTTCCAGTCTGAGCGAGGGCCGGTTAATCCCATGTCGGTCAGGGCCACTACTACAAGCTGAGCGTGGCGCTCGGTCAGGTCATCGAGGTCCAAGCCGGTGTTGTCGATGAGCAGGTCAGCGTGTGCCGTCAGCGCCTCTAACTTGGCAGGGTCGCCCGCCGCCTTGTTGGCGTTGCGATGGGCGTGGGCCAGGCCATCGGGATCGGGAACCGGCGGCACCCGAATCACCTCGGCTCCCAGATCGCCCAGGATCCGACCGCATAGCGCGCCGCGCATATCGGTGTGGTCCACCACTCGCAGCCCGCTCAGCGCGCCAGGTGCCATGCCTGGGCTCGAGGTCATCGGATGCGCGGCTCGATGCGAGTTTGCTCTTTGATGCCCCGGGCCTTCTCGGTGATCTCTTCCTCAGCCCCGGCCAGACTCAAGAAGGCCACACCGCTGTTCATGGCGTTGGCCAGCGTGGTGTACTGCGCCGTCCAAAGCCCCTTCATGGTGGCCTCAACGGCCAGCCGTTCGGGGGCCGACGCTATGGCCTCGGCGCACCAGCGAGCCGTGTCCAACAAGTCGTCCAGCGGCACCACCTCTTGCACAAGCCCGATCTGGAAGGCTCGATGGGCCGACATGCGCTCGTGACGCCCGAGCAGCGACATCCGCATTACCTCGCCCAGCGGCATGCGCTGGAGCATGAACATGGGCTCGTTCACCGCGGGCATGCCGTGGCTCACATGGGGGTCGAAGAAAGTGGCGTTGTCGGAGGCGATGATGAACTCCACCTCGCCAAGCAGGTAGAACGCGCCGCCCGCGGCCATGCCGTTGACCGCGGCGATCACCGGGCGCCAATAGTCATTGGATTTGGGGCCGACAGTGGAGATCGGGTCGTCGACCATGAACGGCGAGGCGGGCTGCTTCCACGAGCCGGTGATGTCTACCCCGGTGCTGAAGGCTCGCTCGCCGGTGGCGGTGAGGATCACGCATCGCACATCGTCGTTGTAGCGAAGATGGGCCCACGCCGCCCGAAGCTCATCGCAGGCCGTGTTGTCCAGTGAGTTGAGCCGCTCCGGGCGGTTCAATGTGAGCACCGCCACACCGTCGGACTCCTCATACAGCAAGGTCTCGTAACTTGACACGGCTCGAAGCGTAGTCTCGCCGATGCGACCGCCTAACAGGCCAGCGTTACCATCCCACCCAAGACACTTGTATGACGCTCTGGGAGGCGGAGTTCAAAATGGACATCGGAAGAATCGGATTGTGGCAGGGCGTGCTCGACCAGCAGCCCTCGGGTCGGGTACGAGAGGTGGTCGCCGAACTCGAGGAGATTGGCTGGCCCACGGTCTGGATCCCCGAGGCGGTAGGCCGGGATCCCTTCGTGTCGGCGTCGGTCATGCTGGGGGCTACCACCTCGCTGAAGATCGCCACCGGTATCGTGCAGATCCACGCCCGTCATCCCATGACCACCGCGGCGGCCCAGAAGACGGTGTGCGAGGCCTTTGACAACCGGTTCCTGCTGGGCATCGGCGTGAGCCACGGACCGTTCATCGAGGGCATCCGCAAACTGGACTACTCCAAGCCCTACTCCTTCATGGTGGAGTACCTCAACGAGATGGAGGGGGCTATGTATATGGCCGCCGGACCGGAGGAGGCGCCGCCCACGGTGCTGGCCGCGCTGGGTCCCAAGATGTTGGCCTTGGCCGCGGAGCGAACCGCTGGTGCCCACCCCTATTTCGTGCCCCCCGAGCACACCGCCTTGGCCCGCGAGATCATGGGCCCCGACGCCCTGCTGGCCCCCGAGCAGAAGGTGTGCTTGGAGACCGATGCCGATGCGGCTCGGGCGCTGGCCCGGGAGAACATGGCCCTGTATCTGGGTCTTCCCAACTACGTGAACAACCTCTTCCGGCTGGGTTTCACCGAAGAAGACGTGGCCGAGCAATCCGACCGGCTGGTGGACGCCATCGTGGCCTGGGGCGACCTCGACATCATCAAGGCCCGCATCCAGGCCCACCACGACGCCGGTGCCGACCACGTGGCCGTGCAGGTGCTCACCCCCCGTGGCGAGCTGCCCCTGGCCCAATGGCGAACCCTGGCTGATGCCCTTCTATAGTTCGTCGGCGAAGCTCTTTCGAATGGACGAGGGGCTCAAGAGCACGAGGGGTTCGACACCATGAGCAGGCTTTGTGAAGGACGGGTTGCGGTCATCACCGGCGCCGGACGGGGCATCGGTCGGGAATACGCCCTGATGCTGGCCAACCACGGCGCCAAGGTGGTGGTGAACGACTTGGGCGCCGACCCCGACGGCCGGGGCGGCGACGCAGGGCCCGCTGGCGAAGTGGTCGAGGAGATTCGGGCCATGGGCGGCGAGGCAGTGGTCAACGGTGCCGACGTGAGCGACTTCGACGCCGCCCGGGACATGATCCACCAGGCCATCGACACGTTCGGAACGCTGGACATCCTCATCAACAACGCCGGCATCCTGCGGGACCGGATGGTGTTCTCCATGAGCGAGTCCGACTGGGATGCAGTGGTGCAGGTCCATCTCAAGGGCACCTTCGCCCCAGTCCACCACGCCGCGGCCTGGTGGCGGGAGCAAACCAAGGCCGGGCAGAGCTTCCAAGCCCGAATCATCAACACGGCGTCGCCCTCGGGCATCTTCGGCAATGTGGGCCAGACCAACTACGGCGCGGCAAAGGCGGGCATTGCCGCCTTTACGGTCATCTCGGCCATGGAGCTGGTTCGCTACGGGATCACGGTGAACTGCATCGCCCCCAGCGCACTAACCCGGCTGACAGCTCCGCTTATGGGTGGCGGCGACATCTCCGAAGAAATTCAAGAGACGATGTCGCCCACATGGATCGCCCCCATCGTCACCTGGCTGTGCAGCCCCGAGGCGGACAACGTGACCGGCCGGGTCTGGGTAGTGGGCAATGGCCGGCTGGGTATCGCCGAGGGATGGGCTCTCGGCCCCAACGTGCCCCTCGAATCCCAAGACCCCACCACCTTGCACCCGGTGGTGGCCGACCTGATGGCCAAAGCCCAGCTGAACGCCGACATGAGCGGCAACCCCACCGAAGGCCCCGGAAGGCCAAGCCACGAAATCTGACCCGCCGGCCCGGTTATGCGCTAACTACCCGGCAGCGGACCTCGGGCTCGATCTCTGCCCCCACCCAGCGAAGGGCCAGACCTCCCCGGCCGTGTCCGGCAGTGTCCAGCCAGTTGGGATGGCCGGGGTCGCTCCGGGCCACCACCACCCGCACCGTGCCATCGTCTTCCACCGCCGCGGTGTGGTGGTTCAAGCTGGTCCGGTAATACTCGAAGTCCAATGACTCCAACCAGTGGTTGCCGAGCTGGATGTTCCAGTACTCGCACTCGGGGGGCTCGAACTCGATGATCCAGGCCTCGTCGGGACCAAGGTCGTAGTAGCCGTAGTTGTACGACGTGTCGGGATCGCCCTGGGCAAAGGCCAGAAGTTGGGGATCGATGGGCCGGACTTCATGAGGATGGGCGGCAAAACTGTCCGTCCAGCCCAAGAACTGGCCCACCACCGCAGCCACGGTGAAACCGGCCCGACCCAGCGCCCCGGCCAGCCGCTCGGGATCAATTGGCTCAGGCGGGCTACCGGCATCGGTCCGCTCCAAGGTCAGGTGGGCGGGGGTCTGATTGGGCCGGTCTAGCAATGTCTGGCGGACGTTCAGCGAGTTGGTGCCCTCCTTCATGGCCAGCCACGGCCCCGACTGGGGCTCGGTGCTGATGGCCACCTCGAAGCAGCCATCTTCGTCCAAAGCCAGGTCTTCGGTGATCAAGTAGCTGTCGCGGATCAGCCCTTCGGGGGTACCCAAGCCGCCGCTGAACGCCCCCATGCGGATGGAGTGGGCGTCGTTGATTCGGCCCCGCAACCGGTAGTCGAAGCGGGGCGACAACCGGGCGCCTCCGTAGGCGTAGTCGGGGTTGTCCAGGCCGATCTTGACCCCTACCTGGTTGAGAATTGCCCGGGCGGGGTCGGACTCCTCCACGTTGGCCTTCAGAAAATTGGCAGCCAAGCGGGTGACGTAGCGCAACCCCTCGGCCCGGTCGAAGTCGTCGTCGGGGGAGGCCTCCAGCACTTGGCGGCCCGCATCCCGCAGCGCGTCGCAGAACTCTTCCCAAGAATTGGCCAAATCGATTTCGCTCATTCCTCGACCCCTCTGCTGAAATCGGCGATTTCGCTCATTCCACTGCCACCCCGCAAGCCTCGATGTAGTCGGCATACCGCTCGTGAATCACCTCGGCCCGCAGCCCGTATTGGTCGGGGCTGTAGTCGTGGACGCCGTGCTCGCCCTTGGGGTGGTCGGCGGCCCACTGGGCCACGGCCTGCTCGGCGGCAGTATCGAACTGGTAGCCGAACCGGTCGCAGATGGCGGCCACGCTGCCCAGCGGGTCGCTCTGGAAGTCGGCAAAGTGGAGGTCGTAGAACCGGTCCTCGCGCCCGGCTCGGGATGCCAGCAACCGCTCTATGCCTCGGGCCCACAGCTCGGTTTGCTCCGCCCCGTGGGCGACGTTGTCGGGATGTTCTTCGAACCCCTGGCGGCTGACCGCGGTGAGGCTGCACACCGAGGCCACCGCCTTCAGCGGATCGCGGTGGGTCATCACCACGTTGGCGTCGGGGTAGGTGGCAAACAGCGCCTCGGGGGCGAACAGGTGGCTGGGGTCTTTCAGCAGCCAGCAGGTGTCGGGCTCGTCCACTCCGATCAGGCCGATGCTGCGGCGGTGCTGGGCATAGGCCGGAACCATGTCGCAGGCCGCCCACCAGGCGGAATAGGTGGGGATGCGGAACAGGCACTCGAACGTCACGCTGGCGAAGGAGTGGCGGAACAAGTTCCAGCACTCATCGACGAACTCGGCCGACTGGAAGTGAATCGCGGACTGATCCGGATTCATCTCAGCCATGGCGTCCATCTTGGCCTTGCAGTTCACGTAGTCGTCGATCTGCTCCCACTGGCCGCTGGGCGGGCGGGGCTGGGGCATCTCGGCCAGCCACAGTTCCAACCCCTGAAAGTGCGGGCTGGCCGCCATGAGCTGGTGCAAGGCGGTAGTGCCGGTGCGGGGCAGGCCAATGATCACCAAGGGCCGTTCGACATTGACGTCGGCCGCCTCCGGCCGGGCCTTCAGACCGGCTTCGGCCTTGAGGCGTCCCATGAGGGCACCGGTGATGATCTCGCCGATGGCGAAACGGCCGATGTCGGTCATGCCCGCCTCGGCCTCCAGTGACTCCTCCAGTACGGTCAGGCCTTCGAGATAGTCGTCGCCACCGAAATCGTCGAGCCCGGTCCGCTCAACGGCGGCCGCGTGCCATTGCTCGATGCTGCTCACTGAGGCTCCACTCGACGTGTCTCGATGTTGCTTACTGGGCCGCGGCCTGGAGTTGCGCTCCGAACGCGGCCATCGTCTCGGCAGTGTCGGTGAAGAACAAGAACGACGGAACGATCAGGCGATGGGCGCCCAACTCGGCTATCTCCTGCACCAGCCCCGCGGGATCGTCCATGGGGGTGTTGGGCAACCCTACGGTGATCTCGATGCTCTCAGGATCGCGGCCGGCTGCGGCTGCCTCCTGGTGCATCACGTCTATGAGGTCGGCAATGGACACTCCCTCCCGGGGTCCGGGCCAGAAGCCGTCCCCCAGCCGCCCGGCCCGGCGGGCGGCGGCCTTGGAGTGACCGCCGATCACAATGGGCACCCGGCCATTGGCCGGTTTGGGGTTCACGCTGACTCCGGAGAATGAGGCGTGATCGCTGGCGAAGGAGGTGCTGTCTGCGTCCCACAGCGCCCGCATGGCCCCGATGTAGTCGTCGGTGCGCTGACCCCGGCGCTCCCAGGGGATGCCCAGCGCCTCGAACTCTTCTTTGAGCCAGCCCACGCCCACGCCGAGGATGACCCGGCCGCCCGACATGGAGTCCAGCGTTCCCAAAGACTTGGCCAGCACCACCGGATTGCGCTGGGGCAGGATTAGGATGCCCGTCCCCAACCCCAGCGTCGTGGTGGCTGACGCCACCCAAGTCAGCCAGATCAGCGGGTCGGGCAGAGGCGAGTCGGGAGTCATCGCCATCTTGCCCGACGGATCGTAGGGGTACTGCGAGGCGTATTCGTCGGGGTACACCACATGCTCCACTGTCCAAACCGAGTCGAACCCGGCGGCCTCCGCCGCCTGGCCGAATTCCACCGCTCCCTCTGCGGTGGTCCAGTGGAGAATGTTGGCGAAACCGATCCCGAACTTCATGGCCCGCCAGCGTAGGTGAAGCGCTAGCTGGCTGACCCCATGGCGGCCCAGACCTTTTGAGGGGAGGCGGGCATGTCGAGGTGGCGGATGCCGAGATGGGACAGGGCATCCACCACTGCGTTCTGCACCGCGGGGGTTGAGCCCACGGTTCCCGACTCGCCAATGCCCTTGGCCCCTAGCGGGTTGAGCGGTGTGGGGGTGACCGACTCGTGGACTTCGAAGCTGGGCAGCTCGGTGGTGGATATCACGCCGTAATCGGCGAAGTTGGAGGTGAGCAGGTTGCCGTCGGAGTCGTAGTGAACCTCCTCGATCAGGGCTTGGGCCGCCCCGGCGGCCAGCCCACCGTGGATCTGGCCGTGGGCCAGTAACGGGTTCAAAAGGGTCCCGGCGTCGTCAACCGCCACCAGCCGCTCCAAGGTAACCTCGCCGGTGTCGGCGTCTACCTCCACCACCGCCACATGGGTACCGAATGGGAAGGTGGCGCCGTGCTGTTCGAAGTCGTTCTCCACGAACAGCGTTTCTGAAGTCGTCGCGGCCACATCGGCCCAGCCAGCAGATCGGGCCGGGGTGCCGACTACGTGGAATTGCCCGGTCTCTGAGTCGAGCACCACATCGGCAGGCGCCGCCTCCAAGAGATCGGCCGCCAGCGGGCGAGCCGCATCGATGAGCTTCTCGGAGGCATTGAGCAAGGCCGAGCCGGCGATCTGGGCGGTGCGAGAGCCTCCGGTGATGTCGCTGGAGGGAATCTCATCGGTGTCGCCGTGGATCATCTCGATCTGGTCCATGTCGATGCCCAGAGTGTCGGCCACCACCATCGACAGGGTGGTCACGTGGCCCTGACCAAAGGGAGTGGCCCCAGTGCGGGCCAGTACCGTGCCGTCGGACCGCAGCTCCAGGCTTCCCGTCTCCGTGCAGACCGGACCCATGGGCGAGGTGACCTCCACGTAGGTGGCCAATCCGATGCCCAGCTGCCGATTGTCGCCCTGCGCCCGGCGGGCCGCCTGTTCGGCTCGCAAGCCCTCGTAATCGGCGGCTTCCAGCGCAGCCTCCAGGGAGGCACGGTAGTCCCCAGAGTCATAGGCCGCTCCGGTGGGTGTTGTGAGGGGAAAGGCGTCGGGGGCGATGAAGTTGCGCCGGCGTACCTCGGCCGGGTCCATGCCGATCTCAGCGGCGAACAGGTCTACGGCTCGCTCAATGGCCGCAGTGGCCTCGGGGCGACCGGCTCCTCGGAATGCGTTGACCGGGGCAGTGCTGGTGGCCACCGCGGTGGCCGACCAGGCCACGTTGGCGATGTCGTAGTTGCCGCAGGCCATGAGCCCGGTGAACGTGGGCAGCAGCGCCCCCACGCCGGGATAGGCCCCGGCGTCGGCCAGCATGTCCAGGCGGTAATGGGTGAAGCGACCATCGGCGGTGCCCCCCAAGGTGACAGTCTGGAACTGGGCGCGGCTGTGGCCCAGCGACTGGAGGCTCTCGGTGCGGGTCTCGGCCCAGCGCATCGGGCGGCCCGCCCGTCGGGCCAGCCACCCCAACAGGCACTCCTCGGTACCGGGGCTGGCCTTGGTGCCGAAGCCGCCGCCCACATCGGGGATTATCACCCGCACCTGCGACGGGTCCAAGGCCAACGCCCCGGCGATAGCCCCTTGAGCGGTGTGGGGCCCCTGGGTACTCGACCAGCAGGTGAGGCGCCCGTCCTCTCCCCATGCCGCGGCGGCCACTCGGCCCTCAATCGGGCTGGCGTAGATCTTGGAGTTGACGATGCGGTGGGTGACCACCACCTCGCAGTCGCCGAAGTCGACTTCGGCGGTGGGGGGCAGGGCGATGGCCACGTTGGACTCAGCATCGTCAAACAGCTTGGGGCCGTCGGCGGCAGTCTCGGCATCGACCACCGCGGGCAGCGGGTCATATTCGGCCCACACCGCTTCGGCGGCGTCGGTGGCCTGCTCGACGGTCTCGGCCACCACCGCGGCAATGGGCTCGCCCACGAATCGCACCTTGCCGGTAGCCAGCAGCGGGCGGGACATAGCAGGGTCGCCGGCCATAGGCGGGCGGGGCGGCAGGTCCAAGTCGTCGCCGGTGACCACGTCGACCACTCCGGGCATGGCCTGGGCATCGCCGGTCTCTACCGACACCAGCCGGGCATGCGCGATGGGCGAGCGGACGAACACCACATGGGCTGCCCCTTCAAGAGGGACGTCGGCCACATAGGTTCCCCCGTCCGTCAACATCCGGGGGTCTTCGACCCGCCTCACCTCATTGCCCAAAATGCTCATGGGCGAGAATCGTAGGCCAGAGACCTGCCGAGTTACCTACCTGCTACTGCTCGAGCGACCGACGCCAAGCCTGAGCGTCTTCGCCCATAGTGGTGGACGGGGGCCGGTCGGTGAACGGCCACAGCTCCTCGGCGATGCGCCGCCAGTTGGCGGTGGCCCCAAGTTGGGCGAACAACGAGATCAGCCCGAGGTTGATGCGCTGGAGCACTACCAGCGAGGGCGGCACGTTGAGCACTTTCTTCAACTCGGCGTGCTCGCCGGTGGCATTGAAGATGGCCCTGACTCCCGCGGCGGCATACTCCGGCGTGAAGGTTCGGGTCTCGTCGGTGAGCACAAACTCGTAGAAGTGGGTGAAGAACTCCTCCACCTCGTCGTCGCTGAACGGGGCGTCGGCCGGCAGCAGTCCGGCGGCCACCTGCTCGGCCCGGAAGCGGGGGATGTCGCGGTCGATCACCATGGCAGTGAGCATCCGCTCGAACTGGGCTGTCTCTTCGGGAGTGAACCGCTTCACCAGCCCGAAGTCCAAGAAGGTGACCGAGCCATCGGGGTCGAAGAGGTAGTTGCCGGGATGGGGGTCGCCGTTGAACGCCCACAGGCGGTAAATCGACCCGAACGAGAAGCGGTAGATGGTCTCGGCCACCCGGTTGCGCTGCTCCTGAGGCCAGCCCAGCGCCTCCTCGAAGGTCGCGCCGATGGCCAACTCGGTGGTAAGCACCCGGGCGGAGCTCAAGTCGTCGTACACCTCGGGAATGGCGATGTAGGGATGGCCCCGGTAGTGATCGGCGAACAGGCGCTGGTTGGACGCCTCGTGCTCGTAGTCCAACTCCTCGGTGAGCCGCTGGCGCAGTTCTTCCACAATGGGGGCGGGGTCGAGGCCGGGAAACAGCACCGACAGCGCCCGAAACACCATCCGAGCCGACCCCAGATCAGCCGCGATCGCCTCGGCCACGCCGGGATACTGGACCTTCACGGCACAGGCCCGGCCGTCGGGGGTGATGGCCCGGTGGACCTGGCCGATGGACGCCGCCGCGATCGGCACCGGGTCCCACTCCTCGAACAGCTCACCGGGCGGAGCGCCGAGTTCGGCAACCACCACCGACTCAGCCAGGGCCGGGCTCATCTGCGGGGCATTGGCCTGAAGCTGGGCCAAAGATGACCGGGTGGACTCGGGGAGGCCCACATCCAAATAGCTGGCCATTTGGCCGATCTTCATCAGCGCGCCCTTCATGTTCCCCAGCACTTCCACCACGTCGGCCGCCGTGCGCAGCTCCCGCTCGGCTTCGAGGGCCTCAAAACGCCGAGCGTCGGCGAATACCTGGCGGGCCCTGGCCATCGCCCAGCGTCTCCCGCTGCGAGCCCCCAGCCCGGCCATTTTGGCCGTGCGCCCCAGCCGCCCCCGCCGGGGCACCGCTCCCCGACGGGGCACCGCTCCCCGCCGGGGCACCGCTCCCCGACGGCGCCTTTCTGTCACGCCGCCGAAAATACCGGCCCCACCATTGCCGCTGGCACCTTTGACGAAGATCGCCGGGTGAGAAAATGGGCAGCTGGATTCTGCATTTTCACGGGACAGCATCCGGTAAACCCGTGTATCGTGAAGTGGAACAGTTCCGCTATGCGGTACGAGGGCGAGTGTCGGCCTGTGCCGCTTCTGACTGCCCGCAGAGCAACCACGGAGTCCGAGTCATGCGAATACTCCTTGCTGACAGCCTGGCCGAGAGCGCCGTTGAGCGACTGAGGGCCGGGGGCGACGAGTGCGTGGTCGATTCCTCCCTGACCGCAGAGACGCTGTCCGACCACATTGCCGGCTTCGACGTGCTGGTGGTGCGCAGTACTGAGGTCACCGCGGCTGTTTTGGGCGCAGCCGACCAGCTTGGGCTCGTTGTTCGAGCCGGGGCCGGAACCAACACCATCGATACTGCTCGAGCCGCTGAGCTGGGTATATTCGTGTGCAACGTGCCCGGTCGCAACGCCATCGCGGTGGCGGAGCTGGCCATCGGGCTGATGTTCGCCATCGACCGCCACATCGCCCCAGCGACCGCCGACCTGCGAGCGGGCGATTGGAACAAACAGGTGTACAGCAAGGCCCGAGGGCTGTTCGGCGCCACTCTGGGCATCATCGGCATGGGCGCCATCGGCATCGAAGTGGCCCAGCGGGCCAGTGCGTGCGGCCTCAGAGTCATCACCGAACCCCGGGCCGATCGGACCCGAGACATCCGCCGGCAAATGGCCGACGTCGGGGTGGAGGAGGTAGCCGATCGGGCCGAGCTGTTGGCATCTAGCGACATCGTGTCGCTGCACGTGCCCGGCGGGGAGGAAACCATCGGCCTGGTGGACGCCGAGTTCTTGGCCGCCATGAAGCCCAACGCCGTGCTCATCAACACCAGCCGGGGCGAGGTGGTGGATGAGGCCGCCCTGTTGGCCGCGCTCGACAGCACCGACCTGCGAGCCGGACTCGACGTGTTCGCCGAGGAGCCTTCGGGGGCCACCGGCCAGTTCAGCTGCGACCTCGCCCGCCATCCCAAGGTGACCGCCACTCACCACATCGGGGCCTCCACCGAACAGGCCCAGATGGCGGTGGCCGAGGGCACCGCCGAGGTGATCGAGGCCTATCGCAGCGGGGTGGTTCTCGACTGCGTCAACCTCGAGCGGGTTCCCAACCGAACCGCCACCCTGAGCGTACGGCACTTAGACCGGGTGGGAGTGTTGGCCTGTGTGCTTCAGGAGTTGAGCCGGCAGCACATGAACGTGGCCAACATGCAGAATCGGATCTTCTCCGGCTCTCAAGCGGCGGTGGCCATCATCGAAGTGGCCGGCACCATCGACGACGAATTGTTGGCCACCCTCGGATCCATAGAGCATGTGATCTGCGCATCGGTGCTCGACACCCATCCGGGGACGGCGCGGTGACTTCGATGGGCCCCGATGAGGGAGACCAGTCTCGGAGCGAATCCTTGGTCGCGCCTTTTGCCGGGTGGGTGGTACATCCCGACTGGGCTGAGCGGGTGATAAGCCGGGCTTACGACAACCTCTCGCCGATTCAGCGACAGGCCCTGGTGGCATCCAACCCCTACAGCTACATGAACGTCACTCGGAGCCGAGAAGACCTCTTCGACAACTCCGACCTCTCACATGACGATCTGGTTGGCGAAGGCGCCGCCGCCCTGGCCCGACTGCTCAACGCCAAGGCGTTCACCCCGACTGGGAGACCGGCCCTCTATCTGTATCGCCTGTCTCACAAGCAGGGCGTTCAAACGGGGGTGGTGTGCACGGTACCGGTGGGGGGCTTCGACGACGGCCGCATCCGCATCCACGAGAGGGTCCACGACGAGCGGGCTGCTCTGCTCACGTCCCACCTCCAAGGAGTGGGAGCAACTTCCAGTCCGATTGCCATGGCGGTGCGGTCCTCGGCCGACCTCTACCAACTGCTGTTCGACATCACCTCGGCCGCGCCGGCTGTTCTGGAATTCGGATCCACCGCGGTGCGCCACCAGGTTTGGACGGTGCCCGACCACTGCACCGAGGCGCTGGTGGCGGCGTTCGACAACCAGGTGCTCTATGTGACTGACGGGCATCACCGCTCGGCAGCGGCAGTGCGGGCGCTGGACGCCGAGCCGAACGACCCGGTGCTGGCCCGAACACTGGCCGTGGTGTTTCCCGACGAGCAGCTCCACGTGCAGGCATTCCACCGAATGGCCGTTGACCAGCACGACCGCAGCGCAGAGGACTGCCTGGCAGCGCTAGATGATGTGGCCGAGGTGACGCCGGTCTTCTCCTCGATGCAGGCCCGCCCCCAAAAGCGGGGCATAGCCGGGCTGTTCCTCGGAGGCTCTTGGCATCAGCTTGAGCTGCCGCCTGCCGTGGGCAACGGAGCGGTGAACGGATTGGACGTGGAGCGCTTGAGGAAATCCGTCCTCACCCCGGTTCTCGGCGCCGACGAGCTCGGCCTGCCCGGGGCGGTGGAGTACCTTCCTGCCTCGCTCGGCTTTGACGAGATGGCCCGGCGCTGCGATGCGGACAGTCGGGTGGGGTTCGCCCTGCACCCCATGACAGTGCGCGAGCTCATGGCAGTGGCTGATGAGAACGGGCTCATGCCTCCAAAATCGAGCTTCTTCGCCCCCAAGCCCCGCTCAGGCGTGTTTCTTCGGGTGCTGGGCCGGGGCGCCACCACCCACTTGCCCGCCTCCTGAGGCAATCGAAACCGCCGAGCCGGTACTGTGGCCAACGTGCTTATCTCATCGGACTCCCATGTTGTCGAACCGGGCGACCTGTGGTTGGAGCGATTGCCCTCGCGTCTGCGGGATCGGGCCCCCCGGGCGGTGCAGGATTCCGGCAACCACTACTGGTATTTCGAGGCTCCAGAGATGGGCCGGGGGGTGAACCTGACCTTGTCGCGCAACGCCGGGATGACCCAGAGCGAGGTGGACAGCCTGCTGGCCGACGATCCCGATGCCTGGGTCGGGGCGACGGGCGGGCACGATCCGGTGACCCGGCTGGCTGACATGTGGGTGGACAACACGGTGGCTGACGTGGTCTATCCCACCGCCGGCCTTTCGCTTCTCCAGTACGACGATGTCGAGCTTCAGTTGCCCTGCATCCAGGTATACAACGACTGGCTAGCCGAGTTCTGCGCGGTGGACTCCGACCGGATCATTGGCATCGCCATGATCCCCACCTGGGACATCGACGTGGGTGTGGCCGAGCTCAACCGCTGCGGTGACATGGGTCTCCGGGGCGCCATCATCTGGAGCTCGCCGCCCGCCACCCGGGAGTACAGCTTCTTCTCCGACCGCTACGAGCCGCTGTGGGCCACCGCCGCCGAGCGGTCCATGCCGGTCTCCATCCACATCTTTGGCGGCCACCAAACGAAGGCCATCAGCAACTATGGCGTCACCGTGGAGGGCACCTACTACTTCGGGATCACGGCGCGCGATGAGCTGGCCCACACCACAGCCGAGCTGATCGCCGCGGGCGTGTTCGAGCGCCACCCCAACCTGCGGATCGTGGCCGCCGAGGGCGGAATCGACTACGCCGCTCGCCTGGAGCAGAGGCTCGACCTCACCTACAGCGGCGCCTGGAGCCGGATCGACGACACGCTGACCATGACGCCGTCGGAGTACTTCCGCCGCAACGTTTACCTCACCTACATCGAAGACCCCATCGGACTCAACAACCTCCGGTTCACCGGCAGCGACCATTTCATGTGGTCCAGCGACTACCCCCACGGGGCAGCCACCTGGCCCCGGTCACAAGAGTTCACCGCCAAGGAGTTCGACGACGCAGGTGTGGCCGAGGACGATCGCCGCAAGCTGACCCTCTCCAACGTGGCCGAGCTCTACAACATCGACCTGGATACGGTGAGCCAGCCCTCCCCGGTCATCGCCGACCGGGTGGCAACGGTCAGCTGAGTGGCAGCCGCCGGGTTTCAGAAGGCGGCGTTGGCGGCTGTTTGTTGATGAGGTGGGTAGCGGCCATCTCGAAGTAGTCCACCATGGCGGTACGGATGTCGTCGGGCAATTCAGCTGAGGCCAGCGATGTCCGCATGTGGCCCATCCACGCGTCGCGCTCGGCAGCCCCAATCTCGAACGGCGCGTGGCGCATCCGCAGACGGGGATGGCCCCGCTCGGCGCTGTAGTGAGGCGGCCCACCCCAATACTGGGCCAAAAAGCCGGCCAACCGGGTCCTAGCAGGGCCCAAGTCCTCGGGATACAGGGGACGAAGCACCGGGTCATCGGCCACTCCGTCGTAGAAGCGGTCAACCAGTTGGTCGAAGAACGCCTGACCGCCAACTGCGTCGTACACCGACTGTTCCACACGCGTAGCGTATTGCGATATGTCAGCGGTCATCTTCTTGAGACACGCCAAATCCAACTGGCATGCAGGAGCTTCCAACGACATGGAGCGGCCGCTGAACGAGCGGGGACGCCAAGCCGCCGCGGCTGTGGGCAGATTCCTGGCCGATGCCGGCCATGTGCCCGATCTGGTGCTGTGCTCGCCCGCCACCCGGACCCGCCAAACCCTCGAGCTGGCCATGGAAGCAGGGAGCTGGGATTGTTCAACCGAGACCGCCGAGGAGCTGTACTACGGGTCGGTCAACCACATGATCGCTCTGGCCTGTCAGCGGCGGGCACCGGTCACCATGCTGGTCGGCCACGAACCGACCACATCGACCGCCATTAGCCGATTGACCGGCGCCAACCTGCGGATGCCCACCGCAGCGCTGGCCCGGGTCAGCCTCAACCCCGACAACACCGGCCAACTCGACTGGCTGATCCCCCCACGCCTGCTGACTGATCGCTAGCAGCTCCTCAGTCGTCCTCCGCTTCCGGAAGCACAGGTGCTGCCGGCTCGGCTGTGCCCTCAACCAACTCTGGGGCCGCTACCTGCCGAGGAAACGCATCCATCTGTGGCGGTTGCTCAATGGGGGACATGCCAGCTGCTGGACCCAGTGACTCCAGCCTCCTGGCCGACGGGAGCACACGTCCTTCGAGGGCACCTACGCTGGCATTGTAAGCGTTTACTGCCTGACTGAGACCTCGGCCCATCTTCGCCACGTCCCTTGTGTACTTTCCGAGCCGCTCATATAACTCCTTACCAGTATCAGCGATCGCCCTGGCATTCTCTTGAAGATCTTGTTGCTGCCAAGCCAGTGCCACTGTCTTCAGGAACGCCAGAAGCAGTCCGGGAGTAGCAATAAGCACCTGATGCCTCCGCCAAGCCTCGTCCCATAATGTGGGTTGAACATCAATCGCTGCATCCAGGATGGGGTCTGCTGGCACAAACATGACAGTGAAATCAGGAGACCCATCGATGGCGGCCGTGTAGTCCTTGTCTCCCAGTTCCTTCGCTCTGTCCATCAGGGATCGAGCATGGCTTCGAAGCAACTCGCCCTGACGCTGATCATCCTTTTCGCTATGGGCCTCAAGGTATGAGTCCAATGGAGTCTTGGCGTCAATCACAACGTGTGCTCCGTCGGGGACTCGAACGACAACATCGGGTCGAAGCCTCCGATCATCAGCTGCAAAGCTGTTCTGTTCGACAAAGTCGATGTGCTCTCGCATCCCCGAGACCTCGAGGATGTTTCGTAGAGTCTGCTCTCCCCACAGACCCCTTACCTGCGGAGATCGAAGTGCTTCTCTAAGACCACCAGCGGTTTCCAGCAGCTGCTTGACCTGGGAATTAAGCCCCTCATAGGCACCTTCCCGTTTCTCCTCAATCTCATTTACTCGCTGCTCAAACTTCGCCAAGTTCTCTTTCACCGGCTTGACCAGCTCATCAATGGCCTGCTGGCGTTGCTTTAAGTCGGCTTCGCTGAGCTTTTTCTGGTTTTCGAACTGCTCTTTGGCCTGTTTGAGGAATGCTTCGCTGTTGGCCTTGGTCACATCATCGGCGATGCCCTTGAACCGAGTCTCCAACTGCTTTTGAGCCTCGGTCAGCACTTCGATTCGAGCCTCATGGTCAGCCTTCACCTCGGCCAGTTCCCGGAGAGCAGCCTCCCTCTCACCGCGCACCTCATCCCTTTCAGCCCGAGCCGCGTCGCGCTCGACCAATACCTCATTGAGCTGCCGGTCCCGTTCGTCAAGCTGGACCTCCAGCTGAGCGGTCAGGGTTCTCTGATCGTCAGCACCAGCCATACTGCCCGAATGACGCCCCCGCCACACGACAACGGCCAGGGCAACCACCAAGACCAAGACCACGATGAGAAGAACAATCTCCATAGGACCGCCATCCTAAGAAACCACGGTGACACTTTCTCCTGCTTATGCCCAGCTAATTACATCTACTGTTAAGTTATTTCCTGCAATTTCTATCTTATTCGAGGTACACTGGTCGCCTTCGACTGCCAAGACCCATCACCCAAACATGGGTAGGAAGTAACAAAAGACGTTTTGAGCACAACCGACAGTGACTTGAGCAGTGTGATTGGCGACCGCGCGTGAAGCACGCATTTGCCGACGAATCCATTCGAGGGAACAACTACCTGATCTGCGCGACGACAGTGGCGACTTCGGGCCTTCGGGGGGCGCGAAAGGCACTCCGAGGCCTTTGCCTGCCGAACCAAAGGCGCATCCATTTCGTCGACGAGAGCAATGCCCGTCGAAGGAAGATCTTGACCGCCCTTGCTGACCTCGGAGTGTCAAGCCACGTCTTCGTTGGGACCAGCAGAGATCAGAGGGCAGTCCGTCACGCCGTCCTCCAAGAGATGGTGCGGACGCTTCGTTCCCTAGGTGTCAAGCGACTGGTGTTGGATTGGCGCGAGGGACAAGACCAGAAAGACCGTGCCACGATCCGAGATGCCATCGGCGGCAATCCCGAACCACCGTTCGAACACACCCACCTGAGGTCTGCGACCGAACCGATGCTGTGGGCTCCCGACGCGGTGGCATGGGCTTGGGGCCGCGGCGGCGAGTGGCGTCGACAGATAGAGGACCTAGGCCTAATAGACAGCGTCACGGTTGTCGAGTAATTCCAAACGCGCAAGACCCGACCGCTCCCCGTCCGGGGAGGAGCCGGGTCTGCTTCCTCGGGCTAGTGCCCTTGGCACCTCAAATGTTACCCCGCTGCGCACAAAGTTCAACTGGCTTTTTCTCTTCGTCAGCCTGCGAACTTCAGCCCTTCGTACCAGCCGCGCACTAGCCTGCAACCTGCTTGCCGGCGGTAACAATGGAGGCCCCAAATGACCCAGATGAACGAGCTCGGCTTCTACACCTTGGCCGGGGCGCCGGAATCGCCTCGGGAGCTGATCGACGAGGTCCGCCAAGCCGAGGAGCTGGGCATTGGCAATGTGTTCATCAGCGAGCGGTTCAACATCAAAGAGGCGGCCACCTTGTCGGGCGCGGTCGGGGTGGCCGCCGAGAGCATGGGCATCGCCACGGCGGCCACCAACCACCACACCCGTCATCCTGTGGTGACCGCGGCCTACGCCATGACCATGCACAAGCTCACCGGCGGCCGCTTCTGCCTCGGTCTCGGTCGAGGGGTCGACCGCCTCTCCCAAGCCTTCGGCCTGCCCCCCATAACCACCGCCCAAATGGAGGACTTTGTCGGCGTAATGCGCCGCCTCTGGCAAGGCGAGCCCATCTTCAACCACGAGGGCCCGATCGGCGACTACCCGGTGCTGACCCTGATGGGGGCCAGCAGCGAGCACATCCCCATGGCGCTCACCGCCTTCGGCCCCAACTCTCTGGCCTTGGGAGGGCGCTGCTTCGACGCCGTGGTGCTGCACACCTTCTTCACCGATGAGACCACCGCCCGGGTGGTGGGCGCCGTCAAGCAGTCGGCCGAGGAATCGGGTCGAGACCCGGACACCGTAAAGGTATGGAGCTGCTTCGCCACCATTGGCGACCACCTGCCCGAAGACATCCGCCTGAAGAAGACGGTGGGCCGCATGGCCACCTACCTCCAGGGCTACCCCGAGCTGATGGCCCGCACCAACAACTGGGATCCCGCTGCACTAGAGCGGTTCCTGTCCGACGAGCTAGTGGCCAACTTCCAAGGCGCCATCGATCAGGTGGCCACCACCGAGCAGCTCGAGCACATCGCCACCCTCATCCCCGACGAATGGCTCGCCCCCGCCGCCACCGGCACCCCCGCACAGTGCGTCGACAAGATCCGGGGCCAGTTCGACCTCGGCTGCGACGGAGTCATCCTCCACGGCGCCAGCCCCACCCAACTCCAACCCATCGTGGAGGAGTACAACCGCACCCGCCCCACCGGAAAATTCGACCACCTCCCCGCCAACCCCGGCGGCTGATAGCGCGAGCGGTATAGCGTCATGGCGATGCAAACCGTGACTACTGCTGTGGCCGGGCTGGGGATGCGGGAGTTCACTGGGGGGTCGGGCGATCCGCTGGTGATGCTGCACCACTCGTTCGGCAACCCGGGATGGATGCCGATCCACGAAGCCTTGGCCGCCCACTACGCCGTTCACGCCCTGGATTTGCCGGGCTACGGGGGAACCGAGGGGTCGGAGCGACCGGACTGGGCTCGCCATCCTCGGGACCTGGCCTTGTTGGTGGGCCAGTGGCTGCGAGCCAATGAGCTCGGGCCGGTAGAGCTGGTGGGATGTGGGTTCGGTGGTTGGGTGGCGGCCGAACTGGCCACCATGGCTCCGGAGCTGCTCAAGCGACTCGTTTTGGTGGGCGCGGCGGGGCTGCTGCCCGAAAATGGCCGCATCTACGACCAGTTCTTGGTGTCGCACTCCGACTATGTGGAGGCGGCCTTCTCCAGTACAGAGGCCTTCGAGGCGATCTATCCCCGCAACGGCGACGAAACCGAGGAGCACCCGCTGGGCGACGACACCCTGGTGGTGTGGGACATGAACCGGGAGATGACCACCCGGGTGGGATGGAAGCCCTACATGTACAACCGCCGGCTGCGGCCTCTCCTGGGCGGCGTCGCCGTTCCCGCCCTGGTGGTGTGGGGCGAAAGCGACACGGTGGTGCCCATGGAGTGCGCCCATGCCTACGTCGAGGCCCTACCCGACGCCCGCCTGGAGATCGTCCCGGACTGCGGCCATGCCGTCGACCTTGAAGCCCCCGAATCGCTCGCCGCCATCATCACTGGAGGAGATAGCTGATGTTCCTGTCGTATTTCACCGAGCAGCCCATGAGCGCCTATCCGGCCGACGAGGGCTTGAAGGAGGGCTTCACCTCGGTGATGTTCTCCAACAAGTACTACGACCCCGTTGAGGGCAGCCGCCTGTTCAACGAGCGCATCGAGGAGTACAAGCTGGCCGATCAGGTGGGCTTCGACGGGATCATGGTGAACGAGCACCACAACGCCCCGTTCTGCATGCAGGCCCGCATCACGGTGATGTCGAGCATCCTGGCCGCCATCACCGAGAACGCCAAGATCGTGCAGCTCGGCAACCCGCTGCCCACCTACGACAGCCCGCTGATGTTCGCCGAGGAGATCGCCATGATCGACATGATCTCCAAGGGCCGGCTCATCTCGGGCATCGTGCGGGGCGCCGGCCAGGAGTCGGTGTGCCTCAACGCCAACCCGGCCTACAACCGGGAGCGGTTCAACGAGGCCCACGACCTGCTGGTCAAGACCATGACCGACGACGGCCCCTTCTCCTGGGAGGGCGAGCACTTCCAGTACCGGGTGGTCAACCCCTGGGCCCGGGTGCTGCAAAAGCCCCACCCCCGCATCTGGGTGCCCGGCGTGTTCAGCGCCGAGACCATCCGTTGGGCCGCCCAGCACCGCTACCCCTACATCTCGCTCAACACGCCCCTGCACCTCACCGGCGATCTGTGGCAGATCTACGACCAGGCCGCGCTGGCGGTGGGCTATGAGCCCGGACCGGAGAACCGGGGCTATCTACTGCGAGTCCACGTGCAAGAAGACGGCGACAAGGCCCGGGACAACGCCCGGGAGTTCATGTGGATGCAGGGCGAGTTCACCGGCATCGGCCACCCCTATTGGGTGAGCCCGTCGGGCTACGGCTCGTCGGCCCGCCGCCTGGACTACGCCAAGATGGCCAATTCAAAGGTGACGGGCTCCCGGGCCGCCCCGTTCGAGCAGCAGCTGGCCGCCCGGGAGATCGTGGCCGGCACTCCCGATGAGGTGATCGCCGAGCTGCGGGTGGTGCTGGAAACCTGCCGTCCGTCGATCCTCATGCTGTGGGGCAACGACGGCGGCGTCAACCACGACGACTCCCTGCGCTGCATCGAGCTGATGGGCACCGAGGTGCTGCCTGCCCTGCGCGACATCGGCGACGAACTCGGCCTGCACGACCCCATCGAGCTGGACACCCCGGTGAGCCTGGCCCTCACCCCGCCCGATGAGCTGAACCCGATCGAGGAAGCGGCCGACGAGCGTCCTGAGGACACCTCAGACAGCCGGGCGCTCAAGATGTTCCGGTGATCGCAAACCTTATTGGAGCCCAGTCATGACCGAACCGCAGCCCCAGGTGTCCTACATCCACGCGGAAGACATGGACTTCGCCGAGGTGAAGAGCCAGCAGCACGCCGACGGCCGCCGGGTGTCGGTGTGGCTGAAGCTGATGGAGCTGACCCAAGAGCGAGCGGTGTACCACACCCGCTACGACCCCGGACTGGTGCTGGAACGCCACGGCCACAACAGCGACCACTTCATTTTCGTCATCGACGGCGAGGTCACCTTCGACCAGGAGGTGTGCCGGGCCGGAACCCTCATCAAGCTCCCGCACCTGGCCACGTTCGGCCCCATCAAAGTAAGCGACCAGGGTGCTGAGATCCTGGAGATCTACTTCGGCGACTCCCGCCCCGCCCCCGCCGACAAAGCCGAGCACGCCGCCATCCTCGAAGAGCGCGGCATCACCGAACTCCCCCACCCCCCAGTCGACCTACCCGACTGGTTCGGCCCAAGAACCGACTAACTCTCACACAGTCGAATCTCAGCGGAGATAAACCGAGGGCGGGGGGTGGCGCCGCAGGCGGACCTGGCTGCTCCGACAGCCAGGCCGCCGTAGGTGACAGGACCCGCCGCCCGGACGCGTGTGTACTACCTACGAAGGAATGGGGATCCCAAACAGCTTGGCCGGGTTGTCGGTCAGGACCTTGCGCTTGCGCTCGTCGCTGAGGTCGTCGCGCTCCACTAGCAGCTTCACCGAGTGGGGGAAGTCGCAGTCCCAGTGGCAGTAGTCCGAGGAGTAGCACAGGATGTCTTCGCCCACCTGGTCCATCACGTAGGGCAGGGCCGACTCGGTGGACTCCACACCCACGAAGCACCGCCCCGATAGGAAGTACTCCGACGGCTTGCGGTCCAAGACAGGGGCCTGATCGGGCATCAGCTCGTACTCCTCATCGAGGCGCTCCAGCCAGAACGGCAGCCAGCCGCAGCCGGCTTCCATGATGCCCACCCGCATGTTGGGGAACCGGTGCAGTATTCCGCCCACGGTGAAGTTCATCGTGGCCAGCATGGCCCCGAACGGGTGGGTCACGGCGTGCTTTTCCAGCCTGGTGTTGTAGCGGTCGAGCACAATGGGCACCTGATCGGGAGCCTGTCCCCCGCCGTGTACGCACACCGCAGCGCTATGGCTGTCGGCCACCTCCCACACCGCGTCGAGGGCCGGGTGGTCCAGGTTGCGGTCCAACACGTGCTGGGCGGTCACCATGCCCACGAACACGTCGGGATACTGGGTGAAGCACCGGTCCAGCTCGGCAGCAGCCCGCTCGGGATCGATCAGGGGCAGCTTGGCCACCAGCTTCAAGCGGGCGGGGTCGTAAGCCGCATAGGTGGCCCGGGCGTCGTTCAACAGCCGGCACAGCTCGTCGGCAAAGCCCGGATCGCCCAGCGCCCACTCCTCGCCCGATCCCGGCGGGAACATGACGGTCACGTCGATGCCCTCTAGATCCATGTCGGTCATCCGGGGACCGGGCACGGCCATGCCCTCCCGCTGAAGCGGCGTCTCAAAGTCCAGCTCCCCGGCGGCGTACTCGCCGTAGTTCTGGTCATCCTCGGTGTGAATCGGCGATCCGGCTCCTGGCAGGTCGCCATAGATCTCCTTCATCTTGGCCACGTACTCCACCATCTTCGGCCGCCACTCGGCGCTGATCCCATGGCGCCACTGGGGAGGCTCACCCCCGTGCCCGTCGGAGTCGATCACGTAATACCCGTACTTGCCCATACCACCATCGTCGCGCCTCCAGCCCGGTGAGGCCAGCGAGCCAAGCCGCCCCGGTTAGGCGTCTCCTACCGGTTTGGCCTTGAAGCCGGTTATCGAGCGCGGGAGAAGGGTTCGCGCCGCCGGGAAGGCTTGACAGCGGGGGGGGGGGGGAGAAAATGGCGCAAGTGAATAATGATCACTTTTTTATTCCTTTGTGATTGCTCAAAGGCGCTCGAGGAGGACAAATAGTTGAAGATCACGAAGTGGACCGCCGCGCTGATCGCCGTGGCGATCGTGCTGGCAGGCGGGGCGGGCTTCGCCCTCTCGCAAACCGTTTCGGTCCCCGCTGAGGTGAGGGTGGTCGCCTACAAGCACGCCAACGGCTGGATCGAATTCGGGCTGGAGCACGAAGGGGAGCGCCACCTGCCCGACTCCCGCTTCGTGGCGCCCGACCAACAGCCGGGCCGATGGCTCCAATCCTCGCCGGTGACCGTAGAGCTCGAAGTCCCCGAGCCCGAGCCCGTCGAGATCGAGGTTCCCTTCAGAGACCTGCTGGAACCGCTGTCTGTCCGCCCCAGCGACCACCCCGCAGGGCTGGTGTGCCTGGAGGAACCAGACGATGAAGCCAACACCTGGACCTGGACCGACGAAAACGGCGAGGTGACGAGGTTCGGAGACTTCTTCGGCGTCTACACCGCCGGGGTCCAGCGCGGCTGGGCAGCCGCCCTCGCCCTGGAGACCGCGCTCCCCGAAAACAGATACCAGCACCGGGTGACCCAGGGCGCATGGCACGCCCAATGCGCCTCATACCACGGCATAGACCTCAACCTCGAAGCCGAGCCCGCGACCGGCCCCGACGACTGGGCCCAAT
>JAJDYU010000081.1 GCA_022825005.1 Acidimicrobiia bacterium
CCCCAGCGACATCTTGAGCTGGATGCCCAACGTGCTGGCCGCCGGCCTCATCCTGTTGGCCGGCTATGCGCTGGCCATCGCCGTTTCCGGGTCGTTGAGCCGCGGCTTCCTGCGAGCCACCGGCCAGCGAAGCCGACTCGCGGAGCGAACGATGCGAAGCGCCGTCATCGCCGGGTCGGTAATCGTCGCCCTCGGCCAACTCGGCGTCGAAACCACAATCCTCATCGTGCTGACCGGTGGCACGGCAGCAACCGCAGCTTTGGCCATAGGCCTTCTCGCCGGCCTCGGAGGCCGCGATACAGCCTCCGCGATCGCAGCAGGCCGCGTGCTCAAACCCGACCTGGCAGAAGGCCAAGTGCTGCTCATCGACGACGAAGAACTGACAATTGCGCAGCTACGACCAGCCACAGTCGTTCTTGTGAACTCCGCAGGCGACCGCATCGTCATCACCTACACCCGCCTGCTCGAGCATCAGATCATCATCCGACCCGACGAACCCGACCTCTCTTCGTAGCCTGCTACAGGCTCGAAACCCAACTGACCTTCAATGGGCTCTCCGCAAGCGTTATCCAGAAGACCCTCTAGGTTCGGAAGCGGTGGCGGAGGTGAGCTTGGCGGGTGGCTAGGTCGGCGGCGCGGTCTTGGAGGGTGACGGCGGGGTGGTCGTCGGGGAGGGCGGCGGCCACGTCGGCGAGGGCCACTACATCGGTGGTGGGGGCCATGGCTTGGTCGCCGGTGGGCCAGAACCAACGGAGGGTGCACAGGCCGTTGCGGCGGTTGGCGTTGTCTAGCCAGTTGGCGGTGCCGGGGTCGGTGCCGCACACCACGTAGCGCACTTTGCCGTCGGAGGAGACGGTGGTCTGGGTCTGGTTGCGACAGGAGATGTGGGCGTAGGTGTCGACCAGCTCGAACGTGCCCATCATGTAGAGCTGGGCACCCCAGTAGTGGGCCTCGGGCACCTCGGCGGTCACGATCAGGGCCTGGTCGGGCTCCAGATCCCAGAAGCAGAACTCGTAGCGGGCCATGGACAGGCCCTTGGACACCTCCAGGGTGCGGTTGGTGAAGGTGTTGTCGATGCGCTCGGCCCGGTTCATCACCATGTAGGCGTTCCACCGCTCGATGGAGTCGGTCATCTGCATCATGGCCCTGCGTACCCGGCTGGCGAAGGTGGGGCCGTCGAGCACCGGGGCGGGCTCGGGATCGAGGCACTCGATGGTGAAGAAAGCGGGCTCATCGGGGGTCCAGTCGAAGTAGTACTCCCGGATCGACGCCGACAGCACCCCGTCGGGAATGGCCACCGCGCCGGGCTCGTCGCCGCCCAGCAGGATCTCGAAGTCGTCGTGGCGGGAAAGGCCCAGGTCGTGGGCGGTGATGGTGGCCTTGGTGCCCCAGATGTCGTTGTGCATGAACCCGGCCCGCAGGGCGATGATGAAATCGTCGCAGCCGTGCATGTTGCCGGTGATGCGGTAGCGGCGACCGGGCTCGATGCGGGCATGGCGGTACACGTTGTCGGCGTTGGGGCCACCCCACTGGACGGTCAGGTCGTTCTGGCGGTTGAAGAACGGACGGGTGGGGTCGGCGTGGAAGACCTCCCAGCCCAAGAACCCCTCCACGTTGTCGGCCAGGTGCTCGAGCATCTCCATGTCGCCGCCGTCGTCGGTGGGATAGGGCGGGGCGACCACCTCATGGCCCATCCGCTTGAGCAGGTCGCACCACTCATCCCAGGCTTCTACCGCGGCGCCTATGTCGCTCATGACGTGAAGCTTGCCAAGAACGGCTCAACGGCAGCCAGAAAGCCGGGGGTGTTCTGGCCGTGGACGTTGTGGCTGCAATCGGGCACGGTCACCAGCTGGCCGTGGGGCAGAGCGTCGGCGAACCGCTCGGCGGCCTCTTCGGTGAGCACCCAGGAGTCGGCGCCCCGCACCAGCAGCACCGGCTGGGTGATGCGCTCGGCCTCTTCCAGAGTGAAGCGGTCGCCGGCTCGACGGTGCTCATCGCCGTGGGCCAGACGAGGGCCGTGGTCCACCTTGGAGATGTAGGTGCCGTCCACCCGTTGGAGAAGGTTGTACTTGACGGTTCGCTCGATGTGCTCCCGGCTGCGGTAGGGGTCGTACTTCTGCACGGCAGCCACGAAGTCGTCCAAGTCTTGGAACTCCCGGTTCTCGGTGACGAAGGTGCGGATGACCTGGGTGCCCACCTCGGAGATCTCGGGGCCGATGTCCACCAGCACTATGGCCCGGGCCAGTTCGGGGTGGTCGAGGGTGAGGCGCATGGTGTTCATGCCGCCCATGGAGTGGCCCATGATGATGGGGTCGGCCACCCCGAGCGCCTCACAGAACGCAGCGGCGTCGGCGGCCATGGCCCCCGAGGAGTAATCGGCGTCGCGGGCCCATTCGCTGTCGCCGTGGCCCCGTTGGTCGAGGGACAAGACGTGGTAGCGGTCGGCCAGCGCCAGGCTGACCAAGTCCCAGGAGTGGCACGACTGGTTGCCGCCGTGGAGCAGCAGCACAGATGGGGCATCGGGGCTGCCCCACTCGGAGAAGTGGAAGCGGTGGTGGCGGGCCACGATGTTGCGAGACACATAGGAGATGTCGGAGCCGTGGGCGATGCCGAGGTCGGCGGCGCTGGTACACAGGCTCTCGAACTCGGTGGTGGCCGTCATGTCCAGCGGCTCGACGGTGTCGGCGAACTCGTTGAGGTGCATCAGCCCCGCCCCGCTTTGAGGTCGGCGAAGAAGTACTTGGCCAGCTCGTTGAACACATCGGCCCGCTCCCACTGGAGGAAGTGGCCGCATTCGGGGATGACCACCGGTCCCACCCGATTGGCGAAGGCGATCTCGCAGCGCTTGGGGAAGTCCTTGGGCACCACCTGGTCGTCGGGGCCGTACAAGATGAGCGTGGGGGCCTGCACCTGGGTGCCCATCATGGGCGGCTCGCTCATCGGCCGGCCGTACTCCAGTTGGTACACCGACCAGCCAGCAGCGAGCCGTTCGATATCGGCAAACGGCTCGGTCATGAAGTCGATGTCTTCCTCCTCGAAGGAGTACTGGGAGGCCCACAGCCGGTGCTCGTAGCAGTCGCGCACGTAGCGGCGGCAGCGCTCGGGGGTGTCGAGGTCGGCCCGGAGCTGGTCGGGGTCGCGGCCCTGGCGGATGCGGTAGTCGCCGGTGGGGCCGTGGGGCAGCGGGTTCAGCGACAGCCCCCGCTCGGTGTACCAGTCCACCTGGTCGACGATGAAGGGGGCCACGGTGTTGAAGAACACCATCCGCTCTGCGAACTCGGGCCAGCGGTTGGCCATGTCCACGATCACCGCTCCGCCCACGTCGCCGCCGAGCAGCCCGACCCGCTCGTGGCCGAGCACGTCGTGGACCAGGGTGTGGATGTCGCGGGAGTACAGCACCAGGTCGTACTGGTCGTTTTCTGACAGATCGGAGTCGCCGTAACCCCGCAGGTCGGGCACGATCACTTCGTAGCCGGCCTCGGCCAGCGGGATGATGTTGCGCCACCAGATGCGCTTGGTCTCGGGGTAGCCGTGGACCAGCACCAGGGGGTAGCCGCCCTCTCCCTCGCGGATGTAGGCCAGCGACAGGTCGCCATCGACCGGGGCCCGGTGGATGGCGAAGGCATCGGGGGGCGGGGTTGGCGGTTGATCGGGTCGGATGGGTGACACGGCCCGGAAGCCTATTCGCTTGGGCACTTAGGCCCGGAGGCGGGCGGGATGTTAGGAAATATCAGCCAAATCAATCGACAGAGAGGCCGACATGGAGTTTGGGATCTTCATCCAGGGATACGTGCCCCAGCACCGCCGAGACGTCGATCCTGACGCCGAGCACACCGCATTGATGGAGGAGCTGGACTTGGTGATCGCGGCCGACAAGGCCGGGTTTAAGTACGTTTGGCTGCCTGAGCACCACTTCCTCGACGAGTACTCCCACATGTCGGCCAACGACGCCATCGCCGGATATCTGGCCCATGCCACCGAGCGCATCCACATCGGATCGGGCATCTTCAACCCGCTGCCCCAGGTGAACCACCCGGCCAAGGTGGCCGAGCGGGTGGCCATGCTCGACCACCTCACCGGTGGTCGGTTCGAGTTCGGCACCGGGCGAGGCGCGGGCAGCCACGAGATCCTCGGCTTTCTGCACCGCGAAGGCATCACCGACACCTCCCACACCAAGGAGATCTGGGAGGACGTGATCGGCGAGTTCGCCAAGATGTGGACCCAGGACACCTACGAGGGCTACGAGGGCAAGTTCTGGTCACTGCCGCCCCGCAAGGTGCTGCCCAAGCCGTGGGGCAAGGGCCATCCGGCCATGTGGTACGCCGCGGGCAACGTGACCAGCTACGCCATGGCCGCCCGCAAGGGACTCGGCGTGCTGGGGTTTTCAGTGGGCGAGCTCAGCGAGCTGGCCCCGGTGCTGGAGGCCTACAAGCGCGACATCGTCAACGCCGAGCCGGTGGGGGCGTTCGTGAACGACAACCTGATGGTGACCACCGGGGCGTTCGTGGCCGAAACGACGCAGGGGGCGGTGGACCACGCCCTGCGGTCGTCGATGACCTACCTCCAGTCCAATGTGTTCCGCTACCACGACACCTTCCCCCGCCCCGAGTGGGTGCCGCCGTGGCCCCAGACCATCCCCATGCCCACCGCCGAGGAGCTGTGGCAGGGCGTGGGCCAGCCAGGCGCGGTTATGGGCGATCCCGACCAGGCGCTCAAGGGTGCCCAGGCGTGGGCCGACGCCGGGGCCGACCAGCTGGTGTTCGGCATGGGCCCCAGCGAGCGGGCCGACGATCTCAAGACCATCGAGCTGCTGGGTGAATATGTGATCCCCAAGATCGACACCGACCCGGTACACCGCACCACCCGCCTGCGCGAGGCCTCCGCCTAAGACTTGCTTGGGCCATTGGGCCAGCGGGGTGCTAGGAAATTACCGCCGGAAGCACCCAGAAAAGAGGCCGTCATGGAGTTTGGAGTCTTCATCCAGGGCTATGTGCCCCAGTTTCGCCGGGAGGGCGATCCCGAAGCCGAACACAAGGCGTTGATGGAGGAATTGGAGCTGGTGATCGCGGCCGACAAGGCCGGGTTCAAGTACGTGTGGCTCACCGAGCACCATTTTCTCGACGAGTACTCCCACCTGTCGGCCAACGACGCGGTGGCCGGGTATCTGGCGCATGCCACCGAGCGCATCCACATCGGATCGGGCATCTTCAACCCGCTGCCCCAGGTGAACCACCCGGCCAAGGTGGCCGAGCGGGTGGCCATGCTCGACCACCTGTCGGGGGGCCGGTTCGAGTTCGGCACCGGGCGAGGCGCGGGCAGCCACGAGATTCTGGGCTTTCTGCACAAAGAGGGCATCACCGACACCACCGCCACCAAGGAGATCTGGGAGGACGTGATCGGCGAGTTCGCCAAGATGTGGACCCAGGACACCTACGAGGGCTACGAGGGCAAGTTCTGGTCGCTGCCGCCCCGCAAGGTGCTGCCCAAG
>JAJDYU010000013.1 GCA_022825005.1 Acidimicrobiia bacterium
TCGGCGTCGAGCTTGGCTGAGCGGCCGCCGGCATCGGCGGGCATGGCGGCCATGTTCACGCTGGGCAGGGAGAACGACTGGGTCTGGTTGTCGAACGGGTTCTGGGCCATCACCACCGAGCCGAAGCCGAACGCCTTGCGCATGGTGATCTCGATCTTGGGGTTGGTGAGGCGGCGCTCGGCCTTGTACATCTTGCCGCCCCACTTCAAGATGCCCTCCCGCTCGGCCTTGGTGCCGGCCATCACCCCGGGGTTGTCGGCCAAGAACACCACCGGGTGGTCGTAGTTGCCGATCACTTCCAAGAAGTCGGTGGCTTTGATGGCCGCCGCCGCGTCCACCGAGCCGGCCAGGTACGCCGGGTTGTTGGCCACGATCATGGTGGGACGCCCCCCGAAGCGGGCCAAGCCGATGATGATGGCCGGGCCGTAGGCGGGCTGGATCTCGAAGAAGCTGTCGTCGTCCACGATGTGGTCGATCACCTGGTGCATGTCGTAGGGGCGGCGGTCGTTGGGGGGGATGATGTCGAGCAGCTCCTCCACCACCCGGGGCTCGGTGTCGGGGCCGCTGGCCCGGGGCGACGGCTGGCCGGCCCGCGACGGGAAGTACGACAGGTAGAGCCGGGCCATGTCGATGGCTTCCTCGTCGTCGAGCGCCTCGTTGTGGGCGGAGCCTGCGATGCGGGTGCAAACGTCGGCACCGCCCAGCTCCTCTTTGGTCACGTCCTCGCCGGTGGCCGCCTTCACCAGCGGCGGGCCGCCGGTGAACATGGAGGCGTACGACGTCATGATCACGAAGTCGCTGAGGGGGGCGGCCAGCGCGCCGTGGCCAGCGGAGGCGCCCATCACCAAACACACCATGGGGACCTGGCCGTTCAGGTCGGCATAGGCCTGGAGGTCGCCGGGCGAGCGGCTGCCCCCGGTGTCGGTGAGCCGGTGGCCGGCCCCCTCCAGCATGGTGACCAGCGGGAGGCCCTCCTGGGCGGCCAGCTCGGCCACCCGATAGCGCTTGGCGGTGTTGCCCGCCCCGATCGACCCGCCCAAAACGGTGAAATCCTCGGCCCCGGCCAGCACCGTGCGGCCGTCGATGCGGCCGTAGCCGCACACGAAGCCGTCGGAGGGGATGTCTTCCAGGGTGCCCACCAGCGGGCCGATCTCCCGGAAGGTGCCGGGGTCGAACAGCCGGTCTATGCGCTGGCGCACATCCAGCTTGCCCCGCGAGTGCATGTACTTCTCCACCCGCTCGGGGCCGCCCATGGCCGCGCCCTCAGTGCGCCGGCGGTCGAGTTCCTCCAGCCAGGGCTTCCACTCCTCGCGGTTCCCGCTCCCTTGACTCACGGCCACGATCCTACGTCCACCCCGACCAACCGGGCCTTGGCGGAGCGCCGTCAGGCCGGGGAGAAGGCGTCGATCATGGCCCGCACGTCGGGGCCCAGGGGATAGAGGATGGGACAGGTGGCCCCGTTAGCCACGTATTCATCCACCTTTTCCCGACATTCATCGGCGGTGCCCGCCGCACACAGCATCTGCACGATGTCGTCGGGCACCAGCTTGGAGGCCGCCTCCACCTGCTCCATGGTGGCCGGCCAGGTAAGCACGGCGTTCACCTGATCCAGCAGCGAGTCGGGCACGCCGGAGGCGGCCATGATGTGGGGCTGCTGGCCCAGATACTGGGTCACCAGCAGGCGGGCGGCGTCCAGCGCCTCGCCCCGGTCTTCGGCCAGCGAGCACACCACGAGCTGGGGGCGATCCAGGTCGTCCACCGTTCGGCCCACTCGGGCCGCGCCCTCGGCCAGGGCGTCCATGGCCCGGCGGTTGTAGTCGGGCGACACCAGGTAGTTGAGCACCACACCATCGGCGATCTCACCGGTGAGCTCCATCATCTTCATGCCGGTGGCCCCGATGTAGATGGGCACGTCTTTGGGGCGGCGGGGCTGATGCACGTAGTCGAGTTCCACATCTTCAAGCTGCACGTAATCGCCGTCGTAGGTCACGTTTTGGTCGGCCAACAGCGCCCGCACCACTTCGACCACCTCCCGCATGGCCCTCAGCGGGCGGCGGCGGTCCACGCCCACCTTGCTGGCCAGCGGCTCCCACCACGCCCCGAGCCCGCACAGGATGCGCCCCGGTGCCAGGTCGTCGAGGGTGGAGAACGTGGCGGCCAGGCGGGCCGGGTTGCGGGTCCACATGTCGAGCACCCCGCTGCCCACCTTGATGGTGCTTGTGGAGGCGGCGAAGGCGGCCATGGGCACGGTGGCCTCTCGCACCAGCCGGGAGTCGGCCTGCCACACGGCCTCGAACCCCTTCTGCTCGGCGTATTGCACGTACTCGATGGCCTCGGACACCGAGTGGGCGTCTTGCAGGTACATGGCCACTGGATATGGGCTCATGGGGCGATCTCCTCCAATTTTGCGAACAGTCGGTTGGCGGCCTCGGCGGCCTTGGCCCGAATCTCGTCGGGGTCCACCCGGGTGGCCACCCCTTGGGCCAAAAGCGTCTCCCCGTCCACCGTCACATCCACCGCTCGCACGCCGGGGGTAAAGGCCAGCCGCCACGGGTCGATGGGGTCATAGCTCCAGCTCACGGTGTCGTCGCGTGCCTCGGGGAACAGCTCCCAGCCGTGGGCCAGCCACTCCCACGCGGTGTCGGGGGTGGCGGTCACGTCATTCTCCCGGTGGCGGGCGTAGGCCACCCGGAACTCCTCGAGCATGTCGGCCCCGATTCCGTCGGTGCCCAGCGCCACCGGGTTGGGGAAGCGGGTGGGCCGGGCGTAGCCCACCGCGTTGTTCATGTTGGACCGGGGGTTGTGGACCAGGGTGCCCTTGAGCTGGTGTCCGTCGGGCAGATGCACGCCGTGGATCAGCAGCCACTCGTCGGTGCTCCACTGGGCCAGCCGCTCGGCGGCCGGGGCGTCCACCGGGCCCTCGGCCACGTGGATGTGGACCCCGGTGCCCAGATCGGCAGCCAGGCCGGCGGCGGCTTCCAGCGTGTCGTCGGTGCAGGTGAAGGCGGCGTGGACCCCGACCATGCCCCGGCCCCCGGCCCGCAGGAACTGCTCGTTCTCGGCCAGGCCCCGCCGGGCCCCGTCGGCGCCGTGGCGGTCGGTCACCCCATAGGCGCAGCTGATCCGCACCCCCACCTCGGCGCAGGCATCGGCGATCACCTGAAGCGAGCCCTCGATGGCGTTGGGCGACTCGTGGTGGTCGATGATGGCGGTGCAGCCCGACTCCAGCCCCTCCAGCGCCCCCAGCTTGGCCGACCATTCGATGATGTCCAGGTCGAGCGCCCGGTCGAGCCGCCACCAGATCAGCTCCAAGATGTCGGTGAAGCCGGTGGGCGTGCGGGGCGGGGCGGGCATCCCCCGGGCCAGCGCGGAATACAGGTGATGGTGGGCGCAGACCAGCCCGGGCGTGGTGCCGGTGGGGTGCCCAGTGTCCATCAGGAGTGAAGAATAAGCCGCTTTGCCTAGACGGGTTCGCTCACTCCCCCATGGGAAGGCTGCTGTGCCACGTTCCGCTGTGGGCCCGCAGCGCGGCGGCCACCGCCCCGGCGGTGGGCACCAGGCCGATCTCCCCCACGCCCTTGATGCCGTAGGGGGCACCGGGCTGGGGCGACTCCACCAAGATCACGTCCACCGGGGGCATGTCCTTGGGCCGCAGGATGCCCAGCGACTTGAGGGTCATGTTGGTGGGCCAGCCGTTCTCGTCGGCGGGGAAGTCCTCGGTGAGGGCATAGCCCAACCCCATGTGGACGGCACCCTCGATCTGGCCCTCGCACAGCAGCGGGTTCACCGCCTTGCCCACGTCGTGGGCGGCCACCACCCGCTCCACCGCGCCCTCGTCATCGAGCACCACCATCTGGGCGGCGTAGCCGAAGGTGGAGTGGATGATGGGGTTCTCCACCCCGTCGGAGAGCTTGTTGGTCCAGTCCACCCGGTACTCGCCGAAGTAGTCCACGCCGGGCTGGCACCCGTCGGCCAGTGCGGCCTGGCAGGCGTCGGCCACTGAGCCGGCGCCCATCAGCGTGCCCCGGCTGCCGGTGGTCTGGCCCGCGCCCAGCTCGTAGGTGGTGTCCACCACCACCCGCACCCGATCGGCGCTGATCCCGAGCTCGGTTACCGCCACCTGCTGGGCCACGGTGTGGATGCCCTGGCCCATCTCGGTCCAGCAGTGGCGCACCTCCACCTCGCCGCCCTCGTGGTAGTCGTCGTCGAAGCGCACCACGGCCTTGGCGATCTCCTTGAAGCCGTTGCCCAGC
>JAJDYU010000030.1 GCA_022825005.1 Acidimicrobiia bacterium
GCCCCGGCCGCCTCCAGCTTGCGGGTCCACTCGTCGGTGGTCCACAGGAACGAGCGCCAGGTGAGGTCGTAGCGGATGCCCACCCGCTTGCCGGTCAGCGGACCGGCATCGGGGCCCCGATCAGGGTCGATCAGCGGCGGAACAGCCGTCGGATCAAGTACCAACATGGGTGCAGACTATCGGCCGGTGCCGCTGAGACCGGTGTGAGTAGTGCCTACCGGCCGGTGAAGTCGGGGGGACGGCCCTGTCGACGGGACTCGGCCCACTCTCGGAAGTCGGCTGAGCGCGACGACAACTCCATGGCAAACGCCTCTTCGCTCATGTGGGCCTCCAAGCTGCGCTCCCTACCCCGCTGGATGAGCGCCTTGGTCAATCCGACGGCAACGGAGGCCGAGGAGGCAAACCGGTGGACCACATCGCCAGCTTCGGCATCCACTCGATCATCAGGCACTGCTCGGTAAATCAGCCCCCAATCGGCGGCCTCGGTCCCGGACACCTCCTCGCCCAGCATGAGCAATTGCTTCGCCCGGGCCACACCGGCCAGTCGGGGCAGCAACCACGACGTTCCGCTATCAGGCGTGATGCCCATCGACGTGAACGGGGCCCGCAATCGGGCACCGTCGGCGACCACCGCGAAATCCGAGGCCAGCACCAGGCTGAAGCCCAACCCCACCGCCCAACCCCGCACCGCGCTGACGATGGGGATCTGCACCTCCAGCATCACCGGGATGAGCCGATTCACCAGATATGGCATACGCCGGGAGATGCTGCCCGGCCGGGGCCGAGATCCGTCGCTGGTCCGTTCCGCCAAGTCGAAGCCGCTACAGAAGTTCTCGCCCGTCGCGTTGAGCAAGATAGCCCTGATTTCCTCATCGGCACTGGCCGCTTCCAGAGTGTCAATGAGCGCCAGCACAATGTCGTCGGTCAACGCGTTACGCCGATGGGGACGATCAAGGGTGAGGGTCAATGTCGGCGGAGCCGAGACCACGTTCAGCCCTTCGGGCGGTGTTGGGTAGGGCTTCATGCCCGGCCCACACTAATCAACTAGTTACTAGCTCGGCAGCGCCGAACACCACCGAGAACCTCACGCACCAGATCACCACGGTGGAATAGACGTCGAGGTCGAGGTCGCGGGGAATCTCGTAGTTCTGCGAGCCCACGTTCCCCTTGAGATCGCCGAGGTCTACATAGACGTCGGTGAACCGGCCGACGGGAGCATCGGGAGGAGCCGCGCTCAGGTAGACGTTCAGGTCGGGGCCGTTGTCGGTTCTAAAGTCCTCAAAACGCAGGAACCGCTGGCCGGTGCCGTCGCCCAGCACTTCTACCCGACCCTGCGTGGGGTGGCTGCGGCTGATGAACTCGCCCGATGCCTCCACCTGTATCTGAGGCATTTCCGGCATGGTCTCCTCAACCGGTTGCTCCTCAGGCATGCCGAGCTCTTCCATGGCTTCGTCCATCTCGGCGATGAGCTCCTCCGACAACTCGTCGCCGGGCATGGGGCCCGTAGCAGGGGCGGGAGCAGAGGTATCAGTCTCGGGCGCCAGCGCGGTTGGCTCCGCATCCGGGGTAGCAGAACCGGCCGCCGTGGGATCGGGTCCGGCTGGCTCGACAGCCGGGGTTCCTGCCACCGCGCCGCTGTCGAACACCGGGCCAGCCTCATCAACTTTGTCGTCGATGAAATAGGTCTGGAAGGCAAACCAGAAGAACACCAACCAGATCAACACACCCAGCAGGGCGGCCAGCACCACGGCGATGAGCACCTTGGCTCGGGTCGGCAGTGCCTTCAACCAGCCCCACAAGCGGGATATCAGCTGTTTCATACCCCTAAATGTACGGGGAGAAACCCAAAATCACAGATGATGACCATCCCCAGCGACGGGGCATTTTCGGGAGTACTGCGACAAACTGGCGAGATGGGCTATGAGACGCTGATCGTGGAGCGCAAGGGCCGGGTGGGATGGCTGATAAACAACCGGCCCGACCAGCTCAACGCCATGAACTCCCAGATGCGAGAGGAGTTCGCCGAGGCGTGGCTGGAGCTGGACCGCGACCCCGAGGTGCGGGTGATCGTCCACACCGGGGAGGGGCGGGCCTTCCAGACCGGGGTGGATGTGATGGAGCTGGCCACCGACGGCCAGGGCATGGAGCGCTACCGGGAGTCGGTGGAGAACTTCGACCTGCACTTCACCTCTTGGCACCAGAAAGTGCGCAAGCCGGTGATCACCGCGGTGAACGGCATCTGCTGCGGGGGCGGGTTCCACTGGGTGGCCGATGCCGACATCGTGATCGCCGCCTCCGATGCCCAGTTCTTCGACCCTCACGTGTCGGTGGGCCAGGTGGTGGCGCTGGAGGCCATCGCGCTGTTGAAGAAGATGCCCGCCGAGACTGTTATGCGCATGGCCCTGATGGGCGCCCATGAGCGGATGGGCCCCCAGCGGGCCTACGAGCTGGGCATGATCAGCGAGATCGTCGATCCGCCCGAGCGCCTACGGGAACGAGCAGGCGAGATCGCCGAAGCCATCGCCCGCAACTCCCCATCCGCGATGGCCGCCACCAAAAAGGCCCTGTGGGACGCCATGGAGCACGGCCTCACCGAGGCCAGCAAAACCGGCGCCTTCCATATGACCGGCATCTGGGGCCACCCCGACCAAGTAGAAGGCCCCGCCGCCTTCGCAGAAAAACGCGAGCCCCAATGGGAACCCCTGGACCCCGCTTAGGTTGGGTCCAGTTACATCACCTTCCACCAAGGGGCGGCGAGTACGTCGGGGGTGAGCCATTCCAGGGTTGGTCCGGTGTGGAGCAGCAGGCCGGGAGCGGCCCTGTCGCCGTATTCCGATTGGAAGGCCCGCAGGTGGGCGGCGTGGCTGAGGCGGGGGCGATCGGCGGCTTTGACCTCGATGGGCAGCAGGCGGTCGCCGGACTCGATTACCAAGTCCACTTCCTCTCCTGTGCTGGTGCGCCAATAGAACACATCGGCCTGCTCGATCCGGGCGTCGCGCCAAGCCAGCACATCGCCTAGCACCAGGTTCTCCAGATGGGCGCCTTGGGGCTCGTCAGTCTGGGCCAAGTGCAGCGCCACCCCGGTATCCCCCCAGTACAGCTTGGGCGACTTGACGAGCCGCTTAGTTCGGTTCACCGCGAACGCCGGAAGCCGCACCAGCAGGTACGAAGTCTCCAATAAGTTGATGTACCGGTGAGCCGTGGACTGCGACAGCGCCACATCTCGGCCCAACTCCACCTGGTTGAGGATCTGGCCCAGGCGGTGGCAGGCAGCCCGCATCAACCGGCGGAAGCCGGGCAGCGACGATATCGACGAGAGGTCTCGCAGGTCTCGCTCCAGATAGGTCCTTACATAACCGTCGAACCAAATGGCCCGCTCTTCAGCAGTGTCCAGATGCACCGCAGGCTGGGGGAATCCGCCCCGCCGACACAAGGCCAGCCAGTCCCTGTGGAGGTCGGGCTGCGCGGCCACCAGATCCAGCCACTCCTCACCGGGGGTACCCAACAGCTCCTCCCAGATACCGCTCTGGCCCAAGCCCATTTGCTCCCGACGGGTCATTGGCCACAGGGTCAGGTAGCTGGCCCGTCCGGCCAGCGACTCGGAGACCTGGCTCATCAACAGCAGATTGGCCGAACCGGTGAGCAAGAACTGTCCCGGCTTACGATCGCGGTCGATGGCCCGCTTGATCTCGTGGAGCAGTTCGGGCGCACGCTGAATCTCGTCAATCGCCGTTGGTTGATCGCCTCCCACCAACGCAGAGGGGTCGCTGCGGGCCATATCGACTACATCGAGGTCGTCAAGGGTGAAATACCGCCGAGTACCCGGAATTAACTCCCGTGCAAGGGTGCTCTTTCCCGACTGGCGTGCGCCGGTCACCACCACCGCGGGCATTGCCTTGAGCCGAGCCGCCAAGCTTGACGTTGCAAGACGGGGTAGGGCAGTTCCGTCCATGCGACAAATGATATCTATTCGAGTAGTGAATACAATTTATTCACGAGGAAAATGAAAATATGGAAGACCCTCTGGACCCCGCTTAGGATGAGGGTCCATGGGAACGATTGTCATCACCGGATCAGCAGGCGGAATCGGCCAAGCCACTAGGGAGCGGCTCTCCCGAGACGGCCACGAGGTGATCGGGGTTGACATCCGTGACGCCGAGGTAATTGCCGATCTCTCAACTCCCGAGGGGCGCACCGAGATGATCGGCGCGGTGGCCGCCGCCAGCGGGGGCCGCATCGACGGCCTGGTGGCCGGAGCGGGAATCACCGGCCCAGATCCTCAGCAGGTGGTGTCCATCAACTACTTCGGGGCGGTGGCCACCGTGGAGGGGCTGCGCCCCCTGCTGGCCCAGGGCACCGACTCCTCGGCCGTGGCCATCAGCTCCAACTCCTGCACCACGCTGGTGGACCTGCCCGATGGGCTGGTGGAGGCCTGTCTGAACGACGACGAGGCCCAAGCCCGGGAGCTGGCCGGCTCCGACCCGGGCACGGCCTATGCCACCAGCAAGCTCGCGTTGGCCCGCTGGACCCGCCGCACCGCCATCGGCGACGACTGGATCGGCTCGGGCATCCGGCTCAACGCGGTGGCCCCCGGCCTCATCGACACCCCGCTGGTGGCCGACAACCTCGACATGATCATGAACCTGGGCGACGTATACCCCATCCCCCAGAACCGCCCCGGCCGCCCCGCCGAGGTGGCCAACCTATTGGCCTTCCTGCTCTCCCCCGACGCCAGCTTTTTCTGCGGCTCGCTGGTGTTCATGGACGGCGGCAGCGACGCCGCCCTCAACGCCGACGCCTGGCCCACCACCAACACCACCGCCGAACGCTGGCCAGTCGGCGATTGATCGCCGCCCTTTCGGGCCTCAACCCCTACTTGCCCCTTTGGCGCTTTTGGATGCGGGCCCATTCGTCTCTTAGGCCGACGGTGCGGTGGAACAGGTCGGGGGTTTCGGGGTCGCGGGCGAAGTAGCCGAGGCGCTCGAACTGGACGACTTGGCCGGGGGCGATGTCGGCCATGGCGGGTTCGAAGCGGGCCCCATCGATGAGCTGAGCCGAGTTTGGGTCGAGCGAGTCCATGGGGTCGGTGCCATCGGCGCCGGGGTGGGGGTCGGTGAACAGGCGCTCATAGAGGATGGCCTGGCCTTCTAGGGCGTGAGCGGCCGATACCCAGTGGATGGTGGCCTTCACCTTGCGGCCGTCGGGGGCCTGGCCTGAGCCGGTTTCGGGGTCGTAGGTGCAGCGCACCTCGGTCACGTTGCCGTCGGCGTCGGTGTCCACCCCGGTGCAGGTCACGAAGTAGCCCGACCGCAGCCGCACTTCCCGCCCAGGGGACAACCGGAAGAACTTGGGGGGCGGATCGAGCATGAAGTCGTCTTTTTCGATGTAGAGCTCCCTCGTGAACGGCACCTGTCGGGCGCCGGCCGATGGATCCTCGGGGTTGTTGCCCGCCTCTCGCATCTCCACTTGGCCCTCGGGGTAGTTCTCAATCACCAGCCGCAGCGGGTTGAGCACCGCCATCCGGCGCAGCGCGGTGGCGTTCAACTCCCGGCGGACGAACGACTCCAGCAACTCCACTTCCACGGTGCCGTCCACTCGGGCCACACCGATGTGGCGGCAGAACTCCCGGATGGCTTGGGGCGGGAAGCCCCGGCGGCGCAGTCCCCGCAGGGTGGGCATGCGGGCGTCGTCCCAGCCGTCAACATGGCCCTCGTCCACCAACTCCAACATTCGGCGCTTGGACAAAACGGCGTGGGTGACGTTCAAGCGGGCAAACTCGGTCTGGCGAGGGCGGTCGCCGGGCAGGTCGAGGTGGTCCAAGAACCAGTCGTACAGCGGGCGGTGAGCGTCGAACTCCAGGGTGCAGATGGAGTTGGTCACCCCCTCCACCGCATCGCTCTGTCCGTGGGCCCAGTCGTAGGTGGGGTAGATGCACCACTGGTCCCCGGTGCGGTGGTGGCTCGCGTGGCGTATGCGGTAAAGCACCGGGTCGCGCATGAGCATGTTCTCGTGGGCCATGTCGATGCGGGCCCGCAGCACCCGCTCGCCGTCGGCAAACTCGCCGGCCGCCATGCGCCGGAACAGGTCGAGGTTCTCCTCGGGGGTGCGGTCGCGCCACGGGCTGTCGGTGCCCGCCTCGGTGAAGCTGCCCCTGTTCTCGGAGATGGCCTCGGCGTCCTGGTCGTCCACATAAGCCAGCCCGGCCCGGATCAGGTCCTCAGCCCACTGAAAGAGATGTTCGAAGTAGTCGGAGGCGTACAGGGTGCCCCGGTCGGATCGGTAGCCCAGCCAGGCGATGTCCTCCTCAATGGCGGCCACGAAGTCGGCCCGCTCGGTCTCGGGGTTGGTGTCGTCGAACCGCAGGTTGCAGGTGCCGCCGAATTCGGCGGCCAAGTCGAAGTTCAAGCAGATCGACTTGGCGTGGCCGATATGGAGATAGCCGTTGGGCTCGGGCGGGAACCGGGTCTGCACGCGGCCGCCATAGATGCCATCGGCGATGTCTTGGCGGATCAGGCTGCGGATGAAGTCGCTGCGCTCGCCGGGCTCGTCTCCTCCCATGTTCCCGGCGTTGCTCATATCCACCATCCTTGACTGAATTTCGATTGACCGGCAACGCATTATGCGCTCGGTTGGCGCGAAACTGGGACATGGCCTATTCGATCATCGATGTCGACACCCATATCACCGAGCCGGCCGACACCTGGACCAGCCGGGTAGCCGCCCGCCACCGCGAGCACGTTCCCAGAGTGGAGGAGATAGACGGCCGCCAGATATGGCTGTTGGGCGACGACCGGGTCGGTGCGGTGGGCCCGACGGCCCCGGCCGGGTGGTCGAAGCCGATGCCCGACTCGCCCGCCGGCTACCACGAGGTGCACCCTGCCGCCTTCGACGCGCAGGCCCGCCTCGAGCTGATGGACCAGCGAGGAGTGTGGGCCGAGGTGCTGTATCCCAACGTCGGGGGGTTCGGCGCCCAGAAGTTCTTGTCGATCGACGACGCCGAGCTGAAGTACGAATGCGTCCGGGCCTACAACGATTTCCTCTCCGAATGGTGCAGCGCCGATGACCGCCGCCTCATCCCGTCGATGGCCACCCCGTTCTGGGACGTGGACAATGCGGTGGCCGAAGTACAGCGGTGCGCGGCAATGGGCTACCGGAGTGTGAACTTCACCGGCGAGCCCCAGGTGTTCGGCCTGCCCTACCTGGGCGAGTCCCATTGGGATCCGTTCTGGTCGGCGGTGTGCGACTGCGACATGGTGGTGTCGTTCCACATCGGAAGCGGCGAGTTCAACTGGGACCACAATCGGGTGGAGCGCCGGGGCTTTGCCGAGGCGTACGCCCTGCAATCGGTGGACCTGTTCACCAAGAACGGCATCCAGGTGTGCGACCTGCTGCTGTCGGGGGTGCTCCCCCGCTACCCCAAGTTGAAGGTGGTGTCGGTGGAGTCGGGCATCGGCTGGCTGCCCTTCATGCTCGAGGCGGTGGACAACCAGTTTGTCGAGGGCGGCGGCATGAATGACCGGCCCGAGTTCGACCGACTGCCCAGCGAGTACTTCACCGGGCAGGTGTACACCACGTTCTGGTTCGAAGAGTCCGCCCCCCAAGACTTGTTAGGCGGCCGGATTCCGCTCGACAACGTGCTGTTCGAGACCGACTTCCCCCACCCCACCTGCCTCTACGACAACGTGGAGGAGAAGATCGCTGCCAGCCTCGGCCACTTCTCCCCTGAAGAGCGCCACCAGCTCCTCTGGGGCAACGCCGAAAAGCTGTACCGGGTCGAAGCACCCGCCTAGGCGCGTCCGGGCGGCGGGTCGATCGGTACACAGTCGTCCGGCGGGGCGGCGGGTCCTGTCCCGGCCCAGCCCGCCGTCCTCGCAGAGCTGCGGGCGGCGGGCGCCCTGAGCCGGGCCACCCCCCACCCCGCCTCAATTGCTGGCATGACCCGCCGCCCTCTTGTTGCGTTCTCGACCCTCCTACACCTCCTCTTGTTGTAGGTAAATGGGTAACAATGTCGGCCATGAGTGAGCAGTGGGACCGGCAGGCTGATGTGGTTGTTTTGGGGATGGGGGCGGCGGGGTGCGCTGCCGCCATCGCTGCGGCTGATGCGGGGGCTTCGGTCATCTTGCTGGAGAAGATGCCTGAGGGGCGCGAAGGTGGCAACACCCGCATTTCTGGAGGGATCTGGTACAACAGCTTGGACCGCGACGGAATGGCCACCTACTTGCGGTCGCTGTGCGGGCCCTACACGCTGCCTGAGGACATCGTGCAGGTGTGGGCTGACGAGACCTACAAGAACACCGAGTGGCTGGAGGGCCTGGGGGTGACACCGGGTGTCCACGCCGACTACAAGCCCGAATATCCCGAGTTGCCCGGGGCTGAGTTCTATGGCGGCTACCTAGGGGTGAACGGGGAGATGGGCCAGCAGCTCCTGTGGAAGGCCCTTTCTGCTGCGGTGCGGGACAAGGGCGTGGAGGTGTTGTTGGACACGCCGGCCAACGAACTGGTGACCGACGCCGACGGCGCAGTGGTTGGCGTGTCGGCCACCTCCGGCGGCCAGCCGCTGCGGGTGGGCGCCCGCCGAGGCGTGGTGCTGGCCACGGGCGGCTTCGAGAACAACCCCGACATGGTGCGCGACTACCTACAGCTTCCCGGCTCCCCGGTGTGGGGCTCGCCGGCCGGCACCGGCGACGGGATCAAGATGGCCCAGAAGGTGGGGGCCGACCTGTGGCACATGGACAACATGATGGCCGCCCTTGGTTTCGCCGCCGACGGCTTCGAGGCCGGGATGTACGTGATGTTCATCTATTCGATGGGGTTCATCTGCGTGGGCAATGACGGCCGTCGGTCTCACAACGAGATGCCGCCCCAGGGCCATGGTCACGCGCTGATCGACGGCGACTACGAGCTGTTCCAGCGCCGGCCGCTGCATGTGATCTTCGACGAGGCCACCCGCCAGGCCGGGCCCATCTCGCCCCCTCGGGAGATCCTGCCCGTGGGGTGGAACCTGCTCATGGAAGGCTATGAGTGGAGCGCCGACAACTCCGCCGAGATCGAGAAGGGGTGGATCCAACAGGCCGACACCCCCGCCGAGCTGGCCGAGATTCTCGGCATCGACCCCGATGGTTTAGAGGCGGCGGTAGCCGATTGGAATGAGGTCTGCTGCGCCGGCCACGACCCGCTGGGCCGTCCCGGGGCCACCCTGGCACCTCTGGCCACACCCCCCTACTACGGGTTCACCTCAGCCCCGCTACTGGGCTGGACCAACGGCGGCCCCCGCCGCAACGAGAAGGCCCAGGTGCTGGACCCCTTCGGCGAGACCATCGGCCGCCTTTACGCCGCCGGCACCGTCAGCTCCACCTACAGCCGATGCAAAGACGGCGGCTTCCACATCGGCGACGCTCTTGCCTTCGGCCGAGTCGCCGGCCGCAACGCGGCGGCTGAAACACCTCAGTAGCTCCTGGCTTACAGCCGCTCAGGGCCAGGAGCGCCAGGCAGTGATGTTTATGGCGATAACCGGGCCGGGTGGCCGGGTTTCTCGGTACTGGAGATATTTGGAGGCCAGCAAATCGATGGCGTGATCGCGCTCGTCACCGTCGACTAACACTCGGGCGGTGCCGTCCACTCGGACCCACCACAGCTCTGACCAGTCGTCGTCATAGCAGTCGACCAGCAAGCAGGCCGTGGGATTGGCGGCCAGATTGTCCAGGCGCCGAAGCGCCAGGGTGGACTTGGGCTTGGCATCTACCGCCGAATAGACCACATCGCCCTTGAGGAAAAAGCAGCACGGTACGGCGTGAGGCTGGCCCTCCGCTGACACAGTGCTGAGCACTCCTGAGCGAGCCTCCCCCACCCGCTGCCGCATCTCGCCCTTATCCATGCCTGCACTCTAGGAATTCAACAGAAGATGACGCGGGCTACTTGGCAAGGGAACCGCAAGCCAGGGCGTTGGGGGGATAGAACACAGTGGTGGTCCGAGTGCCCCGATCTGAGTCGGTTTCCCCCGAGCCGCTGTTCGTGGTGGGGGCGGTGTCGCAGTATCTGGGCGCGGCGGTAGCTGTTCACCTGTTCGACGAGATTGCCCCGGCTGGGGTGGCGCTGGTGCGGGTGCTGGGAGCAGCGGTGATGATCATCCTGCTGCGCCGCTCCTGGCAGCGCCGATGGAAGGCCAGCGACCTGGGGTGGGCCTCGGCCTTCGGTGTGGCGCTGGCGGCCATGAACTTGTCGATCTACCTGTCCATTGATGAGCTACCTCTGGGCAACGCGGTGGCCATCGAGTTCACCGGCCCGATACTGGTGGCCGCGGCCTTCACTCGCACCCTGCGGTCGGGGGCTGCCCTGCTGCTGGCCGCGGGCGGCGTGGTGGTGCTGGCCGGAGTGGAGGCCGAGGGCACCATGCGGGGAGTGGGGTTCGCCCTGCTGGCCGGAATGTTCTGGGCCGGCTACATCGTGCTCGGCCACCGGGTGGCCCGAGGTCCGGCCGCAGTTGACGGGTTGGGCCTGGGAATGCTGGCCGGCGCGGCGGCCATCAGCGGATTCGGCGCACCAGAGCTCGGGCCAGCCCTGGATTCCCCGCTGGTGCTGCTTTTGGCCCTGGTCACTGGGTTGTTGTCCAACGTCATCCCCTACTGGATCGACCAATTGGTGATGAGGCGCATCACCCAACACCGCTTTGCCCTCCTTCAGGCGCTGCTCCCGGCCACCGCGGTGCTGGTGGGATTGGCCGTGCTCATCCAGGTGCCTAGCGCTCGAGAATTGTTTGGCATCGCCCTGGTGATCGCCGCTATCTTGCTCAGCCGCTCCGTTAAGGGACCCGGCGGCACTGCGGCCGGGACGGGCATACGGGCAACGGATTAATCGAGATTGATCGTCAATTCAATCTCCCCTCTCAGTCTGGACACCCAAAAAGCCCCACAATGCGCCCACTACGCCTGCTTGGTTTTCTCACCTTGTTTGCCATGGCTCTCGTTGTCACTGGCGGCCGAATCGACAGCTTCGATGTCCACGATGTTGAGCAGTGGCGTCCGCTGGTGGCTGAGATCTTCCCGGCCGATGAGGTAGACGACGTTCTCTCAGTGATGGCCTGTGAATCAGAGGGCAATCCCAGCACCCGCTACAAAGAGGAGTGGGGGGCGGATTCAGTGGGCCTAATGCAGATCAACGAGGGCTGGCTAACCGGCTGGAGCCGTCCGGAATGGTCGATCCTCTCCCACAACGGCCAACCCGTCGACCTCACCGATCCGGCGACAAACCTGCAAGCCGCCAAGTTCATCCGGTTCTTCGAGGACTCGACCGACCAAGAACCATGGTCGCAGTGGGCCTGCCAGCCCTAGACGCAGAGTTAGCCGGTACCCTTGAGCGTGTCGTTCTTGGGCATTTACGACGCTGACGGGGGTCTCGGCGGGGAGCTGCGGTATGTGGCCGGCAAGCTGATGGGCCGGGGGAAGTGCGCATTGTGCGACATCACCCACGGCTGGAACCCCATGGGATCCAAGAGCTGGAAGCAGGCCTGCGCCGTGTCAGACGTCGAGTTGGAGCTCTTGCACCGAAACGAGGTCACCGCCGAGCAACTCGCCTCCACCAATGGACTGCCCGCCATCCTGCGCATGGACGACGACGGACTGTGGAGCGAGGCAATCCCGGCGTCAGAGCTATCCCAGTACGTGGGCGCCCCCGACGCACTGCTGGAACGCCTGGAACAGCTCTCGTAGTCGCCGCGCTCAGTTGGTGGAGAACGGCAGGTACTCGTAGCGGCGGGTGGACCAACCGCCGGCGAAGCGGGCGGTGTCCTCGTCAACCGAGTAGTCCGGGAATCGCCGCAGGATCTCTTCGAGGGCCACTCGGCACTGGAGCCGGGCCACCGACGCGCCGAGGCAGTGGTGGGCGCCGTAGCCGAGGGCCACGATCTTGTCGATCTTGCGCTTCACGTCCAACTCTCCGGCGGTGGGCCCGAACTCCCGCTCGTCCCGGTTGGCCGAGGCGAAGAGCAACAGCGCCTTCTTGCCCCCGGGAATGGTGACACCGTGCAGGGTCACATCTCGGGTCAGTGTGCGGGCCAGGTTCTGCACCGGGGAGGTAAGCCGCAGCAGTTCCTCCACCGCGTTGGGAATCATCGAAGCGTCGTCGATGAGCATCTGGCGCTGGTCCCGATGGCGGTCGAGCAGCACCGTCGAGCTGCCGAGCATGCCGGTGACCGTGTCGTTGCCCCCGGTGATCATCGTGAAGATGAACCCCACGATCCACATGGCCGAAGCCACATCCTCGCCTTGTTCAACCAAGTCGGTCACCAGATCGTCGCCGGGATCGGTCTTGCGGCGCTCGATCAGGCCGGTGGCGTACTCGAACAGCTCCAGAAACGCGCTCTGGTTTTGGCCATAGGCCGCGGTGGACTCGGCGGTGGCCTGCACGATGCGCTCGGTCCAGCGGTCGAACAGCACCCGGTCTTCGGGGGGGACGCCCAGGTAGTGGGCCACCAGATAGCTGGGCAGGGGCTTGAACAGGGCCTGGATTATGTCAACGTCGCCATCGTCGGCCACCGCATCGAGTTTGTCGGTGATGAACTCCCGAACCAGATCCTCCACCGGGGCCACCTGGCGGGGGGTCATGGGTCGGCTCACCAGTCGGCGCATGGCGGTGTGCTCGGGCGGGTCCATCATCACGATGGGGCGGGCCTTCTCGTCGAAGCTGGCCATGTCGTCGGGTGCGGTGGTCAGGCCGTTGGCCGACGAGTAGGTGGCAGTGTCGCGGGCGGCGGCAAACACGTCATCGAACCGGGACAGCACCCAGAACTCGCCGTCGCCCACCTCATGCACTGGATCCTCATCGCGCAGGGCCCGGTAGTCGTCCCACGGCTCGGCCCAGGTGTCGCCGCTGCGGTAGGCGAATTTCACCGCCATGGGTTCAGCTCAGCTCGAGGCCTTCGAGGGACCCCTCTTCGCGCCAGGCCTTGAGGAGCTTGAAGAACTCCTGGGCACCTCCGCCGTAGGTGCCGCCAAACCAGCCGGGGCCATCGTCGGGCTTGCCCTCGTTGTTGTAGTAGCCGGGGGTGCACGACTCCAGGAAACCGGCTCGGCGATAGGCCGACTCCATGATGAGGCGCACCCAGTCGGACTCGGCCTGCTCGGTGGGCTCGACAACGGTCGCGCCAGAAGACAGGCCCTGCTCGACGATGTAGGCCACATGCTGGCTTTGCTCGTTGTAGAGCTCGGTGAAGTTGGGCGAGACCCCCGACTGGATGCCGCCCATGTGCAACAGGTTGGGGTAGTCCCGGCTGACCACTCCATGGAAGGTGGACATGCCGTCGGCCCACCGCTCGCTCAGCGTCACGCCGCCCCGACCGTAGATCTCGCAGTTGGCCCGATGGGAGTAGTCAGTGCCCACCTCGAAACCCGTGGCGAAGATGATGCAGTCCAGCTCGTACTCCTGGCCCCCGGCCACCACGCCCTTTGGCGTTATCCGCTCCACGCCCTGGCCGTCGGTGTCCACCAGGGTGACGTTGTCGCGGTTGAAGGTGGGCAGGTAGTCGTCGTGGAAGCACGGCCGCTTGCAGAACTGCCGGTAGTAGGGCTTGAGCGCCTCGGCGATGGACGAGTCTTCGATCAGC
>JAJDYU010000057.1 GCA_022825005.1 Acidimicrobiia bacterium
GCATGAGCATCTTCTCGGCGAACGTGCCCGCTCCGGCCATGCCGCCGATCTCCTGGCCGCCCTGGGTGAACTTCATCCGGGCCATCTCGCCGAATGTGATGTTGACGCACAGGTTGGGCTGGTGGCGACCCGTGCAATAGATGCACTTCCCGCAGGGCGGCGACCACATCACGATCACGTGGTCGCCAGGGGCGAGGTCGTCCACATCGGAACCCACCTCCTCGATGATCCCCGCACCCTCGTGGCCGAGCACCGCCGGCGGGGCTTGGGGAATGGTCCCGTTCATGGCCGACACATCGGAGTGGCATACCCCGGTGTGGGTGATCTTGATGGCTACATCATCGGGGCCCAGATCCAGCATCTCGACGTCGTCACACACGTCCAGATTGACCTCCCCCACCTCTCGCATAATCGCCGCAAGCATTGAAGGATCGTAGGCCGAGCCTGTCTTCCACGACACACCTAGCCGCCAAACCGATGGCTAGTCTCATCAGCCATGCCGCAGACCATGCCGCTGGACACCGAGGAGCTGAACCGAATGGTGGAGTTCTGGGACATCTTGGTGTCCGAGAACTCCAAGAAGCGCACCGGCCTCACCTCGGGTCTCATCCCGGTGAGGGAGTACACCGGCTACTCGGGCATGGAGGCCTGGCTCCGTTGGCCCGACATCCTGGCCCGCTGCGATGAGGTGCTCGATGCCTCCGAGCTGGGGGCCAAGATGCGGGGACCGGGAACCCAGACCACCAACGCCCACCCCTTCGCCATCGTGTGCATCCCGTTCGGCGGCTGGCGAGCCCTCGAGGAGTTGTCGGCCATGGGGCTCACCACCCAGGTGGACGACGTGGAAGACAGGGTGCGCTTCCTCATGGACTACTGGATTCGCTGGGTGGAGCCGTGGCGGGGCGATGGCTTCCGCTCCTGCTGGGACGCGGCCGACACGCTGCGAACCTGCGACCCCGAGATCATAAGCACCCTGTATGAGGCCGCCTGGCCGGTGGAGGATGACAGCGACAACCGCACGGCGCGACGGTTTGTGGCCGGACTCCAGCAGTACCTGTTCCTACTGTACTTGGACACTCGGCTGGGCACCGGCGACACCGGCCCGTACCCGCTGCCCAACGGCCGCCACATGATCGTGCGGGAGTTTTCCTCGCTGGCCCAGAGCTGGATCCCGTGGAGCCACGTGGCCGCCGATGTGCCCTATCAGAACCTGGTGGTGGGCCTGGTGTTCCGACCCGGCATCCACAACCGGGTGAACGATCTGTCCACCACGTTCTCGGTTCCGGCCGACAACCTGGCCTGGCTGGAAGCTATGTCGGTGTTCGAGCCCCGCCCCGGAGGGGAGCTGGTGCCGGTGGACCGGGAAGAAATGCCCGAGATCCTGGCCGCGGTCAAGAAAGCCCAGGCCGATGCCTACCGGTTGATGAACACCTGGACGTTCGAGGAAAAGGTCCGCAACGGCACCCATGTCTATTTCCGGGGTCTGATGTGGCCGTTCACCAACATGCTGGGCATCGACCACGAGTTCGATTGGTCGATCCCCCACCCCCACACCGCCGAGACGGTGTGGCCCATCTTCGCCGGCGGCCTCCCGGAACAGGAGGACGCCGAGGAAGTGCCGTTCCCGATGTTCCCCCGACTAGAAAGCGCCTAGGCCATGAAGATCGAAATTGTGGGCAGCCAGACGAGGAGGAACTCATGAAGATCGACATGCCGCTATCTGCTGATCTGGCGGGGGTCCGGGCACAAGCCGAGGCCTACCAGGCCATGGGGGTCGAGGGGGTGTTCACCTTCGAGGGCCAGCGCGACGTGTTCTTCCCGCTGCTGGCCGCGGCCGAGCACACCGGGCTCGACCTCTACACCAACGTTGCCATCGCCCTGCCCCGCAGCCCGATGCACCTGGCCTACCAGTCGTTCGACCTGCATCGGCTGTCGGACGGCAAGTTCGCCCTGGGCCTGGGATCGCAGATCAAGCCCCACATCACCAAGCGCTACAGCTCGGTGTGGGACCGCCCGGTGGCTCAGATGCGAGAGCTGATGGCGGCCACCAAGGCCATATTCGCCCGGTGGCAGGATGGCGATCCCCTCGACTTCAAGGGCGACTACTACACCTTCACGCTCTCCACCCCGATTTTCGAGCCCGAACCCCTGGAGTGGGGAACTCCCCCCATCTGGGCCGGGGCGCTGGGCCCGAAGATGACCAAGATGGTGGCCGAGACCGCTGACGGCATCTTGATCCACCCGTTCTGCTCCGAGCGCTTCCTGCGCACCAAGACGCTTCCCGCGGTGGAAGCAGGGCTAGGCGCAGCCGGACGCAGCCGGGACGAATTCACCTTCGGTGTGGGGGTGATCGTCGGGTTGTACGGAGATGACGCCGATGAGGCGGAGGCCTGGCGGGTGGAACAGCTCTGCCGCTCCAACCTCGGCTTCTACGGCTCCACCCCCGCCTACCGGGTAGTGCTCGAGGCCCACGGCTGGGGCGAGCTCCAGGACGAGCTGAACCGACTGACAAAGCAAGGCCGCTGGGGCGACATCGGCGACGTGTGGGACGACGAGATGGTCCACACCCTCAGCGTCCAGGGCACCCCCTCTGAAGCCGCCGCCGAGATCAAATCCCGCTTCGGCGGCCTCGCCGACCGCATCCACCTCTCCCTCCACGGCGCCCCCCAACCCCTAGTCGCCGAACTCTTCGCCGCCCTCAAGGGCTGAGTGTCAATACTTGCTTTCGTTTCTTGCGTTTAGGGTTAGACTGGTTGCATGGCCATCGCGACCACCTCAAGACCCGACGGCGCAGCAGACGCAACGGCGTATTCGGACTTTGCTGAGACCGTCTCCAAGAAGCTACTCGACGGGGCTTCTCTGCGAATCGGTATAAAGGACTCGGAGTGCGAGGTGACCGGAGAGATCGCGCTGGCCATCGTGGACCTTCTCAGAATGGGTCCAGGCGCTCACGCTGTTGAGCTTCAAGCCCTCCCCCCCGTATTGACCACAGGTCAAGCCGCCGACCTTCTCGACGTCACCCGGCCCACAGTGGTCAAACTCGTAGACGAGGGAAAGCTGCCCGCCACCCGAGTTGGAACTCACCGACGCATTCCAACTCCAGATCTGCTCGCCTACCGCGAGCGCTGTCGGCACCAACGCTCGGAACAAATCAGCGAGATCATCCGTACGTCGCAAGAACTTGGCCTCTATGACTGAGCGCCATTGAGACGCCCCCGCATCTTCCTCGACACCAACATCCTCGTAGACGCCCAAATCCGAGACATCTTCTTCACTATCGCCGAAGCCAGGCTCATCGACCTTCGCTGGAGCGACGAAGTTCTGAACGAGACTCGCAACGTGCTCACCAACCAAAGGGGAATCGAGCCCTCCCGAGTCGACTACCTCATCTCCACTATCGACGCGGCATTTCCCGAATCGAGCGTGGCTGCCGCCAAGATCACGCCTCTACCTGTCGCTCTCCCTGACGAGGACGACCTTCATGTCCTCTCTGCAGCAGTCGATGCCGACTGCGACCTACTCGTTACCAACAATCTGCGCGATTTCCCCGACGGAGCAGTTGCTCCATTCGGGCTATCAGTACTCAATGCCGATTCAGCAATTGCGATGCTCGTCCAGGACTTCTCCGAGCGAATGCCAGCCATCATCAGTCGCCTGCTATCTGAACTGCGCAAGCCCCCGATCAGCGTTCAAGAGTTCCTAGACCGCCTAAAACAGCGAACTCCAACCGCTGCCCAAGCTCTCAGCACCGCCCTCAAGGGCTGAGGGTCAGCGGCCAGCTCTCTCGCTAGCGCGTGCGGTGGCGATCAGCCCGGGGGCTGGATGTGGGCTTCTACTCGGTTGGCGGGCTCGTCGATCCAGCCTTTGGAGTTGGCGTAGGCCAGCATTCCGTCGAACTGGGCCTGCCACTCGGCGTCGGCGGCGTCGCCGGCCAGCTCTCGCACGAAGGCGATGTCGATCCACAGGTGGTTGTCTCGTTCTGAGGCTGCGGCCCGGCCATCGAATGCGGCCACTGCGGCGGCCACGTCGCCGTCCATTGACACATGGAACTCGCGGAAGTTGCCCGGATCCTCGAGGGTGATGGTGTCGGCGATGGCGATGTACATGTCCTCAGCCTTGCGCTTGGCGGGGGCGGGTGTCGATCCGGGCGCTGAAGGGGAGCGACACCAGCGCGGTGATGATCACCATGCCCATGAGCAGGTCGATGGCCTCCGACGCCGAGGCCGCGGTGGTGGCGAAGGTAAGCCCGAGGGCCACACCGATGGTGGTGGCCACCCGCTGGGAGGTGAAGTTGATGCCCGAGGCCAACGAGTGCTGGTCGGGGGGCACGTCCACCACTGCGGCAGCCATCAACGAGGGGAACACCATGCCGGTGGCCACCCCGATCACGGTCATGCCCGCCACGAACACCGCCGCGTTGGGCTCATCGCCCAACAACACCCACAGCATGATGGTGCCGCCCACATAGATTGCGGTGCCGGGCAGGATGAACATGCGATGGCCGGTGCGGTGCGCCACCCGGCCGATGAGCACCCCGACCACCCCGGCGAACAGCGCCAGCGGCGCCACCGCGAAGCCCCCCTCAATGGGAGTCCACCCCCAAGACCGGATGACGATCACGGTGAAGCCGAAGAACATACCGAACCACGAGGACGCGAAGACCAGCATGGCCAGGTTGCTCCGGCGGACATTGGGGAAGCGGAACAGCCGCAGCTCCACCAGCGGGTTGGGGTGGTGCCACGTCCGCAGCACGAACAGCCCGAACACGACCAGGCCGCCGACGATGCTGCCCACCACCTTCCAGTCCAGCCACCCCCACGGATCGCTTTGCACGATGCCCAGGGTGACCAGGGCGGTGGCCCCAGCCACCATCACTCCACCGAGGGGGTCGGGCAGCGCTTTAGTCTCGCCGCTGCGGGACTCCCGGTACACCAGCGGCACCACGATCAAAACAACGAAGCAGAAGGGGATGTTCAGCCAGAACATCCACTCCCACCCGAACCACTCGATGGCCAAGCCCCCCACCGGAGGGCCGATCGCCGAGGATGTGCCGCCCGCCACCGCCCATATGCCAACGGCCAACGGCAGCCGGTTGGCGGGGATCGTGGCCAACAACAGGGCCACCGCGGCGGTGTTGATAATCGAGGAGGCCACCGCCAGCACCGCCCGGGCCCCGATCAGCACCGCCACCGAGGGGGCCAGCCCACCCAGAACCGATCCGACCAGGAACAGCAACGTCCCAGCCAGCAGCATCCGCCGGCGGCCCAGCCGGTCGGCCAGCACACCGGCGGGCACCAGGGTGGCCGCTCCCACGATGGTGAAGATGTTGGTCACCCACGACAAGGTCGGGTCGGAGGTGCCGGGAAACGCCTCGCCGAGGGCCGGGTAGCCCACTGTCATGATCGACAGGCCGATCCCGGTCAGAGAGGCCGCGATCACCAGCGTGGTCAGGCCGATCGCCGGATGCCCTGTGACCGGTTGGGGCGCCGCCGCTGCGGTCACCTAGCGTTTGTGGGCAGGAAGTTCGGCGTTGTTCTCCTGCGCACGAACGGCCACGCTAGACGAGGAGCCGACGAGATGAGCAGTAACGAAGAGGGTGGCACCGTCACCGAGGTCCTCGGCGGCGACATTCTCATAGCCCAAGACGGCGGCGTGCGCACCCTCACCTTGAACCGCCCCGACGCCCACAACGCCATCACCCCCGACCAGCGGAACTTCCTGGCCGACGAGTTCGCCCGCATCAGCGAAGACCTGTCGGTGCGAGCGGTGATCTTCACCGCCAACGGCAAGGGGTTCTGCACCGGGGCCGATCTGCGGGTGGCCCGGCCCGAACGAGTGCAGCCTCCGGATGCTCCTGACCGGGCCATCATGGAGGTGGCTCGAGGCATCAAGGTCGGGGCTCAGAAGCTGATATCGGCCATCCTGGACTGCGAGAAGCCGGTGATCGCCGCGGTCAACGGCACCGCGGCCGGCATGGGCGTCCACATGGCGGTGGCCTGCGATCTGGTTGTCGCGGCCGAAGGGGTTCGGTTCATCGAGGTGTTCGTGCGCCGGGGACTGGTGCCCGACGCCGGCGGGGTGTACCTGCTGCCTCGCCTTATCGGCCCCCAGAAGGCCAAGGAGCTGATGTTCTTCGGCGACGACGTGAGCGCGGCCGACGCCGCGGCCATGGGCCTGATCAACCGGGTGGTGCCCCCCGACGAGTTGATGCCCGCGGCGCGCGCCTGGGCCGAACGGCTGGCCGCCCAGCCCACCAAGAGCCTGACCATGAGCAAGCTGCTGGTGAACCGCAGCTTCGAGACCAGCCGACAGACAATGTTCGAGATGGAGTCATGGGGCCAAGAAGTGCTCATGGCCGGCGAGGACGCCGACGAGGGGGTCAACGCCTTCAAGGAACGGCGGGACCCGAACTGGAAGGGCTGGTAGCTACCCCGCGCTGGCCAAGCCACGGCCGATAGCGGCCAACTGGCGGCTGCCGCCGCCGAAGGTGTTCTCCAGCTGCTTGACCCACAGGAAGTAGCGATGGACGGGGTAGTCCACATCGGCACCCATACCGCCGTGCAGATGCTGAGTGGCGTGTACCACCCGCTGGCCGGCATCGGCCGACCACCATTTGGCCACCGCAGCAGCATCGGCGATCTCGGCCGCTGAGCGGCCCTCGTCGATGAGCCACGCGGCCTGAAGCAGCGTGACCCGTATGCAGTCGTTGTCGATGTAGCAATCTGCCGCCCGCATAGCCACACCCTGGTTGGTGGACAACGGGCGTCCGAACTGCTCGCGCTGCGACGTGTAGGCCGCAGCCATGGCCGTGGCCTCCTCGCAGCAGCCCAGCACCACCGCGGCCACCGCCACCTGGGCCCGTGCCAGGGTCCACTCCACAATCGAACGACCGTCGGCGCCGTCCAGCTTCGCTTCATCACCAACGACCACCGACCTAAGCGTTAGCTCGCCGTGAAGCTCGCGGTTGGTGGTCTCGCTCAGCGTCACCTCTGCCCCGTCGGTGTTGAGATCAACCACAAAGACCACTAGGCCATCGCCGTCTCCAACGGTGCGGGCAGGCACCACTACGGCATCGGCCACCCCCGCGGCGGGAACCGCCGGTTTGGTTCCATTCAGTTCCCAGGTCCCGTCTTCGCGGCGGGCCGCGGTCACCGACGGAGACAGCGCCTCGTTGGCCCCCCATTCCGAGAACGCCCCGGTGAGCACGGCCTGGCCTAACACAACCGCCCTCAGCCAGCGGTCCCGCAGCGCCGGAGTGCCGAACTCGGCGATGGGCATGGCCCCCAGCACCAGGGTGGGCCACAGCGGCACCGGCGCCACCCGGCGGCCCTGCTCTCGCAGCACCAACGCGGTCTCGGTCATGCCGAGGCCGAGTCCGCCGTGCTCCTCGCCAATCGACACTCCCAGCAGGTCGGAGGCGGCCAGGGCGGCCCACAGCTCCCGGTCGAATCGATCGCCGGTGCGCTCCACCTCGGCCACCCGGTCAGATCCCGCCGAACCGGTAAACACCTGTTCGGCCAGCGCGGCCACCGCCTCTTGCGACTCGCTGAAATCGAAATTCACCGTCGCCCGCCCCTAGTCATCTTCAGCCCGGTCCAGGCCACAATCTCCCGCTGGACCTCGTTCACGCCGCCGCCAAAGGTGTTGATCTGAGCGGTGCGGGCCGCGGCCTCCACCCGGCCAGCCAGCAAGGCACCTGGGCTTCCCTCTCGGATGTGGGCACCCGCTCCCAGCACCCCCAACAACAAGTGATAGATGTCGCTCACCGCCTCGGTGCCGTACACCTTCACCGCCGATGCCCGGGCCGGGGTCAGCGAATCGGCAGCCACCGCGGCGGCCATCTGCCAGTTGAGCAGCTTCATAGCCTCCAACTTGGCGTGGCACCGGGCTAGATCCATCTGCACCCATCCCTGGTCCAGCACCGCAGCCTCGGCCCCGTCGCCAGCCAGCGTTACAGCCGGAGTGTCAGCCGCCCATGCCACCACTTCGTCATAAAGCTGGAACGACAGCGCCCCCACCGCGGCCAGTCCCACCCGTTCGTGGTTGAGTTGGCTGGTGATGAGCTTCCACCCCTCGTTCTCGGCGCCCACCAGGTTGGCAACCGGTACCCGCACCTCGTCGTAGTAGGTGGCCGTGGTGGTGGCGTTGCCCACGGTGACGATCGGGGTATGGGAAAAACCGGGACTGTCGGTAGGCACAATGATGATGGAGATGCCCTTGTGGTTGGGAGCATCGGGATTGGTCCGGCAGGCCAGCCAGATGTAATCGGCTTCGTTGGCCCCCGAGGTGAATATTTTCTGGCCGCTGATCACCCATTCGTCACCGTCTCGCACCGCACGGGTGGTGAGCGACGCCAAGTCAGTGCCCGCCCCCGGCTCGCTGTAGCCGATGGCGAACTGGATCTCACCGGCCAGAATGCCGGGCAGATAGGCGGCCTTGTGCTCTTCGGAGCCGTGGGCCATGAGCGTGGGCCCCACGGTGTTGAGGGTGACGAACGGCATCGGGCAGCCCGACCGCTGGGCCTCGTCGAAGAAGATGAACTGGTCGATGGCCGATCGCCCCTGGCCGCCGTAGGCCTTGGGCCAGCCGATGCCCAGCATGCCGTCCCGCCCCAGTTGGCGGAAGATCTCCAGCCGGACCGGGCTGGTCTCGTGAGCCCCCATGAGGGCCTTGCGGACCTCGTCGGTCATCAGGCCGGCGAAGTACGCCCTTAGCTCACCGCTCAGCGCGCGCTGTTCGTCTGTGTAGTCGAGATGCACCGAGCCGCGACGCTACCAACGCCGGTGGTGCAGCACCGTTTTGGAAGGGATGAGGCGCTGTGAATCAGAGAGCGTCGGCGCCCTGTTCCCCGGTGCGGATGCGGGTGAGGCCCTCCACCGAGGAAGTCCAGATCTTGCCGTCGCCGATCTTGCCGGTGCGGGCCGCGCCAGCGATGGCCTCGGTGGCCGCGGCCAGCGAGGAGTCGTCCACTACTACCTCGATACGCGACTTCGGAGTGAACGACACCTTGTACTCAGTGCCCCGGTAGGTCTCGGTGTGACCGCCTTGGCGACCAAAGCCCTGAGCTTCACTCACCGTCATGCCCTGGACACCGACCTCGGCCAGCGCCTCTTTGATGTCTTCGACCTGGTGCGGCTTAACCACCGCGGTGATGAGCTTCATTGATGCCGTCCTTTCTGGTCGCCGATGGGGACGCTATCAGGTCAATACAAACTAGGCAACAACTGGAAAAAACCCGGAAATTTCTTCGTTATTGTGCTTTATGAGTCAGTACATTAGTACAATGTCAACGTGCGGATCTGGATAGACGAGAGCTCGCGAATCCCGCCCTATGAGCAGCTTCGGGCCCAGCTCCGTTTGATGGTGTCGTCGGGCCGGCTCAAGCCCCGCGAGCGGCTGCCGCCCATCCGGTCGCTGGCCGCAGAACTGGGTCTGGCCCCGGGAACGGTGGCTCGGGCCTATCGGGAACTGGAATGGGAAGGAATCATGGAGGGCCGAGGCCGGGCCGGCACGTTCGTGGTCGACGAGCCCCCGGTGGCGTTCTCGGTGGTGGAACGACAACTGGCCGACGCCGCCGAGGCCTTTGCCGCAGAAGCCGATCGTCTGGGTGTGGGCCAACAAGCTGCCCTGTCAGCTTTGGAGACCACTTTTGCCTCCCGATCCGACCCCGAACAGGATTCCGGCTAGCCCCCTCCCCCTTGACCAGAGCTTGCTCAGCCCAACACCACCGAGGGGTCGGGCACCAGGTCGCGGGCCAGCCACTGGAACATCCGCCAGCCGTTGTCTGCCGAGAACAGCGAGGCCTCTACTTCTTTAGCGGCTTCGTCGCTGATGGATTTGGCGTCGGGAGCCTTGACATGCACCTCGGCCACCCGCTCGGCGGCCACAAACCACCCCACCGCCTCGCCCGGCGAGCGCCCTCCGGTGAGCAGGCCGTGGTTGCGGAGGATGCACACCCGGCTAGAGCCCATGGCCTGGGCGATGGCCTCGCCACCGGCGACGTCGCTCACCTCGAGGTTGTCGCCGTCGTAGAGCGATTGGTCGAACACGAAGGCACACGACTCCTGGCTGATAGCCCGAAACAGCTCGACGTTGGCCGACCACGGCGTGCCGTAGGGGGTGTGGGTGTGAGCCGCCGACGCCAGATCGGGCCGGGCGTTCAGGATCGGCCAGTGGATGTGGTAGGCCGCGAAGTTGACCCCGTTTTCGAGAGGACCGGCCGCGCCCTGGCCGTCGGGGCCCACCAGGGTGAGGTTGTCGACGGTGGCGTCGCCAAAGCGGATGCCGTAGCCCAGCACCCAGAAGTGGTCGGTGAGGATCGGGTCGCGAGCGGTGATGTGGCCATCGCCGGTCTGCCCCCAGCGCATGGCCGCAAAGATGCGGTAGCCGATGGCCGCCTCCCATTTGCGCAGAAGGCGCAGCTCCTCAAGATCGGTGACCACAGGAGGGGCGGCGTCATAAGTGACGCCCGGATACCGGTCAAGCGCCAGTGCCATGGCCGAATGATACTTGCGGAATGAGCAGATGAATACCCCTTGGACTGACTAAAACAGTGCCATGGCCCAACTGAACCTGAGTGCCGATGAGGTGCTCACCACCACCCGAGCGGTGCGTCGACGACTGGACACTTCCCGGCCGGTAGCACCCGAGCTGATCACCGAGTGCCTGGAGATCGCCGTGCAGGCCCCCACCGGGTCGAATCGGCAGAACTGGCGGTTCATGGTGGTCACCGAGCCCGACCTGATCGCCGCGCTGGCCGACCTGTACCGCCGAGCAGGCGAGGTGGCCGGCGACTACTTGGGCGTGCTCCCCCGGCTAGAAGTGCAGGACCCAGCCCAACTGGAGGCCACTAACGAGAAGATGTACGCCTCGGCCGGCCATCTGTCCGAGCACCTCCACAAGGTGCCGGGAATGCTGATCCCGTGTTTGGCCGGGAGAGTGTGGGACCACCCGCCGGTAACTGTGGCCTCCCACGTGGGGTCGGTGATTCAAGCCGCGTGGTCGTTCATGTTGGCCGCCCGAGAGCGGGGAATCGGCACCGTGTGGACCACCATCCACCTCTGCTACGAGCAGGAGGCGGCGGAGCTGCTGGGCATCCCCTACGACGAGGTGATGCAACTCGCCCTCATCCCCTTCGCCCACACTGTCGGCACCGACTTCCGCCCCGCCCGCCGCGAGCCCCTGGAGCTGGTCACCCGCTGGAACCGCTGGTAGAGCATCCTTCTAGGATCCCACCATGGACTCTGCAAAGGCCTTGGACTACGTCCGGGAGAACACCAACGCGGTATTGGCCACCGCCCGACGCGACGGTACACCCCAGATGTCGCCGGTCACCCTGGCGGTGGTGGACGACACGGTGGTGATGAGCACCCGCGAGACCGCCTACAAGACCAAGAATCTACGGCGCGATCCCCGAAGCTGGCTGTGCGTGTTCCCCCGCAACTTCTTCGGCGACTGGGTGCAGATCGAGTGCCAGGCCGAGATCATCTCCGGCCCGGATGCGATAGAGCCACTGGTCGAGTACTACCGCACGTTACGGGGCGAGCACCCCGATTGGGACGAATACCGCCAAGCCATGGTCGAAGACCAGCGCTGCCTGGTGAGGTTCCGCATTCTCCGCTCCGGCCCCGACCGCTCGGGCTGATCTCTGGATGGCACCGGTCAGACTTCGTCGACTATGCGCCTCAGCTTTCTGTCGAACTTTGCCCGGTAGTTGAGATCGTGCCGGTGAGCGTCCCTCTTCTCCTCGAATAGCGCATCGATCAGCCCCGACATCTGCCCGGAGGTCTTGAGGAGGGGAATCACCTGCCGGTGGTCGATGCCCCGCTCGTCCAGCAACTTCTTCACAAGGTCAACCTGGCGACTGCTCGGCGGATTGGTCGAGCCTCGGGAAACTCGCCTCATGGCTTGCTGGCTTCTCTCCCGCCAACCTCGGTTGGACGCCTGGATCAAGTCCACCGCGGTGCCCTTGCTCCACTCGGCGGCCAAGTGCTGGGCCAGTGCCAGAGTTGCCGCCGCGTCCGATCCGGCATCGTGGGCTTTCTGCCCAATGCCCAACTCCTGGCACAGTGTGGTCAGGCGGTAAGACTTGGTCCTATCCGGCCAGACCAGATGCGCCATCCGCAGCGTGCACCCGACTGACCCAAAGGCCGGCTCAGGCCGCTGGTAATGGGACATAGCAGAGTTGATGCACTTCAGATCGAACTCCGCATTGTGGGCAATGACAGTCCGACCGCCAATGAAATCAACCGCTTTGGCCCAGACCTCCGGAAATCCCGGCGACGACACCGTGTCTTCTGCTGTGATGCCGTGGATACCCACGTTCTTGATGTCGTACCGGTTGCCGGGCGGCTTGACGAGCCACGACCGAGAGTGGATCTTGCCGTCGAGAATCGCGGCAACCCCCACTTGGCAAACGCTGCTCGGGCTGCTGGTAGCCGTCTCGACATCCACCGCGGCCACACCGGCCAAATCGACTCGACTCAATCTCCACCCTTCCAGATTCGAGCTGACCTCGAATCATCGAGCCAACCCCCATCGTTGCTGCGCCCAAAAGTTACATCGCCAATCCATGACACGCCTATGTCGGACATCGGGGGCCCACTGAGGATTCACATCAGGGCCACGTATGGCACCTGGCGCCAAGATTCAATTGCGCAGAACAGGATTGTGCTGGGCCAACTGGTAGGTGGTGGTTCCGAAATCGGGAAAGGGATCCGGAGGGGCCTTGATTTTGTTGCGACCCGACGGATCTTGATCGACCTGCCAGTCGCAGTCGTGGACCAGGTGATGGCACCCGGGGCAGAGCTGGGCGAGATTGGGAATGTCCGTGGGCCCGTCGTCTAACCAATGCTGTATGTGGTGGGCCTCGCACCGTTCAGACGGTGCCCGGCAACCAATGCATCCCTGATCACGAGCAGCGAGCATCAGCCGCTGGGCCAAAGAAGCCGACCGCTGTGACCGGCCCAGCCAGAGTGGCTGTCCTTTGGCATCGGCGAACGCTGTGTACACATCGGCATCGTCCACAAACCGAGCCAACATCTCTGGAGGCACCGGCTGCCCATCGTCGAGCCGGGGCTGGCCGAGCTCACCAGTGGAGGCGTCATATTCGGAAATGATCAGAAGCGACGCTGGCGCAGCTCGCTGCGGGCCGTCACGAGTGATCAACTGCAAGAGTGCGTCAGCGTTTCGCTGCAAATACGTGATCTTGCTGTCAGGCTTCTCTTCCCGGCGAAACGCCTCAGCCATCTTGGCCAGAGCCATGCTGGCCTGGCGACCTGCCATGTAGTCGAAGTGGGCATACAGTTTCCACGACCCGTCGGGTTCCTGGGTTAGCGAACCCTGACGATCTTGGTGCTGCTGCTGGTACTTGGTGTAGTCCCGCACCTCAGCCCGCTCCCTGCGCAACGCATAGCGAGAAAGCAGATCGGCTGGCACCGCTTTGGCATCGTTCAAGATGACCTCTTCGGTGCGGTAGTCGGGCTTCCCCGCCACCCGGTCGATCACCCGAGCATGGCCCGAGGTGATCTCGCCCGCAGCCAACGCCTCCAGCGTCGCCGGAAACTGCTCCGAAAGCGACACCGCCAACTTCACATCCGAACTAGCCCGCCCCGCCGACTCCAACACCCGCTCCCTTAACACCGCAGAGGCGGCTCGAGGCGTACTCCGCCGAGCTCGCTCGGCCAGAGCTTCGGCCAATTGGCCTTCAATCTGCGAGCGTGCTCGACCGAGTTCTTCAACGTGGTCATCCAACTTCTCAAGAGAAAGCTCGCCGACGTCGACACGCAACGCATCAACTGACATACCTGGTCTCACGCCAGTTAAGTTTTTGCCAGCAACAGCGCTAGCTGATTCAGCGAACTCCATGTCCAAGAGAATATCAATGACCTGTGACAGTATCTCTTGGAATCTGGCTAGTCATTTGATAAACATCCGTCATGAATCTGTTGAGCAGAACGTGGTCAAGACGCAAAATCATGACCCTTTAGAGCCTCAATTCCATACACACGTACATATCTGCTCAAAACTCAGTCGCAGCTTTGGAAGCAACATCTGAACGAGTGTCTGAATTAACGTCGTGGACACACACTTACGAATAGACCAATCCTGAATTGGGCCCGAAACAGAACGCAGACAATTCCCAATTGACATAAGAATTGGCCTGACCCATTCAGTCTCTCATCGAATTCCTTGGATTCAATATGGGCAGCGCGCAAGAATCCACATTCGAAACATTCATTGTTCAATTAGGGCCGGACGCCCACGTCCGGCTACGCCACAAACGCGTTGTGAGAGCTATACGTGATGCAGCGCGTTCAATGAGGGCGGGGGGTCAGCCCCGGCGACACCTGCAAGACCCTGTGGACACCCAGGGAGTGCGGTTCTGCGTTCAATGAGGGCCGGGGGGATTGCCCCGGCAACTAAGCGGTGGCGGACGCGGTAACAAAGGCGGTAAACGGCGTTCAATGAGGGCCGGGGGGGACTACCCCCGGCGACACTTGGGAACGGCTGGTGGGACGCTGCGAACGGGAAGGTTCACGTTCAATGAGGGCGGGGGGTTAGCCCCGGCGACACCATTTACGATCCGCTTCCCATCGTGATGGTCACTTCCGTTCAATGAGGGCGGGGGGTTAGCCCCGGCGACACCTGCCACTCGGTGCGGTCGTTGTGCTCGGCGGCGTTCGTTCAATGAGGGCCGGGGGTTAGCCCCGGCGACACCCGCGCAGAGTGCTACCACGGCGACGAATACTGGCTCGTTCAATGAGGGCCGGGGGCTTGCCCCCGACGACGCTACCTATTTGCCGCTTCGGTGACACCCTGCGAGCACGTTCAATGAGGGCCAGAGGGAAAATCTCAGGCAACGCAACCGGGTCGACCGTCGTTGAGCAGGAAATTGCGGTTCGTTCAACGAGGGCCGGGGGGGGTAAGCCTCGGCGACACCTATTTCGCTGATACGGGGGCGGAGCCACCCGAGGTCGTTCAATGAGGGCCGGGGGCTACCCCCGGCGACACGCGGACAGGAAGTTCTCGCGGGCGATCAGCCGCCAGTTCGTTCAATGAGGGCCGGGGGCTAACACCCAGCGACAACGCCATTGTCGAGCTGCTCACGAGGGCGATGAACGCCGTTCAATGAGGGCCGGGGGGTTAGCCCCGGCAATACCCACAACAACGAGATGACCCTGCTGCCCGTGGTCCACACCGTTCAATGAGGGCCGGAGGGGTTACCCCCGGCGACGCTTCTCTATTTTGAATCCCAATGCAAATGACTGGCACTCGTGACTGAGGGAATGGGTAGCAGGAATTGGGATGGGCCAATTTCCTGTTCGGTTGTCAAGGTTCACTGGGCGCTCTCAAATACTCGAGAAGTGCCCGATTGGAACAATATCGCTCTTGCGCAACCCCTTGAGTGCGGGTCAGACAATCCACGCTTCATCCAAATGATGAAGTCTGGCAAGCCCCATTGTCTGGCAACCGCAGTTCAAACTGTCGATTATGCCGAGGACGGCGACTGAGTAGGTTGGAGGCGTTCGCTGCCGAAACCTCGAGTGCTATCGGCACTAGCAGAGCGCCGGTAGGGCCTGGTGACCCAGCCCGCGTGAACTCCTAGCCTGGTCCAATCGATGTGACGAGTACGCCACTGCAAGACATCGCCCACTTTCTGCGGTCTCCATGTCAAGTGCCATGCGTCGAGGAGGGCATCAATGCCCCAGCGATCAAGCGGCTGGCTCCATGCGGGCCACACAAACACACCCTCGCTACGACCACCTATGCCATGGCCTCGCTGCCTTACGCGCTCGTATCGTCTTCGTACGCCATCACCTCTAACGGGCAGAAGTGCCAGGCCAAAGAAGGCAAACACTTCTACTACGGGGTCGACCATGTTCGGAACACCTTCCCGTGCTCGGTCTGGGAGTCGAGATATGTCAAACCCAAGGCCGTTGTCGCTGACAGGAATCGAGATGCCCTCGATTGCATTCTCGATGGCATTGGCGACTTCGTCCAAGTCTTCCTGGATGACGTGGTCATAGGTCTTCAACAATCGGTGATGAAGCCATTTGGTGGGACCAGGACCAGCGGGGTCGAAAGGGGCGTGAGACGCTTTCCCTGAATCGATGGCGAGATCGGTTAGCGAAGAAGTCAATGTCCAGGCATCTGGATGGCCTCGACTGAGGTCGACGCGTTCAACGAAGGTCTCGACAGGCACCTGCCGCACCAGAGCGGCATTCCCTTCGTAATCTCTTGCCAGGGGCATGTCTTGGAGGCGCTGCCTGTGAGGCCACGCTCGAGAAAGAGCGGCAACTGGCTCCCTGTGGGGATGGTGGAGCACAGCTATCGGAGACGGACCAGAAGTCCAACTGAGTTTGATTTGAGGATCAAGGACAGTCGTCCCCACCGCAGCAAGCCAGCCGTTGACCCACTCTGCGGGAAGTCCAGGGCATTCTCGTGCGAGAGCGCTCGTCATCGGATCTCCATTGCTCTTTGGGCCGCCCCCGAAACGAGGTGGTCGGATTGACGAACGACGGCTTCCAGCAAGGCGAGCCCCCAGAAGCCGTATATCTCATTCAACGAGGCAAATCTGGCGGGTTGGCTCCAGTCCACCGTCGATAGATCAGCGTCGGCGGTCACATTATGCCCGTCAATCTGATAAGTGACGTTGGTACCAGTCGAGTCTCCGACTGGCGGTACCAGCGGCCGACCACGGCCGTGATGGGCTACGACCAAGTGCATCAGGAGTGCTTGCTCGACCTCTCTCAAATCGTGGCCACCTTGGGCAAGCCAGGCATGTGCCAACCGGCGCGACAGTTCTTCATGACGGCCTCCTCTAGGCCAGCCGGATGCTGCCCGGTTGCGTTCCCATTGCGACCTCTGCAATTTTGATTTCGCCATTACTTCTGAGCGGCTTTGGTTGGGATCGAGCCAATTCTGAAACCGGATGTCGGCTTTGCCGATGTCGTGAATCAGAGCCGAACGTTCAACGACCTCAACAATCCTTGATGTGAATCCGACAGCTCTTGCAATGCGACCAGCCTGCACTGCGGTGTCGTCGCCGTGAGCTTCCAGGCCCACGGCATCGGCTGTGGATAGTTCGTCATACTCATCAAAGCTGACATGCGTGTCGCTACCTTGCTGTTCGTAGCAAAAGTAAACAGGTAGACGAGGTGCCTCACCAGCTGGCCTGACGACAGCGTGTCGAGGATTCCGGTGGACAATGCCGTTCCTCAACCTGTGGACAAACTGTTTCCACTGTTCGGCAGCGAAGGGAAGGGGCGCGGCGCTTCCTTCCAGAACATCGCAGAGTCTGTGGGCCGCAAGCGAAACCTCTTCTGGCTCTGGCTCCGATGCCCTGGAGTCGATAAGTGCGACCAAGCTCCTCATTGCGGATTTGGGCCCGTCCGGCACATTGTCATACAGACCCTCAAGCATCCTGTTGGATGCAACGAGGCCATTGGCAAGGATGGATGCATCCATAGCCAGGTTCTCCCAGGCGGGATCCCAATGGCCGTCGGGGTCGAGCTTGCCGGTTTGACTGGCGACCACGACGGTGTCTCCTGGCCGCAAGACGAGCTCACCGTTGTCACCCACTGCAATCTGCTCGGCGGAGGCCTGATCTGGGCCAACTCTGACGCAATTGGAGCCTCCAAGTTCCCTCCGAGCCTCCGAGGCGGAGACCGAGACCACTTCTTCTGATGAAATCCGAGGCCAGATCTTGTGCCCAATCTGGGGAACATGTGCTCTCCATACGACCTCAACATCCCAACCCTCTTCGAGCGATCCTGAAAAGAACGGTTCTACGGGCGCTTCTCCGGGTGGCGGTGCGGACGTCTTGACCCATTCCCAGAGCAACGCTTCAGCGAGGACGGGGGAATCCGATTCTTCAGGCTGCAAATCTCCCAGAACCGCTCCGATGTTGCCCGGGGACATATCAACTGTCTCGTCGAAGTCGCGGGCAGCGTCCAGCATTTTGAGCACCCCGACGGGTTCATCCCCGTAAACGGGCCACTTGATGTCTTTGGGTTCGACATGCAAATAGATCCCTCGGGCATGGTCGCGTCTCCCTAATCGGTTTAGGCGCCCGAGACGCTGAGCCAGTGATCGAATACCGCATGCCTCCGTGATCATGTAGTCAGCGTCAAGATCGGCCCCTACCTCAAGGGTCTGCGTAGCGATCACAATCAGGTGTTTTCCGTCCAGGTCATCAAACCGATCTGTTGATCTCCCTGCCGACATCCGGTTAGTGATCGCTTCAATCGCCTTTTTCGCCTCAACACCCCGAGTTCTCCCGGTAGCCACCACTACTTGACAGTCGTAGCGTGATCTCATCGCACTTGCTACTGCGAGAGCTGTCTTGGGTGTATTGACGAAAACCAGAATCCCGCATGAGTTCTCTCCAGCAAGTGAGTCGACCAATTCCTTTGCTGCGCTTACAACGGCCTTAGCCGTGTCCCGTTGGGAAACTTCAGAAATGCTCAGCGGCTTTGCTGCCCCAAGTCGCCGCCTTATCTCCTCGTGTTCGTAGTCAGATTTGTCGAGATCGAACCGACCACTTGAATCCTCGCCAGTCGCGGTGAGGGCGACAACTACAGGGGTCCTCCTCTTGGTCGGCAGCACGTGTTCAGCACCAGTTCCGAACGTCCCAACTTCGCTGACTGCGTCAAGAAGCACTCGAAGCGGTTGAGCCAAGTGAGCCTCATCAAGCAAGACAAGACTGTCGGTCCCCGCGAGGGCGGCGTCGATCGGCCGCATTGACCTCGATGAACCGTACCCCCGGAACAGCACTCGCGAGCCAAACATGGGGATTGTGGAGCAAACGATTGCCGGCTGTGCAGAGTGGCCAGGTCTGTTGTGGGAATCACCGCCGCGGAGACGCAGCGCTTGCAGGGGCGGCCCAACCCCAGCGACCTCTCGTAGTCGGGCAGCCATTGCCTCTACTGTTGAAGCCGCTTCTCTCGGGAGGCCGGTAATCGCAAGGTCCCTTCCATCAAGACTGATGGTTCGAGGGCTCACTGGGTTGTCAAGAAGCGCTCCCAGCCTCAACGCATGTCGATAGGTGTCGTCGACCAGAATCCGGCGGTTCACTACCCACCAAATTCTGGTGGGGACAGTACGATCTCGTGGCTCTCTGTCGGCCTGGTCGGCCAATGCCCAGACCGCAATATCTAGGCAGGCAGTCTTCCCTAAACCGGTTGGTATCCCGATCAAGCCTGGCCACTCCCCAGTCTCTGAAACCTGCTTTGCTAACCGCGCCTGCCAGGGAAATGGATCACGCTCATGAATTGATCGGTACCAAGCACCAAATGCTGGGCATTCGGGGAGACTCATGTTGGAGCATCTACTGAATCAAAAGGAACACAGAGTCCAAGCCCATAGCTTCGAGCAGCTCCGATTACGACTGGCCCTCCAACCAGATCCTCAAAGATCAGCTCCACATGGGCATAAGGACGGGTCTGTGTGTGTCCAGGTCGACGGGTCTCTGTAGGGTGCAGATCCACGCCCCCTGGCACAAGCGGCTTGCGACTGATTCGAACTTGAATCGGCTTGGGGAGACCGGCTTGTTCACACCAGCGGACAACTGCTTCAAAGTCAATTCTCTGATGCCGATCGCTCACTGCTGGCAGCGCTGTCACCCATCGCCGGGCTGGACTCGTCCACCGGCGAGGATTGGTGGTCCATCCTCCATGAGACCGGTCGATTGTGATTGTCTTGCCGTCGGCAAGCGACAAGGACTCTATGGAGTGCAGAGAATTCGCCAGGTTGCGGGCTTCGGACTCTTCAACCCCCTCCGGCACCCAGACTGCGGCTCCGTGGACTCTCCCGTCGGAGTGGGGGTGTCCAACATTGGGAAGCACCAGAAACCGAGCTAGTTGATAGTCGGCCCCGGTACTCACATGTCCGTGCAACCAAGCCGGTGGCCCACCATGTTCTTGATATCGAGCCAGTGCAGCTTGTTTGAGGCCATGGGCAACTACGGCTGCTCTACGGCCTGAGACTGGCCTTTGAAAATGCAGCCATACTCGAACTCCACCCTGGTCTGGCTTGGGAACAGCGGTATCTGGTTGCCGATACATGGACCGAGGCTGATATCGGCGAGTTTGGCTTCTTGTGGCCCCCTGTTTTGACCAAGCTTCAAATGCGGCCGCCCATCGGGCAACATCACCGGCTGCGTGGATGTTGACCATCTCGTGGCCCTCAGGGTCGGGAATCCATGCCATATCCTCAGTACCGTCCGCATCAATTTGGGAAGTACGAGAAACGGTGAGATTAACCGGCGAATCAGCACACCCCAGGTACCCAACGCGTGCAGCCCTGTACTCAAGGGCGGCCAATTCGTCGTCGCCAATTTGGATGTCATAGAAGAACCTGACGGATGGATTGCGCGGAGCCACCCTGACCCCTGGGCGGACCAGAACACCCTTGCGCGCCAAATACTCCTGCTGCTGCTCACCACTTTTTCGTTCTTGCCCAGCGACATAGCGCTCTACAAGTCGCTGGTGAATTGGATTGGGGTCGGCATGAATGACGGGTGGGTCTGCTGCGGCCAGAACCTCCAGCTCAGCACCGCTAGTACGTCTGGATTGGTGGCCTGTGCCGTCAGCCGAAATCAGCGCTGCCAAGAGTCGGGCTGGTGATGGCGGCCATTCTCCATGGGTTTGTCGCCCGGTTGGAGCAGAACCGTCAGGGTCTGCGCGGTAAGTGCCGTGCAATAGCTCAACGTTGAAGACAAGCACTCTATCTCTCCGCCCCATCGAGGTCCGGCCAGGTCGCTCGAATCGCCTTAGACAACTCCTTGTTCGGAGTCAGATGGATCGGTTCCGTCTCCCAACCTTCCGTTGGGACACCTGTGGATCGAGCAGCTTCGAGAGCTTCCCCCACCAGACTGGCGGAGTCGTCGATGGCTATTGCTTTCGAGTCCAGGCGCGCTTCACTCTCTGCCACTACCAAGTCAGTGCCTGAACGGAGTGCGAATGCCCGTCCGAACGCTGACTGATGCGCGTGCAAAGCAAGGGCAGCGACGAGCGTCCGAGCCTCAGCATCTTGCTCATAGGAATAGCTGTCCCCAAGTCGAATCCGGCGAAGTTGCGGAAACGACAAAGTGGCCTTCTGGGTGATTTTGCGGAACGAAACCGGCGCGAGGGCCTCATCGCCAGATCTAAATGGAACCTGACCGTGCCCTAGAGACGACATCTTGGCCTTCTCGCCAGCGCTCTTGTCCGTGTCGAGATTCCAACCAGCCAGCAGATCGCCATCTACTTCTGGCATGGCCGTTCCAACATCACCGATATTCAGGGGATCACCCTTGACGCCCAGAGTGCGGGTGAGCCCGTCCGCCCCGCCGCCGGTTGCCGGAGCCCAGCCAACAATCTCCGACACCCATGCACGGGCATGCTTTGCCTGAGTCCGCTTCCTGCCAAGATGCGACTGCCAGAAGCCGTAGATGAGCGCTTGGGGAAACCAGGCCACCAAAGCTCCTGCCGAGGCAGCAGACGCCCCAATGATCGAACTCCCGGTCACGGATTGGGCAAATGGACTGCTGTCCAAGAGGCCGTCGCGCAGATACGCATCAGCATTGCGGTGGGGCCATCGCAAACTGGACAGACTGCGAGGCAGATGCGGAGGAAGATGGTCAAATTCTTCCCCGTTGAGATCAAGCACAAGTCGAGGGATCCCAGTTGCATCGGCAGTGGCCTCTAAGGCCGCTTCCAATCGGTTTGCCTGTGAAGGCACATTGTCGATCACGATCACAGCAGTCGGCTCAGTCGCGTCAGAGCTGTCCCACCTTCTGTCGTGCTGGTATCGACCACCCTCGTAGATGGCAGGGTTTATCGGCGTTCCGTGGCCACCGACGGGTTCCAGCGCCGCATCCAACACGATCGCACCGTCAGTGGCATCTTCATCGCAAGCTGCTCGCAGCATGCCCAAGGTCAGCGGGGTCATAAAGCCCTCTCCTTCGATTGCTTCAAACGTAGGCGCTTGCAACCTAGCAAGAAGGTGTGACAGTTCTTGGCTACAAATGTCCTGCGCGCTACAAATGCCCTGATGAGGTGCCTGAACCACCGCAAGATCAGCCGAGGGCTGCGATCTTGGAAGTGCTACGGCTGTCTGGCGTCGGCTATTGCGTCGTTAGCGGCAGCGGTGAATGCCTCCAGATGCTTCTTGGTGACAGTCTTCAACGCGATACCCGGTCCGCTTCCGGTAGTTGAGATCATCAATGACCCCTGCATCATTCCGGTGCTTGCAGATACCGACGCCGCCTCCCCGAGTGGGATGCTGTGCTCAGTGGCACCTCCGACGCGCAGCGCCAGAGAAACAAAGCGTCGGTCTGTCACTATGACCAAGCGAATTCTCGTGCTGCCATCCACCATTCCCATGACCGCCCCGCGAACCTCCTCTCCGTCGTGGAGGATCTCAGCCAACCGCTCTACATGCTTGCGCAGGGACTTGCGCACTGCTTTGGGGTTGATGAACTCGCCAATGCATGCGGCGATGGCGGCTTGGTCTTGCATGTTCGGGACTCCTCACTGGAGGACTTGAACAGTCTTTCGCCGACTCTACCTGGAGCAATCTGCTTGACCACGCTGCCATCCCTTCCGGATGAATGCGGGATGGAATATTAGTGTTGACTTCTATAAGTAAGTGCTTATACTGCAATGGTGTGGGAGGTCGAGTACACCGACGAGTTCGGGCAGTGGTGGGATGGGCTCACCCAGGACCAACAAGAGGCACTCGACGACCGTGTGAAGCTGCTGGAAGAACGAGGCCCAAACCTCAAGCGTCCCGTAGTCGGCGAGATCGAGAGTTCTCGCCATTCCAATATGAAGGAACTCCGGGCCTCCAAAGACGGTGCTCTAAGAGTCCTGTTCGCTTTCGACCCGCGGCGACATGCGATCTTATTGCTCGGTGGGAACAAGACAGGCCAGTGGGACGAGTGGTACCGCTGGGCAATCCCCCAAGCCGACGACCTGTACGACACCTACCTTGAGGAACTAGCCGAGGAAGGACTGCTAGAAGATCCAAATTCCAATTGACCATCACAACCAACACCAATGGAAACACCACAATGCCATCAACCAAGAGTTACCACCATCTTCATCAACAGGTAGTTGCCCGGCCCGGTGCCGTTGAGCGGCTCGCTGAACTCCGCAAGGAAACCTTGGCCGAGATCGAGCTCCAGGAAGTACGAGGAATTCTCCAGCTATCTCAAACTGATCTGGCCGAGGCCATGGGAATCACCCAATCTGCCGTTTCCCAGTTTGAGCGCGGGAACGACATCTTGATCTCCACCCTCGACAACTATGTACAGGGACTTGGCGCCTCGCTGCGGATTGCCGCCGTTTTTGAAGGCAACGAGGGAGAGACAGTCATCCCAATCCAGATCGGCTCCAAGACACGTTAAGCCGGAACTGCTGCTTATTCCTTGGCGCGGAAGTGGGGGATTACGTGGTGGCCGAATTGGCGGATGGTTTCTAGCATGACCTCTTGGGGGATGGTGCCCATTTGGATCATGCACATGATCTCGTCGCAGCCGATGGCCTCGAGTTCGCCCACATAGCGGATGGCATCCTCGTAGTTGCCGTAGGCGTGCTCGACATTGAATGTGCTGGTGGCGTTGGGGCTGAGCGGGATGTTCATCTCGCTGATCTTGGCGTGGACGTTGCCCACCGCCTCGTCGATGGCCGCCGCGGTGTCTTCGTCGGCTGAGCCGGCCCGAGGCGGGGGTGTGCCCAGGTTCCAGTGCATGATGGCCTCGGCGAAGAACCGCTGGCCCCGGGCCCCGATGCGGAACGCCTCGTCCCGGTCGTCAAGGATCGTGGTGGGGCACAGCGCCGAGAACCAGTTGTTGGGATGGTCGCTCACGAACCGCTCCCCGGTGCGGGTGGCGATGGCCTCGTCGTAGGTCTCCTTCATCAGCCGGATCTCGTCGGCACCGGCGAACCCCAGCACCAGGGCACCAATGCCCAACTCGGCAGCCAGCCTCACGGTGTCCACCTTGGTGCAGGCCAGATACAGCGGCGGATGGGGGTCTTGCACCGGCCGGGGCAGAATCGGGTGAGGCGAAATGTCGAGCAGGCCGTCCCACTCGAACTCGTCCTCGCGCCAGCAGTTGGAGATGATCCGCAGCGACTCCTCCACCTGGGCATAGGTGTCCTCGGGCTTCACTCCGAACGCCGACATCTCCTGGAGGGTGGCCCCCCGGCCCGCCCCCACGTCCAGCCGTCCACCCGACAGCACGTCCAGCATGGCGATGCGCTCGGCAGCCCGAAGCGGATGGTTGTAGCCGAACGGCATACACACCACCCCGTGGCCAATCCGGATACGGGACGTGCGGGCCGCCACCCAGGTCAGAAAGATCTCCGGGGCGCTCATATGGGCATACCACTTCAGGCAGTGGTGCTCCACCGCCCACACCCGGTCGAAACCCACCTCCTCAGCCAGCACCGCCTGCTCCACGCAGTCGCGGATGACCTGCTGCTCGATCTCGCGGGACGGATCGGCCATCTGGGCTTCGAAGATCATGGAGAATTTCACGGCCATCATTGAACCATCCCCGAACTGTCGAGCCCGAATGGTGGAAAGCGCTGCTGTTTGCCCTGCTGTCCGGTGGGGTCTGCCAAGAACCCTCTGGCTACCATCAACGCGGCATGGATTTCGACGAGACTCCCCAGGAAGCCGCCTTTCGGGCCGAGTGCGTGAATTGGCTCGACGCCAACCTCCCCGCCGACGGCGGCGGCGCCCGCGACCAAACCGCCCTAACCATCTCCGACCCGGATGTCGAGATGGCCTATGTGAACCGCTGCAAGTCCTGGCAGCGCACCAAATACAACGGCGGCTGGGGCTCCATCACCTGGCCCACTGAGTACGGAGGCATGGGCCTGAGCGGCATCCACGAAGGCATATTCAAAGAGGAGGAGGCCAAGCGGGTGGCAGCCACCGGCGTGTTCTCCGTGGGCATCGGCATGGCCGGCCCAACCATCATCGCCCACGGCACCGACGCCCAAAAGGAGCGCTTCCTGCCCGCCATGCTCAAGGGCGACGAGGTGTGGTGCCAGCTCTTCTCCGAGCCGGTGGCCGGCTCCGACCTCGGCGGACTGCGAACCACCGCGGTGCGCGACGGCGACGAGTGGGTGGTGAACGGCCAGAAGGTGTGGACCTCGGGCGCCCAGTACAGCGACTGGGGCATCCTGTTGACCCGCACCGACCCCGACCAGCCCAAGCACCGGGGTATCACCTATTTCCTGGTCGACATGAACACCCCCGGCATCGAAGTGCGCCCGCTGGTGCAGATCACCGGCGCGGCCCACTTCAACGAGGTGTTCTTGTCGGATGTGCGGATCCCCCACGAGAACATCCTGGGCGGGGTCAACACCGGGTGGGGCCCGATCATGACCACTCTGTCCAACGAGCGGGCCTTGATCGGGGGTTCCAACGCCCGGACCCGCTTCAACGAGCTGGCCAAGCTGGCCCAGCAGACCGGCACCGACCGCGACCCGGTTACCCGCCAAGAGTTGGCCAAGGCCTACACCCGCATGGAGATCCTCAAGTACCAGGGGTACCGGGTGCGGACCGCGGCCAGCCGGGGAGAGCTGCCCGGCCCGGAGAGCTCCACCCTTAAGCTGGCCATTTCACTGCACTTCGAGCAGATGGGCGACTTGGTGATGGCCATGAGCGGGGCCTCGGGAATGCTCCACGGCGACAGCGCCCGAGAAGAGGGGCGCTGGCAATACGAGTTCTTAGGTCAGTGGGCGTCGCGCATCGGCGGCGGCACCGACAACATCCAGCGCAACACCATCAGCGAGAAAGTGCTGGGCCTACCCCCCGACATCCGAGTGGACAAAGGCGTCCCCTTCAGGGAGATTCCCAGCTAATTCCCCGCCAGTCTGCCGGGGGATGATATGGCTTAGGCGCCGTACACCGGTGCCGGCTCAGGCGACGCCGTAATAGAAGCGCGCACCGCCTCACCCACCTCCGCAGCCACAAACTTGCGGCCCACATCAACCACGTGGCCGTGCTGCCAGCCATCGCACACGTTGAGCGCCCCTCCGGCAATTTCGAACACCCGGCCGGTCACATCGCAGGCATCCGACCCCAGCCACACCACCAGCGGCGACGCATTGGCCGGGTCTTTCTCGTCCCACCCTTCGGGGACATCTTCGGTGTACATGATCCCGGCGGTCATGCGGGTGCGGGCGTCTGGGGCGATGGCGTTCACCATCACCCCGTAGCGGCCCCACTCCGCGGCCTGCTGGATGGTCAGCGCCGCCACCCCGGCCTTGGCCGCGGCGTAGTTGCCCTGGCCGATGGAGCCCAACAGGCCAGCGCCCGAGCTGGTGTTGATAACCCGCCCCTGAACCAACTCGCCGGCCTTGGACCGGTCCCGCCAGTGGGCCACCGCGTGGCGGGCGGGAGCAAAATGCCCCTTGAGGTGGACTCTCATGATGGCGTCCCACTCCGATTCGCTCATGTTGGCCAGCATCCGGTCGCGTAAAAAGCCCGCGTTGCACACCAGCGTGTCCAGGCGGCCCCACGTGTCTACAGCCTGGGCGATCATGGCCTCGGCTTGATCCCAGTCGGCCACATCGGCGGCGTTGGCCTCGGCCTCGCCCCCCATGGCCCGGATCTCAGCCACCACCTCTTGGGCGGGCTCAGACGCGCCGCCCGAGCCGTCTCGCTCCACCCCCAGGTCGTTGACCAGCACCCTGGCACCCTCGGCGGCAAATTCCAGGGCGTGGGCCCGGCCCAGACCTCGAGCCGCTCCGGTGATGACCACCACTCGGCCGTCGGTGATGCCGGCCACCGCTACAGCTCCGGGTTCAGCTCAGACGACACCATCCACATGGCGTAGTACTGGGCGGCGCCGCCGTAGGCGTGGCCGATGGAGATCTTGGCCCCCGGCACCTGGTATTCACCGGCGGTGCCCCGCACCTGGTTGGCCGCTTCTAGGCAGCGGATCATCCCCGACGCCCCAATGGGATTGGACGACAAAACGCCGCCCGACATGTTCACGGGGAACGACCCGCCCAGCTCGGTGTCGCCGGCGTCGGTCATCTTCCATCCCTCGCCCTCCTCGGCTATGAGGTGCCCCTCCAGCCACATGGGCTCATACCACGAGAACGGCACATACAGCTCGGCGCAGTCGATCTGCTCTCGGGGATTGGTGATTCCCGCCTTGCGATAGAGGGCCTCAGAGCACTCCACCCCCGCTTGGGGCCGAACCGTGTCGCGCCCGGGAAACTGGCCGAACTCGGTGCGCTTGGCGTGGGAGATCACCCACGCCGGCGGGCGGCCTGATTTCTTGGCGATGTCGTCATTGCCCAACACCATGGCCGCGGCCCCGTCTGACGACGGGCACGACTCCAGGAAGTGGAGAGGGTCCCACAGCATGGGCGACTCCCGCACCTTCTCCACGGAGATGTCGGGCAGGTGCAAGTGGGCGTACTCGTTCTTGAGGGCGTTGAGCCGGTCCTTCACCGCCACCATCCACCCGATGTGCTCGGGCGCCTGGGAACGGGCGATGTAGTTGCGGATCCAAGGGGCGAACGTGCCGCCCGCGCCTTGCCCGCCGCTCTTGCCGCCCGACAGCGCCCAGGTGGCGTTGCCTTCTGACTGCTTCTCATAGGCGATGGTCAGCACGGTGTCGTACATGCCCGACTCCACCAGGTTCACCGCGGAGATGGCGGTGGACGCCCCCACCGACCCGGCGGTGTGCACCCGGTGGATGGGCTTGCCGATGGCACCCAGCGCGTCGGCCAGGCTCAGCAGGGGCATCATCACCCCTTCGAGGGCGTCGGGCGCTTTGCCGATCACGATGGCGTCGATGTCATCGAAGGTGGCCCCGGCGTCTTCCAAGGCCCGCAGAGTGGCCTCCCGCACCAGGCCGTCCAAGGTCACGTCGTCGCGGCGACGCTTGTACTTGGTTTGGCCGATGCCCAATACCGCACATGGTCGTGGAGCCATCAGCTGTCTCCTTCCAAGACGCAGAGCAGGTTTTGTTGCAGCGCGGGCCCGCTGGATGCGTGGGCCACGCCCCGACCGCCATTGCCGTTGCGGATGGCCCGGGCCAGCTCGATCACCCGAGTGAGGCCCACCGCCATGAACGGGCTGCCGGTAAGCGGCCCGCCCGATGGGTTCACCGTGGTTTCGCCGTTGAGGCCGAGGGCATCGCGCAGAATGATCTCCTCAGGGCTGTAGGTCACGGTCAGCTCGGCGATGTCCACCGGACCGTCGTGGAGGCCCACCCGATCGGCCGCGATGCGCACCGACGGGGAGTCGGTGAGGTCCCGCAGCGTGGGGTGGTGCGAATCGATCCGGTGGTCGATGGCCCGGATCCACACCGGGTTGTCGCACAGCTCCCGGGCCTTGTCGGCTCGGGCGATGATCATGGCCGCGGCTCCGTCGCTGGTGGGCGGGCAGTCGAGGCGGCGCAGCGGCTGCTGCACGTAGGGCTCGGCCAGCAGCTCCTCCACCGAGAGGTCGCCGCTAAGCTGGGCGTAGGGGTTGTTCTTGGCGTTGGCGTGGCTGCGGGCCACCACCTCGGCAAAGTCCCGCTCGGTGGCCTTGCCCGCCGCGATGAGCGCTTGGGCCTGGAACCCGGCCTGAGTCCGGGGGTCCAAGCCGATGGGGGCATGCACGTAGGGATCGGTCTGGAGCGAGAACCCCTCCCGATAGCTGCCCGGCGAGCACTTGCCCGAACCCGACACCAGCACGGTGTCGATGTCGCCCGACTGGAGCCGCACAAATCCCTCGAACAGGGCCCACGCCCCGTCCATCTCCACGTGGCTCTCATAGACAGGAGGCCACGCCCCCACCGCGTCGATGTTCATCACGAAGGCGAACGGCATCCCCGACAGGTAGTCGCAGCTGCCGGCGATGGTGAAGTCGATTTCGTGGCGGTCCATCCCGACCTGCTCGATCACCGAGTTCACGCACGGCATGATCATGGCCGGCTCGCTGTCGTTGAAATGGGCGTGGGATGGGGTCTGTTCGAACGCAACGATGGCTACGTCTTCGGCCAGGCTTACCATGAGTGCTCCTTCAACTCATCGGCGGGAATGTCGGGCTCACCGGTGGGCTCGAACCGGGCGTACACCGTCTCGGGGATGTTGCCGTAGCGATTGTCGATGTCCTCCACCGACCGTTCATCGGGATCGCGCCAGATGCAGCGCATCCGCATCCCCACCCGCATCTCGTCCACCGTCATGTCGCGGATGTCGATGCCGATCACCGGCTGGTCGGTGCCGTCGAACAAAATCGAGCACCGCACATAGGGCTCGGTCTCGGTCTGGCCGTAGTACTGCACCGGGTTCAGCTCGGTGAACGCCACCACGGTGCCCACGTCGGACACTTCCACCTCGTCGGCTTCGCTCATAAGCACCCGGGACATGTTGTCGTAGCCCCGGCCCGGCACATACACCTTGCCGGTGACCGGGCTGCGCTGACCGATGATCTTGCCGTCCAGCAGCCCCTGGGCGAACCGGGCCCGGTGGGGGTACAGCGGTTCGTTGATGCGCAGGCCGATGAGGTGCTCGGTGATGGTTACCGGCTCCTCGCCCGGCTGAATCACCTGGTCGGCAGCGTCGCCCTCGGGCACGAAGTACACGTCGGCGACAGAACCGTGGCGCTCATCTCGGAACTGGGCCCGCACCCGCATCCCGGTGTTCATGGCCTCGGGGTCGCCACCGGTGTCCACCGCGTGGACCAGGTCGGTGTCAGCCCCGTCCAGCTTGATGAAGGCGAAGCCGAAGGGCCGGTCGAAGGGGTGTTTGGCCGAGGGTTCGGCCACCCAGGTCCAGTTCACCACCACCCCGCCGGGACCCACCTCAACCAGGTCGGGCTCAAGCGTGGCGAAGGTGTCCGGATCGAACTCCATGGGCGGGCACAGCACCCGGTCACCGCACCGCTGGCCAAGGATGCGGCCGTCGCGCAACCCGGTCAGAAACGGCCCGATGACCGGACCGGTGGTGCGGGTGTAGGGGTACTCAAGGGTGTAATCAACGTCATGCAACTGGGGCACGCCGGCAAGTTCACCACACGTCAACCTCCCTCAGCTAAGCAGAACAACCGCCCGTCACACCTAGAGCCTCCCCCAAAGCAAACAGGGTCAGCTCAGAGAGTTGAAGTAGTCGGTGACGTCGTCAATGTACAGATCGGGGGCTTCGAGGGAGGCGAAGTGGCCGCCGCGGGGCATTTCGGTCCAGCGGACGATGTTGTACCAGTACTCAACCCACGGTCGGGCCGGCCGGATGCCGTCGCCGGGAAAGCGGGCGTAGGCGGCGGGCACCACCACCTGGCGATCCGGGGCCGACGAGCCCTGCCCGCCGACGCGGGTCTCGTAGTAGAGGCGATTGGCCGAGGCGATGGTGCCGGTCACCCAGTACACCATCACGTTGGTCAACAGCTCGTCTTTGGTGAAGCTGGCCTCGATGTCGTTGTCGGCGCCGATGTCACTCCACACCAGGAACTTCTCGATGATCCAGGCGGCCAAACCGGCCGGGGAGTCGTTCAACCCCACCGACAGCGTCTGGGGCCGTGTGGCCTGCTGCTCCCGGTAGCCCCGCTCCACCCGGTTGCGGGACCGCCCCTCGGCCCGGTCGGCCAGCTCCTCTTCGCTGAGGTCGCGCACCGCTCCCGGAGGAGGCTCGGGGGCGATGGCCAAGTTGAGGTGGATGCCCACCAGCCGCTCGGGGGCTTGCAGGGCCATTTGGGCGGTGACCATCGCCCCCCAGTCCCCGCCCTGGGCGCCGAAGCGCTCGTAGCCCAGGCGGCTCATCAGCTCAAGGGAGGCCGCGGCCATGCGCCGGGGCGTCCAGCCCGGCTCAGAAGTAGGCCCCGAGAAGCCGTATCCGGGCAGCGACGGGCACACCACGTGGAAGTGCTCCCGCAGCGGCTCGATCACCTTGGCGAACTCGGTAATGGAGCCGGGCCAGCCGTGATGGATGACCAGGGCCATGGCATCAGGATTGCGGCCGCGGGCGTGAATGAAGTGCAGATTCTGGTTGTCGATGACCGTGGTGTACTGGGGAAACTGGTTTAGCTGGGCTTCGATGGCCCGCCAGTCGTAGTTGTGTCGCCAGTATCGGCACAGCTCTTTGAGGTAGTCCAGGTCGGTGCCCTCGTTCCATCCGGCCCCGGGCAGCGGGTCGAACCACCGGGTGGCATCCAAGCGGCGGTTCAGGTCGTCGAGCACCTCGTCGGGCACGTCGATGGCAAACGGCTCCACGGCGGTCATGGCTGCGGCTAGCCGGTGCGATCGTGGAGGGGACCGGCGGGCAGACTGCCGTCGACGTCGGTGAAGCCGAAAGCGTCGGCCATGTCCCGAGAGGTAACCGCCTGGCCGGTGTAGCGAGACCGGCCGGCGTCGATGGCCAATGCAGTCACCGCCCGGCCGGTGAACCGGGATGACTCGGCTGCCGACAGATCCAAGCTGGGCGGCAGCTCCACTCCGGCGTCTATCGCCATATCAATACGCTCAGTGCGTACGAAGCCGGGCCACACCGACACCATCGACACCCCGGTGTCGCGGAGCTCGCGGGCACAGTCGGCGGTCATGCGGTCGAGGGCGCACTTGCCCACGCCATAGGCCACGTGCCAGGCGTATTCGGCGGCCCCCGACGAGCTGATGTTGGCGATCAGCCCGTCGCCCTGTCCGATCATCACGGGGACGGCCATCACCGAGGCCACATAGGCCGAACGGGTGCCCACGTCGATCATGTCGTCCCAGTTGGAGATGGGCACCTCCCAAAAGGGCAGGCCAGAGGTCAGCTCGTCGGTGACGATGAAGGCGTTGTTCACCAGGACGTCCAGGCGGCCATGTTCCGAGGCGATCCGGTCGAACACCGCCCGCACCGCGTCGTCATCTCGATGGTCGCAGGCCACCGCCACCGCACTTCCGCCAGCGGCGGTTATCTCCTCTGCTGTGGACCCCACCGTGCCCGGCAGCGGATGTTGACCCGCGCCGGTGGTGCGCCCAGTGACATAGACCACGGCCCCCGCCGCGGCCAGTTCCAGGGCGCAGCCCTTGCCGATGCCTCGGCTGGCCCCGGTTACCAGGGCCACCTTTCCGGCTAAGGGTGATTCGTCCAAAATGCTCATGATGGTTCCTCCGGTGGGTTGGCACCAGGTGGGTTGGCAATGGCCATTGGGGGCGACGAGCACGATGTGGACCCCTTGGCCCGGAACGGGGAGTGGCAGAACACGAACCGGTCGACCCCCGCGGCGGCGACCTCTTCGCAGCTCAGCGACTCGGCCATGCGGATGCCCTCTTTCACCAGCATGATCTGGTGTCCGGCCGACACCCAGCCGCCGGTGGCCTCGAAATCGAACACCCCCCACATCCAGCTGTCGGTAGACACCAGCGCGGGTCGGTGGGAGGCCAGCCACTTGTTCTCGGCGATCCACGGACCGGGCGAGGCCGCCTTGAACCGCTCGGGGTCCTCCCGGGTGAGGCTGATCCACCCAGTGCGCAGACAAAGGGCATCGCCCGGTTCGGGCTGGGGCAGGCCTTGGCGCTCGATGGCGCCCTCGATCTGCTCGACGGTTATGCGGTGCCGGTCCATGAGCCGGGGCAGTCCCGCCTGATTGGCCTCCACATCACCGGTGGTCGAAGCCACCTGGGCGGCCACGTCGATCATCAGCCCCCGGGTAAGCAGCGGCGGCCCCCACGACGGCACGTCCATGGCGGTAACCCCGTCGGTGCTGGCCAGGTCGGCCCCCTTGTGGCCGTTGTAGAAGGTGCCGTCCACCGCGGCGTGGGTGAAGCCGTTGATCTTGGAGCTCATGTTGAAGGTGTACGACACCCGCTCCTCGGAGTAGCCCAGCTTTGATTTACCCAACCCCTCGGTACCGCTGACGATCTGCCCCTCGAAGCCCTCGCCGGGGTCGTAGCCGGCCACCACCAGTGTTTGGGAGAACTGCCGGTCGGCGAAGGCCGGATACCCCGGCCAGATTCCGTCGCCCATCGAATAGGTGCGAATCGGCCTCGTCAGGTCCAGCATTGCCAGCGAGTCGGCCCGTTTCTGGTCAGTGACCTCGTTGTAGGTGCCCAGCACATCGTCGGGCCCGTAACGGCTCGGGGTCCACTCCCCGGCCACCACCGCGGCGACGTCGAACTTCTCGTCGTCGAACTTCACTTCGTCGGACTTCACTGGCGCAGCCTAGCCAGCGGAACGAAACCCCTAGCCAGTAGCTCAGGCGGGGGCGGAGACGGTCAGGCGGGCCATCTCCCGGCGCTGGGGGAAATGGTCGGCCACTGCGAAATGCTGGGTGCAGCGCTCGTCCCACAGGACCACATCGCCCTCGGCCCACTCATAGCGCATCGTGTAGTTGGGCTGGGTGGCGTGCTCGTATAGGCAGGCGAGCACGGCGTCGCTCTCGGCCTGTGCGAATCCCACCAGGTGGCAGGTGAAGTTCTTGTTGACGTTCAGATAGCGCCGGCCGGTATCGGGGTGTACGGCGATCACCGGGCGCTCGGCGCCGGGGAACTGCTCCTTGGTGCGGTCGTACAAATCGACGCCGGCTTTGGACTTGAACGCCTGGCCTGGTCCGATGTCGTGCCAGGCGGTTACCCCTTCAAGCCGATTCCGCAGTGTCTCCGACAAGCCGTCGCAGGCGGCGTACATGCTGGCAAACAAGGTGTCGCCGCCCCGGGCGGGCATCTCGATGGCCCGCAGCGTGCCCAAGATGGGCGGATCGGGGTCCCAGGTGACGTCGGTGTGCCATTTGTCCTGGTACGGCGGGCGCTCCTCGTCGTCCACGATGCGTTCCACCTTGGCCTCCACCACGCCCGCCACCCGGCCGATGGGGTGGATGTAGGGCTGGCCCCACGGGGCTAGCAGATCCATCTGGTGGGTGTCTTCGATGGATTGGCCAGGAAACGCCAGCACCAGGTGTTCGAGCAGCAGCTCGTACAGATCCTTGCGCTCCCCGTCACCCAGCGGTTGGCCCAAGTCGATTCCGGTGACCCGGGCGCCGAGCACTCCCCCGATCGGCTCAACCGACCACGCAGCCATGGGTAGCTCCCTAGAAGAAGCCGCGGCCTTGGGCGGCGGCGTTGGCCAGCCAGATCTCGAAGTCCTGAATCGACTGGGTCATGGCCTGGCCAATGAGGTCGAGCTTGCGCACCTGCTCGATGCGGGCGGTGGCCTGCTCCAGCTCCCGCTTGGACAGCAGCTCACTGAAGATTCCGCAGGCGTGGGCCAGGCAGATCACCACCACGTCGCGCGGGCTGGGAATCTCGTTGCTGAACAGCACGCCCATGATCCGCAGCTTCACTTCCCGCTCGGCCTTGCCGTCCACCGTCGGATAACGGCGCGACCGGAACACCCACAAGAAGCGGTCTTCTTGCCGCTCCAGGATGCCCCGCTCGATCAGCCGTTCCAGCGTCTGCTCCCGGATCTCCGGCGCCTTCTGGGCGATCTGCTCCACCCAGTGGCGGGCGTCGCTCTCCTTGCCTTCGGCGATCGCGGCCAGAGTCGGATCCAGCAGGCTGTCTCCCACCGGGGTGGCGTCCACCAGAATCAAATGCTCCAGATCGGTGTCGATCCGGTTCTCCATGGCCAGCTCCATCAACACCGCTCCGGCGATGGCCCGGTCCATGGACGACTGGGGCACGTTGACGAACTTGCCGTCGTCTTCTCGAAGTAGCAGAAGGAGGATCTCCTCAACGAATCTCAACATGCCGCTAACGATAGGCGATTATCTCCTCGCCGTACTGTTGGAGGGCCTCGACAACCTGCGATCGGGAGTCCCCGGCGATAGGGGCCGCCATGCCGGTAACGCCGACGGCGGCCTGGGTCCCGATGTTCTCCCTGTGCTGATCGGGGTTCCAACCCGGCGTGCCCACCGCTGCGACTTCAATATCCATGTACTTGATGTCGATGGGCTCGGTGCGGCCCACCGAAGCGGCGTGGTCGTGGAGATAGGCGATCATCTCAGCCAGTTGGTCCAGTGTCTCCAGGTGGGCCGAGCGGCGGCGCGAGGCCAGAGCCGCTGGATTGGGCATGGGCATCCACCCCTGAGCCCTCTCGGCCACCCGGCGGCGGGAGAGCTTGGAATTGCCTCCGATCCACACCGGCACCGGAGACTGCACCGGGGTGGGCAGGCCAGTGCTGTTGGCAATGGTGAAGTTGAGCCCCCGGTAGTTCACCGTCTCGCCCGACCAGATCAGCCGCATGACCTCAAGGCTCTCGTCGAACAGGGCATTGCGCTGGTCGAAGTCCACGCCCACCGCTTCGAACTCCGATTCCAGATAGCCCACTCCCGCTCCGAGGATGGCCCGGCCGCCGCTGAGCCGGTCCAGGGTGGCCACCGTCTTGGCCAGGATGGCCGGGTTGCGATAGGGCAGCGGGGTCAGGTTGGTCAGCAGCCGCAGACGTGTGGTTGCGCCAGCCGCCACCGCCAGCGCGACAAACGGGTCGAGGGCGTCGTGGCCTCCGCTGGCCAACCAGGGGTCGCTGGGCAGGGGATGCTCGGTCAGCGAGCAGGAGTCGAACCCCGCCGTCTCCGCCGCCCGGGCGAATTCGCCTATGGCCTCCGCGGTCAAGAACTCGGGGTTCTGCGGATGGGCCATTAGCGGAAATCCGAAGCTGAACTTCATACTGCCACACTCTTCAACATTTGAGTCTCTACATCTATTCGGAAGAGCTCTAGGAAGGTGTCCGGCATGACTCGCTTATCGATTCCTGAAACGCTTCATATGCGTCATATGCCATATAGTCGTACCTACTCCAGTTACCAAAGTACCTGCCGCCAAATAGAACTCGCGATTGAAATTCCGCAACTACGGTGGCTAATTCTTCATCTGAAGTACGTGAGTCCCCAGCGCGGTCAATCTCCGCCTCCATTGCTTCATATAGTGTCGACCACTTCCCTTGTATTTCTGAATATCTAGGATTCTTTGGCAGAGTTGCAACGGCAACTAATTTTTCCCAGTCTGAGTTAATTTGATTCCAGAATATTTGCTCAATCACGGAAACAGATGTTTGTTGGTTGAGTCCAAAAATTACCCATTCGAATTCACCAAAGGCCGTTTCTTGGGCTAGGAGCGCCTCTTCTGCACTTGGTTGCGATCTCGTGCCTTCGTAGGCTTCCAAGGCCGAGGGAACGCCCATGAAATTGACGTGTACCCTCAAGGCGGAGGATAGTCGGGACAGATCAGCAGCTATTTCATCGATCAATTGTTTTGGCAGATGAGATGATAAGCGCTCATGCACTGTCATCTCCAGATCATCTAGTTGTTTAAGGAAAGGAGGTTGTAACTCTAGGATGCTGTGGACCGCAATGTAAGCTTCATACAGATGTGCATCAACATCCCTTAGTCGTTCAGCGTCAGAACGAATGATATCCGCAAACGAGTCTTCATCGTAGAATTCATTTCGTGCTGATTCAAGAGCTGAGTGTATTGTGTCTGCGTACTTCTGCCAGTCGAATACTTCACCCCCCACATCAAACAAGAAATAGTACAAATAGAATGCCGCTACGAGATCTGAGACTTCTTCGAAGTCAGCAAATACTTGCCAAGCTCTAGCGTAAGCGACTTCGAGTGTCTTCTCACCGGTCTCAAAAGGTACTGAATCAGATCCGAACAGATTTTGCCAAAAGTAAATAAGATCTACATTGAACTCTCCACCTACCTCAGTCAAAGAGAAGGCCCACGCAGATGCATGGAGTCTGTCACCTATCACCTTAGCAGCATCTTCCAATTCACTATCCCTGCCCGCAAGCTGTTGCCTCTGCAGATCGACGAGAGCTTGCGCCTCCGCCAAATCTAAGGCATCTGTGATGTCTAGAACTTCTAACTCAACGTTTATCCAGGCGTCAGCAGCGGTTAGGTAACGTTCAGCAGCGATGTCAAGTGCATCCCATTCAGCTTGAATATCGGCACACCACGTAAACCGAGTGCCTAAGCGTTCATCGGACTCCCCAACTGAGTCATTATCGGCTGGCGACTCAATGGAATCTTCGTCTCTTACGAAGTCGTTGTCTAGAACGGCAACATCACCGGACTCCGGGGGTAGCTCAGACGAACTAGTCGGTTCAGGTACCACGGGAGATGTCGACTGTTCAACGACAACATCATCGAGGGTGCTGCCGCAAGCCACGGCAACCAAGGATGCCGCCAGGACGAAAACTGTTTGTCGGGTGAAACGCTTCACCGATAGGTCTCCACCATCAACCCGAGGATCAGGTTTGACGCACGGAGGTAGTCACCAAGATGCCGCCACCGAGGGCTACTAGGGGGCCGGAGCCGAATACGAAGAATCCGATCATCATCATGCCCAGCACGTTTGCACCAGCAATGACGGTAATGGCGATTCCTGCGACTTGGGCTAGCAACAAGAGGAGTCGCCTATCGCTATTGGAAGGCGCCCAGTAACTGTCCGCGATAAGCACCAGCGCAATAGCCGCCAAAATAAGCACCGGAATGCCGAATGGGACATCGGGGCTGAAGCCGCTGAGGACCTCTACGCCCCCTAGCCCGTCATCCGCTGAGCCAGCGCCGAGGTTGAATGCCAAGCCAGGAAAATACACCCAGTCGAGCCAGAAGGAAGCAACGACCGCCAATACCCCGCCCACACCAGCGTGAAGCGGCCGGACCAGCCCAATATTCGGGGGTTGTGACAGGTCAAGGGCTGGATGCAACGCGCCCAGCAGCGCGACGACTGCGCCTGCCAGTCCGAGCCATGCTCCTGCGCCCAACTGTCCCGAACTCATCCCGACCATAGACAAGAAGACAAGGGTGATAGTGAAGGAGCCCAGCGCCTTTCCCACAGCGACGCCGATTGGCCATTCCCGCAGCAGTAGAGACAGCCCCAGCACAAAAATGGCCAGGCCCGTGCCTGTTGTAGTTGTACCTACCCCGGCGACGTTTGGGAAGCCATCGCTCCCCACCTTCAGCCAACTGAAGAGGGTGGACAAGACCATGATCGCCCCGCCAGCCTTAACCAAGAGGCGACCGTCAATGGTTGGTTGAAATGCCGGCGACATGCCATTTTCCGTAGGTACCTCGCCAGCCGGGCTCCCCTGGGCAGCGTCGTCAGTGGATGGCGCCAAGCCTGTCTTTGCTGGTTCGAGGCGCTCTTCATCTTGTGCCTCGGCAGGTACTGGTCCGGCCACATCTGCGCCCTGGGCACCACTAGCTCCCATCCCAACAGCCTCGGCAGGTACTGGTTCGGCCACCTGGGGACTCGCATCCTTATTCGCAACTGCCCCATCGGCCTGGTCGGACGAGGGTTCGACTCCGCCTGGACTCCAGTTCCGGTAGGCGATAACTCCGGCGGCGGCCGTCTGAGCAATCCCGGCGAGCAGCACGAGAATCAGCCCGCCTCCTGGGCTCGCGAACTCAGAGGACCCAACGTCGACAATGTCAACCAGAGCGATGATCATCACCACAAAGCCCGCGAGCAGCACACCGCCTCGTAACCATTTGGAAGGCTGAGCTCCCACGTCGGTCCTTGCGATGGCGGCAAGCAACGCCACAGAGACGATCGCCAAGATTAAGGTGATCACCCCGTCGCCGCTGGTACCGGAAACGTTGATGATTCCCGCCACCGTCGCCCAAGGCAGAAATGAGCCGATGAATACCAAAACAGCGGCAACTCCGGCTACCCAGTCCCAAACGGTCAACTTCCGAACGTCCCACCCTCGCAGCAAAGGCTCGAGTCCCCCACTCGCAGGCTGGCCAGTGCGGTCCACATCACTCATGGCCAAAAATGGTAGCAGGCGGGCAACACTCCAAAGTACTGAACCACCCCAAATATGCCTTATCCCCTTTGCCCCGCGAAAACAACTATGGTGTTCAATCCCGACGACCCGGAGTAGTACCGCATGCCAACAACTAGCCGCCTAATGCAACTCCTGTCCGCTGCGGCTGTCGCTTTCTCGGTTGTTGCTGCTAGTTGCGGAGTTGACAGCGACCAACTCGAAGGCACCGCCGTTGAAGACTCCAATGGCAGCGAGAGTTCTGGAAACGCGGAGCAGCAGCTAGCAGGCGGCACCTCAAAGGAATACGACCCGATCCAGCTTGGCGAGAGGTTTGACTGGTGTTGGGAACTTCAACGTACCTGGGAAGAACACGTGTTAGCCCAAGCGCGATTCGCAGAGGCTGATGAGCGTTTCGGCAATGCCACCGACGAGCTTGATGTCGCTGAAGCTTCTGCTGCCAGGGAAAACGCGCTATATGACCTCGAAGTCGCAGAGCGAGATGCCATGGGAGTCCTACGCGAAGCTGTGGATGCTTCTCAAGGTCAAATGGTCGATGGGCCAAAGGCCATCGCATACGCGAGGGCATGGCAAGCCTACGCGTCAAGCAGTGCCGCAGCAGCAACTTTCGAGAAAACGGAAGCAGCAGTTCGGGATCTCTTGGGAGACTTGCCTGTACATTTGACCGACACATCCGCGCTTGACACTGAAGCGGTAAATGCCTCTGAAAGAGCTCTGCCTACAGCAATCGCTGCGATAGATTTTGCGATGGCCCAAACACAGGATTCCGACCATTTTGAGGAGACAAAAGAGACTATTCGCGCCTATCACTTAGGCCTTGTTTCCGTTGTATCATCCCTTCAATATCATTACAACAATCACGATGAAGCACGTGCAGACTATTCAAGAGCAGCAGAGAAAGCTTGGGAAGATATCTTCTTGTCGCCATCGCCCGTTCCTAAGATAAGCTTGGGGTTCCTTACAACCTTCCAAAGTTTGCTTCCCCCTGAACCCTTTTCCTCTGAATCTGATGTAGGGGTATACAGAAACATTGGACTAATCAATGTCCGCACTCTTGGCATTCTTGTCGAATCGAAAGGGGAACTTCTTGTGGCCAATGCTCGATCAAGTATTGGTTGGGGTTCCAGGGAAAGAGGAGAATTGGAAGACACGCTAGTGAGCACAATTGATCATTTGGGAATGTTGGGCACTCGCTCATTCCCCGGTATAGAAGTTTATGCGCAAGATATCAGAGATCACGCAAATGACCTGAATTGGAAATTCATCTATTCTCTTCCCTTCTATGTGGCAGTCGGAATTTGGCGAAACTCTGGAGTAGCCGCTTATGACTACAGATTCGACGTTGAAAACACGGTATTTTCTTCCCTTCTGAGAAATGGAGGAAGAGCCTATGACGCATTCAGGGAATCATTCCAAGAATCGTGCAGATAGGTTCCCGAATCGCCTCGCAGTTATTGTGGGCGTAACCGTTGATTCGACGTCGAGCCGCATCACAGTGACATCGTGAGGCTGACAGTCTATGCGGGCAGGACTAGTTCGTTAGTTCACCAGCCATGGGCTGCGATCGCTGGCAACCCACACCGGCCTGTAGTCGTCGTGAGCATTGTCGGTGACTTGGATCAGGTTTGTGCCGTCTGCGCGGACGACGAAAATCTCAGTGTCGCCTTCTGGGTTTAGTTGGGCGTCGCCGCGGCTGCTGAATGCAATCCTCGAGCTGTCTTGAGACCAGGCAGGCGAACTGCTGTTCGGCGGAGAAACGGGGACGGGACTGGAATTGCTTGTAGGTGCTTCGACCATGATGACTCCGGCGGACGTGCCTGACCCTGCTACATAAGCAAGCTGAGTGCTATCTGGCGACCACACGAACGCGCTCCACGGCTGGATGTCGGCCACGAATTCGCTCATTCCCCCAGCCGTCTCGACGACCCATAGTTGACGCGGTTCGTCGGAGGATGCTTCCTCGGCGCTGCTGGTCGAGATGTACGCCATCCACTGCCCATCTGGTGACCAATTTGGGTCCTCTCCTCCGCTAACAAGTCGCCGCGTCCTGCTTCCATCGGAGTGAACGACGTGAATGTCATCGCCGTATGTGTAGGCGATCTCCTGCCCGTTGGGCGACCACACCCCGGTCTGGTACTGACACTGGGGATACCAATCATCGGGGTCTTGGGACTCCTCACAATATTCGTCAATCAACCAAGCCTCGCCGCCATCGAGTCCGGCAACCGCGAGACCCGCGCTAAACGGACCTGTGGGTGAACGGAACATGATCTGGGTGCCATTTGGTGACCAGACTGGGCCGGTACCTCCCCGCCACTCCCCTATCGGCATCCGCGCCCCCATTCCATCGGCATTGACCGTGTACACGGCGAACCCTCCTTGGTCACCTCGCCACACACCATCATTGTCGTCATAAGCAATCCTCATACCGTCGGGAGACCAACTCGGGCTGTCACCGGTCAGCGTTATACGCCACAATTCGTTGCCGGCTGAGTCCACCACGAACAATCCGTGATCGGGACTTTCGATGACATTTCCATAGTCGTCTTCAGCAGCTGGGAAATTGACAACAACACGTGTCCCGTCGGGTGACCAGGCCACCGAAATGTACCTATCGCCTGACCGGCTGATTTGGACAGGAGAGCCAAGCCCATTTGTCGTCACAAAGACCGCAGGACCGTCCCCAGGATTACCGATAAACGAGACTTCTTCTGCTAGCTCAGGGTTAGCATCAGGCCAACATTCGACGGTGGTGTCGGAATGGACGCCACATGTCTGGCCAGCTCCCCCGGCGGAAATGTAGATGAAATCGCCCGTTGTCGGCGCTCTGGCCATCAATTCCGGCCAGCACGCCACCGTGCCGTCTACCCGCAGCCCGCACGAATGGAGGGAGCCTGACGTAACATCGACGAACTGGCCAGGAGGAATTTCCCATTGGAACGATGCAGCTTCTCCCCAGCATTCGATGATTCCATCTACACGCAACCCGCATGAATGGAAGGCGCCTGAGGACACGGCTGTGAATTGTCCTGACGGTGCGAAAAGCTCCCCCATGTCGTTGTCTCCCCAACATGCGATAGTCCCGTCTGTCCGTAGCCCGCATGAGTGAGCGCCGCCAACGGACAAGGCAGTGAACTGGCCTGGCGGCGGGGTCAAACGTCGCGAAATAGTCTCCCTCGCCGCTTCAACTCCGACCAGTGCCACATTGAATTCTTCAGCATTAGCCCCATCAAGCACTTCTTCGAGCAGTTGTAGTGACTCTTGAGACAATTCTAACGACTCATCTGAAAGTACTTGAACCATCAATTCTGGATCTGCTGCGGTAATTTCCGCAATTGAATCCAAGCTAATTTGATGAAAATTTCCCACTGCCAGTCTGGCCGCGTCGTCCATCCAGCACTCGATCGTTTTGTCGGCCCGTATGCCACATGAATGCCATTGACCTGATGCCACCGCAACAAAGCGACCTGGGGGAATATCTATAGTATCAGCCGGTATAGAGATTTCTAATCCAGACTCCACCAGTCGATCCAATATTTGAAGCCTTTGTCTTGCAAGTTCAACAACTTCGTACAACTGCTCCATGCTATTGATCCCGTCGAAATCATCTAACGGATCTTCAGAACCAAATGATTCTTCAAGGATCTCCAGACCGTTTGCGTTCTCAAAATCCCATAACCAGCAGACGATTTCGCCATCTTGTTTCAAGCCACATGAATGACTATTCCCTACAGAAACATCGACATATTCACCACGCGGGGTATCAAATTCGAGGTCAGAAAAGTCAAGGATATCGAAGAAGCTCGACATCGTATGTGACGATTCCTCTAGGAACTCGACAACCAGTTCTACGGCTGCCGGATCATCAACCGCTTCTCTAAGCTCATCGAAATATGTTGGATCACTGAGGGCCTCGTTTATCCCCTTCTGGATTTCACTCTTAAGTTCATCAACTGTCCAGTCCCATAGGGCCAATGTGGAGCTAAGGAACCAGCACTCAATGCCGCCGTCAGAACGCACACCACATGCCTGAAATGAGCCCGTGCTCACGCTGCTGAAACCCGCCCCGCCTCCATCTGACGGCTGCCGTGAACCTTCAGGACCGCGATCACCGTCTTCTGGATCGGCTGACGCGCCTTCACTTGACGGCAGTGATGACCCGCCTCGTCCTCTTGTTGCGTCTTCTATAGCTTCAGATTCTTCAAGCGACCCCTCAACGTCTACACCACACCCAGTAACGATCAGGCCCAGCAAGACCGACAATGCGAAACAGATCCATCGAACTCGATGGGCCTTCTGCCAGATCACATCACAGGAGCCTAGCGGCCTTCCCTCTGTCGATTGCACGCCCGCTTCACGCCCCCACAGCCTCTATAGGCACTACATGCATGGCATTCCTTCTGCGTGGCAGCACCGAGGGGATGGCTCGACAGTTCACCTAGTCGCGACAGGCAGCGGCATCTTGACCTTGTTCATTGGCGATTTCTATCGGAACGATCTACTTCAGACCTCGCTTCTGCGAGCCACTCGTTGACTGTGACCCGATTGGCGGCGATCCATTCTTCGGCTGCGGCTTGTACGTCGGCCTCAGTGTTGTCTCCACGCTCGTAGGCCAGGATCTGCAAGGCGATGGCAGTCACCTGGATCTCCACCAACTCGAGGAGCTTGGCCGCCGCCGGGTTGGCCGACAGGAAGTCGCTGTTGGCCACCACCCGGATTTCCGAGGCCGGGAATCCCATCTCGCAAGGCTGGCCCGGACACTGATCATCTGGTAACGACGCAGCGCCTATCTGGCTGGGAATCGGATTGCTCAGCGACAGCCACACCACATCCTCACCGGGCACCAGCTGGGCAACGAATGACGACGGTGTCCAGATAAACTGCAAAATCGATTCGCCCCTGTTGAACCGATCCACCGAGTCCGCAAACAGAACGGCGTGATCGGCAGAAACTTGCTCAATCGTGTCCTCCCAGCCGTTCCGGGCGATGGTGTCGTTGATCACAACATGGCAGCCCCAGCTGTCATTGCAGCCCATCAGATCGGCCCTGCCGTTACCGTCGATGTCGAACAGCGCGGCGACCTCGGGGTTGTTGCCAATGTCGTCCAGCATCGTGATCCCATTAGCATCCGCAGTGGGTTTGTCGATAATAGAGCCCTGCAATCCGCTACCCACCACCTCGTTGCCGATTGTCTGAATCACATCAGAAAAACCAGCATTCTCGATCAACGTGGCGTCCCCCGGGAACCAGCCATTCGCCCAAAAGTCGAGGTCGCCGTAGCCGAGTCCGGCATAGAACGCGGACGGGGGCAACTCCCACATCGCCGGGTCGGTTACCTCATAGCCCAACTCCTGCAACAGCATCCGATAAATCGCCGCCTGCATATACCCACTCGTCCAGTTTGCCCGAGCCATCCGCACCGTCACACCCTCACCAACAACGCCACTGCTCTCATTGCCCGGATTGTCTGGCTCCGTTGGCTCTTCAGGTTCTGCATAGGCAGGTGGCGGAGCTTCGGTGGGCACCGGTGCCGCAGCAGCAGGAATGTGTCCGGGTTCGCTAGAGGGCGCGAGTTCCTCATGTAGCCCAGGGCCACCAGCAGGTTGCTGCAAGAGTCCTCCAGAAGCGCCATCTCCAGTCTCCACACCGAATGATTCGCTGTCGATCTTTGGTGATGAGGATGGTGCCCCGCTGCTAGTTTCTTCGGCAGCCCCGGTTTCTTGAACAGCCTGCTCCACGTCAAGGCCACACCCCGAAAAAGCCAAGCCCAACAGCACTACCAAGCCCAACACAAGTGAACGCAGGCGCCACACAGAGGACACCATAAGCTCACCTGTAGAGGGCCAGCCATTCAGGTGGGCCAATTGGATCTTTGTCTTCGGGCACGCTCTGGCACTCGTGGGATAACCACTAGACCACTATCAAGTGCGTCAATGGGAAGCACGATAACCGACGGGCTCTCCGCCGGTCACAAGACCGGCGGAGAGCGCAGTTGGCTCAATGAATCAATGGTGTGAGGAGTTGGCTAATTGCCGCCCTCTTTGACCTCCACAGTGCGGCGCTGGAAGTTATTGCCGTATACGTCGAGTCCAGCGTCCTGGAGGTTGGCGACCGCTTCCTCGGCGATGTCGGTGCGGAATGCACCGGCATCGGGAGCGGCTTGGAGGATGCCCTGGGACGTGGCCACGTCGATGGTCTGGTCATACAGGGCTTGGTCCATGATCCCGACCCCACCCGGTGATGGCCAGATGAGGGCGTTGATCTCGTTCATCATCCACGCCTGGTGCGCCGGCCCGCCGAAGGGCGGAGAGGCGCCTACCACGATGTCGACGCACTCGTCGAAGTTGTCGCGGCAGTGGATCCAACCACGCAGCGATGCCTCCACGAAGCGAACCGCGATGTCGCGGTACTCAGCATCGGTTTCCAGCTTGTCGGCGTCGGCCCAGATAGCGTCTTGCAGCATGGCCGTGCCCACGTCGTTCCAGTCGATGACCGAGAAGTCCTCGGGCTGGAACAGCTCGCCGGTGTCGGGATTGATGGTCTCGAGCACTTGGGCGTACTCGTTGTAGATCATCGCCTGAGCGGCGTCGATGTCGCCGTTGATGAGCGCGGTCATGTTGAAGTCCTGCTGCACCAAGGTGACATCGGACTGCGGGTCGAGGCCCACGCTGACGAGGCCGGCTAAGAGCTCGAACTCGTTGCCGAAGCCCCAGTTGCCCACCAGCTTGCCCTCCAAGTCGGACGGGCCGGTGATGCCGGCGTCAACGAACGACACCTGCAAGGTGCCGCTGCGCTGGAAGACCTGGGCAATGTTCGTGATGTTCAGGCCCTCCTCGCGGGGCACAAGCCCCCGCGGCACCCAGGAGACGGCGAAGTCGGCTGCTCCCGAGTCCAGAACCGTGGCCGGCACGATGTCGACTCCGCCATCGATGATGGTCACGTCCAAGCCGACATCCTCGTAGAACCCGAGATCGCGAGCGGCAAAGAAGCCGGCGAACTGGGACTGCGGAACCCACTGGAGCTGTAGCGACACCTCTTGCAGCTCTGCGGGTTCCGGCGCAGGCGCCTCCGTTGGCTCCGGTTCGGGCGCCGCCGGCGCCTCGGTGGCCGGTGCCGGCGCGGGCTCGCTCACGTCATCGTCATCGTTGCCGCACGAGGCGGCCACCACGACAAAGGCGAGAAGCAAGGCGAGCAACCGCCAGATCCCCCTCATTTGAATGGTTCCCTTATTCATGTTTCACCACTGATCTACTGATCATTCCTTTCTGGTGGGCGAATTGCCCTGGAGCAACCCGCGGTTTGCGGTCATTGGTCGCCACTTTGGGCGCGGATTAGCGAGTTCCACGGCATGGCCACCCGCTCCAGCAGCAAGACGGCGAAATACAGCACGGCCCCGATGAGGGTGCCGGCCAGCACCGCGGCCCAGGCCTCGTCGTACCGGGTGAGGCCGGCCGATTGCGTGATCATCGGGCCGAGGGCGTCTTGTCGGCCGCCGAAGTACTCGGCGACGATGGCAGCAATCACCGCCAGCGACGCGGCCAGCTTCAGCGCGGTGAAAAAGAACGGCATGGCATTGGGAATCCGAACCTCGCGGGTGATGCGCGACCGGCTGGCCGCGTAAGACTCCATGAGCTCGATCTGGCTTCGGTCCACCTGGCTGAGTCCCCGGGTGGTGTTGATGAAGATCGGGAAGAACACCAGCGCCACCACGATGGCCTGGTTGGAACGGGGCGAAGTGAGCCCGAACCAGTTGTTGAAAATCGGGGCCAGCGCGATGATCGGAACGGCGTTGACGGCCACGGCCAGCGGGGTGATGGTCTCGTTGGCGGTCCGGAACCGGGTCACCAGCAAGGCGGCGAGGATGCCCAGGATGATGCCGGCGATCAACCCCGACACAACCACGAAGCCGGTAATTCGGGCCCCCTGGAACACCTCATCCCAGTTGTCGATCAACGCACCGACGATCTCGCTCGGAGCGGGCAGCACAAACCCCTGCGGGTCGAGCAGCGCCAGAACGCCCTGCCACAGCCCGAGCAGCACCACCCCGGTCACGATGGGGGCGGAGAACCCCTTCAGGGTGTTCACTCCTCCACCTTCCTAAGGGCGGTTCGCACCTCGGTGACCTTGGTGAAGAAGGCCGGGTCGTCGCGGGTAGAGGCGTTGCGATCCCCCAAGTCCACATCGATGACCGAGGCGATTCCCCCCGGACGGGGCGACATCACCACCACCTGGGTGGACAGGTACACCGCCTCGGGAATCGAGTGGGTGACGAACACCACGGTGGTCTCGGTCTCCTTCCAAATCCGCAGCAGCTCGTCCTGCATGTGCTCCCGAGTCATCTCGTCGAGCGCCCCAAAGGGCTCGTCCATCAACAGCAGCGACGGACTGAACGACAGCGCTCGGGCAATGGCCACCCTCTGCTGCATGCCGCCCGACAACTCGGAGGGGTGGTGGTTGGCGAACTCGCTGAGCTTCACCAGCTCCAGCATCTCGGCGGCCCGGCGCCGCCGGGCACCCCGGGACCAGCCCATCAGCTCGAGCGGGAGCTCGATGTTCTTGGTCACCGTTCGCCAGTCGAACAGACCCGCGGTCTGGAAGGCCATGCCGTAGTCCCGGTCGAGGCGGGCCTGCTCGGCGGGCTTGGCGTTGACCTGAACCGTTCCGGTGGAAGGGGGAATCAGCGATGCGACCAGGCGGAGCAAGGTGCTCTTACCGCACCCCGACGGGCCGATGAGCGTGATGAACTCCCCCGGTCCCACCGACAGGTCGATCTCGTCCAGAGCCTCCACCTGGTTGCTCTTGCCGGGGTTGAAGACCTTGGTGGCCCCGCGGATGTCAATGACGAGCGGAGGCGCCCCCTGGCCGGAAGACACGGCCTCGTCCATGGATGGAACCTCGCTCATGTCGTCGACTCCTGGGTCTGGTTGCCCACCACCAGCCGTTCCACCGCCGTCACCACCAGGAACACGAAGATCCCCAGTACGGCGGCCCCCAGCACGCTGGCGAACAGGCGGTCGGGGCCGGTGGTGTAGTTGAACGCCTCGCGCAGGATCCGACGGCCGAGTCCTCCCTCGACACCGGCGGATATCTCGCCCACGACGGCGCCCACGATGCTGGCTGTGGCCGCGATCTTGAGCGCGGCAAACAGATAGGGAAGCGACGCCGGCAGCCGCAGGCGCCACAGCGTCTGAGACCAGCTGGCGGCGTACGACTCCATCAGCTCTTTGTTCTCCGGTCGGGGGGATTGCAAACCTCGCAGCCCGTTGACCGCCACCGGGAAGAAGGTGAGGTAGGTGGCGATGACCGAGACCGACATCCAGTCCTGCCATTCCCAGGGGAACACGTCGAAGTTCTTGCGCCCCCAGATCACGATGATGGGCGCGATGGCGATGAGGGGGATGGTCTGGCTGGCGATCACGTACGGGAGCAGACCCTGCTCAAGCCGGCGCCACTGCGCCAGCGCCAAGGCGATGGCCATGCCGATCACCAGGCCCACCATGAAGCCGGCAAAGGCCTCCCGCAGCGTGAACAGGGCCTCGTCGAACAGGATCTTTACGTAGATCTGGTCTTGGCCTCCGGGCGTCTCACCGAACTGGCCGAATATTTCGCTCACCGGGGGCATGTTCAGGTCGTCGGTGCGGGGCAGAACCGACCCGACCACCGCCCAGTCGTGCTGGCGGTCGTCGATGGCCTGCCCGAACGCCTTGTAGCCGGTGTACAGCCCGGCCAGCAGGCCCAGAAACACCACGAAGGTCACCGTCTGGCGGACAACGCGCACCACGGCGTCGCGGCGCTGCTCCTGGGCCGCTTGCTGCTTGATCCGGTGCTCCCGTACTAGGGGATCGTCCGTATCAGCCATGGTGTCGGTGCTCGGCATGCTCTTTTGCCCTTAGCCGCCCATCGCCGGGATGATCCGCTGGCCGTATGCGTTGAGGGTCTCGTCTTTCTGGTCGTGCATGAGATAGATAGCGAACTGGTCCACTCCCATCGCCTCCAGCTCGCGCAGCCGCGCCAGGTGGGCGTCCTCGTCGCCGAGAATGCAGAAGCGGTCGATGATCTCGTCGGGAACGAAATCGGTGTGATCGTGGCCTGCCTTGCCGTGCCCGCTGTAGTCGTAGCCCTCCCGTCCGGCGATGTAGTCGGTGAGCGCTTGGGGCACGCCCGCCCCCTGATCGCCGTAGCGAGACACCAGGTCGGCCACGTGGTTGCCCACCATGCCGCCGAACCATCGGCACTGCTCTCGCTGGTGCTCGATGTTGTCGCCCACATAGGCGGGCGCGGCCACGCAGATGTAAAGGCTGTCGGGATCGCGTCCCGCTTCCTCGGCGGCCTGGCGGACCGCGGCGATGGTCCATTCGGCGATCGCCGGGTCGGCCAACTGGAGGATGAAGCCGTCCGACTCGCTGCCGCACAGGTGCAGCGCTTTGGGTCCGTAGGCCGCCATCAGCACCTTGAGCTCCGACTCCCCGGCCCACGGGAAATGCTGCTGAGTGCCGTTGTATTCGGTTTTGCGGCCTTCGGCCAGGTCTTTGATCACCCGCATGGACTCGCTCAATGTGGCCAGGCTGCGGGGTTTGTGGCCGATCACCCGCATGGCGGAGTCGCCCCGGCCGATGCCGCACACGGTGCGGCTGCCGAACATGTCGTTCAGCGTGGCGAAGAGCGACGCGGTGACCGTCCAGTCCCGAGTGCCGGGGTTGGTCACCATGGGCCCGACGACCATGCGGTTGGTGGCCGACAGCATCTGGCTGTAGATCACGTAGGGCTCTTGCCACAGTACGTGGCTGTCGAAGGTCCATCCGTAGTTGAAGCCGAGCGTCTCGGCCTGCTTGGCCAGCTCCACCACCCTCCATGCCGGAGGATCAGTCTGAAGCACAACTCCGAAATCCATCGCTACCTCCTCATTCAATCGGGCCTCTCACTCATTGGTCGGAAAGCCTGCCGCCTCAAGCCAGTCTCACTCATTGGTCGGAAAGCCCAGGTCCACTTCGCTGGTGGCGGGATCGGGCCACCGAGCGGTCATTACTTTCGGCCTGGTGTAGAAGCGGATCCCCTCGGGTCCGTACATCGTTGTGTCACCGAACAGGGAGTCCTTCCAGCCGCCGAAGGAGTGGTATCCCACCGGCACCGGAATGGGGACATTGATGCCTACCATGCCCGCATCGGCGTCCTCTTGGAATTGGCGCGCCGCCCCACCGTCTCGGGTGAAGATGGCCGCGCCGTTGCCCCACGGGTTGTCGGCTATGAGCTGGACGGCCTCGGCGTAGGTGTCGCACCGCACGACGCTGAGCACCGGGCCGAATATCTCGTCGCGGTAGGCGTCCATCTCAGCGGTGACGTTGTCCAGCAGCGACACGCCCAAAAAGAAGCCGTCGCTATCGAATCGGGAGTCGCGTCCGTCCACCACCACGGTGGCCCCCTGCTCGGCAGCCGAGCCCACGTAGCCAGCCACCCGGTCGCGGTGCTCCCGGGTGATCAGCGGCCCCATATCCGAGGCCGAATCGGTGCCGTCGCCGATCACCAGCTTCTCCATGCGGAGTTTGATGGCCTCCACCAGGGGATCGGCCACCTCGCCCACCGCGGCCACCACCGAGATGGCCATGCAGCGTTCACCGGCCGAGCCGTAGGCCGCCGACACCGCCGAGTCGGCGGCCAGCTCGATATCGGCATCGGGCAGCACCACCATGTGGTTCTTGGCTCCGCCCAGCGCCTGCACCCGCTTGCCGTGCGACGTGCCGGTGGCGTACACGTAGCGGGCAATGGGCGTGGACCCCACAAAGCTGGCCGCCTGAACGTCCGGGTGCTCAAGCAGCCGGTCCACTGCCACCTTGTCGCCGTTCACCAGGTTCAACACCCCGGGGGGGAACCCCGCCTCCTGGAACAGCTCGGCGATGAACATCGGGGCCGAAGGGTCGCGCTCTGAGGGCTTGAGCACGAACGTGTTTCCGCAGGCGATGGCGTTGGGCGCCATCCACATCGGGACCATGGCTGGGAAGTTGAACGGCGTGATCCCGGCCACCACTCCTAGGGGACGGCGCACCGTATACACGTCAATCCCGGTGGACGCCGCCTCGTTGTGGCTTCCCTTGAGGTGTTCAGCGAGGCCGCAGGCGAACTCGATGTTGTCGATGGCCCGGGCCACCTCCCCCAACGCGTCGTTGTGCACCTTTCCGTGCTCGGCGGTGAGCCGCCGGGCGATTTCGGTGGCGTTGTCCACTACCAAGTTCCTGAAGGCGAACATGAGGGTGGTGCGCCTGGCCACCGAGACCTGGTGCCACTCCTCAAACGCGGCCTGGGCTGACGCCACCGCGGCGTCAACCTCGGTGGCCGATGCCAGCGACAGCGCGCCCGTCTGCTCACCGGTGGCCGGGTTGAAGACCGGCGATGTCCGGCCCGATGTGCCGGCAACATGTAGGCCGTCGATTAAATGATGGATTTCACGCATTCGCCCTCCGGTGGTCCTGGTTCTAAATCAGGTAGCTGCTGAGGCCGCGGCGCAGGTATTGCCCGTCGCCCTTGGAGCCCAAGTACTGGTTGTTGTCGATGATAACCCGGCCCCTCGATAACACGGTGTCGACGTGGCCGCTGACCTTGATCCCCTCATAGGCCGAGTGATCGATGTTCATGTGGTGGTTCTCCACGCTGATGGTCCAGGTTGCCTGGGGGTCGTAGATCACCACGTCGGCATCGGAACCGGGCTGGATGATGCCCTTGCGGGGATAGAGGCCCATCATGCGGGCCGGGGTGGTGGAGCACAGCTCCACCCAGCGGGGCAAGGTGATCTCCCCGGTGGCCACTCCCTGATAGATCAGGTCCATTCGGTGTTCGACGGTGCCCAGGCCGTTGGGTATGGCCCGGAAGTCGCCCACGCCCAGCTCCTTCTGCTCCTTCATGCAGAACGGGCAGTGGTCGGTGGACACCACGGCCAGGTCGTTGGTGCGCAGTCCCTTCCACAGCTCGTCTTGGTGGTGGTCGTGGTGGGACCGGATCGGGGTCGAGCACACATAGGCCGCGCCGTCCCAGCCCTGGTCGAGGTGCTCCTCGAGGCTGAAGTAGAGGTACTGGGGACAGGTCTCGGCGAACACGTTGGCGCCGTTGTTGCGGGCGATGGCCACCTGCTCCAGCGCCTGCTTGGCCGACAGGTGCACGATGTAGAGGGGGGCGGCGCCCACCTTGGCCAGTTGGATGGCCCGATGGGTGGCCTCCGACTCGAACTCGGCCCGGCGCACGTACCCGTGGTTCACCGGGTCGGTCTCGCCCCGCTCAAAGGCCTGCTCGGCCAGCACGTCGATGGCGATCCCGTTCTCGGCGTGCATCATCATGAGCCCGCCGTTGCCGGCGCACTGCTGCATGGCCCGCAGGATCTGGCCGTCGTCGCTGTAGAACACGCCGGGATAGGCCATGAAGAGCTTGAAGCTGGTTACGCCCTCGTTCACCAGCAGGTCCATCTCTTTGAGGGCGGCGTCGGTGACGTCGCCGATGATCATGTGGAAGCCGTAGTCGATGGCACAGCGGCCCTCGGCCTGCTCCATGCGGGCGTCGAAGCACTCGCGCACGTCGAGCCCGTAGCTCTGGGTGGCGAAGTCCACGATGGTGGTGGTGCCGCCCCAGGCCGCGGCCCGGGTACCGGTTTCGAAGTCGTCGGACGCGATGGTCCCGCCGAAGGGCAGCTCCATGTGGGTGTGCACGTCCACCCCGCCGGGCACGACCAGCTTGCCGGTGGCGTCGATCACCCGTTCGGCCCCGTTCTCGGCTGAGGTGGCCAGCTCCGATCCCGGTTGCAGCACGGCGACGATGACCTCGCCGTCGATCAGGACCTCAGCCGGATCAGCCCCGGTCGAGCTCACCACCGTGCCGTTCTTGATCAAGATGGTCATGGTTTCTGCCCCCTATTCGTCCTTGATGAGAGTGGTCATGCTTCAAACCTGCTTGTCGATTTCCTCAATGGTGTCGAGGATGGCGCTCACGCCCTCGTCGATCTCCTCCTCGGTCACGTCCAGCATCGGGGTGATGCGAAGGGCGTTTCCGTACAGTCCGCCTTTGCCCACCAGAAGCCCCCGGCGTTTGCAGCCCTCCAGCAGCTCGCCGGCCCGGCTGGCGTCGGGCTGGATCGTGCCCGGCTCCACGATCTCTATGGCCTGCATGAGGCCCTTGCCCCGCAGCTCGACGATCCACGGCGTCTGCTCGGCCACCGGCCCCAGCGCGTCAGCCAGCCGTTTGCCCATGCGCAGGGCGTTGCCTTGGAGGTCGTTTTCCCGCACGTAGTTCAAGGTGGCCAGCCCCGCCGCCGTCGACAGCGGGTTTCCGCCGAACGTGGAGAAGCTCAGGGCCTTGATCGTGTCCATGATCTCGGCTCGGGCCACGATGCCCGCCAGCGTGATTCCGTTGCCCACGCCCTTGGCGAAGGTGAGCATGTCGGGGACGATGTCGTGGGCCTGGTAGCCCCAGAAGTGCTCGCCGGTGCGCCCCCAGCCGGTTTGCACCTCGTCGGTCACGAACAGGATCCCCCGGTTGGCCAGCACCTTGTGCATCGACCCGAAAAACCCGTCGGGAGGGGTGGCGAACCCGCCGACACCCTGAATGGGCTCGGCGATGAGGCAGGCAGCCTCTCCGGTGGTCATCATGTCGATCACCTGACGGAGATCGTCGGTGCAGGCCTCGGTGAACTCGTCGTCGTCCAGATGCCGGAAGGGGCTGCGCAACTGGTACGCCCCGTGCACGAAATTCACCGACAGGCCCGACAGCGCGGTCGACGACCAGGAGGAGTGCGAGGTGATGGCCTGAGCGGTGAACGAGCGCCCGTGGTAGCTGTTGCGCATGGCCAGCACTTCGTTGGACTTTCGGTAGCTGGTGGCCAGCAGGATGGCGGTGTCGTTGGCTTCGCTGCCGGAGGTGGTGAAGAACACCCGGGCGTCGGGGATGCCGCTGATGGCCGCTATCTCCTCAGCCAGCTGGATCATCGGTTCGCAGAGGTACAGCGTGGAGGTGTGCAGCACCTTGGACGCCTGCTCACCGATGGCCGCGGTGACCGCGGGATTGTTGTGCCCCACCATCGTGGTGAGCACGCCGCCGAAGAAGTCGAGGTACCGGTTGCCCTCCACGTCCCACACATAGCTCCCCTGGCCGCGCTCGATGCTGATGGGCTCGGCGTAGAGCGGCTTTACGTATGAGGGGAGAATCGCCTGGTAGCGTAGGTGTAGGTCGGCGTTTGTGGTCACGACTGTTGGTCCACGAGGTACTCAGCGGCGGTCTTCACGGGATTCGGCCTAGGCCTCGGTGAGGGGCCCGTACATGTCGGGGCGGCGATCGCGGTAGAAGGCCCACAGGGAGCGGATCTCGTCGATCATGTCGAAGTCCAGGTCGCGGATCAGCAGTTCTTGCTCCTGGTCTGATGCCGGATCCTCCACGAACTGGCCGCGCGGGTTGGCGAAATACGACGTGCCGTAGAAGTCGTTGTCGCCCAGCGGCTCGACTCCCACCCGATTGATCGCCCCTACGAAGTACATGTTGGCCGCCGCCGACGCCGTCTGCTCGAGCTTCCACAGATAGGCCGACAGGCCCCGGCTGGTGGCCGAGGGGTTGAACACCACCTGGGCGCCGTTGAGGCCCAGGGCCCGCCACCCCTCGGGAAAGTGGCGGTCGTAGCAGATGTAGACCCCGACCCTTCCCACTGCGGTGTCGAACACCGGATAGCCGAGGTTGCCGGGGCGGAAGTAGAACTTCTCCCAGAAGCCCTTCACCTGGGGTATGTGGGTCTTGCGGTACTTGCCCAGATAGGTTCCGTCGGCGTCGATGACCGCGGCGGTGTTGTAGAGGAACCCGGGCTGCTCTTCCTCGTACATGGGCAGCACCAGCACCATGCCGTGCTTGGCGGCGATCTCCTGGAACCGCTTGGTGGTGGGCCCGTCGGGGATGGCCTCGGCGTAGCTGTAGTAGTCGGTCTCCTGAACCTGGCAGAAGTATGGGCCGTTGAAGAGCTCCTGGAAGCACATCACCTGGGTTCCGGCGGCCGCGGCCTCGGCCACATATTTCTCATGCTGCTCGACCATGGACTCCTGATCACCGGTCCACGCGGCTTGCACTATTGCGGCCCTGACGACACTGGACATGGACCCCCCTCCCAGGCTCTCTCTGGCGGCGCAATAGAGCGTTAAATGCTCATCTGCGCTGACTTAAGGAATAAACCACCGATTATTATCGATGCAGATGCCCTTCCGCCAGAGGCTCTTTCTCTACCTGGGGGTTTAGGTGGAATTCCTATTCGGAGGCGTTCCTATTCGCCACCGCCAGAACCCGATCCAGCTCGGCGTGCATGTTGACGAGGCGGCAGTCGAAATCGCCCAGAATCAGCTCTTCGATGCCGTTTGAGGCCATCCCGGCCTGCACCCGACCGATGCCGTCTAGGTCTTGGTTGACCACCTCGGCGATGACGGTCCCCTCGGGGAAGTGGATCATCTCGGGAGGCGGTCCTGAGCCCGCCCGATCGCCCAATCGGTGGAACAGCCAAAAGTCGAAATGCGAGTGCCCGGCGTGGTCGCCGGGGCGGGCTCGGAAAATGGTGAACATGTCGCTGTGCACGTTCAGCACCACGTTGGGGAACACCAGATAGTGGTAGTCGTCGAGGATCTCCTCATCGGTGTAGTGGCTGAAGTCCACACCCTCGGTGGCAGCCCGGTCCCGCACTAGGCCCACTGCCCAGTCCCGGGCGGTCTTCCCGGCCAAGTCGGCCTCGGCCCCGGGCTGGAGCCCCAGCATGGTGCTGTAGTTGTCCACGAAGGCTCGGGCCACCTCGTCTTGATCGGCGTCGGGGAATCGGGGCGAGCCGATCCCCAGGGGGATCTTCATCATTGAGTGGCCCCGGTCCCACAGCTCATAGGTGGTGTTGAGCGCATCCATGAACCCCCGCAGCCCGGGATGCAGCCCCTCCAAGTGGTAGGCCTCGTTGAAGGCGTCCACCGTGGTCTTCCAGTTGCCACCCAGCGGGATGGTCCAGCAGGCCGTCAGGGTCCGCTCCCCCAAGTTGAACGGGGCCAGCGTGTCGGGCACCGGGTCGAGAAACTCGTCGAGGTCGGGACCGTCGGGGGATGGGTTGATGAACACCATCTGATGCCAGGTGCCCAGCCGAACCGGGGCCAGCGACAGGTTCTCGTTGACCACCACGCCGAAGTGTTTGCGGTACACGATCTCCTTCAGCGAGCCGTCCAGGCCGTAGCACCAGTCGTGGAATCCGCAGCGCAGCTCGTCGGCGTTGCCCTTGCCTTCGCAGAGCTGGAATCCCCGGTGGCGACAGGCGTTGTGAAACGCCCGCAGCTCGCCGTCGTGGCCCCGCACCACCAGATAGCTCTGATCGCCGATGCGGTACTCGAACCAGTCGCCGGGCTCGGCCACGTCGCTGGTCAAGCAGGCCAGCTGCCAGGTAGACGGCCATAGCCTCTGGCGCTCCAGGTCGGCGTATTCCTCTTCCAGGTAGCGGCCCTTGGGCAACCGGGCCGGGGTGCCGTCTCCGTTGCCGGAGCGGAGCCCATAGCGGTCCAGGTCGATGCCCATGGCGCGTTGGGCGCTATCGGGTGCCGCGCACCAGTCGGCCGGGCCGGGCCCCGGTGTCTTTGCCCTGGCTGCGGGTCTCCTCGCCAGCCACCACGGTGGCCACATAGCCATCCGCCTGCTGATCCAGCCGGCGCCCCCCGGCAGGCAGGTCGTGAACCACCCGGGGAGAGCGCAAGGTCAGCGCCTGGTGGTCGATCACATTGGCGTCGGCCCGCTTGCCCACTTCAAGCGTTCCCCGGTCGCCCAGCCCATACAGGGATGCGGTGTCGTGGGTCTGCTTCTTCACCACCCACTCCAGGGGGAGCTGCTCGCCCCGGGTGCGGTCCCTGGTCCAGTGGGTGAGCATGAAGGTTGGGATGGAGGCGTCGCAGATCATGCCGCAGTGGGCCCCGCCGTCGGAAAGCCCCGACACCCCCGCGGGGTGCAGCAACTGCTCCCGGATGACGTCGTGGTTCTCCTCGTAGTAGTTGAAGATGGGCAGCATCATCAGTGCGCGGCCCTCTTCTTCCAAGAAGAGGTCGTACAGCATCTCCAGCGGTTCCACGCCCCGAGCCTCGGCCATGGCCGTCACCGTGCGGGCACCGGTGGGCTCGTAGTCGGGCGGGTCGCCGATCACGTACAGCTTGTGGATCATCGACTGCACCATGTTGGGCATCTGGTCGAACAGCACGCTGGGGTCGGGAGGCAGGTCGTTTTCGCCCAGTATGGCTGACCGGATCGCCGGCCTCTTGAGCTCAGCCACCAGTTGGTCGAAGGGCAGGTGAGCCAGCGACGCGAAGGTGGGCCGCTTGGCGAAGGCGTGATTGGTCTGGAGGCCGATGAGCATCCCGAACGGGCGACCGGCGATCTGGGGGTACACCCGGGCGCCGTCGTCAACCGCTCGCAGCGACTCGTCCATCATCTCCCGCCACAGATCAGGGGCCGCCTCAATTTGCAGCAGGGCGAACGACACCGGCACGTCGAAGTGGGCCGACAACCGGCGCATCCAGTCCATTTCCTTGGGCGGGGCCACGAGATCAAGTCCCGCCGCACCCGCGGGGGCCAGTTCGAACACCCCGGATCCGGCATCGGCCAGCGCTTGGCCCAAACCGAACAGCTCGTCCTCAGCGGCAAAGGTGCCGGGCACCGGCTCGCCGTCGATGGCCCGGTGGCCCAGCGTGCGAGATGTGGACACGCCCACCGCACCGGCCTCGATGGCCTCGCGCACGATGGCGTACATCGCTTCGATGTCTTCGGGGGTGGCCGGCTCGTTCTTGGCCCCCCGATCCCCCATCACGTAGCCCCGCACCGCGCCGTGGGCCACCTGAGCGGCCACATCGATGGCCAGCTCGCGCTGTTCGACAACATCGAGGTACTCCGGGAAGCTCTCCCACCCCCATGAGATTCCCTCGGATAGGGCTGCTCCGGGAATGTCCTCCACGCCCTCCATGAGCTGGATGAGCCAGTCCTCTTTGCCAGGCTGTACCGGGGCGAACCCCACGCCGCAGTTGCCCATCACCACGGTGGTCACGCCGTGGTTGGACGACGGCTGGAGCATGTCGTCCCACGTGACCTGCCCGTCGTAGTGGGTGTGGCAGTCCACGAAGCCGGGGGTCACCAACAGCCCGGTAGCGTCGATGGTCTCAGCGGCCTCAGGAGCAGGACCGCCGCTGCGGTCCACCACGGCCACCTTGCCGTCTTTTACGCCGATGTGGCCCGTGAACCGGTCGGCCCCGGTGCCGTCCACGATGGTGCCATTGGCGATGACCAAATCCAGCACTGCTCTTCCTCCCAGTGTTGTTGTTCGGCGTTCTGTAGTTGGCTAGCGGTTGCTAGCCCGCGGCTCCGGCCCGGAGCAGCTTGCCAGGGCGAGCCCCAGTGTCGGTGCCGTTGCGGCGGGTCACTACCCCGCTGACCAGCGTAGCCACATACCCGGTGGCCCTCTGATCGAAGCGGCGGCCCCCGGCAGGCAGGTCGGCCACCAGCTTGGGCGGGTGCAGTGTCAGGTGCTCGTGGTCGATCACGTTGATGTCGGCCTTCATGCCCGGCTCCAGCGTGCCCCGGTCGGTGAGGCCGAACAGTCGGGCGGTGTCATGCGACTGTTTGCGCACCACATACTCCAGGGGGAGCTTCTCACCCCGCTGACGGTCGCGGGCCCAGAAGGTGAGCAGCCAGGTGGGCATGGAGGCGTCGCAGATGGCACCGCAGTGGGCCCCGCCGTCCGACAGCCCCGACACTCCCGACGGGTGCAGGAACATCTCCCGCACCGCGTCGGCGTTGCCGTGGCTGTAGTTGAGGAACGGGAACAGCAGGAGTGCCCGACCGTCGTCCTCCAACAACAGATCGTAGAGCAGATCCTCGGTCTCCTGGCCCTGGGCCTCGGCGATGGCGGCCACCGACCTCTCGGGACCGGGCTCGTAGTCGGGGGGATCGCCCAGCACATAGATCCGGTGGAGTTGGGTACCCATGTACTCAGCGAACTGATTGGTGAACGAGCTCTCCTCCGACAGGATGGCCGCTTTGCGCTCGGGCCGGCGCAGCTCAGCCACCAGTTCTTCGAGGGGCAGCTCAGCAACCTCGGCGAAGCTGGGCCGGCTGCTGAAGGCGTGGTTGGTCTGAAGACCGATCAGGATGCCGTTGCACCGGGGGGCAATCTGGGGGTGGAGCTGAGCGCCCTCGGCCACCGCATCGGCCGACAGGTCCATGATCTCCCGCCACAGCTCGGGGGCGGCGTCCACCTGCACCAGGGCGAAGGTGACCGGGCGGCCGGTGGCGGCCGAAAGGCGGCGCATCCAGTCGACCTCTTTGTGGGGCGCGGCCAAGTCCTCGCCAATCACTCCGGCGGGGGCCAGCTCGTACAGGCCGTGCCCCACCTCAGTTAGCGCCTCGCCGATGCCGAACAGCTCGTCCTCAGCCGCGTAAGTGCCGGGAACCGGCTCGCCGTCGATGGCCATGTGGGCGATGGTGCGCGAGGTGGAGAAACCGAAGGCGCCGGCTCGCAGCGCCTCGGCCACGATGTCGCGCATCTGGGCGATGTCGGTGGGGGTGGCAGGCTCGTTCTTGGCCCCCCGCTCCCCCATCACATAGGCCCGCACCGCGCCGTGGGGCACCTGGCAGCCGATGTCGAGCGACAGGGGCTTGCGCTCTAGCGCATCGAGGTATTCCGGGAAGGTCTCCCACTCCCAGGTGATGCCCTCAGACAGCGCGGCACCGGGGATGTCCTCCACTCCCTCCATGAGCTGGATGAGCCACTCCTCTTTTCCGGGGCGCACCGGAGCGAAACCCACCCCGCAGTTGCCCATCATCACGGTGGTCACCCCATGGTGGGCCGACGGCTCCAAAATCGGATCCCAGGTCACCTGGCCGTCGTAGTGGGTATGGCAGTCCACAAAGCCGGGAGTCACCACCAGCCCAGCAGCGTCGATGACCTCTTCGCCCTCCAGATCGGGGTTGCCGCCCGGATACACCCCGGAAATCCGGTCCCCGTCAACAGCCACATCCCCGGCAAACGGCTCACCACCCGTGCCGTCTACAATGAATCCGCCCTTGATCACCAGGTCGTGCATACCGCCATGGTAGATGGTGCCGTGCTCCCACCGCCGATCCGCAGGCGCTTGGAAAAGAACAAATTGCTGTGCTGGGGTAACGTCGGGGGATGGCTGAAGTCGTCGTCTATCACAACCCTGGTTGAGGCAAGTCCCGGGGCGCGCTCGAGATCCTCGAGGCGCGGGGCGTCGAGTTCGACGTCGTTCAGTACCTCAAGACTCCGCTGAGCCGCGACGACTTGGAGCGGTTCTTGGAGATGCTGCCCAACGAACCCGCCGAGCTGATCAGAGAGGACAACCACTTCAAGCAACTCGGGCTGAACATCGGCGACTACCAGAGCGCCGATGCAGTGGTCGACCTGCTGTTGGATCATCCCAAGCTGATGCAGCGCCCGGTGGTGGTTCGAGGCGACCAAGCGGTCATTGCCCGCCCTTCAGAATTGGTTGAAGAGCTGCTATGAGGTTGCGGCCATGATGGGACGGGGCGGCTCATACGAGCACGCCGCTGTAGCCCGCGCTGAGGCGAGGGCCCGGCGACAGCTCCACTCCGGCTCGTCGCGGCGCTCGAAGCCGCGGAAGACCCCGCTGGGCGATGACGAATTTCCCGAGGGCGCGACCATCGTGGCCGGGCCCGACGGCAAGCCGTATCCGGTGGCCGCCGTGTGGCGGCGAGCGCTGGCCCGGCTGATTGACGCCATCACCGTGTTCTTCATCCAGTGGATGCTCACCGTGATCCAGCTGCTGTGGTTCATGGACGACGTGTCCACCCGGTGGCAGCCCGAGCCCTGGGGTCGGGCCACCTCCGCCATCTTGGGCTATGTCTTCTTCCACTTCGTGTACACGATGGTGTTCCTGCGCTGGAACGAGGGCCAGACCCCGGCCATGGATCTGATGAAGCTGCGGGCTGTGCGCACTAAAGACGGAAGCCACCTGGGTCTGGGGCGATGCGGCGCCCGATGGCTGGTGGGCGGGGTGTCGTGGATCGCGCCCCCGGTGGTACTGGCCGGAATTATCGTCAACGCGGCCACGTACCTGACGGTCCCTTTCGAGCGCCGCCGACGCACGGTGTCGGACTGGGTGGCCGGGACCACGGTCATCTCCTACAACCGGGACAAGGAGGATGCCGGGGATGGGCCCGAGGAGGTGCTCGACGAGTTCGGACAGCCGATATCGGTGCGAGAGCAGATTCGGCGCAAGTACGGCCTCTTCGGAGGGATCACCGGAATAGGCCGACAGCTCGGCGACCGGCGGCGCAACCCGCCGAGGGATTCCCAGTCGGGCCGTGATTCGCTTAGCATGTCAGCCACATCTGGGCTAGACCGCAGAAAGCAGGGGGAACGCCGTGGAATCTGAGCGTCCACTATTGGAGGTAGAGAACCTCCGAACCTATTTCGACACGCCGCGGGGGATCCTGAAAGCAGTCGACGGAGTGAGCTTCACACTGGGCAAGGGCGAGACCATCGGCATCGTGGGCGAGTCGGGCTCGGGCAAATCGGTGCTGGTGCGCTCGATCATGAACATCTTGACCAGCAACGCCATCGTTCCCGACGGCTCCAAGGTGATCTTCGACGGCAAGGACACCCGCCAGCTGAGCCGCAGCGAGGCCAAGCACTTCTGGGGCACGCAGATGGCCATGATTTTCCAAGACCCCATGACGTCGTTGAACCCGGTCAAGAAGGTGGGCATCCAGATCACCGAGTCGATTCGCTACCACCTCGGGGCCTCCAAGCAGGAGGCCATGGAGCGGGCGTTGGAACTCATGATCCAGGTGGGCATTCCCGAGCCCCGCAAGCGGCTCAAGGAGTACCCCCACCAGCTCTCCGGCGGCATGCGCCAGCGGGTGACCATTGCCATCGCCCTGGCCTGCAATCCCAAGCTACTGATCGCCGATGAGCCCACCACCGCGCTGGACGTGACCGTGCAGAAGCAGATCCTCGATCTCTTGGCATCGCTCCAGGAGGAGCTGGGCATGGCCATGATCCTCATCACCCACGATTTGGGCGTGGTAGCCGGACGGGCCCGTCGCATCGGGGTGATGTACGCCGGAAAAATGGTGGAGACTGCCGACACCTCCACGCTGTTCCACCACATGAACCACCCCTATACCGAGGCGCTGTTCAAGTCGATCCCCCGGGTGGAGCACCAGAGCCACACCCGGCTCGACGCCATTAGCGGCCGCCCGCCCGACATGGTTCTCGATCTGGTGGGCTGCCGGTTCGCCCCTCGGTGCCGCTACGCCCAAGAGCAGTGCATCACCGAGGAGCCGGAGCTGTTCCAAACGGGCCAGACCGGCCACCTCCAGGCCTGCTTCTATCCGGTGGGGTCGCCGGAGAACGCCGAGGCACTGGCCGCCAACCAGGAGACGGGGATGACGGCCGCCGGACTCGATCTGAGCGCCGCCGCGGTCTCGTAGCCCGGCTATCACCAATCCGAGGAGGACGAACGAATGGCTGGAACAGGCAAGGTCCACATGAGGGGCGACGAGGCCCTGGTCACCGTGGAAGATCTGGTGATGGAGTTCCCCGCTGGACGCCGAGCGGTGGTGCACGCCGTGTCGGGCATCAGCTTCGACATTCTCGAAGGCGAGACCTTGGGCCTGGTGGGCGAGTCGGGCTGCGGCAAGTCCACCACCGGGCGAGCCATGATGCAGCTTCCCCCGCCAACCGAGGGTTCGGTGCGCTTCGACGGCGTGGAGATGACCGAGCTGTCCAAAGAGGATCTGCGCCGCACCCGCACCCGGATGCAGATGATCTTCCAAGACCCGATCTCGTCGCTTAATCCTCGGCGCAAGGTGAAGGACATCGTGGCCGAGGGTCTGTCCATCTGGCACAACGACTCGGGGGACATGGCCGTCCAGAAGGTGAACGAGGTGCTCGACGCGGTGGGGCTCGACCCCGAGGTGGTGTCCGACCGCCGTCCCCATCAGTTCTCCGGGGGCCAGTGCCAGCGCATCTGCATCGCCCGGGCCCTGGTGCTCGACCCCAAGGTGATCATCTGCGACGAGCCGGTGTCGGCGCTGGACGTGTCGGTGCAGGCCCAGATCCTGAACCTGCTGGAGGAGATGAAGGAGCGCTACGGGCTGACCCTGGTGTTCATCGCCCACGATCTGGCCGTGGTCAAGAACGTGTCCGACCGGGTGGTGGTGATGTATCTGGGCAAGGTGTGCGAGGTGGCCGGGCCCGACGCACTCTACGCCCACCCCGCCCACCCCTACACTGACGTGCTGCTGGCCTCAATCCCCGAGCCCGACCCCGATCACCCGGTGTCCGACCGCCAGATCGAGGGCGAGCTTCCCTCGCCCATCAACCCGCCGTCGGGCTGCCGGTTCCGAACCCGGTGCGAGAAGGTGCAGGACCTGTGCTCAACCGAGGAGCCGGTGCTGAAGGAGATCGCCCCCGACCACTACGTGGCCTGCCACTTCCCCAACGAGGTCCCCGTAAGCGTCAACGGCAACGGCGACAGCAGCTAGCTTCTCTCCGCTAGCTCAACTCAAAGTTGGTAGCGGTACACGTTGGTGTCGCGCACCACGAAGCCGAGGTTCAGATAGAGGCGGTTGGCGGCTTCCCTGGTGGGTCGGGAGGTTAGGTCCACGGTCACCGCGCCAGCGGCGCGGGCCAATTCCAACGCAGCCTCATTCAGCATCCGGCCCACGCCCTGGCCGCGAGACCGTTCGTCCACCACCACGTCTTCGATGATGGCCCGCAGCCCCGTGGGGATGCGCACCAGCACCAGGGTGAGGCTGCCGACGATGGCGCCGTCGGCACGGGCCACCAGCAGGCGGGTGGCGTCGGACGAGGCGATGGCCTCTAGGGCCTCAGCCGACGGCGGCGGGTTGGACGACGAGAGCTGGGGTGTGAGCCGCTCGAACGCCTCCACCAGATCGACGGTGGCCTCGGTGGCCTCGGTGATCTCAACCGCCATGGGGGGAGACTACCGGCGCGAGATGAGGTTCTTCAGCGCGGGGCGATAGGTCGCGCGAGATGAGGTTCCTCCGCGCGGGGCGATAGGTTGGGCGGGTGGCGCTGATCAGCTGGGTGGACGATTCTCCTCGCAACCAACCGGCCCTGGTGGCCGCCTTCACCGGTTGGAACGACGCCGGCGACGCCGCCTCGGGCGCCCTGGCCTGGCTGGCCAGCCGCTGGGACACCACCGAGGTAGCCAGCCTCGACCCCGAGCCGTTCTACGACTTCGCCGACACCCGCCCCCATCTCCGCTTGGAGGATGACGGCTCCCGATCGCTGATCTGGCCCAGCAACGACCTGCTGGCCGCCACCGTGAACGGCGCCGACACGTCCGACGGCGCCGCTACCGAGGTGGCCCTGTTGGTGGGCGCCGAGCCCCAGCTCAGGTGGCGCACCTTCGCCCAGCAGATAGTGGACATGGCCCAGCGGCTCGACAGCCCGCTGGTGATCACCCTCGGAGCGCTTCTGGCCGACGTTCCCCATACCCGTCCCACCCCCATATACGGCAGCAGCGACGATCCCGAGATGGCCGCCCAACTCGGCCTCACCCCCTCCAGTTACGAGGGTCCCACCGGCATCGTGGGAGTGCTCCACAACGCCTGCGCCACCGCCGGGCTGCAAACCGCCTCCCTGTGGGCCGCAGTACCGGGCTACGCCTCGGAGATTCCCTCGCCCAAGGCCTCCCTGGCCCTGGTGCGGAGGCTGGGAACCCTGCTGGACCTCTCCCCCGACACCTCCGAGCTGGAAGAGATGGCCGAGAGCTACGAGCGCCACGTGTCAGAGCTGGCCGAACAAGCCGACGAGACCTCCGACTACATCAACGAGCTGGAGAGCGCCTACGACCGCGAAGCCGAGGAGAACGGCGAAATAGAGGAGATGCGCTCCACGGACCCCGGCGAATTCGTAGACCAAATCGAACAGTTCCTCCGCGACCAGCGCAGCTGACGGTTTCGACCGGAACTAGGAGGCCGGGCGGGGGATCAGCCTTCGTGGTTGCCGCGCCAGGGTGGGGTGCGGGGGCGGTCGAAGAGGAACTCTATGGGTTCGCCGCGGATGGCGGCGAAGGAGTGGGCCAGCCACCAGTCGCTGCCGTGGACGCCGTCGGGGAGGTTGTCGGGGCCGAAGAATCCAACGTCGCTGCACTCCAGGGGGTGGGGATCGAGCTGGCCGCCCACCGCCTGGCACAGAAAGACCATCGAGTACATGGGCACGGTGGTGAATCCCCGGCGCAAGCCGTCGTGGATGGCGATGGGCCGGTCCACCTCGCAGACGATGCCGGTTTCCTCCAGCACCTCTTTCACCACCACCTCTGAGGGGGAGTAGCCCACGTCGGCCCACCCGGTGGGATACAGCCACACCCCGGAGTCGGCCCGCTGCACCAGCAGGATCTCGCCGTCGTCGTTGCCCACCACGGCCCCCACCGCCACCTTGGGGGTGACGTAGCCGGGAACGCCCTCGCCCACCGACTTCATCCACTCGGCCACAAAATTGTCGGGCGTCCATCCCGCGCTCAACGCGGCGGCCATGTCGGCGGCCACGTGCAGCACCTCTTCGAAACGCTCCTGCTCGTACTGGTTGTCGGTGAAGGCCAGCCCGGTGCGGGCGATTCCAGCCAGGGCCTCCGACCACCGTCTCAGGTCGCCTTCCCCTACTACGGCCCGGCCTTCGTCACCCATAGCCGCTAGGTGGTCCCAACCGCCCTCATGCCCGAGTTGAGCAGGTATCGATGGCGTGCTGAAGGGCCAGATTGATCTCGCTTATGTGGTCTTGATCGGTCACCTTGTTGCCCTCGGCGTCACGCACGTAATAGGCGTGGACCACATCCCCACCGAGGTCTTGCACCTTGGCGCTGAGGATGTCCAGCCCGAGCTGCGACAGGGCGCTGGTCACCCGGCTCAGCAGGCCGATGCGGGCCTGGGCGGCCAGCTCGATGATGGTGGCGGTGGAGGAGGAATCGTTGTCCACGCTCACCTTGGGGGCGATAACCGGCCGGGGGGTGAAGTCGGGCTCAACCTCGTAGGTGCTGATTCGCTCGGCCAGGCGGGCCTCGATGGCCAGGCGGCCGGCCAGGGCCTGCTCTACATAGGCCGTGACCTGGGGCCAGTCGATCTCCAGCCCCAGGGTGCTCTCCACCTGGAACCGCTCCAGCGCCATCCCATACTCAGAATGGGCCGCAGCCAGGAGCACCCGCAGCCCGCTGAGGGCCAGGGCCCCGGCCACCCGCGAGAACATGCCGTGCTGATCGGGGGCGATCACCAACAGGGTGTCTCCCTCACCCAGCACCAGGCGCTCGCCGGCCTCCATCATCCCCCGCTGCTCGGGGGTGGGGAACCGGGAGGTGATCTCGTCGATGTCGCCGCCCTCCATCACGTGGGCGCAGCGGGCCACCAGCTCGCGCACCAGGCTGGCCTTCCACTTGCTCCACGCCGACGGACCGGTGGCCACCGAGTCGGCCTCGGTCAGCGCCCCCAGCAGGCGCAGGGTCTGCACCGTGCGGGCCTTGCGCGACACCTCCTCAATGGTGTCGGGGTCTTCCAGGTCGCGCCGGGTGGCCACATCGGGCAGCAGCAGGTGGTGCTCCACCATGGCCACCAGCACGTCCACGTCGGTGGGGGGATAGCCCATTCGGTGGGCGATGTCGGCCACCAGCTCCATGCCCACCTCGGTGTGGTCGCCGGGGTAGCCCTTGCCGATGTCGTGGAGCAGGGCGCCCAGCACCAGCAGGTCGGGCCGGTCCACCCGGTCGACCAGATCGGCAGCCAAAGCGGCGGCCTCGCACAGGTGCCGGTCCACCGTGAACTGGTGGTAGGCGTTGCGCTGGGGGCGGCTGCGGTTGGGGGCCCACTCGGGCAGGATGCGCACGAACAAGTCCATCTGGTCCAGAGCCTCGATCACCGGTGGGGCGGCGGTGCCGGTCAACAGCGTGTCCACGAACGCCTTGCGGGCTTCGTCGGGCCACCGATCCGGCATGGGGTCCATCTGCTCTTGAAGGCGCTCCAGGCTGTTGCGGTCCATTCGCAGCTCATGGGCGGCAGCCGCCCGGGCCAAGCGCAGGGCAGTGCAGGGATCGGCGGCATCAGCGTCTTCGGCCAGCACTGCCCGGCCCTCTTGCACCACCACACCGACATCCAGCTCCCTGTTGTTTCGGCTGGTACGGCGACGCAGCCGGCGACGCCACTCGGGGGGTAGCTCGGAATCGCGCAGCCAGGCCCATATCTCGTCGCTGCGCCAGGCAATCGACCGTGCCGAGCTGGCGATGGCGCCCATCAGCTCATCGGCATCGGCATAGTCCAGCGCGGCGGCCACCCCATCCTGTTCTTGGAGCAGAAGCTGGTCGCCCGGGCGATCAGTGGTGCGGTGCAGCTCCACCCGAGCAGCCAGGATCACCTCGTAGTCGGCCCGCAACTCGCGGCTGTCGGCTTCGTCCATCTCGAACACGCCCTCTTCGGCCCACCGAAGCGCATGCACATCTCGCAGCCCTCCCCGCCCCTGCTTGAGGTCGGGCTCCAGCTTGTACGCCACCTCACCGCTGCGCCGATGGCGCTCGGCCACTCTCTGGGCCAGCAAGGGAAGCCACCGCCGGGCGCTGCGCCGCCACTGGGTGGCATTGTCGGCGGCAATGTCACCCGACAGCTCGGCATCGCCGGCAATATGACGGGCGTCCAGTAGCGATGTGGCGGTGTCAAGGTCGGTTTTGGCCAAATCCCGGGTCTCCCGAGGTGTCCGCACCGAATGGCCCAGCTTCAGCCCTTCATCCCAGATCGGATACCACAGCCGGGTGGCGATGTCGCCGATGTCGGGGCGGTCGCGGTGCAACAGCAGCAGGTCGATATCGCTATAGGGACACAGCTCGGCCCGCCCGTAACCGCCCACTGCCACCAGCGCAATGCCCTCGTGGTCGGCCACCTCGGCGGTGAAGATGCCTTGGAGCCACTCGTCGGTCCGACGGGCCAGGGCGCGACAGAGAACTGTCCCCACCATGGCGCGATCGGCCAGCAACTCGTCGCGGCGCAATGCGCTCGTTCTCGCCTCGCCAATTGCCACTACCCGTCGAGGCTAGCGGCCTGGCCCCATTTCTGTGAGGCCGGGACTAGTTGTTGTAGGCCGTTTCAGCGTGGTGCGACTGGTCGAGGCCGACGCTCTCGTCCTCCGCAGAGGCCCGGATCCCCATGGTGCGGTGGAGCACCAAGGCGATGATGTAGGTGGCCACGAAGCTGTAGGCCATGACCGCCACGATGGAGATGATCTGGTTGCCCAGCAGCTCGCCGCCGCCGAAGAACACACCTTCGATGAAGTCGGCCCCTTCGTAGATGCTGGAGTCGGCAAAGAAGCCGATCAGCACGCCACCGATAATTCCGCCGAACATGTGGATGCCCACCACATCGAGGCTGTCGTCGTACTTGTAGCGCAGCTTGAGCCCAATTGCCAGGAAGCACAGCACCCCGGCCGCGGCGCCTATCACGATGGAGGACATAGCACCCACGAAACCGGCCGCCGGGGTGATGGCCACCAAAGCGGCCACAATGCCCGAGGCCATGCCCAGTGCAGTGGGCTTGCCGTCCTTGATGGTCTCGGCCACCATCCACGAGCACAGCCCCGCCGCTGCCGCCAAGAAGGTGGTCAAGAAAGCATGGGAAGCACCGGCATCGGCAGCCAAAGCCGATCCGGCGTTGAAGCCGAACCAGCCGAACCACAGGATGCCGGCGCCCAGCAGCACCAGCGGCAGGTTGTGGGGGAAGTCAACGTCGCGGGGCCATCCCTTGCGGGGGCCGAGGACGAGAACCAAGGCCAGTGCCGCGGCCCCAGCGTTGATGTGGATGGCGGTCCCGCCGGCGAAGTCATGGGCCGGCAGATTGGCGATCCAGCCTTCGCCGCCGTAGATCCAATAGACCACTGGCGAGTAGACCAAGAAAGACCACAACGGCACGAAGACGGCCCAGGCGGAGAACTTCATCCGTCCGGCCACCGCGCCGGAGATGAGCGCGGGGGTGATGGCGGCAAAGGTCATGCCAAACACGAATTCCCGCTTGCCAACCATGTCGTCAACTCCGTTGAGCCAGGCGGCGTCGAAGTCTCCGAACAACGGGAAGCTCCAGTCGCCGGAGGCAAACCCGAAACCGGCCACCGCCCATACGATGGGCACGATGCCCAGGCAATACAGGTTCATGTTCATCATGTTGAGCACGTTCTTCTGGCCGACCATGCCCCCGTAGAACAAGGCCAGACCCGGCACCATGAACAAGACCAGCGCAGCAGATACGAGTACCCATGCGGTATCAGCGTCCATCACAACTCCCCTTGGTTGACGACTATTCCGCCTGTTGGCAAAGTCAGTATGTCAGGTTTGGCGGGGGTGGCCCTGAACTGTCTCTAACAGGAACGGCGGTGGCGTCGGCGGTGTACAAAGGCCTTGGCCGCCCCCCACTCCAATCCGGGGGTCTGAAGGTCGGGATGAATGTCGGCGAATGACGCCGGGGTCAGGTCGTAGACGTCGTCGGGGAACCGCTCGACGGCAAAATCGTCCCGCTCCACCGGGGCGACCCCCGCCGCCGAGAGCACCTCAGTGGGGTAGCGCACCGCCCGGCGCAACACGGCGAGGGGGTTCTCCCGCTGGTCGTCGATGTCGGCGGCCAGTAACCGGGCCACCTCGCCTCCGATCTCAGCCGCCGCGGCCGATCCGGCCGCCTCGGCCGCTTTGCGGGTTTCAGGGTCAATCTCCGGCAGACGGGCTTCCACCGCCGACACCACCCAAAGGGGCAGAGCTTGCCTGATTCCCTCTGCCAACTCCTGAGCGCACTCGCCAAGCTGCGTTTCAGCGGCCCGCAGCTCAGCGTCGGTCAAGGGCGCGGGGCCGATGGGCGGAGACCCAGGACGGCGTTCAGATTGCCGGAGCGCAGACCCTCCAGATCCAGCGTGGCGTAGCGGTAGCCAGCCTGGCGCACCGCCTCAACGACGGCGGACCGCTGGGCCACCACCTCGTCCAACTGATCCTCGGGAACTTCGATGCGGGCCAACTCTCCGTAGTGGCGCACTCGCAGATCTCCAAAACCCAGGCACCGCAGAGCAGCCTCGGCATCGCCCACCGAGGCCAATGCCCCCAGCGTTACCGGCGTTCCGTAGGGAATCCGGGAGGCCAGGCAAGGCGCTGCCGGCTTGTCCCAAGTCCGCAGCCCCAGCCGCTTCGACCACAACCGCACGTCGGCCTTCGAGAACCCCGCGTCTACCAGGGGGAACACCGCCCCCCGGTCCGCCGCGGCCTGCTGGCCCGGACGGTGGTCGCCCAAATCGTCGGTGTTCACCCCCAACACCACAGTGGACGACGCAGCTTCGGCCAGCGGCGCCACCGCTTCCATCAAGGCGTCCTTGCACCAGTAGCACCGGTCGCCGTCGTTGGCCACATATGCGGCCTGTTCCATCTCCTCGGTGTGCACTTCGCTCCATCGCAGCCCCCATTCGGCGGCCAGCGACGCGCATTCCACGCGCTCGGCATCAGCCAGCGAGGGCGACACCGCAGTTACGGCGTGAACCCGGCTGCCCAGCACATCGTGAGCCACCCATGCCAGCAGTGAGGAATCGGCACCGCCACTGAAGGCCACCACCACACTGTCCAATTCGAGGAGGCGGTGTCGCAGCCGTTCCATGTCACCCACCCCCCTATTGTGGCCCTTGCACCGTTACGCCCCCAACGCCAGCATTCTGAGCACTACGCTCAACAGGAGTGCGGCGCGGGGTGATTCTCCTGGGCTTGGCGTTAGGCCTGTCGATGATGCTGGCAACGCCCGCGCTAGCTCAAGACAACCCCGACCCCGGGCAAACCGAGTTGAACGGGACCATCCGGTTCGGTTTCAACCAGTTCTTCGAAGGTGTTGTCATCACGGTGGCCGACTCGGCGGGTGCAGAGGTGGGGCAGGCAGTCACCGATGCCGACGGCCGATGGAATGTGAGAGTGCCCGGCGCCGGCGCCTACCGGGTGAGTATCGACACCGGCACCCTGCCCGAGGGCATCAGGCTGCGGGAGGGCCAAGAAGCCGTCGTGGACGCCGTGGTGGATGCGGGCCGGGGCCGGGCAGTGGTGTTCGCCGTGGGAGAAGCCCCCAAGGGGACTCCGTTCGGCGAGCGGGCCGCCCAGACGGTGTTCAACGGCTTCAAGTTCGGCCTGATCATCGCCATGAGCGCTATCGGGCTGTCGCTCATCTACGGCACCACAGGTCTGGTCAACTTCGCCCACGGCGAACTGGTCACTTTCGGAGCGGTGATCGCCTGGTATTTCAACAGCTCCTGGGGTGGCTTGAATCTGGTTGCGGCCGCCGTGCTCACCGTGATCGTGTGCGGAATGCTGGGGGCAGGGCTGGAGTCGGGCCTGTTCCGCCCGCTGCGGGCCCGGCGGCTGGGCATCTTCCAGCTCGTGGTGATCACCATCGGCTTGTCGCTGCTGGGACGGCAGTTGATCCAGCTCTTCTTCGGGGCCGAACCCCTCCCTTACCGGGACTTCCAAGTGCAGAAGCGCTGGGAATTCGGCCCATGGGCGGTCACCCCTCGGGAGGTGACCACCATTGCAGTCATCCTTGCCGCACTGGTGGCAGTCGGGCTGATGCTCCAGAAGACCAGGTTCGGCAAAGCTACCCGGGCGGTGGCCGACAACGCCGACCTGGCCGCGGTTTCGGGCATCAACGTGAACCGCGTGGTGCTCATCGTGTGGGTGATGGGGGCGGCGCTGGCTGGCCTTGGGGGTGTGTTCCAGGGCCTGGATGCCGACATCGACCCGTTTCTGGGCTTCCAGCTCCTTCTGCTGATCTTCGCCGGGGTGGAGCTGGGCGGGTTGGGCACGGCCTACGGCTCCCTGGCCGGTTCGCTCATCATCGGTATGTCCACCGAGGTGAGCACCCTATGGATCTCCCCGGAGTTGAAGTTTGTGGTGCCGCTGGCCGCCCTCATTCTGGTGCTGCTGCTCCGTCCGCAAGGCCTGTTCGGAATCAGAGCGCGGGTGGGTTAGATGGGTTGGGGTGGCCGATGAGGCGGACGCGCTAGATGGACTTCGACATCATCTTCGGCAACGCGGCCCGAGCCGCCTTGGGCCCTGAGGCCATCATCTTGGCCTTGGCCGCCATTGGGCTGAACATCCACTTCGGCTACACCGGCCTGTTGAACTTCGGCCAGGTGGGATTCATCATGCTGGGGGCTTATGGCACCAGCGTGACAGTGGCCACCTTCGGGTGGTCGCTGTGGGCCGGCATCCCCATCGGCCTGTTCTTGGCCCTGGCGCTGGCGGTGACGCTGGGCATCCCCACCCTGCGGCTCCACGCGGTGATGTTCGCGATCGCCACCATCGCCGCGGCGGAGATCATCCGCATCCTCATCGGCTCCACCGATGCCATCGGGCTCACCGGCGGACCGCTGAGCGTGAGTTTCGACGCCGGGGCGTTCTTCGACCTCAACCCCTACGCCGACGGGCCTCAAGACCGCTATGGCGTGGGCACATTCGCATTCACCGGCCAGCAGATGTGGGTCATAACCGTGGGCTGGGTGCTGGTGGCGCTGGTCAGTTTGTTCGTGTTCCTGATTGTCCGCAGCCCGTGGGGCCGGGTACTGAAATCCATCCGGGAAGACCAGGACGCCGCTCGCAGCCTGGGCAAGAATGTGTTCTGGTACAAGATGCAGGCGCTGATGATCGGCGGGGTCATCGGCGGGATGGCCGGGGTGATCGATGCCATCAAGACATCGGGGGCCGATCCCAACGGTTTCCGCCCGCAAGTGACCTTCTACACCTACACCGCGCTGCTGCTGGGCGGGGCGGCTACCTATCTGGGGCCGGTACTGGGAGCGATTCTGTTCTGGTTCCTGCGAGAATGGATCGAGTCGTTCCTGCGGCAGCTTTCTGCTGAGGCCTGGCTACCCAACGCCGTCGCCGACTTCCTGGAGGGCTCCGAGGGCATCATCAGCGTGGCCATGGTAGGCCTGGCCCTTGTGCTGCTCATGCTGTTCCGGCCCCAGGGGATCACCGGCAATCGCACGGAGATGCAACTCGATGCCCGCTGACCGCCCACCACCCGAAGGTCCGTCCGCGCCCGAAGACCGCTCGATGCTGGTGGATTCCGCTCGCCGCACAACCGAGGTTGAGCCCATCCTCACCGTTCACCCCGAGCCCGGTGTGGCCAAGCCCAACCCCATCTTGACAATGGACGGGCTACAGAGGAGCTTCGGTGGGCTCACCGCGGTGGATGTCGACCACCTGGAGATCGAACGGGGGATCGTCACCGCTCTGATCGGCCCCAACGGAGCGGGCAAGACAACGCTGTTCAACCTGATCACCGGCTTCGACCGGGCCGACAGCGGTCGCTGGGAGTTCAATGGCCAAATGGTGACTTCGCCGTCGCCCGACCGTCTGGCCCGGCGGGGCATGGTCCGCACTTTCCAGCTCACCAAATCGCTGGCCAAGCTCTCGGTGCTCCAGAACATGCTGCTGGGCGCTCCAAACCAAGTTGGCGAGCGACTGTGGGCCGCTCCCTTCCGTCACTTGTGGCGCAATCAGGAAAGGGCCAACACCGAGCGGGCCGACGAACTGTTGGAGCAGTTCAATCTGTCCCACATGCGCGACGAGTTGGCCGGCACCTTGTCGGGGGGCCAGCGCAAGCTGCTGGAGATGGCCCGGGCGCTGATGTCCGACCCGGCGCTGGTGATGCTGGACGAGCCCATGGCCGGGGTGAACCCCGCGTTGGCCCAGTCTCTGCTGGGCCACATCACCGAGTTGGCTCTCAGCGGAGTGTCCGTGGTGTACATCGAGCATGACATGGACGTGGTATCGGGGATCAGCGACTGGGTGGTGGTTCTGGCCCAGGGCCAGGTCATTGCTGAAGGAGGCCCCTGGAAGGTAATTCACGACGAGGTGGTTATCGACGCGTATCTGGGCCGTCGACGGGCAGGAACCGCATCATGACCGCTTCTGAGCCTCTTTTGACCGCCGATGATGTGGTGGCCGGGTACTTGCCGGGCATCGACATCCTCACCGGGTGCTCGCTGGATCTGCACCCGGGGGAGATCGTAGGGGTCATCGGTCCCAACGGTGCCGGCAAGTCCACTTTGTTGAAGGCCATCTTCGGCATCGTGGACGTGCGAGGCGGGGCCATCCGCCTGGGCACCGAGGAAATCACCGGGCTGAGTCCCCACGAGCTGGTGGCCCGAGGCATCGGCTTCGTCCCCCAAACCGACAATGTGTTCCCTCGGCTGTCGATCCGCGAGAACCTGGAGATGGGGGTGTTCCAAGACCCCAAGCAGTTCGCCGCCCGCTTTGAGGTGGTGGCCGAGCTGTTCCCGCTGCTAGCCGAGCGCAGCGGCCAGAGGGCCGACGGTTTGTCGGGCGGAGAGCGCCAGATGGTGGCCATCGGCCGGGCGCTGATGATGGATCCCAAAGTGGTGCTCTTGGACGAGCCATCGGCCGGCCTGTCGCCCGGCTACCAAGACGAGGTGTTCGAGCGGATCACCTCCATCACCGACCACGGGGTGTCGATCATCATGGTGGAGCAGAACGCCCGGCGCTGCCTCCAGATAAGCGACCGGGGCTACGTGCTCGACCAGGGCACCAACGCCTACACCGGCACCGGCCAGCAACTCCTGGAAGACCCCAAAGTGGTCAGCCTCTACCTGGGCACAATGGCCCGGGCCTGAGGCCGGTCCCTGCGACTCCCGGTCTGATGCTCCGTCAGCCCAGCGTGGTTACGTCCACATCTTGACTGTCGATGGGGACAAGTTCGCCGCCCTGGTACTGGGCGATGATGTAGCGGCCCCAGGTGGGGTCGCCCACATCGTCTAGATCAAGCGGGCCGGACACGCCCTCGTAGTCGATGTCGGCACCTTCGGCCAGCAGGCCAGCGCACTCGCCGTAGTCGTAACACTTGGTCCCTCCGCCGGTGACGTTCTGCACCTGGGCGATAATGTCCGGGCCGGCGGTGGAGCCAGCGGCCAGCGCAGCCAGCGCCATCACGATCACGCAGTCGTAAGACTGGCCGCCATAGCTCAGGTTGGCCCCGGTGTACTCGCTGAGCCGTGCGCTGAAGTCGGTCCCGCCCGCGGCGGCGATTACCTGCATACCGTTGATGACTCCGGCAGAGGACGGGTCGACCTGGCCGGGCAGGCCCGGGTCGAACAGCCCATCGGACCCGTACATGGCCCGGGCGGGCACCCCCGCCTCCAGCAAGCCACGGATGATCCCCGCGCCCTCGCCGAAGGCAATCAGCACCACCGCGTCGGCGCCGATGCTCTGAACCTCGGTCACGGTGTCGTCGAAGCTGGGTGCGTCCGGGGAGTAGGAGACCACCTCGGAGGACACCCCCAGGTCTTCCAGACTGGCCCTGACCAGGTCGGCCAGCGCGTTGCCATAGTCGTCGGCCCGAGCCACGATGGCCACATTGGTGGCCCCATCGGCGGCTACCACGTTGGCGATGATCGGTGACACCGCCTGATCGGGCGGCACGGTTCGGAAGTAGAAGGCGGCGTTGTCCTGGGTGGAGAACGACGGCGACGTGTTCGACGGCGAGCACTGCGGAATCTGGGCGTCGTAAAGCGTCTGGATAAACGACTGGGAGATGCCCGACGCGGCCGCTCCCACGATGACATCGGCGCCCTCGCCCAACAGCCGGTTCACCGCCTCGGAGGCCACATCGGGATCGGTGCCGGTATCGCCGGTCAGCATTCGGACATTGCCCCCCGCGGCCTGGACATCCTCAACAGCCAGCCGGGCGGCCTCCACCATCGGCGGTGCCAAAAAGGCCAGCGCGCCGGTCTCGGGCATGACCCGCCCGATCACCAGCTCTGGTTGGCTCGCCGCGCTCGGGGTGTCCGGAGCGGCACCGGTGGGATCAGCCAGATTCACATCCTGGCTGCCGATCTCAACCAGCTCGCCATCTTGGAACTGCCCGATCTTGTAGCGGGCAAAACTCGGATCGCCCACCTCGTTGAGCTCCAGCGGTCCCGACACTCCGTCGTAGTCGATGTCGGCGCCAGCAGCCAGCAGATCGGCGCACTCAGCGTAGGAGAAGCACTTCTCGCCGCCGGAAGTGACTGTGGAAACCTGGGCGATGATATCGGGACCTCGGGTGGAGCCAGCCGCCATTGATGCGAGGGCCATCACGATCACGCAGTCATAGGAGTTGCCGGCAAAGGCCACACCCTCTTCATCACCTATCAAAGCCACCAAACGGGCCTCGAAGTCGTCGCCTGCTTGGCCCGCGGTGTTGCCCACAGTGATGGCGGTGAATCCGTCAACCACATTCGGATTGGATGGATCCACCAGGCCTGGCAACCCCGGGTCGTACATTCCGTCGGGTCCGTACATGGCGCTGGGCGGCACACCAGCCTCTAAGAGGTCCCGCATGATTTGTGCGCCCTCAGCGAACGAGACGAGTGCCACCGCGTCGGCCCCCATACCGGTGGCCGAGTCAACGGTGGAATCGAAGGTCGACGCCTCCTCGTCATAGGAGATGGTCTCGGAAGCCACCCCCAGGTCGGCCAGGCTGTTCGCCAGCAGGCCAGACAGGGCGATGCCCCAGTCATCGGCCCGGGCCACGATGGCCACGTTGGTGGCTCCATCGGCCGCAATCAGATTGGCCAGCACCGGCGCGGCGGCCTGATCGGGCGGCGCGGTGCGGAAGTAGAACGCTGCGTTGGACTGAGTGCTGAACGACGGCGATGTGTTCGACGGCGAGCACTGGGGAATCTGGGCGTCGTACAGCGTCTGGATGAACGACTGTGAGATGCCCGAGGAGGCTGCCCCCACAATCACGTGGGCACCCTCGCCCAGCAGCCGGTTCACTGCCTCAGGAGCCACATCCGGATCGGTGCCGGTGTCGCCGGTAAGCAGCCGGACGTTGCCCCCGGCCGCCTGGATGTCTTCCACCGCCAAGGCGATGCTGCGGATCATCGGCGGTGACAAGAAGGCCAGCGCGCCGGTTTCCGGCATCATCGACCCGATGACAAGCTCCTCATCGCCGCCTTCTCCTGGGTCGGGTGCGGGGGTTGCTTCGGAAGTCTCGGCGGGCGCGGCCCCTGGCGCCTCATCGTCACTGTCATCGTTGCCACAGGCAATCGCCACCAGTGCAACTATTGCCAAAAGGGCAATCAACCGGGTCCATAACTTCACCGCCATTTTCCCCTCCTGCAATCAGATGAGTAGCAGTTTCGACCCTTCAGGCTACAGCAGCCAACCAAGAACCATCTCAATCGGTGCCGCCATTCAGTGCGAAGGGGGCTGGGCTCAGCCCACCGCCGCGAGGTCGGCGTCTCGGGTGCCGATCACGATGAACCCCCCGTCGATGAACTCGGCAACGAGATACTGCCCGTAGCGGGGATCACCCACCTCGTCGAGCTCCAGCGGACCGGACACACCGTCGTAGTCAACATCGACCCCGTCGGCGATCAAGTCGGCGCAATCGCCGTAGTCGAAGCACTTCTGTCCGCCGGTTGTCACCGCCTGCACCTGCTCGATGATGTCGGCACCGTCGGTGGAGCCGGCGGCCAGCGACGCGAGAGCCAGCACCACCACGCAGTCGTAGGCCTGCGCGCCGTAGAGCACATTGCCGCCGGTCAGGGGAGCGAGGCGCAGGCCGTACTCTTCTCCGCCTCCCACGGTGATCGCTTTGAATCCGTCGATAACGTTGGGGTTGGTTGGGTCCACCAACTCGTTCAGATTCGGGGCGTAGATTCCGTCGCTGCCGTAAATGGCGGTTGGGGGCACTCCCGCCTCCAGCAGGCCCCTGATGATCTGCGCCCCCTCGGCGAAGGAGAGAAGCACCACTGCATCTGCTCTCATTTCCTCAATGGCTGCCACGGTGGCATCGAAGCTGGTGGCGTCCTCGTCATAGGCGATGATCCGACTCTCCACTCCCAACTCATCGAAGTCCTGCACCAGCAGCGTGGCCAGGGAATTGCCCCAGTCGTCTGCTCGGGTAGGCAACGCCACGTTGGTACCGCCCTCTCCCGCCACCATGTCGGCCAAGATCAACGAGGCCGCTTGGGTGGGCGGAACCGTTCGGAAGTAGTAGGCGGCATTGTCCTGCGTTGAGAACGAAGTCGAGGTGTTCGAGGGCGAGCATTGGGGAATCTGAGCGTCATAAAGGGTCTGGATGAACGACTGCGACACCCCCGATGCCGATGCTCCCACGATTGCCCGGGCCCCTTCTCCCAGCAGCCGATTGACAGTCTCGGGCGCCACGTCGGGATCGGTGGCTGAATCACCGGTCAGAAGCCGCACGTTCCCTCCCGCGGCCTGGATGTCTTCGACCGCAAGGTCGATGCTCACGATCATCGCCGGGCCGAAGAGTGCCAGCGACCCGGTCTCGGGCATCACCGAGCCGATAACCAGTTCGGGGCCGCCCGGTGCCGCTTCTGCTGGCGCTGGCTGAGAGGTCTCGCCCCCGTCATCATCACCGCACCCGGCGGCCACCAGCGCGATCAGCATCACGACCCAGACGGAGCGCCTCTTACCCATAGAGGCGAGCATCTCACGTCCTCCTATAAGAGCCGCTCGACAACTGTCTCAACCGGAGCCACCATCCCGGTATAGAAGGGGCCGAACTCGGCGTAGCGGGCCGACGCCACGTCGTAGCGCATGGTGTACACCACCTCCTTGAGGTCGTCGGGGTGCTCACAGAACAGAGTGACCCCCCACTCGTAATCATCGATGCCGGTAGAACCGGTTATGAGCTGGAGCACCCGCCCGGCGAACGTGCGGCCGGTGGCCCCGTGCTCGTACATGAGCTCTCGGCGGCGCTCGAATGGCAGCTCGTACCAATTCTGGTCGGGGTTGCGGCGCTTGGACATGGGATAAAAGCACCATGCCGGCTTGCCCTCGGGAGGCAGCTGGGGATACAGCCGGGCCTGCTTGGTCTCCTCGGGCAGCCCGGCGGCGTATTCCGAGAGCTCGGTGAGCGACACGTAGGAGTCCACGATGTCGAGTCCTGCTTGGCTCAGAGCGGTCTGAAAGTCCCGCAACTCCCAAAGGTCGGCGTGCAAGGCCATGAATCCGATATCGGCCTTGTGGCCAAGCACGGCAACCGTCACCACTTGGACACCCATGGACTCGGCGTTCACGACGGCCCGTTTGACATCCCGCTTCTGCTGAGGCTGATCGCCAGTCGGGCTGAGCTTGCCAAACAGGTGGACAACGCCGATCCCCGTCGAGGGCTCAACCGGTGCCAGGTGCTCGCTCATCAGCCGAGGGCTCGCTCATTGATCAAGGGTGACATCTACTGTTTCGATCACTTCCAACTCGCCGTTGCGGACCTCGGCGAGCAAGTAGCGGCCCACGGTGGTGTCGCCGACATCGTCCATTTCCAAGGGGCCAGACACGCCGTCGTAGTCTATGTCGACTCCCTGAACTACCAGCTCGGCACACTCTCCGTAAGTGCGGCACTTCTGACCGTTGCGGGTGATGTCGGGCACCGCGGCGATGATCGTCGGACCGTCTACTCCACCGGCAGTGAGCGCGGCCAGCGCCAGGATCACCGCGCAGTCGTAGGCCTGCCCCCCGTAGATGGCGTTGCCCCCCGTCTTCTCGAACACCCGCTGGTTGAATTCCTCGCTACCGGACGGGCTCTGCACTCGCAGCCCGTCGACGACTGTCGGGTCGGTGGGGCTCACCCGCTCGGGCATGCCGAAGTCGAACTGCCCGGCCGTGAGGTGGATGGCCCAGCCGGGCACGCCCATCTCGATAAGCCGACGGGTGATGGTAATTCCCTCCTCGAAGGCAATGAGGGCCACCGCATCCACCCCCATATCTGCAATCTCGGCCACGGTGGCGTCGAAACTGGGAGAATTGGGGTCGAAGGTCACGGTTTGCGAGGCCACTCCCAATTCGTCGAGGTCGTCGGCCAGCAGCCGGGCCAGCGAAGAGCCGTAGTCGTCGGCCCGGTTGGCTATGGCCACGTTGGTAGCTCCGCGGGAGGCCATGCTGTTGGCCATCACCTGGGACTCGCCCACCGCCACAGTGACCGTGCGGAAGTAGTACTCGGCGTTGGCCTGGGTGCTGAACGACGGCGACGTGTTGGACGCCGCGCACTGGGGTATCTGCGTGTCGAACAGCGTTTGGATGATCGACTGCGACACCCCCGAGGCCGCGGCCCCGATTATCACATGGGCCCCCTCTCCCAGCAGGCGGTTCACCGTCTCGGGGGCTACGTCCGGGTCGGTGGCCGAATCACCGGCAATCAGCTTGACGTTGCCCCCTTGGGCATTGATGTCGGCCACCGCCAACTCGACGCCGGCAATCAGGGCCCCGCCGATTGAAGCCGACAGCGAACCTGTCTCGGGCAGCACTCGCCCGATCACCAGCTCTGGGGCGGCGGTCGATGGCGGGGGCTCCGGCGCCGCGGTCGGCTCGGTCGTCGAAGCCGGGGCAGAAGGGATTGCCGAAGTGCCGTCCTGACTGTCGTCACCGCTGCCGCAGGAGGCGGCCAGCAGGATCGCGGCCACGGTAAGGGCAGCGGCTCGACGCCATGGCCCGGTCATGGCGAATTCAGTCGCCGAATCCATTCACCAGCACGGCGAAATGGCGACTGGTGGCGTCGTGGCGCTTGCCCACCACTGCCTTGTAGGCGTCGGACTCCCACACCTCGCGGGCCTTCTCCTTGGAGTCGAACTTGAGCACAACCGTCTGGTGGCCGGCAGTGTCCCCCTCGACCACCTCCGACTCGGTGTCGAAGGCAACCAGCTCGGCGCCGTCGCCGATGCCCAGAGCACCGGCCGCGCCCTGCATGTACTCCCCGTACAGCTCGGGATTGTCCACCTGATAGTTGACGATGATGTAAGCAGCCATAACTCTCTTCTAGCAGACCGGATCAGCCCCGGACGAAGAGGCCAGTTCATCCCCTCACAAAAATAAACGTGCCGCCAGGATGGCCGCCTCCGGTGCTGACCACCGCCACCTCGGCACCGTCAACCTGCCGTCCGCCCCCGTGGCCCCGGAGCTGGATAACCGCCTCGTGGAGGAACCCGTAGCCGTGCAGTCGCCCGGCCGAAAGCTGGCCGCCGTGGGGGTTGAGGGGGATCTCCCCGTCGCGGGCGATGCGGGTGCCGCCCTCCACGAACGCTGCCCCCTCGCCTTTGCCGCAGAACCCCAGTCCCTCCAGCCAAGAAAGGGCGTTGAAGCTGAACCCGTCGTAGAGCAGGGCCACGTCCACATCAGCGGGCTTCAGATCGGTGCGGCTCCACAGGTGGGCCGAGGGGCCGTCCACCATCGGCTCGTGCAACAGCGTCCCCTGGTCCCATGACATCCGCTCGCGCATCTGGGTGCCCACCGCCTCCACCAGCACCGGGCGGTGGGGACCGTCGGCCGCGGCGTCCACCGCCGACACCACCAGGGCGGTCGAGCCGTCGCAGGGCACATCGCAGTCGAACAGGCCGAACGGGGTGGTGATCATGCGGGCGTCCAGGTAGTCGTCGATGGTCATCGGCTCCTGGTAGATGGCCACCGGATTGTGGGCCGCCCCGGCCCGCTCGGTCACCGGGATCCACCCCAGTTGCTCACGGGTGGCGCCGTAGCGATGGAAGTAGTGGCTGGCCATGAGCGCGATCCAGTTGCCCGCCGACATGGCCCCATAGGGCAGCCGCCACTCCATCTCCCCAGAGATGCGGGCGCCGCCGCCCACCCCGGTGTTCTGGCGATTCCCCCAGGCGATCGATGTGGTCTCCCACACGGTGCGAAAGCACAGCACGTGGCGGCATAGCCCAGAGGCCACCGCCAGCATGGCGTTGACCACCGCGCCGCTCTGGCCAGGGGTCTCCCCGGTGCCGCAGAACCAGGTGGGGGCGATGCCCAGGGCGTCGGCCACCGGGTAGATGCCCCCCTCTGAGTGGCCCCCGTCCTTGGCTGCGCCGCCCGGATAGGTGGACAGGCCGTCGATGTCGTCCATAGTGAGCCCGGCGTCGGCCACCGCCGCTTGGCAGGCCTCCACCGCCAGGCCCATGGGATCGCGCCCCAGCCGCCGGCCCACCTCCGACAATCCGATCCCGGTGATGGCCACCTTCGACTCGAACTTGTCGGAAACAGGCATGGCCCGCACCGGCGCCGGGTCGGGCTCCGGGTACTCGTCCGCCTCAACCACCGGATCGCCGGTGGGGGCGAAAACCGGCAGCCACACGTCTTTGTGCTGCTCGAAGCGCACCGACACCGGTAGGCCGATCACCACGTCTTCGGGCTCGGCGTCCACGATGAGGGTGGTGAGTCGCACCAAGGGGTCCTCCTCGATGGCCACCAAACCGATCACATAGGGCACCTCCATGTCGGGCAGCCACGGCTGGTAGTTCACCGTGAACCCCACCACCGTGGCCCGCCCCGAAACTTCCCTGATCTCGGGCGGCTCCCCACAACCCGGGCACACCGCACCGGGGGGATGGAGGTAGCGGTCGCTGGTCCCGCAGTACTGGAAGCGCAGCACGCCGTCGGCTCCCGCCGTCCAGAAGAACTCGTTCTCGGGCGTGAGCTTGGGCAGAGGGCGCATGCCCAGAATTCTTATCCAGACGGGGAGTAGAAGTTGAGTTGGCCGTCGCGCACGAACCCAGCCAGGCACAAACCGGCTGCGGCGGCCGTCTCCACCGCCAGCGCCGATGGGGCGCTCACCGCCACCAGCACACCAAAGCCGGCTGCCCACGCCTTCTGCACCATCTCGAACGACGCCCGGCCGCTCACAAACAGCCCTAGGCCGCTGGCGGGCAGGTCGCTGTCGAGCAGCATTCGGCCCACCACCTTGTCCACCGCGTTGTGGCGGCCGATGTCTTCTCGCACCAAGGTGGGCTCTCCGTCGGCCCCGAAGGCGGCCGCCGCGTGCACTCCCCCGGTGGTGCCGAACAAGTCTTGGAAGGCCCGCACCCGCTCGGGCACCGCGGCCAGCAAATCGGCCGAGATGGGCGGCCCGCCCGCAGGCAGGGGGCTCAGCCGCTCCCGCAGCGCCTCGATGCTCTCGGCTCCGCAAAGCCCGCACGCCGAAGTGGTCAAGCCCAGGCGGGGGGTGGCTGGAGGGGCGCCGTCGGTTTCCACCGTGACCAGGTTGTACTCGGTGTCGGCCGCCGGCTCGTTGGCGCAGTAGCGGATGGAGGTCACCGAGGCGTCCCCCAATAGCCCCTCGGTGAAGCAGAACCCCGCGGCCAGCTCGAAATCGTGGCCGGGGGTGCGCATGGTGGTGGTCACGGTCACGGCGTCGAGCTCGATGGTGAGCGGCTCCTCCACCACCAGATTGTCGGGGCGCCGGTGCTCCTCAGACCCATCCCAATGGCGCACCAGCACCCGCTCGGAGCGCCCCCGGGTCATGACAGGCGATACATCTCAGAGACAACGTGGTGCTGGATCTCCAGCCCCATGGCCGCCATGGCCACCGAGGAGTGCAGCACCTCACCGTCCACCCAAAGCCGCCGCTCGGTGGCGGCAACCGGCTTGGCCGAGTCGGTGCCCAGCACTGCGGTGGAGGACAGCTGGATGTCGCGTCCCTCCACGGTGCCCTCCAGCACCTCGGCTACTCCCGAGGGCTGGGCCAGCACCAGCTCCACGCGCCCGTCAGGCTGGGGGCGCAGAAATCCGGCCTCAGAATGCAGGGGCAGGCCGGTGCCCGCGTCCTTGGTCTTCTGCACATAGGCCACAAACGGCTTGCCCACGTGGGTGAAGGAAACCTCCTCGGCATAGGAGAAATCCTCGATGGTGGGGTACACCCCCGTGCCCGCGCCCTGCCACGTTCCCAGCAGGAACGCCAGCGGTGCGCACGCCGGATGAAGCTCAGCCATACCGCGACGTTACCGCCGCCGATTGCGAAACCGGGTTAGAAATCCATGTCGGGCATGCCGCCGGGCATGCCGCCGTTCTCCTCGGGCTTGTCGGCCACCACGGCCTCGGTGGTCAAGAACAGCCCGGCGATGGAGCCGGCGTTCTGGAGCGCCGAGCGGGTGACCTTGGCGGCATCGATGATCCCGGCAGTCATCAGGTCTTCGTACTCGCCGGTGGACGCGTTGAGCCCGGAGTTGCCCTCCAGGTTGCGGACCCGCTCCACGATCACGCCACCCTCAAGACCGGCGTTCACCGCGATCTGGGCCAGCGGACCTTCCAGCGCCTTGGCCACGATGCGGGCGCCGGTGGCCTCGTCGTCTCCCGACAGGCCCTCGGCGGCGTTATTCACCGCGTCCTGGGACCGAAGCAGGGTCACGCCCCCACCGGCCACCACGCCCTCTTCGATGGCCGCCTTGGTGGTGCTGACCGCATCCTCGATGCGGTGCTTCTTTTCCTTGAGCTCCACCTCGGTTGCGGCGCCCACCTTGAGCACGGCCACACCGCCCGACAGCTTGGCCAGGCGCTCTTGGAGCTTCTCCCGGTCGTAGTCGGAGTCGGTGTTGTCGATCTCGCCCTTGATCTGGGCGATCCGGCCCTCCACATCGCTGCGGTCGCCGGCGCCTTCCACGATCGTGGTCTCGTCCTTGGTGATCACCACCTTGCGGGCCCGGCCCAGCAGATCGAGTGTGGTGTTCTCCAGCTTGAGGCCCACCTCTTCGCTGATGACCTGACCGGCAGTCAAGATCGCCATGTCCTGGAGCATGGCCTTGCGGCGGTCGCCGAAGCCGGGGGCCTTCACCGCGGTGGAATTGAAGGTGCCCCGGATCTTGTTCACCACCAGGGTGGCCAGGGCCTCGCCCTCCACATCCTCAGCGATGATCAGAAGCGGCTTGCCGGCCTGCATCACCTTTTCCAGCACGGGAACGATGTCGCGCACGGCGGTGATCTTCGAGCCCACGAACAGGATGTAGGGCTCGTCCAGCACGGCTTCCATCCGCTCAGCGTCGGTCACGAAGTAGGGGGAGATGTAGCCCTTGTCGAAGCGCATGCCCTCGGTGAAGTCCAGCTCGAGGCCAAAGGTCTGCGACTCCTCCACGGTGACCACTCCGTCTTTGCCCACCTTGTCGATGGCCTCGGAGATCAACTCGCCGATCTCGGGGTCGGCGGCGGAGATGGCGGCCACATTGGCGATCTGGGCCTTGTCCGACGACACGTCAACCGACTGGGAGTGGATGGCCTCTACCGCGGCCTCCACACCCGACTCGATGCCCTTCTTGATGGACATGGGGTTGGCCCCGGCGGCCACGTTCCGCAGCCCCTCACGCACCATCGACCAGGCCAACACGGTGGCGGTGGTGGTGCCGTCGCCGGCCACGTCGTCGGTCTTCTTGGCCACCTCTTTGACCAGCTCAGCGCCGATCTTCTCGTAGGGGTCCTCCAGCTCGATCTCCTTGGCGATTGACACGCCGTCGTTGGTGATCGTGGGGGCGCCCCACTTCTTCTCCAGCACCACGTTGCGGCCCTTGGGGCCGAGCGTGACCCGCACGGCGTCGGCCAGCTGGTTCATTCCCGACTCCAGCGCACGCCGGGCCTGCTCATCGAATGAGATGATCTTGGGCATCCTCGAATACTCCCTTTTGAGATCTCGGCCCACACCCGATTGGCATAGTGCCGATTGTTGTCGTAAAGGCTTTTAGCACTCTCGATATGAGACTGCTAAAGGTTACCGAGGAGGGCGGAGAACGCCAAACTCAAGGGGCGTGCAGGGCCGATCAGTCGCTAGAGGCTCAGCCGCCGGCCACCGCCGGCACGATGGCCACCGTCTGTCCGTCGGGCACCGACGTGGCCAGGCCGTCGGCAAACCGCACGTCGTCGTCGTCCACGAACACATTCACGTACCGGTGCAGACCACCGGACTCGTCGATCAGGCGATCTTTGAAGCCGGGGTGGGAGGCGTCCAGCGAGGCGATCACATCGCGGACGGTGCTGCCCTCGACGGTGACCTCGCTGGCCCCTCCCGACAGGGGGCGAAGGGTGGTCGGTATCCGAACAGTCACGCTCATGGGCCATGATGCTATTCGGATGCAGCCCAGGAAACGACTCGTGAATCGGGGGTCAGTGTGATCGGGCGGAGGAAATTCTCCGCCGGGGAGTTCTCCGCGGCTGAACTGGCGGCGCGCAAGGGGAGCACCACGGTGTCGGTCTGCCTGCCGGCCCGCAACGAGGAGGCCACTGTGGGCGCCATCGTGGAGGTGGTGCGAGACGAGCTCATGGACAAAGTGGGTTTGGTCGACGAGCTGATCGTGATGGACGACCACTCCACCGACCAAACCGCCGCAGTGGCCAAAGACGCCGGGGCCACCGTGGTGGCCTGCGCCGACGTGCTTACCCATCTGGGCGACCAGCCCGGCAAGGGCGAGACGCTTTGGAAGTCGCTGTTCGCCTCCACCGGCGACATCGTGGTGTGGTGCGACGCCGACGTGGCCAACTTCGGCCCCCACTTCGTCTCCGGTCTTGTCGGCCCGCTGCTGGTGGACGACGCCATTTCCTACTGCAAGGGCTTCTACCACCGCCCGGTGGGGGCCGACCAGCGAGGCGGGGGGCGCACCACCGAGCTGGTGGCCCGACCGCTCATCGCCTTGTTGTTCCCCGAGCTGGGCGACATCGTCCAACCGCTGGCCGGGGAGTACGCCGGGCGCCGCGATGTGCTGGAGCGGGTGCCTTTCGTGCAGGGGTACGGGGTGGAGATGGGCCTGCTCGTCGACGTGTGGCGCCTGGCCGGCTACAACGCCATCGCCCAAGTCGACTTGGGCACCCGCGTCCACCGCAATCGCCCGCTGCACGAGCTGTCGTCCCAGGCCGCCGAGGTCATGCAGGTGGCCCTGCACCGGGCCGACCGCACCCTGGTGAACACGGCAATCACGGTGCGCCGCCCCGGTTTCGGCGACACCGAGATCACCATGCAGGAGCGCCCTCCCCTAGTCGAGGTAACCGGCTACTTCCGCCAGGCCCGCTGAGCCGCCCGCAGAACAGCCCGCTGAGCCATCTGCAAAGCCGCCCGCAGAAAGGCTGGTCGAGACCGCGCCCGGCTAGGCCCCTAGGTAGTCCAACACCACCTTGGCAACGAGCCCGGCCGTGTCGGCCATGGCCGCCTCGGGGCCGAACCGATCGCTGAGGCTGACCATCTCTCCGCACTCCGGTGCCGCAGTGCCGTCGGCCCGGCCCACCACCGCCAGCACCGGCACTCCTGCGGCGGCGGCCATCTCGGCCACCCCGCCCACCACCTTGCCCTCCAGAGAGGTGGCGTCGAGCGCGCCCTCCCCGGTGATCACCAGATCGGCCCGCTCGATGCGCCCGTACAGGTCCACCTCCTCAGCCAGCAGCTCAAAGCCGTTGCACAGCTCGGCCCCCACACACGCCAGCCCACCGGCCAAGCCGCCCGCCGCCCCCGAGCCCTCAAGGTCGCCCACCGCCACCCCGTAGGTCTCGGCATACACCCCGCAGAGCCGCTCCAAGCGCCGGCGCAGTAGCTCCACTTGCGTCGGGGTGGCCCCCTTCTGGGGTCCGAACACCTCGGCGGCGTCCACAAAGCGGGTCCGCACGTCGCAGGCCACGGCCAGCTCCACCCCCCGGAGCCGCTGGGTGGGATACAGCGCCCTCAGCGCGCCCAATCCTCCGTCGGTGGTGGCCGAGCCCCCCACCCCCACCAGCACCCGCCGAGCGCCCCGCTCCACCGCGGCGTCGATCAGCTCCCCGGTGCCGTAGGTGGTGGCCCCCAGCGGGTCGTTGTCCTCGGCCCCGCCCACCAGTGCCAATCCCGATGCCCGGGCCATCTCGATCACCGCGGTGTGTCTGTGCAGGCGCCAGGGGGCCTCCACCGGGTCGCCCAGGGGCCCGGTCACGATGTTCGACCGGTTGGCGCCCCCCACCACTTCCAGCGTGCCCTCACCCCCGTCGGCCATGGGCACGGCGTCTACAGTTGCCCCGGCCAGATCGCCCGCCTGGGCTATGGCGGCGGCGATTTGAGCGGCCGTGGCCGTTCCCCGGAATTTGTCGGGGGCGGCAACGATATGCATACAGCCACAGCCTTCAGGCTGTCCGACTGTCAGCCGGGGCGCTGGGCCAGGCTGTCGGGTCCGATCAGGATGAGGATGAATGCGTTGCCCAGGGATTCGAGGGTGAGGCCTCCGGGGGGAGGATCAGGCATCGGCCACAGGGGCTTCTCAGACTCGCCCAGCAGCCGGGCGATGCACTGGGCGTCCACTTCGTAACCGGCCCGGTAGTAGAAGGCCGAGCCCGTTTGGGGACTGGCATTGTGCGGGGGCAGGGTCACGTAATTGGCCGCATTCAATTCGCCCGAAAGGCGACCGGCGGCTCCGGTCACGTCGGTTCCGTTGGCCACCAAAACGCCGATGGTCGACGGATCTCGGCACTCGAGCTCTTCATCGGGAGCGGGAGCGGGCGGCTGCGTCACCTCCGGTGCCGGCTCGGTGGCGGGCGCCTCGGTCTCCTCTGGCGCCGGTGCGGGCGTGGCCGCCGCCGAGCCGTCGTCAGAGGGAGGGTCCACCGGGTCGGGGATCTCCTCGGGCGCCACGGTGGCCTCGGCCGTCGGCTGGGTGGTGGTTACCGCCGTCGAGTCTTCTTCGTCATCGAGGCCGCGGGCCAGAACGAAGGCCCCGGCGGCAATGAGGGCGAGAACCAGCACCACTCCTTTGAGCGCCATTTGGTTGTTGGGGGCTCGATTTGACTCCATATTGCCTTTGGCTCCGGGCTGTCAGCGCGACGGCTGTCGGCCAACCGAGGTATGGCCGAACTTCGATCGTCTGCGGCGATCGCGCAGTCGCCGCAGACGCCGCACGACCATCGGGTCGTACTCCATAGCGTCCGTCTGTTCCAATAATTCGTTCAGCAGCTGGTAGTACCGGGTTGTGGAGAGCTCGAAACGCTCGCGGATCGCCGCCTCCTTCGACCCGGTCTCCTGCCACCAGGTGCGCTCAAAATCCAAGATCGCGCGATCTCGTTTCGTGAGAGCCATTCCACAAGCGTTACCCACCACTAGGCGCTATTCAAGCACCCTCCCCAAACCGCGCCCCTTATGCTCTCTATTGCAGGCCCGAGTAGCTCAGTCGGCAGAGCAGCTGTCTTGTAAACAGCAGGTCGCAGGTTCGATTCCTGTCTCGGGCTCCAATTGCATGAGTGCCGGCTTTAAGCCGCCTCGACGGGTGGTTTCCACCTAGCCTCGAAGCAGCATTCGGAGAGGAGCCCCCGTGGCGGACGAACCTGCCTGGTCGATCGGCATAGAGGAGGAGTACCTCCTTGTGGAGCGCGGGAGCGGAGCGCTGATCACCGAGCAGCCACCCGGGATCCTGGAGAAGGTGGCCGACCTGCACCACGGTCTCGTCGCCCGGGAGCTGTTCAGCTCCCAACTCGAGATCGGCACCGGCATCTGCACCGACTTCAAGCATCTGCGGGCCGACATCGGGCTTCTGCGCCTCGCGGTCACCGAGGCCGCCTCCGATTACGGGCTGGCGCCGATAGCGGCCTCTTCCCACCCGTTCGCCAGCCCGCACCAGCAGAAGGTGACCGAGGGAGAGCGCTATCAGGCATTGGCTGATGATCTCCAAGGCGTGTCCCGCGGCCTGGTCATCTCCGGCCTGCATGTTCACGTTGGCATCGAGGACCCCGACCTGCGGGTGGACCTGATGAACCAGGTCACCTACTTCCTGCCCCACCTGCTGGCCCTTTCAACCTCATCACCGTTCTGGGAGGGACGAAACACCGGCCTCAAGAGCTACCGAATGGCGGTGTTCCGGTCGCTGCCCCGCACGGGGCTGCCGGAGAAATTCGACTCGTGGGCCGAGTACCGGCGCCATGTAGACGTGCTGGTGCAGGCCGGGGTCATCGAGGACTCCACCAAAGTGTGGTGGGACATCCGCCCGTCGGAGCGCTACCCCACCCTGGAGATGCGGGTTACCGACCTGCCCACGAGGATGGAGGACACGGTTGCCGTGGCCGCCATGTACGTCTGCTTGCTGCGGATGCTGTGGAGGCTCAAGCTGGAGAACCGCCGCTGGCGCAGCTATGCCAACTTCCTTGTGTCAGAGAATCTGTGGCGGGCCGAGCGATACGGCATCGGCGACCGCCTGATCGACTTCGGCAAGGGCGAAATGGTGCCGATGCCCGACCTGGTGGATGAGATGATCGAACTGGTCCGCCCCGACGCCGTAGCCCTCGACTGCGTGAAAGAGATCGAGCACACCCGCACCATCTGCCAACGCGGCACCTCAGCCGACCGCCAACTGGCCGTATACCAAGAGGCGCTAACCGAAGGGGCCACCGAAGCCGAAGCGCTCAACGCGGTAGCCCAAGCCCTAATAGCCGACACCCTCGCCCCACCCCAGACCTAGCCGTCGCCCTGGCGGTGGCGGGCGACTTCGAAGGTGCCTATGGCTACGGCGGCGGCGGCGTTTAGCGAGGCTAGGTGCCCTTTCAATGGGATGGCGGCCACCACGTCGCAGCGTTGGCGGGCTAGGCGGGACAGACCACGGCCTTCGCTGCCTACTACCAGGGCCACGGCTTCGGAGGCCACGCTCAGCTCGTAGACCGAGGTAGAGGAGGCGACATCGAGGCCCACGGTCCACACGCCCAGTTCGGCCAGACGGGCCAGGGCGTTGGGGATGCCGGGGACCACGGCCATCGGCACGTGCTCGATTGCCCCGGCGGCGGCCTTGGCGGCGGTTGGGGTGATGTGGGCCGACCGGTGCCGCCCCAAGACTGCGCCGGTGACTCCGGCGCACTCGGCGGTGCGGAGAGCGGCCCCCACGTTGCCGGGATCGGTGACCCCGTCGAGCACCAACAGGAACGGGGAGCGGCCATCGGGGGGACGGGCCAGCTCTTCCAGGTCGTGCTCGGCCAGGGGGGCGGCTCGGGCTATCACCCCTTGTGGGGCTTCGGTGCCAGCCATCGAATCGAATTTGGAGCGAGCCACCTCTTTGACGGGCACCCGCAGCTCGGCAGCCAGCTCCAAGATTTGGGCCAGCGCTCCGGTTTGGTTCTGCCCTGCGGCCACCACCACCTCGCGCACCGTGCGGGTGCCAGCCAGGAGCAGCTCTCGTACCGACTGGCGGCCCTCCACTCGGTCGCCGCCCAAACCGGACTGCTGGCGGCGGCTGCGCTGATGGTCGCCGGGCGGTCGGCCCTTGCTATGACCCTTGTTGGGGCTCCGGTTAGCCCCCTTGTTGGGGCCGCCGCCCCGACCCCGCCGGTTTCCGCCTCTCGGTCCTGGAGCGCTCACTGGCGCTCGATAAGGGCCACCGCCCAGCAGGCCAAGCCCTCTCCCCGGCCCAGCGCCCCCATCGCCTCGGCCCGCTTGCCCTTCACCATGACCGGCGCGCCGACCACGTCGCTCAGCCGGGCTTGCATCTCATCCCGCCGGGGGGCGATGCGGGGAGCCTCGGCCACCACCGTGCAATCGGCGTTCACCACCCGCCAGCCTGCATCGGCCAGCCGGGCCACGGCATCGGCCAGCAGCCCAAGGCTGTCGGCACCCGCCCACTTGTTGTCGGTATCGGGGAACAGAACGCCGATGTCGCCCAAACCGGCCGCGCTCAACAGGGCGTCGGTCACCGAATGGGCCACGGCATCGCCGTCGCTGTGGCCCACCAGGCCCGGCGCCCCCTCAAACTCGACTCCGCCCAAGATCATGGGCCGGTCGGGGTCGTCGCTGAACTGGTGGGTGTCGAACCCGTGGCCGACCCGGATTTCGCCGCTCATGTCGTCAACCATGCCTCAGCGGCGGCCAAGTCGTCGGGATGGGTGATCTTGATGTTGCGGGGATGGCCCTCTACTGCAACCACGGAATAACCGGCCGCCTCCACCAAGCTGGCATCGTCGGTGGCGTCGGCGGCATCAGCATGGGCCATCCGCAGCAGTTCGGCTTGAAACGCCTGCGGGGTCTGCACTGCTTGCAGTGTGCTGCGGTCCACCGCTCCCCCGTCCACCTTGCGGATGGTATCGGTCACCGGCACCACCGGCACCGCACCGGCGGCACCCGAGCGCACTTCTTCAACCACCCTCTCGTACACGTCGGTACTGGCCAAGGGTCGGGCGGCGTCATGGACGCAGATGATGGCCGCGTCATCGGGTACCGCGGCCAACCCGTTGCGGACCGAGGCGGCCCGGCTCGTCCCGCCGGCCACGACTGCGCCAGCGGCCAACCGGGCCGATTCGGCTTCTACGTCTTCAGTAGGAACCACCACCACTACCCCGTCACTGGCCTGGGCGGCTATTGCCACACTGCGGTCCACCACACGGGTGCCGGCCAATTCCAGGTACTGCTTGGCACCGCCGAAGCGGGTGCCCGAACCGGCGGCCACGATCACCGTCCAAACCGAGGGCCCGGTCGCCATAGCCTCCGAGTCCCTATTGGCTCAGAAACTCGATGACCCGAGCCCAGGCATCCGCGGCGTCTTCAGCGCGGTGAGCTGGTCGATCGGGATCGTGGACAAAGCCATGATCAGCGCCCTCATACACCACGGTCACCGCACCAGCGGCCTCTAAGGCGGCCACGTCGTCGGGCGGTGTGAACGGGTCTTCGGTGCCGATAATGGCCATCAGCGGACAGGGATCGCCTGCGGCCAAGAGCTCCAGCGGCTCGCCCTGGCCTGGACCCCTCCAATGCTCGGGGAGGCGGATCATCCCGTAGAAGGCCGCCGCCCGGCGGAAGCGCCCGGTGGCCGCGGCCTTCATGGTGTACATGCCTCCCATGCAGAAACCGGTGAGCACCACCGTCTCACAGCCGGTGGCATCAGCCGCGGCCAGCACATCGGCCAGCACTTCCTCGTCGTTCAATTCGCAGACCACGGCTAGCCGCTCCTCGGCGGCCAGCTCCTCTCGGCCAACGAACACCTGGGGAGCGCACACTGTCCATCGGTGATCGGCGGCAAGCCGGGCCACATGGTCGTCGAACAGGGGACGCAGACCCATGAGATCGGGGATCAGAACCAGCCCCCGCTCAGCACCCTCAACCCGTGCCAGTTCAGCCGCCGTCCCTGTCGACAACTCAATGCGCATGACCCTTGTCTAGCGGATCAACAGTGCGCGGCGAAGACAGAGATGGGAGCATTGGGGTCATGGCGCATCCCCATTTGGAGCTCACCTCCCGGCCCCGGCGCAACCGTCGCACCCCGGCCATTCGTGACATGGTGCGAGAGACCGAACTCAGCCCGGCGCATTTCGTGCTGCCCCTTTTCGTCCACCGAGGACCCGACGAGCCCATCGACTCGATGCCCGGCGTGAACCGCTGGAGCGTCGACGGGCTGGTGGGCGAGGTGGGACGGGCCGCCGACCTGGGGGTACGGGCGGTGGTGCTGTTCGAGGCCGCTCCCGACGATCTGAAGACCCCCTCCGGCGACGAGGCCTGGAATCCCGACGGGCTCATCCCCCAGACCATCGGGGCCATAAAGGCCGCCCACCCCGAAACGGTGGTGATGACCGACGTGGCCCTCGACCCTTACAACAGCGACGGCCACGACGGGATCGTGGCCCCCGACGGAACCATCATCAACGACGAGACCGTGGACGTGCTGTGCCGCCAGTCCCTGACCCACGCCGACGCAGGGGCCGACATCGTGGCCCCCAGCGACATGATGGACGGCCGGGTGGGGGCCATCCGGGAGACGCTCGACCACCACGGCCACACCGAAGTGGGCATCTGCGCCTACACCGCCAAGTACGCCTCGGCGTTCTTCGGACCGTTCCGCGGCGCGCTCGACTCGGCCCCCCGCTCCGGCGACAAGAAGACCTACCAGATGGACCCGGCCAACAGCCGCGAAGCCCTGAGGGAGATGGAGTTGGACATCGCCGAGGGCGCCGACATGGTGATGGTCAAGCCCGCCGGGCCGTACCTGGATGTGGTGCGGCGCTTCGCCGAGGCCTCGGTGGTGCCGGTGGCCGCCTACCAGGTGAGCGGGGAATACCTCATGATCAAGGCGGCCGCTTCTTCGGGGTGGCTCGACGAACAGGCCATCGTGGCCGAGACCCTGTGCGGCATCCGCCGAGCCGGCGCCGACGTCATCCTCACCTATTTCGCAACCCAGGCCGCCGAATTACTGAGCTGAGGTACTTCGCGGCGATGGCCGGCCAGCTACCGGACTAAGTACGGGGCCGGCGGCGGAAGAAGTCGGAGAAGCTGGTCACCACGGCATGTCCGGGGGCGTCGCCGTCTCCGGGGCGGGTGTCGGCCAACAGCGCGGTCGACATACCCAGTGCCTGGGCGGCGTCGAGGTGCTCCACCGCCACGTCCACCAGCAGAGCGTGCTCATAGGGAACCGAGGTGGTGCGGCGCAGCGCCTCGTATATTCCGGGCGCGGGCATGCACACCCCCACGTCGCTGCTAACGATCCAAGTGTCCACGCCTTCGATGTCGAGGCGCTCCCGCAGGGCCGACGACCACGAGGACACGTCATTGGTGATACAGGCCACCGGAAGCTCCCGGCGGACCATCTCGGCCACGAAATCCCTGGCGCCCGACCGCACGGTGTACTGGGCCAGAAACTCCTCGGTGAGCTCGGCGGGATCGCCCTCCAAGCCGATCCCCGACCACAGCTCAGCGGGGGTGATGCGGCCCAGCACTGCCTGGTTGTGGAGTTGCTGCACCTCCTCGTCGTCTGGCTCCAAGCCGCGCTCGGCGGCAAAGGAAACCAGAAGCTCGGCGGGATTGTCGGCCGGTTCGAAGAGCACCCCCAGCGGGTTCAGCACCACCAGCCGCAACCGCCGCTGGGGGGGCTGCGCCGCGGCGGGGCCCGCGGCGCGCACCAAAGACTCCTGGGTAATGGTGGGATCAATGCTGCGGACCCGGGCTCGGCGCTCCAGCAGATAGCCGGCCACCGCGATCAAAATTGACAGGCCCACCAGGGCGAACGCGGCCCAAGCCACCCATCGCAGGGTGACCGCCGCGCTGCTCTCATCCTGGCCCGTCAAGGTGATGCGCTGCGCCTCCTGGCCCAGTTGCAGCACCTCCTCCTTCTCGGGGCCCACCGGAAGGTCCAATACGAGGCGCACGGTCACCGCGTCGAGCGCGCCGGCCAGATTGGCGGTCCGCTCGCCGAAGGGCTGTCCGCCGAGGCGGGCGGTTAGCACGGGATCGGTAATCAGGTCGAGGCCGCCCGACAGGTCGACCACCCCGGTCACCTGATAGTCGGTTTGGGCGAAGGAGGTCTCGCGCTCGAAGGTGAAGTCGCGGAACACGTCGTCGGAGTTGAAGATCTCGGCCAGCACCGACTCAAGCTGTTCAGGCGAGCTGAAGGGCTTGGAGGCCGAGAAGCTGGTTCGGCCCTCGTCGTCGATACGGGGCTCGTTGTAAGACCAGCCCGACGCCGGGTCCTCGATGTCCTCGGTCAACAGCGAAGAGGAGATGTCGGGGGCCAGGTCCATGGCCCGCTCGTCGAGAGCCACATCCACGGTCACCACCCCAGAGCCGTCCTCGTTGAAGCCGATGCCCACCTCCACATCCACCTGGCAGGCGGTCAGCCCCAATATCAGCACCAGGAGGAGCGCCCCCCTCCTGGCTTTTGCCGACAGGCCAGCCCGTTGCCTCGCGGCCCCCCTACGAACCCCCGCCGGCATGGCTGCTAGGCGCCGGCCAGCTCTTCCACCGGTGGCGGTTCGAAGCCCTCGATCGCCCGGAAGGAGATCCGCTCCGCGCCGGGCTCGTCGGGATCGTCCTCCGCGTCCACCATGATGGTCTCGCCGGCCCGGAACTCCTTCCACAGCAGCCGCTCCGACAAGGGGTCCTCCACCAGGCGCTGAATAGCCCGGCGCAGCGGGCGGGCCCCCAGCGTTGGGTCGTAGCCCCGCAGGGCCAAAAGCACCTTGGCCGAATCGGTGAGCTCCAGCCCGATGCCTTGCGCCTCGAGCTGGTTCTGTAGCCGCTTGATCATCAGGTCGACGATGCGGGTCACCTCTTCGCGGGTCAACTCGTGGAACACGATGACCTCGTCGATGCGGTTCAAGAACTCGGGGCGGAAGTGGTCCTTGAGCGCGTCGGTGACCTTCTCCTTCATGCGCTCATAGGTGATGGCCTCGTCGGCCTTGGTGAATCCCAGGTTGGCCTTGCGCAGGTTCTGGGTTCCCAGGTTGGAGGTCATGATGAGCACGGTGTTGCGGAAGTCCACCGACCGGCCCTGGCTGTCGGTGAGGCGGCCCTCCTCCAGAATTTGCAGGAGGGTATTGAACACGTCGGGATGAGCCTTTTCGATCTCGTCGAACAACACCACCGAGAATGGCTTGCGGCGTACTGCTTCGGTGAGCTGCCCGCCCTCTTCGTAGCCCACGTAGCCCGGCGGTGAGCCCACCAGGCGGCTGACGGTGTGCTTCTCCATGTACTCGGACATGTCCAAAGCGATTAGGGCCTGCTCGTCGCCGAACAGGAACTCGGCCAGCGTCTTGGCCAGCTCGGTCTTGCCCACCCCCGACGGGCCCAAGAAAATGAACGAACCGCTGGGCCGCTTGGGGTCTTTGAGACCGGCCCGGGTGCGGCGGATGGCCTGCGACACTGCCTTGATAGAATCTTCTTGGCCCACAACCCGCTTGTGCAACTCGTCTTCCATGCGCAGGAGCTTGGCGGTCTCCTCCTCGGTCAGCTTGTAGACGGGGATGCCGGTCCAGATGGACAGCACCTCGGCCACTGCCTCCTCGTCCACCTCGTCGAACAAGTCGACGCCCTTGGCCTTGATTTCGGCCTCCATCTGCTCCTTGCCGGCCAGCAGCTCCTTCTCCTTGTCGCGCAGCCGACCGGCCTCCTCAAAGTCCTGCTGCTCGACCGCGCTCTTCTTCTGGGACACCACCTGGGACAGCTCGTTCTCGAAGTCCTTGTAGTCGGTAGGGGTCTCCATCCGCTTGATGCGCAGGCGGGAGCCGGCCTCGTCGATGAGATCGATGGCCTTGTCGGGCAGGTGGCGGTCGGATATGTAGCGGTCGGCCTGGTTGGCCGACGCCACCAGGGCCTGGTCGGTGATGGTGACCCGGTGGTGGGCCTCATAGCGGTCTCGCAAGCCCTTGAGAATCTCGATTGTGTGGGCGATGGTGGGCTCGTCCACCTTCACCGGCTGGAATCGGCGCTCCAGCGCTGAATCCTTCTCCAGGTGCTTGCGGTATTCGTCGAGGGTGGTGGCCCCGATGGTCTGAAGCTCGCCCCGGGCCAGCATGGGCTTGAGGATGGACGCGGCGTCGATGGCGCCCTCGGCCGCGCCTGCACCCACCAGGGTGTGCAGCTCGTCGATGAACAAGATGATGTCGCCCCGGGTCTTGATCTCCTTGAGCACCTTCTTGAGGCGCTCCTCGAAGTCGCCCCGGTAGCGGGATCCGGCCACCAGCGCGCCCAGATCGAGGGTATAGAGCTGCTTGTTGCGGATGGTCTCGGGAACGTCGTCGGCCGCTATCCGCTGGGCCAAGCCCTCCACGATGGCCGTCTTGCCCACGCCGGGCTCACCCACCAGAACCGGGTTGTTCTTGGTGCGCCGCGACAGCACCTGCATAACCCGCTCGGTCTCGCGCTGCCGGCCGATCACCGGGTCGAGCCCGCTGTCTTTGGCCAGTTTGGTGAGGTTGCGGCCGAATTGGTCGAGCACCAGCGAGCCCGAGCCGGTCTCGCCGCGGTCGCCGGGAGAGGTGGTGGCCTTCTCCGGCGATCCCGAGCCCTGCGGGCCGCCGTAGCCCGACAAGAGTTGGATCACCTGCTGGCGGACGCGCGACAGGTCGGCCCCCAGCTTGACCAGCACTTGGGCGGCCACGCCCTCGCCCTCTCGGATCAGGCCCAACAAAATGTGCTCGGTGCCGATGTAGTTGTGGCCGAGCTGCAACGCCTCCCGCAGCGACAGCTCCAGCACCTTCTTGGCCCGGGGGGTAAACGGGATGTGGCCCGACGGGGACGACCCGCCCTGGCCGATGATCTCCTCCACCTGGTTGCGCACCGCTTCCAGGGAAATTCCCAGAGATTCCAGCGACTTGGCGGCCACGCCCTCGCCCTCATGGATCAGGCCCAACAGAATGTGCTCGGTGCCGATGTAGTTGTGGTGGAGCAGGCGCGCTTCTTCCTGGGCCAGCACAACGACACGGCGAGCACGATCTGTGAATCTCTCGAACACGGCAATCTCCCGATAGGGGTTCAACTCTGAGTGTAACCACCCCACCCCCCCATTTCGTTCCCGAAGCCCCAACCGAACCTGGGATCGGGGCTGTCGATGAGCCCTCAACCCCTGTTGAGTGGGGGAATTCGGGGATGGTGCCACTACGCTGACGGGCGTGGCTCGCAGCCCCCTCGATCTGATTCCCTCCATGGCGCGCGACCTCGACCGGCTGGAGCTGCGGTTGGAGGACTCGGTCAAGACCCAGGATCCCTTCCTCACCGAGGTGGCCAGCCACTTGATCAGGGCCGGAGGCAAGCGGGTGCGGCCGGGATTCGTGATCGCCTCGGCGGCCATCTCCCAGGCCAACCCGACACCGGCCGAAGACGACGTGATCACCGGCGGCGTGGCGGTGGAGCTGGTTCATCTGGGCTCGCTATACCACGACGACGTGATGGACGAGGCCCAGGTGCGCCGCAACGTGGCCAGCGTGAACGCCAAGTGGGGCAACCTGCGGGCCATTCTGGCCGGAGACTTCCTGCTGGCCCGGGCATCGGAGCTGGCGGCATCGCTGGGCACCGAGGTGGCCGGGCTGCTGGCCGCCACCATCGGGCGGCTGTGCGAGGGCCAAGTGAGAGAGTTGCAGGACACCGGCAACCCCGACCGCACCGAAACCTCCTACACCGACTCCATCGAGGGCAAAACCGCCTCATTGCTGGCCACCTCGTGTCGCATAGGCGGCCTGGTGGCCGGTTTGGACCGCCCGACGATCGACACCCTCACCGAGTTCGGCCGGTTCTATGGCCTGGCCTTCCAGGTGGTGGACGACATTTTGGACATCGTGGCCACCGACGAGCACCTGGGGAAGCCGTCGGGCAACGACCTTCACGAGGGCATCTACACCCTGCCGGTGATCCGAGCCCTCAAGAGCGACTGCGGCCCTCAGCTTCTCGAGCTGCTGGGCGCCACGGTGTCAGACTCCACCGTCCGCTCGGCCCTGCAACTGGTGCGCACCAGCGGCGGCGTGGAAGAAGCGCTAGACGTGGCCAACGACTACGTGAAGCAGGCCTCGGCCAGCCTGGAGTCGCTGCCCCCCACCACGGCCACCGCCGCCTTGCAGGTGGCCACCGACCACCTCATCGACCGAGCCCGCATCCCCCTCGGCGACCGCTAGGCCGGGGCAATCGCAGGAGCCCTTCAGCTCTCCGGCGGCGCGGCGCGCTCTGGGGGTTCGGGGCGGAGGGTGGGGAACAGGATCACGTCGCGGATGCTGGGGACGTCGGCCAACAGCATGGCCAGGCGGTCCATGCCCACTCCCAATCCGCCGGTAGGGGGCAGGCCGAACTCGAGGGCCCGCAGGTAGTCCCAGTCCACGGCCATGGCCTCGGCATCGCCCGCATCCCGGTCGGCGGCCTGGTCTTCGAAGCGGGCCCGCTGCTCGTCCGGGTCGGTCAGCTCGCTGAAGGCGTTGGCCAGCTCTCGGCCGGCCACGATGGCCTCGAAGCGCTCCACCCAGCCGGGGTGGTCGCGGTGCTCCCGGGCTAGCGGCGACACCTCTTTGGGGTAGTCGCACACGAACACCGGGCCCCACAGCTCGGCCTCGGTGGTCTTCTCGTACAGCTCCAACAGGAGCTTGCCCGGCCCCCAGCGGTCTTCCACCGGGATCTCCCGGGCCGCACAGTGCGACCGCAGCTCGGCCACTGGTGTGTCGAGGTCCACCTCCAGCCCGCTGTGCTCGGCCAACAGGTCCACAAACCGGGCTCTGGGCCATGGCGGAGTCAGGTCCAGCTCCCGCCCGCCGTAGCTGATCACGGTGGTGCCCTTCAGCTCCAGAGCCAGATGGGCCACAAGCTGCTCGACCAGCTCCATGATGTCGCCGTAGTCGGCGTAGGCCCAGTACAGCTCCAGCATGGTGAACTCGGGATTGTGGCGGGTGGAGATCCCCTCGTTGCGGAACACCCGGGCAATCTCATACACCCGTTCCAAACCGCCCACCACCAGCCGCTTCAGATACAGCTCGGGGGCGATCCGCAAGAACAGCTCCATGTCGAGCGCGTTGTGGTGGGTGCTGAACGGCCGGGCCAGCGCGCCGCCGGGCACCGGGTGGAACACCGGCGTCTCCACCTCCACAAACGCCCGCTCCTCCAGCCAGCGCCGGGTGAGCGACATCATCTCCGACCGCAGCCGGAAGGTCTCACGGGCCTCCTCGGTCACCCACAGGTCCACATAGCGCCGTCGGAACCGGATGTCGGGATCCGACAGCCCGTGCCATTTGTCGGGAAAGCTCCGCCGGGCCTCGGCCAGAAGCTCCCAGTTCTCCACCTTGACCGACAGCTCCCCTTTCCGGGTCTTCATCACCTCTCCGCTCACGCCCACCCAGTCGCCCAGCGAAAGGGCGCAGAACCCGTCGTAGTCGGGGGTGACCTTGGCGGGGGCGAACAGCTGGATGCGCCCGGAGGCATCTTGGAGGGTGGCAAACGCCAGCTTGCCCTGCACCCGCCGCAGCATGATCCGCCCGGCCACTGCCACCGTCTGGCCGGTCTCGGTGCCCGCCTCGATATCGCCGTGGCGCTGCTGGCACTCGGCGGCGGTTGCGGTGGTCTCGAACCGGTAGGGGGCGCTCACCGGCCGGCCTACTGATTGCGCCCGTGGACCAGCCACAGGCCGTGGAGGGTGAGATAAGGCTCGACGTGCTGGATGGTGTCCGACAGGGGGGCGATGAGGTGGGCCAGCCCGCCGGTGGCGATCACCACCGCCTCGCCGTCCAGTTCCTTCATGAAGCGGGTCACCATGCCGTCGATCTGGGCCACGAACCCGTAAATGACGCCCGATTGGATCGACTCAATGGTGGTCTTGCCGATCACATTGCGGGGCTCGGTGAGCGCCACCGGCCCCAAGGCGGCGGCCCGGCCCACCATGGCTTCCAGGCTGACCTCGATTCCCGGCCCGATGGCCCCGCCCATGAACTCACCGGCCGCGGAGATCACGTCGAAGTTGTTGGTGGTTCCGAAGTCCACCACCACTGCGGGACCGCCGTAGAGGTGGTGGGCGGCCACCGCGTTGGCGATGCGATCGGCGCCCACTTCGCGGGGATTGTCGTACAGGATGGGAATGCCGCTGCGGGTACCGGGCTCGATCACCACCGGCTCGAACTCGAAGTAGCGCTGCACCATCATCCGCACGCTCTCGCGGATCTGGGGCACCCCGGAGCACACCGCCACCCCGGTGAGGTCGTCCTCCATGGCCACGTCGATGCTGTCGAGCAGGCTGCGCAACAGCACGGCAACCTCGTCGGGGGTGCGCTCGTGCACGGTGGATAGACGCCAGTGCTCGATCAGGCCGTCGTCGGCCCGGCAGTCGTCGGCCCGTTCGGCCTCATACAGGCCAACCACGGTCTGAGTGTTGCCGATGTCGAGGGCCAACAGCATAGGAACCCTTGTTTACTCCTCTTGTGCGCTGATCGGAACATTGCCAATATCAAGCCCGATGTCAAGCACCGGAGCCGAGTTGGTAATGCGTCCCACCGAAATGAAGTCCACGCCAGTGGCCGCGTACTCGGCCACCGTCTCCAGAGTGATGCCGCCGCTCACCTCCAAGAGGCAGTCATGTCCGGCGGCCCGGGTCACGCAGGCCTGCACCTCGCTCGGAGTCATGTTGTCCAGCAGCAGGGCATCTGCCCCCGCCGCCAATGCCTCATCCACCTGTTCCATGCGGTCGCACTCCACGTAGACGATGCGATCCGGCCAGCTTCTGCGGGCGGCCGTCACCCCGTCGGCAATGGACATCCCCGCCAGGTGGTTGTCTTTGAACATGACCCACTCCGACAGCCCCATCCGATGGTTGTCGCCCCCGCCAGCGCGAACCGCGGCCTTCTCCAACACCCGCAGACCGGGAGTGGTCTTGCGGGTGTCCCGGATGCGGGCGCGGCCTTCGCCGGCCGACGCCGCGGCCTCAACGTACCGGGATGCCTCGGTGGCGATTCCCGACAGGTGGCTCAAAAAGTTCAAAGCAGTGCGCTCCGCGGTGAGCACTGAGGCCCGAGGCCCGGCAACCACAGCCAAGCTCTGACCAGGGGCCACCGGGTCGCCATCGGCCGCATGCCACTCCACCGTTGCCGAGGGATCCACCTGCCGGAACACCTCGGTGGCACAGGCCCGCCCCGCCAAACGGCCAGCGTCTCGAGCGGTTATCTCCGCGGTGATCTCTCCAGGGGGGACAAGCGACGAGGTGAGGTCGCCTTCCGGTCCCACGTCCTCGGCGATGGCCAACTCAACCGCGGCTTGCACCGTTTCCGCCGGAGGGTCAAAGCCGGTCACAGTCGACTCCGATGTTGTCGATAAGCCGGGCTCGCCCCAATCTGGCGGCCACTAGCAGGCGAAGCTCGCCGGCCAGAACATCGGGGCGCTCAAGAGTGTCCGCGTGCACCACCGCGGCGTAATCGGGCGACGCCTTGGGCTCAGCGGCCAGCACCGCGGCCATCACCGCCTCCACTTCGCCGGGATCGCGGCTGCCGCCGGCAACCGCATCCCGCCCGGCTTGCAGCGACCGCCACAAAACGGTGGCTACCGGCCGCTCTTCGGCAGTGAGGTAAACGTTTCGGCTGGACATGGCCAGGCCATCGGCCTCCCGGAATGTGGGACAGCCCACCACCTCCACCGGCAGGGACAGGTCGGCGGCCATTCGGCGGATGATGGCCAGCTGCTGGTAGTCCTTCTCCCCGAAGTAGGCCCGGCCCGGTCCCAGCATGGCGAACAGCTTGGCCACCACGGTGGAGACCCCGTCGAAATGGGTGGGCCGGAACCGGCCTTCCAACACGGCGTTGAGCCCTTGGACCGCCACGGTGGTAATGGGGGTCTGCGGGTACATCTCCTCGGTAGGGGGGGCGAACACCAGCCCGGCCCCCGCCTCGGTGCACATCTGGCGATCGCGGTCCAAATCCCGTGGGTAGGTGCCGTAGTCCTCACCCTCGGCGAACTGGAGGGGGTTCACGAAAATGCTCACCACGGTCAGGTCGTTCTCATTGGCCGAGCGGGTCACCAGCGATTGATGGCCCTCGTGGAGATATCCCATGGTGGGCACCAGGCCCACCGATCCGCCCTGGGCCCGCACGGCGTCGGTGGCCACCCGCAGCTCCGATGCCCGCAGGATCACCGGGATCTCGCGGCCCGCGCTCACAAGGCTCCTTCATCAGGGGTGGCGGCGAGCTGGTCCCAGTCTCCCAGGCGACGACAGCCACCGGTGTCGGGATCGGCCCAGCCCTCGGCCAGGTCGGGAGCCAGCTCTCCCAGCGGCACCATCACGAAGGCCCGCTCGAACATGCGGGGATGGGGCACCACCAGATCGGACTCGTCCACCACCTCTCCGTCCACCCACAGAACATCGACATCCAGCGTACGGGGGCCCCAGCGGACCTCCCGCACTCGATCGGCCGCTGCCTCCAAGCGCCGGCACAGCTCCAGGAGGCCTCGGGCCGATTGGTCGGTGTCCAGTTCGGCCACCACATTGAGGAATGGCCCCTGATCGGGACCGCCCACCGGGTCGGTCTCATACACCCCGGAGACGGCCACGCAGTCGCCCATGGAGGCCACCGCCGCCTGGAGATATCCCATGCGGTCGCCCATGTTGGACCCCAACCCCAAATACGCCCTGGTCATTGACGGTGGCGAGTGATGCGGACACCGCTGGTGGACAAATGCTGGGGCACCGGCGGGCGCAGCTTGCGGACCTCCACGGCCACCTGCTGCACCCGGGGGTCGGTGTCCAGGCACACCTCGGCCACCCGATGGGCCATGGCCTCCATGAGGGTGAACTGCTCCCCCTCGGCCGCGGCGGCCACCGCGGCGCACACCGCCCCGTAGTCGACGGTGTCGTCCAGCTCGTCGGAAAGCCCCGCCGGGGCCAGATCGGTGCCGAGGTCCACGTCCAGCTCGAAAGGCTGGGCCCGGTCCCTCTCCTCGGGGAGCGCCCCGCACACAGCCATGACCCGAAGGCCACGCAGCAAAAGGCGGTCTTCGTTCACCGCTGCTCCCCCGCCCCGGCTGGTCGACCTCCGCTAGCCATCCTCGGGAGGCTCCTTGGACTGCTCTCCTTGATCTTGATCGTCGAAGTCCTCCACCAGGGTGAGCTCCACCTCGGGCTTGGGGAGCGCGGCGGCGGCGTTCACTATCCGGCGCCCCACCGCGCCGATGGGCCGCTCGGTCATCTTCTCCACCACCACCACAGCCTGCGATTCGCTGGGAACCATGCCCGTCCACACCAGATAGCCGGCTATGAAACCGCAAACGTGGTCGCCCAACCCCCGGCGATGCACCAGCAGCTTCTCGCCCTTGGCCAACAGCATCTGCAACTCGTTGAACAGAGGGCCGAGCCGGGTGGTGAAGTCCTCGTTGTCGGCGATCGGCCAGTGGCTCCAGGAGATGTTCTGCTCGCTGTAGTTGTGCAGGTTGTGGGTGGACGGGATCAACGACACCACCCGGGTGAATCCCTGCTGGCGGATCCAGTTGATCTCCTCGGTGCGCCGGACCCGGCGGTGGCTCTCCCCCCGCCCGCCGGGACGCTCGCAGATAGCCAAGCGGTCCTTCATGATCCAAAAGAAATTGCGGGGACAGATGCCCGCGGCCCACTTTCCCTTCATGCCGCTAATGCCCCCGCGGTACAGGCACCTGTCATGCCGCCACCACCTTCATGGCCTTAACGGTGGCGGCCACGTCGTGGGCCCGGATCACCGCCGCCCCCTGGGCGAAAGCCCAGGCCGCCGCGGCCAAAGACCCCTCAAGCCGGTCGTCGGTCGGGACCTCCTCCCCGGCACAACCGTCGCTTCGGGAATGGATTTCGCCGATGAACCGCTTGCGGCTAGCCCCAACCACCACCGGCGCCCCCCTAGCGGTGAGATGTCGAAGGTTGGCCAGCAGATCCAGGTTGTGGGCGGTGGTCTTGCCGAAGCCGATCCCCGGGTCGATCCACACATCGGACACTCCGGCGGCTCGCGCCCGCTCGGCCGCCGCGGCCAGATAGTCGCCCACCTCGGCTACCACGTCACCGTATTGGGGGGCGATCTGCATGGTGGCCGGGGTGCCCTGGCGGTGGACGGCGATCCAGGTCACGTTCAGCTCGGCGGCCACCTCGGGCATGCTCGCCGACACGTCGTTGAGGATGTCGGCCCCCGCGGCCACCGCGGCCCGGGCCACCTCGGGCTTGGTGGTGTCGATGGAGACCCGCCCATGAGGGGCCAGTCCGGCCACCACGTCCACCACTCGGGCCAGCTCCTCTTCCACCGGCACCGGATCGGCCCCGGGGCGGGTGGACTCGCCGCCGACGTCCACCACGGCGGCGCCCTCATCGAACAGCTTGCGCCCTCGGGCCACCGCCGCCTCGGGCGAGGAGAACCGGGCCCCGTCGGAAAACGAGTCAGGCGTCACGTTGACGATGCCCATGACCATCGGCCCCGTTTTCAGCGTCTCCACGGCCTCAGAGTACCGCCGAATTTCAGAGCGCCACTATGCCAAGTGGCTCTGGAGCAGCGATTAACGGTCGATAAACCGCATCGCCTCGGCTCGGGTAGCGATATCGGTCCTAAAGAGCCCTCTCACCGCGGAAGTCACCGTGTTGGCCCCCGGCTTTCGGATGCCCCGCATCGACATGCACAGGTGCTCCGCCTCCACCACAACCAGTACGCCCCGGGGGTCGAGAGCGTTCTCGATTGCGTCGGCGATCTGGGTGGTCAGCCTCTCCTGCACCTGAGGCATCCGGGAGTAGCCCTCCACCACCCGGGCCAGCTTGGACAGCCCGGTGATGCAGCCGTCCTTGTTGGGTATGTAGCCCACGTGGGCCTTGCCCAGAAACGGAATCAGATGGTGCTCGCACAGCGAGTACAGCGGGATGTCCCGAACCAAGATCATCTCATCGTGGTCGGCCTCAAACTGGCGGGTCAGGTGGGTGGCCGGGTCTTCGTGAAGCCCCCCGCAGATCTTGGCGTACATGCGGGCCACCCGCTCCGGGGTGTCCAACAGACCGTCTCGGTTCGGGTCTTCGCCGATGGCAGCCAGAATCTCTCGCACTGCGGCCTCAATCCGAGGCTGGTCCACCGCACCCTTCTTGTCGTCTCCCATCGGCCGCGACGGTAGTCCGCTAGTGTCAAAAACTCATGGTTGGGCAGTAGTCCAGTAACCTCGCAAACTCATGGTTGGGCGGCCCGCGCTGGACGGAGTTCGGATAGTCGACCTGGGCTGGGGTATCGCCGGCGGCTACGCCACCAAGCTGCTGGCCGACGCCGGGGCCGAGGTGGTGAAGGTGGAGCTGCCCGACGGCGACCCGCTGCGGGACTATTCGGCCTCCTACGCCGCCGTCGACGGTTACGGTCCGCTGTTCCGGTTCCTCAACACCACCAAGCAGGGCGTGATGCTGGACTACCGAACCGCGGCGGGCCGCGACCGGCTGCTGGATCTGTATGCCACTGCCGACTTGGTGATGGAGCGGTCGGAGCCCGGCGAGCTGGTGGCACTGGGAGTGGGCTGGGAGGCGCTAGTCGAGCGGCGGCCCGACTCCACCATGGTGTCGGTGTCCAACTTCGGACGGGGCGGCCCGTGGAGCCAGCGCCCAGCCAACGAGTTCACGCTCATGGCCATCGCCGGTTCGACCTCCACCCGGGGCCAGCCGGGACGGATCCCATTCAACGCCGGAGGACGAATCGGCGAATGGATGGGCGGGGTGACCGCAGCCGTGGCGGCCACCGCCGCGCTGCGCCGGGCTCGCCGCACCGCAGTGGGCGACCATGTAGACCTCTCGCTGCTGGAGACCATCACCCCCACCTGCACCAACGTGCAGACCCTGTGGGGATCGTTCACCGGCGAGTACGACACCAAGGCATTGCTGGAGGTGCCCTCGGTGGAACCCACCCGGGACGGCTACGTGGGGTTCTGCGTGTTCACCGGCCAGCAGTGGCAAGACTTCACCGTGCTGGTGGGCCACCCGGAGTGGGCCGACGATCCCCAATTGGCCACCATGGGCGGGCGCATAGCCGCCGGTGAGTCCATCGCCGGGGCCATCCGGGAGTGGACCTCGGCTCGCACCACCGAGGAGGTGGTTCGCGAGGCCATCTTGTTGCGCATCCCCGTCGCCCCCATCGGCAACGGCGCCAACCTGGCCGAGTTCGACCAATTCGCCCAGCGTGAGGTGTACGTGACCCACCCCGGCGGCGGCTTCATCCAACCCCGGGTGCCCTACCGCAACCGCGCTCATCCGTCGGTCGCCTTTCGGCCCGCCCCCCGTCTGGGCCAGCACACCGGAAAGGTGCTGGAAGAGTTGACATCAAAAGATCGTCCCGTCGGCGCTATCCGACCGGTCGGCACCGACCCGATGGCGTCGCCTGATGCCCTGCCCCTTGACGGCGTGCGGGTGGTGGACATGACCGCCTTTTGGGCCGGTCCCTACGCCACCTTGGTGCTGGCCACCCTGGGGGCCGACGTGATCCACATCGAATCGGTGCAGCGCCCCGACGGGATGCGGTTCGGCTCGGCCCGCACCCCCGCCGACGACCAGTGGTGGGAGTTCGGCCCCACCTTCCAGCACGCCAACGTGGGCAAGCGATCGGTCACCCTGGATTTGACCCGTCCCGAGGGCATGGAACTGCTGCACCGGCTGATCGGCGTGTCCGACGCGCTGGTGGAGAACTTCTCCCCCCGGGTCATCGACCAATTCGGGCTGGACTGGGACACGGTCAGCGGCCTGAACCCCCGGATGGTGATGGTGCGGATGCCGGCCTTCGGGCTCGATGGGCCGTGGCGAGACCGGGTGGGCTTCGCCCAGACCATGGAGCAGGTCAGCGGCATGTGCTGGCTCAGCGGCTACCCCGACACCGCTCCCCAGTTGGCCCGAGGCCCCTCCGACCCGCTGGCCGGCCTCCACGCCGCCTACGCGGTGATCTGTGGCCTGCACGCCCGGGAGCGCACCGGCAAGGGCAGCTTCGTGGAGGCCACCATGGTGGAGACCGCGCTCAACGCCGCCGCCGAGCAGGTGGTGGAGTACACCGCCACCGGCCATCTGATGCAGCGGGAGGCCAACTGTCATCCCAACGCTTGCCCCCAGGGCGTGTACGCCTGTTCAGACGGTACCCACATCGCCTTGTCGGTGGAGACCGACCAGCACTGGCAGGGGCTGCTGGCTGCCGTACCCGAACTGGGGTTGGACCAGGTGTCGGCCTCGGGCGCATTGGCCGACCGCTACGCCGCCCGCCACCGCTTCGACGAGCTGATCGAGCCATGGTGCGCTGGCCTCCCGGCCGCCGATGTGGTTGAACGGCTCATCTCCTCCGGCGTGCCCGCCGCGGAGATGGTGATGAGCCGAGAAGGCGACCGCAACCCCCAGGTGAACGCCCGCGGCTTCTATGAGGCCGTCGAGCACCCGCTGGCCGGCACCCACCGCTTCCCTGCCATGCCGGTCCGCTTCGGCCGCCAGCCCGACCGCTGGTTCACCCGCCCCGCACCGATGCTCGGCGAGCACAATGCCGAGGTGTTGGGCGACCTGCTGGGAGTGGATGCCGACGAGCTGGCCCGCCTAGAAGACGCCCAGATCATTGGCACCCGCCCCGCTTTCGCGCCCCAAGCCCCTGCTGTGTGATGTTCAACTACATGTTCAAATCGCGCAACCCGACAGCCAAAACTTGCCCCTAGACTGACCTCCACATGACCGCCACCGAGTCGAACCGCGGCTACCGGCTCTCCGATCGCTTCACCAACGATCACGGAACGGTCTTCCTCACCGGGATTCAAGCCATGGCTCGGCTCCCGCTGGAGCAGCTCCGAGCCGACCGGGCGGCGGGGCTAAACACCGCGGCGTTCGCCGCCGGCTACCCCGGCTCCCCTCTGGGCGGGCTCGACTCGGCTCTGGAGCGAGCCGTAAGGGAATCGGGAGAAAGCCACATGGTGCTGCGGCCCTCGGTTAACGAGGAGTATGCGGCCACTGCGGTGATGGGCAGCCAGCTGGCCGCCTCCAGGCCCGACGCCCGCTACGACGGCGTTATCGGCATCTGGTACGGCAAAGCACCGGGCGTCGACCGGGCCTCCGACGCCATCCGCCATGCCATGTTTGCCGGGGCCGACCCCAAGGGAGGGGTGGTGATGCTGGCCGGCGACGACCCCAACGCCAAGTCGTCCACGTTGCCGTCCACCTCAGCCGGGGTGCTGGCCGACCTGCACATCCCGGTGCTCTATCCCGGCGATCCCGCCGATGTGTTGGAGCTGGGCCGCCACGCCATCGCCATGAGCCGGGCCACCGGGCTGTGGGTGGGGATGAAGATCGTGGCCAACGTGGCCGACGGGTCGGCCGATGTCAGCCTCGACCCCGACCGGGTCAATCCGGTCATACCCCTGCACGAGGGCAAGCCCTACCAGCACCGCCCCGACACCCGGCTGCTCACCCCCTACACGCTGGACTTTGAGCGCGAGATCGTGGAAGTCCGCACCAACCTGGCCCTTCAATACGCCGAGCTGAACCACCTAAATCGTGTGGTGGTGGAATCGCCCAATGCCTGGATCGGGATAATCGCCTCGGGCATCACCTATTGGGAGGTGCGAGAGGCGCTGGCGGTGATCGGCCTGGAGAGCGACGAAGCGATATCCAGCGCCGGAATCCGCATGCTGCGCATGGGACTGCCCATCCCGTTCAACGCCTCAACAATCAGAGACTTCGCCGCTGGCTTGGAGGAGATCTTCGTCATCGAGGAGAAGACCCCCAATGTGGAATCACGGGTGAAAGACGCCCTGTACAACACCTCGCACCGGCCCCGCATCGTGGGCGAGTTCGACGAATTCGACCAACGCCTCATCAAGAGCCACGGCGCCCTGCACGCCGACGACCTGGTGGGTCCGCTGCGCAGCCGGCTGGGCCGGCTGGCCGATCGGCTGACCCCTGAGCCCCCGGCGCGAGAGCGCATCCCCCTGGCGGTGAACCGCACCCCGTATTTCTGTTCGGGCTGCCCCCACAACCGCAGCACGGTGACCGACCCCGGCACCGCAGTGGGCGCGGGCATCGGCTGTCACACCATGATCCTTTTGGGGGGCGAGGAGCGCTATGGCGACATCGCCGGGCTCACCTGCATGGGCAGCGAGGGCACTCAGTGGATTGGCATGGCCCCATTCGTGGAAACCCCCCATCTGATCCAGAACATGGGCGACGGCACTTTCTTCCACTCCGGGCAGCTGGCCATGACCGCGGCCATCGCCGCAGGAGTCAACATCACCTACAAGCTGCTGTGGAACGGGGCGGTGGCCATGACCGGAGGGCAGAACCCCACCGGAGGCATCCCCCTAAACCGGGTGTGCCGGTCGCTGCTGGCCCAAGGAGTGGTCCGAATCATCATCACCTCCGACGATCCGTCCCGTACCCGCCGCCTCGGGCTTCCCTCAGATGTGGATGTGAGAGACCGCGCCGAGCTGGCCGAAGTGCAGCAGGAACTGGCCGCGGTGGCCGGGGTGACCGTGCTCATCCACGACCAGCGGTGCGCAGCTGAACTGCGCCGAGACCGCAAGCGGGGCAAGATCAGCCCGCCCCGCACTCGGGTGGCCATCAACCACCGGGTGTGCGAGGGCTGCGGCCACTGCGCCGAGATCTCCAACTGCCTGTCGGTGCAGCCCTTCGACACCCCGTTCGGCCGCAAGACCACCATCGACCAGGACAGCTGCAACATTGACTTGTCGTGCCTGGAGGGCGATTGCCCCGCGTTCATCACCATCACCAAACCCAAGCGCTCCCGCGGCAGCCGTGCCTCGATCCCATACCAATTGCCGGAACCGCCCACCCCCATCCCTGCGCCGCCGGAGACTCCCAACGCCGACGTGAGCATCCACATCACCGGCATCGGCGGAACCGGGGTGGTGACCACTGGCCAGCTCATCTGCACTGCGGCCATGCTCGACGGTTCCAATGTTCAGGGGCTCGACCAAATCGGCCTGTCCCAGAAGGCTGGCCCGGTGGTCAGCGATCTGCGGATTACCCGAAACGGCCGCTCGGGCAGCAACCGGCTGGGCGACCGCCAGGCCGACCTGCTGCTGGCCTTCGACCTGCTGGTGGCCGCTTCGGCCACCGGCCTAGACGCAGCCGACCCGGCCCGCACCTCGGTGGTGGGATCGCTCGACGTGGTGCCCCCCGGCGCCAAGACCGCCCACCCCGAGATCGACATGCCCACTGCCGAAGAGCTGCTGGAGCGGGTGCGGGCCGAAACCCGGCCCGACGCTCACTTCTGGGCCAGCGCATCCGACTTGGCCCAAGTGCTGGTGGGCGATGCGGTGGGGGCCAACGTGTTCGTGGTGGGCATGGCCACCCAGACCGGACTGCTGCCGGTGTCGGCCGAGGCGCTGGAAACCGCCATCGAGCTCAACGGGGTAGCCGTAGAGCTGAACACCGCCGCATTCAGATGGGGCCGCTGGTGGGTAGCCGACCAGGCGATGGTGGAGACCACCGCGGCGGGGTGGCCGACGCCGGTGCCCGACGACGCTCGGGCGCTGGAGTACGACCACGCCACCGTGCTGGGCCCCAAGCTGAGCGGCCGAATCGAGGAGCTGTCGGAAGGCGACGCCGTTTTGGCCGCCGCCCTGGAGCTGTTCGCCGCCGAGTTGGTGCGCTTCCAGAACCGGGCCTTGGCCGACCGCTATCTCGACGGGGTAGCCGAATTCGCCGCCGTTGAGCGCCGGGTGAACCCCGGCTCGGCTGCGCTTACTGCGGCGGTGGCCGCGGGCCTGTTCAAGCTCATGGCCTACAAAGACGAGTACGAAGTGGCCCGCCTGATGCTCGACCCCGACGGCCATGCCCCGGCCATGGCCGTTGCTGAGCCCGGCGACCGGATGGCCTGGCGGCTGCACCCGCCCACCCTGCGGGCTATGGGCCGCAAGAAGAAGATCGCCCTGTCGACCGCACGCTGGCGTCCGCTCATGGCCCTATTGGCCAAGGGCAAGCGCCTCCGGGGCACCCCCTTCGACCCCTTCGGCCGGGCCGAAGTCCGCCGAGAGGAACGCCGCCTGCCCGCCGAGTACCTAACCGCCCTCCGCCAAGCAGTCGACGGCGCCGCTGCCCCCGAAGACCTGCAAGCCGCTCAAGCCATAGCCGAGGCCGCCGACTTGGTCCGCGGCTACGAGCACATCAAGCTCGCCAACATTGCCAAATTCCGAGACCGGCTCTCTCCATAACCGGGGATCTCCCCCGCATCGCTAGAGGTTGGCTTGTCGGGGGTCCCAAATCTCGCGGGCCTTCTCTCCCACTCGGTTGAGGGCGAAAACGGTCAAGAACATGGCGATGCCGGGCGCGAAAACAAGGTGGGGGTGGCGGTCGAAGTCGTCTTGTCCGGCCGCGATCATGTTGCCCCAGGTGGGATCGGGTCTCTGGATGCCCAAGCCCAGGAAGCTCAGCGAGGCCTCGGCCACGATCAATACCGCAATGATGATGAAGGCGTAGCTGAAGATGGGCAGGGCCACGTTGGGCACCAGTTCCTTGAATATGATCCTTCGTCGGCTGGCCCCCATGGCCTGGGAGGCCAGCACGAACTCTCGCTCGGCGAACACCATGGTGTTGACCCGGGCCAGGCGGATATAGGTGGGAATGCCTAGCACGGCTAGGGCAATGGCCATATTCCGCGGCGTGCGGTCCATCACGCTGGCCAGCGCCAACAGCAAAATCAGCGGGGGGAAGGCAAGCAGCGAATCGGTGAGAATGCCGATTCCCGTGTCGAGCCGGCCTCGGAAGAAGCCAGCCACAACTCCGATGGTGCCGCCCACCAATATGCCGATCGCCACAGCCAGCACACTGACCTGCAACGACACCCGAGCCCCATAGACGATGCCCCCAAGAATGTCCAAGGCCTGACGGTCGGTCCCCAGCGGGTTGGCCGAGAACAAGTCGGGACGCTTCAGAATCGGAGTGCCCTCGAATATCGTGACCGAGGCGTCTCGGGACTCAGTAAATGGCAGAAAGTCGGCAAAAGCGGCCGACAGTCCGATGAGGGCCACCCAGATAACTGACAGCCACAAGCCGGTCTCGAATAGTGGACCCCGAAACAGCTTGCCCGCGTTGTCGAGAGCCATGAACAACAAGGCCAGTCCACCGACGGTGAGCAACACCCGGTATCCGGCATGCACATCGGTGAGCACCATCAAGCCAACAATGACGGCGGCCGTCCCGCCTACCAGTCCGACCGCCAATCGAATCAGTCGCTGGGCGTGGCTCAACGGGTCAATGGCCGTCCCGGCCACATAGCCGGTATCGGGCACTAGTGCGGTGTCAACGGCCACGTCGCAACCTCGGATCCAGGTAGCTATAGGAGACATCTATGGCACCGTTCAACACCACATAGAACGTGGCCAGAATCAGCACGCCGCCTTGGACTATGGGGAAATCTCCGGTATTTACCCCGTCATTGACAATGAGGGTGCCCATCCCCGGCAAGCGGAATATTGCCTCCACGATTACCGTTCCCCCGATAAGGCGACCGAAGGCCACGCCGGCCAGGGTGATAAGCGAGAATGAGGAGGGTCGCAGGGCGTCGCGGGCCAAGATGCGGACCGGCGGCATGCCCTTGGCCCGAGCCGACAATATGTAGTCCTCCTGGAGGGTGGCTTGTACATCCCCCCGCAACAGCCGCATAAACACCGCGATCTCCGTGAGAGCGACTGTGACCGCAGGCAAGAACGCGCTTCGAAGGTTCTCCAACCTGCCTTCATCGGAAGTCCAACGAACGAACCCTTGTCGAGGAAACGAGGGCCACTTGTTGGTCAGCCAGACCGTCAGCCCGGCGACCACCACTGCGGCCGCAATTCTGACGATCACGCCCCCACCCCCGCCACGCTGCTCGCGCCCTGCGCTCCACAACAGCCAGATTGACCAAGCCAATCCCAGCACCAACACCCCGTACCGGGGGATGGTGGCATTGAAAACGAACAGGAACACCAGCAGCAGCCCGGCAAGAAAGCTGGGAATCGAAATGATCCCAAAGGCGCTTCCACTGCTGAACCTGTCAAATCGGGTGCCGGCCCGATACGCGGCCCATGTCCCGACAGGAACGGAAATAAGCAGTGCCAGTCCCATCCCGATCATGGCGATTTCGATGGTCACCGGAAAGGTCTGCTTGAGACGGTCGGCCACTGTCACCCCAGGTCGGGTGATCTGTTCGCCGAAATCCCCCTGGACTATGTTGCCCAGCCAATCGAGATATCGGGCCGCCACGTTTTGGTCTAGGCCCAGTTCCCTTTCGATGCGCTCGTAGTCCTCTGGGTGACCTTCCGTGCCGATGATGGCAAGTATCGGGTCGCCGGGAACCAACTCGATGAGCAGTGACGTAGCCGCGCTCACAATGAAGAGCACCGGCACCAACCGGACAAGCTTCAGCCCGATAACTCTCAGCACACCAGATCAGCTTCCGATATCCACGAGCGGCCTGGTTGTCCCGCCCGCTACGCACCGGCGGGCGGGCGGGACAACCAACGGATCAGCCTTCGTCAATGTAAGCGTCGTAGAACATCAGGCCGCTGGCCTGGGTCGGAACGATGCCTTTCACATTGGGCTTCCAGATCAGAAGCTCTTCGGTGGTCTCATAGATAACGCTGGGCCAGCTTTGCCGCCACACCCTCCACATCTCGGCCAGGCTGGCCTGAATCTGGTCGTTGTTGGTAGCCCCCGCAAGGGTCTCCAAGGCGGCATCCATCTCAGGATCGTTGTAGCCGATGCGGTTGTTGGATGCTTCTGAGTGGAATTGGAGAAGCGGGATGAACGGGGTCTCGTCAGCCACGTTGAAGCCCCAACATGACAAATCGAAGTCCGCCTGGACGAGGACGGCGCCAACCATGTCCAAGACGGTGCCGTCATTGTCCAAGTCCACATCAAATCCGGCCGCCTCCAACAGAGCTTCAGCCGCGATGGCCCAGTCGATCCGGCTGGGGGCGTTGTGACAGATCATGCGAATGCTGCCGTCCCAGCCGGTTTCGTCCTTGACTTCCTGCACCAACTGCCGGGCCCGCTCAATATCGGGCTCAACCGGAGCGAACAGTTCATCGTCCCAGAAGAGGGACTTTTCGGACAACATCGAGGAGGTCGGGCTACCAGTGCCCTCATTGGCCCGCTCATCGAGAACGTCGGTGTCAAGGGCATAGGCGATCGCCTCTCGTAGCCGTACATCGGTGGTGGGAGGAGTGGATCCCCGCACACCGTTGTTGATCAAGAGGGTCCCACCCGAATTCTGGAGGAAAGTCCAACCATTTTCGCCGTCTCCGTTTTCCCGAGCCTCAAAGATGACCCGAGGCTCCCGAAGGAAGGCCACATCGAGTTCGTCGTTCTGGAACGCCTCATAGGTGGCCGGCGCGCCGGGGATGCGGACAAAGCGGATGGTCTCGATACACACCGGACCACCCCAATAGTCGTCCTTCGCCTTGACAACGATCTCCTCTTGAGGCGCATAGCGCTCAATGTTGTAGGGCCCGAGGCCGGCGCCAACTGGATTGAGGTTGACCTGCTCTTGGCCATTGGCCTCCACAAAGGTGGGGTTGATCATCATTCCGGGCTCGTCGGCCAAGGCGTATTGGAATGTGCCCCACGGGCGGCTGAGATGGAAGGTCATAGTCAGATCGTCGTGAATCTCGTATTCCTCTATCCACGCCACGAAGGCCCTGCTCTGGTTACGGACGCTCGGGTCGTCCCTTAAGAACCTCTCCATGCTGGACTGAACCACTGATGTATCCAGCGGCGTCCCGTCGGAGAATGTGATCCCCGGGCGCAGAGTCAAAGTCCATTCCGTGAGATCGTCGTTGGATTCAACCGACTCGGCCAGGTGCGGGACATAACCCTTGGACACCTGGTCGTAGCGCATGAGCGTGTCGTAAAGAGACATCAGCTCGATCATGCCGGTTGTACCTGAACCCGAGGAAACGGTGGGATCAAGCCCCGCGGTTTCCGAGAACATGCCCATGGTTATCTCAGTGCCGGGCACGGTGGCCTCGCAGGCATCCGTCATCTCTTCTTCCGCAGGAGCTGCTTCCTCGTCATCGGCGGGCGCAGCATCTTCGCCGTCATCCGATGGCTCGGCAGGGGCCGCATCTTCCTCGTCATCGCCAGACGGTGCGGGAGCCGGCTCATCGCCGTCATCGGCAGCCTGTGTAGGCGCAGGCTCGTCTGGAGCTGTCTGGACCCCATCGTCGTCATCGTTGCCGCAAGCCGCGGCCACTAGGCCGAAGACCATCAGCAGCGCCAAAATCCTGATAAGCCAGGAACGCATATCACTTCCCCCTCATGGTTTGTGGTGCCGACACTCTAGGAAAACTGGGCTGAAGGGGCAACCTTTACCACCAGTCCGGCATCGCATGGGTCGGAAGACTCGACTTACTCGTCTAGTCGAGAACGCTTTCGATGAACCCCCGCACAATTGCGACGCACTCTTCGGGCTGCTCCAACTGGAGCATGTGGGTGGCGTCGGGCAGGAAGTCGTAGTCGACGCTGGAGATGTCGCTGAGGTTCAGCGACGGCAAGTACGAATAGGGCAGCGTGGGATCGGCCCCGAGCACCTTGACCGGACAGCGGATCTTGGAGAAGTCGATGAACGCTCCGAAAACGCTGGCGTAGTCGATGATCTGCGCTTCGTACTCCCGAGGGCATCGCAGCTCAAAGCCCTCCCCGTCGGGGGATTCCCGCAGGGTGGAATCGGCCAGCAGGTCCACCGTCCCGGGCACCGCCGCCTTGTAGGTGGGGAATATCCCGAACAAGTCGGTGAATGCGCTCTTGGTCTTGAACTGATGAGTGCGGCGCCGGGCTGATTTCGCCATGCGGATTGCGGCTTCTTCGAAGTCCCGAAAGTTCCTGCCCGGCTTGCACAGGGGCGGGTCGAACAAGACGAGCGCCGAGTAATCGCTGCCTTTGGATTCAGAGATGAGGGGCGTGAGGCACGACAAGGAGTGGAATACGCCAACCTGCGGTTTCTGGCCGAATTGCCGGCCAATCTCCTCGAGTACGCGGTCATGATCGCTGACCAGCGTCGGAACACTGTGGTTTTCCAGGCCGCCCACCGCGTTCCAACCATGGTTCCTCATGTCGTAGACGATGAGGTCGAAGTCGTCGGTCAGGAGCGACCAGAACGGATAGTAGAAGTCGATGGCCAGGCCATTGCCATGGCTGAGGATAAGTCGGGTGCCATCGGGGTTTCCGTGGCGGCGAAGTAAGATGGACGACTCTTTGTCCATTTTCACTTCGTGGACAGACCGCGGCTCGGGAACCCTCCAAACCCGCTCTTGCTCCGTCACGGTTACGGGCTTACTTCATACGCGATGGCGGCGGCGAATTCCCTCGTTCCGATTTCCTCCAAGCACCAAGACATCTCGGGGATTTGAGCAAACTGGCAGATGCTCTTCGTGGCCCCATGGCGCATGTCTTCTGGGATCTCCAACTCTGCGACCTTCATGGAAAGTCCCTTGCCGTGGGCTTTCACGAGCGCTTCTTTGATCGTCCAGAAGCGAAAGAACTTGTGAAGCTGCTGGCACCCGTCAAGCGATTCCAACTCGGCCTTCTCATGCGGGCTGAACACGCCCTCGATGAGGTTCTCGAGATTCCGGCGAGGCTCCCGCTCCTCTACATCCACGCCTAGGCGACCCCTGGGCGCCACGGCAATCAGCCCGTGGTTGCCGCTGTGGCTCACGTTGAAGCTGATGGAGGCAGGCTGGCCGTTGACCAAGGCAAAGGGCTTGCCGTGCTTGGCGGCCTCGAACGCCAGCGATTCGTTTGGACAACCGAGCTGGCGGCAGAGGACGGCACGAAGCGCGGCGCGGCACAGCACATACCGCCGTTGTGCGACGGGGGATAGAAAGCGCTCCCAGCGCGAGCGCTCGTCCCCGTCGAGCCACGAGAGAGCCTCGGCCTCGCGACCCTGATCGGGAATCAGGTCGACATGGAAGACAGCAATAGCACCGATGCTCTTGTACCGGTGCCACCAGCTATCTGAGTCGGCGATCAACCAGAGGAATCGAGGTGGTTGATGAGGTCTTGAGGTGTCAAGAGCTCGGCGAACTCCTCAGCGGAGATGTCCGTGCCGAATTCCTGGTTGACCGATTGCCAAAAAGCCACGATGTCGGAAGAAGCGACACCTGCATCGGCAACGTTGCGAGACAGGTCCAAGGGCTGACCCGCTTCTCGTCCATCAATCTCCAAAGTCTGATCGACGATGGCCCTAATCCGCTCTTCAGTGGAAGACATTCACCTGCTCCTTTGCAACCGATTGAAAGCGGGGAAAGTGTATCAAGAGGCGGGTAATTGTCAATCGACCTGAGCGCCCCTGGGCTCTCATCTCGCTTCTACCCAGTAGCGCTGTCGCTGGAACGGGTAGTCGGGCAGTGAGATCCGACGGCGCGCCTCGCCCTGGAACAAGCCCTCAAATTGAATCACCTGGCCATCGGCATATTCCGCGGCAACGGCCTCAAGCGGATCATCGCCGTTCGCAGGCACCGCCGCACCGCTTTGAGCTTGTTGCTCGTCGCTCTCGAGGAGCGCGCTGAGTTGCTGGCGGAGGGACTCCGCATCGCTGAACACCACCCCAGCCCGGTGTGAGAAGTGGCTTCGCCCGATGCTGGCCGTCCAGGCCATGTCGGAGAGCAGCGGATCGGTAGCGGCACCGGCGTCCGCAAGCTCCTCGGCGTGCTCGTCGAGCCAGGAGAGATACCGCTGGGCCAGATCTCTCAACGCCTCCGGAGTCTTGGCCGACAACGGCAGCAGCCGTCTCTCGGGCGGCTCTGCCCCCTCACCGAACGGCGATTCCTCGGCGGCCACGGCTTGCGGTGGCCCCACCGGCTGCCACGGCGGGCTGAATCCATCGGGGTCGTCAGCGGTGGTTTGGTACCCCTCCACCACGACGTGGGAGTTGGCCCCCGAGATACCGAACGAGTTGACCGCGGCCAAAGCCTGGCGACCTGGATCTCCGGGCCATTCGATCGCCTCGGTGGCGACCCTCAGCGGCATCTTCTCCCATGCGATCTCGGGACTCGGCTCGCTGAAGTTCAGGTGCCTCGGAACCGTCCTATGTCTCATCCCCAGCACCACCTTGATCAGGCCGGCCATCCCCGCGGCGCCTTCGAGGTGCCCGATGTTGGTTTTCACCGAGCCGATCCATACTGGGCGGTCTTCCTCGCGCCCTGGGCCGTAAACCGAGGCGATCGCGCTCGCCTCCACTGAATCGCCTACTTCCGTGCCCACGCCGTGGGCCTCCACATAGTCAACCTCATCAGCGGCGACGCCAGCCCGGGCCAGTGCTTCGACCATGACCCGCTCCTGGGCCCGCCCACTGGGAACGGTGACGGCCAGGCCGGCCCCGGTCTGATTCACTGCCGACCCCCGGACGACGCCCCAAATCCGGTCTCCGTCCGCTTCGGCATCGCTGAGCCGCTTCAGCACCAAAACGCCGCAACCTTCTCCCCGCACATAGCCGTCGGCCGACGCGTCAAACGACCTGCACTGCCCTTGCAACGACAAGATGTCCGCCTCGACCAGGGCGTTGGTGACCGCAGTCGACAAGACCACGTTCGCACCCCCAGCCAGGGCGACGTCTATCTCTCCTCGCCGAAGAGCCTCTACCGCCTGATGCACGGCAACCAGCGACGATGTGCAGGCCAAGTCGAACGGCACCGCCGGTCCTTCCAGCCCCAGCGAGAATGCCACTCGCCCGACGGTCAAGCTTCCTGCGGTGTTGAGGTGTCCTCCGGTTCGGCCTCGTTTCTCGATGACGCTCCGGTATTCGCTGACACCGATCCCCACATACAAACCGCCGCGGCTTGACTTCAGGCGTTCGGGATCGATAGCCGCATCCTCAACCGCCTGCCAGCTGGTCTCCAGCAACATCCTCTGGAGCGGGTCGATCGACCATGCCTCCTTGGGCGAAATCCGGAAGAACAGGGGATCAAACCGGTCGAGGCCCTCGATGTACGAACCCTTTCGGTAGATGGCATCGGTGGCCGCTGGATCTCCGAGGACTCCCTCCCATGGACCGCCGTCTTGGCGCCCATCGGTCACCGTGTTCTCGCCGGCCTCCAGAAGGCGCCAATAGGCCGATAGATCCTCAGCACCGGGAAGCCGACAAGCCATGCCCACGATGGCGACCCCCTCTTCATCCAGACGAACGGGCCGGGGCAGGGCTGGTTGCACGGCCTCTCGGGACTCGACGGCTTCGCCTGCCTGTCCGAACTCCTGGGACAGGTGCTGGGCCAGTCCCGTGATGTTCGGATAGTCGAATATCGCGGTGTTGGACACGGTGTACTCGCCGGCGAATGCCCGATTCAGCCGATTCCGCAGTTCCACCACCATCAGCGAGTCCATCCCCAGGTCGGCGAACACGGCCGAATCGTCCGGCAGGTCGGGCAACCGCATCACGGCTTGCAGCTCTCGTTGCAGGTGTGCGATCAGCATCTGGTCGCGCTCCGCGGCAGTGGCATTCCCGAGGGCGTCCAGCAGATCGACAGACGATTCCTGAGTTTCGCCCGAGGCGTCCGCCGCCAGCAGATCTTCCAAGAACAGCGACCGTGCGTCAGGGCCTTCGGCAACCGCTTGCCAATCGACCGCCGCCGCCATGGCCATGGTCACGTCCTGGCGAACCAGATGGTCGAACGCCCTCATCCCCTGTTCAGGGGCAATCCACCCCGTGCCCGCGGCTTCGAGTTGAACGGCGATTCGCTCCCGTTGCTCCTCGGCCTCGCCCAGTCCCGACCACGCCCCCCAGGCGATCGACTGCCCGGGCAGACCCAGCGACCGGCGATGGGCGGCAAGCTGGTCCAAGAACACATTGGCCGCGGCGTGGTTCGACTGCCCTGAATTGCCCATGACACCGGCGATGCTGGAGAACAAGACAAACATGTCGAGGTCGCGGTCTTCGGTGGCCCGATGGAGATGCCAGGCGCCCAGCATCTTCGGCGCCAGCACTTCTTCGAACTTCTCCCAGGTCTGGTTGGCGAGCACGCCGTCGGACAGCACGCCCACGCTGTGGATCACGCCCCCCAGCGGCGGCAGGTTGGCGTCGATCCGGGCCAGCATCTGGTCGAGGGCTGACGGGTCGGTCGCATCAGCCAGCTCGACCTCCACCGTCACTCCCTGTTGGCGGAGCCCATTGATGGTCTCTTCTGCTTCGGGATCGGGGGGCCGTCGCCCGTTCAACACGATGGCCCCTGCGCCTCGTTCGGCCAGCCAGCCGGCCACCGCGCATCCGATGCCCCCCATGCCCCCGGTCACCAGGTAGGTCCGGTCGTCTCGCAACCTTCCGGTTTCAATGGGGGAACCGGCGAGGACGAGCTTGCCGATGTGGCGAGCGGCCTGCATGTACTTCATCGCTGTGCCCGCTTCGGCCAGCGACCATCGGGTGTGTACCAAGGGCGCCAGTTCGCCCGCCGCCACCTGGTCCACCACCCGCTGGAGAGCGTCTCCGGGCACCGCCGGGGTCTCTTGTTTGAGAGTGTCCAGCTCCAAGATCCAGTAGCCCACGTCGGGCCGGGCTGCGGCCATCTCCTCTTCACTGAGAATGTCCACCCGGGCGAGCTCCACAAAACGGCCGCCTCGGGCCAAGCACGCCAAGCTGGCGTCGATGAAGCCCGGGCCGGTGAGGCTGTTGAGCACCACGTGGACTCCCTCTCCCCTGGTGGCTTCAAGAATCTCCTCACCGAACTTGGTCTGGCGGCTGTCGAACACGTGCTCCACGCCCAGCGACCTCAGAAACGCCTGCTTGGGAGCACTGGTGGTGGCAAAAACCTCAGCCCCCGCGGCCTGGGCCAACTGGACCGCGGCCAACCCCACGCCCCCTGTTCCGGCGTGGATCAAAACCCGCTCGCCCGCCTTCAGTCCGGCCAGATCGAATGAGAGCAAGGCCGATGCAAAGACGGTGGGCAATGTGGCCAGCGCCGCGGGCGCAACACCCGAGGGGGCCAGCACCACCAACTCCTCAGTGGTGACCGCTTCGGAGCCCAGTGTGCCTAACCCCAATCCCACCACTCGGTCGCCCACCGAAACGGTGGACACCTCGGCGCCTACCTCGACCACTCGGCCGCAGAACTCCTCGCCCAGCAAACCCTCGCCGATGACGCCCAGGGAGCGGAACATGTCCAAGAAGTTGAGCCCGGCGGCTTCCACCGCTACTCGTACGTCCCGCTCTTCCAACTCCGCTGGCGGGTGAGGCTCTGGCTTGACCCCTTCCAGGTCGCCGCCAGCGTCAGCCGCCAGCATCCAGCTCACTTCTCCCGCGGGATCGGGCAGATTCGGGCGACCCGACCCAACCCCGGCCCGAGCCAATCGGGCCGTCTGGCGCAGTCCCATGCGGTAGGCGATCTGGGTCTCCGCGTCGGGATAGAGCAGCTCATTGGCCAACTCCGACAGCGGCATCGGACGGTCGGGATCCAAATCGATCATCCTCGGGTTGAGGTGAGGTGCTTCGCGGGCCACCACTTTCCCGAGTCCCCAGAGGATTGACCCGGCGATGCCCTCGGCGCGCTCGTGCTCCAGCACTTGGGCCCCCCGGGTCACCAGCCAAACCCCGTCTGTCGGGGCGGCGTCGGCATCACCCATCCCCTGCAACAGGGCCAGCGCGCTCTGGCCAGCCTGAGCAGCATCCTCGCCGAGCTGCTCGGTGGCCACCTGCGACCCCCGGCTGTCCAGCGACACCAGGTGGACAACGCCGCGGAGTTCGGTATCAGAGGAAAGTCCCTCGAAGATCGACTGCCACGACTCCCGTTGGCTCATCGCCACAGAAACCCGGTTGATTCCGGGCTCATCCAGCCCGGTCTGGTCACCGCTGGAGGCGCCTTCGCCAACCATCACCACCGTCTGATTTCGCGACGCCAACTCCTGCGCCAGGGTCTCGGCTGAACCGCCAGAATCCGATGCCAGTATCCACACGCCGGGCTGCTCGCTCACCTCTGCCGGTCCCTGAGCCAAGATAACCCCGCGATCGGGCTGTCGGCCGGTGTCAGGCGGGTCCAAGCCCAAGACTTCTGCCGTCGGGAAACCGGAGTCTCCCAGCGCCTGAAGCCACACGTCGGGGCTGGTCAGGGCGTGATGGGGGCGATAGTGGTCGGCAAACCGCCACCAGCCGTCCAGCGGCCCAAAGGAGAGGTCCAGCCAGCCCAGGCCGCGGAGGGTCTCCAATGCCACCAGATAGCCCGACGGCGCCAGCAGCCGCCGGCAATTCCCCAGCGTCTCATCCAGGAACTGGGTGGCGTGCAGCACGTTGGACGCGATCACCAGGTCGTAGCCGTGCTTCTCGAAGCCCTGCTGCACGGGATCGATTTCGATGTCCAGCACCCGGTAGTCGATCGACGCCTCTGCTCCGCCGAAGCGTCTCTCCGCCTCGGCGAAGAAACCAGCCGATATGTCGGTGTAGGTGTAGTCGAAGCGCTCGGCGGGAAGCTCGGGCAGCACCGACGCAGTTGCCGACCCGGTGCCCGCCCCCACCTCCAGCACTCGCAGTCTTCTGCTCTCCGGCAAATCGGCCAGCAGGGCCACCACCGCGTCGCCGAGCAAGCGGTTCGAGGCCATGGCCATCGGTGCCTTGATGTACATGTCGGCGGCGCTCGGCTCGCCGCTGCCGAACAGCAGCGTCAGCGGATCGGCATCGCCAACCAACACGTCGGCCAGGGCCCCGCCGGTTCGCCGGAACAAACCGATCTCCACGGCGCCGTGGGGGTATTGGCCCTCCATCCAGTCGGCCCGCGCCACCGGATCACTGTCCAGCAATTCGGGCAGGGGGTCGTCGGCGCCAACCAACACGGTGAACTCATCCCCGGCCTCCTCCAGCACCCCGGCCTTGGCCATCATCTCAAGCATCCGGCGGAACAAACGCCCGTGCTCGGCGGCGACCCCCAACTGCTCCCTCAGGTCATCGGGCACCACTGTTTCGCCTGCGGTGCGCACCCACCCCAGCCGGTGCAGGGTCAGACGGGCGAATGACCACGCCAGCAGTTCGAGATCATCAAGCAACCCGACCCGGCTCTCGGCCTCAACCCCTTCCGCCGCCAGATACTGGGAGAACGACCCTGAGCCCGCGGCAATGGCGCTGGGGGCGGGCAGGAAATCCGCCGGCAGGATCCCGGGGGCGAGGGGGCGGTCTCGCCAGACAATCTCATAGAGAAGGTCATCCAAGCTCCCGGCCGCCGACAACAGCGCGGCCCGGGTGGCCCGCTTCACTGTGTAGCCGTCCAGCCCGCCTAGCACCGCGCCGCGCTGGTCGTAGAACACCAGATCTCCGGTAAGAACTTCTGGGGTCCCTGCTGTCGGCTCTGCGGCTGTCCTCAAACGAGCATGACAAATGATCTGGTCGGGCAGCGGACCGCTCAGCCACAGCCGCTCCAATGCGAAGGGCATGTAGGCCACGCCGTCTTCGGCACCGGCCCCACTGCGGGCCTCGGCCATGACCTGGAAGCAACCGTCCAGAAGCAGCGGATGCGCTTCGATGCCGCCTCGGTCTATGGACTCAGGCAGTGACAACTCGCCTAACGCTTCGCCCTCGGTGGACCAAAGCGCCCGAAGGGTGCGGAACGGAGTGCCGAGCTCTACCCCTGTGCTCAGCCGGGAGCGGTAGAACTCCGCGACATTCTTGGGCTCCAATCCGGCCTTCAGGCCTTCCAAGTCGACGCTACCGGCCGCCTCAGGCCGCCCGGCTTCGGTATGGGCCAGGCCCTCGGCGTGCCGCGTCCACCCGTCTTCACCCGGGCCCCGGCTGTAGATCTCGAATCGAGTGGGCACCTTGGGTTCGGCCTCGTCCAACACAAACTGCACTTGGCGGCTTTCGGACACCGGCCCGTCATCTGAGTCCGACTCAGAAAAGACCATCGGGCTGAGCAGTTGGAGGTCATCGATCACGAAGCTGCGGCCCCTGGATGGGGATGGCCGGCCATTTCCATTGGCCACCAGCGCGGAAACCGCCATCGTTCCGTACAGCGCGCCCGGCGTGACCACCTGACCGTAAACCCGGTGCTCATTCAGCCATTGCGGATCGGAGGAGTCCATTTCCGTCTCAAACTGAAGCTCGCCTCGGGGTGATTCGTGGCAAACGCCGAGCAGCGGGTGCCCCGCGCTGGATCGACGCTGCTTGGTCGTCTCGACCCAGTGGCGCTGGCGCTGGAAGGGGTAACCCGGAATCGAGATACGGCGTCGGGCTTCCCCCTCGAATATGCCGTCGAAGGAGATTTCGACTCCGGCCTGGTACAACCCCGCTACCGCGTCGAGGAACCCGCAGCCGTCCACGGGGTCGGGCGTTCGAGACGAGGGACGCTTCATGCTCGACACCACTACCGGGTCGATGCCGCCAGCCTGGTCCGGCCAAGACAGAACCGTCATGGGGCCGAGTACCGCCCCCGGGCCGACTTCGAGCACCACGTTTACTCCCATGTTGGCCAAGGTCTCGACACACTTGCGATATTCCACCGGTTGGCGGGCCAGCCGACGCCAATACGTCCCGTCCATCGCTTGGTCGGGATCCAGCACCTGGCCGGTCATGCTGCTTATCAGCGTGATCGTCGGCGGGGACACCGAGGAATCGGAAACCAGCGCCTCCACCCCGTCCAAAATGGGCTCCACCATGGCGCTGTGGTACCCGGCGCTTTTCTCCAATCGCCGAACCCGCACCTCGTCGGCCTCAAAGCGCCGCAGCACCGCCTCGACGTCGTCCACCGGTCCGCTCACCATCACATGAGTCCCGTTGTCGGCGGCAATCGACATCCGCGGGTCGCCCGACGCCGCGCATTGCTCCTCCACCGCGGCCGCCACGTCAGCTTTCGCGGTGAACACCGCGGCCATCGCACCGGGCTCTGGCAGCTCAGCGGTGAGCTTGCCCCGGCCAATGGCGAACCGAAGGCCATCCTCCAGGCTGAGCACCCCCGCGGTGTGGGCCGCCGCGATCTCACCCAGGCTGTGCCCGACCACCAAATCGGGCCGCACCCCCAATCTCGTCCACAATGCGGTCAGCGCACACTCCGTGGCGTAGATGGCGGGTTGCGTCCACGTCGGATCACTCAGATCGCCATCGGCGTCGGGCAAGCCGAACATCACGTCCAGAAGCGAGGTGCCGCACTCATCGCGGAAGACCTCCTCACAGCGATCCAGCACCATTCGCACTACCGGCTCGCTCTGGTAGAGCGACTTCCCCATTCCAACCCACTGGCTGCCCAGTCCGGTGAAAGCGAAGGCCACCTTCAAGTCGGTACGCGAACCCTGTGCCTCATCTTCGGCGCCCACCAGCGCATTGAGCTTCTCTCGCAACGACTCAGCGTCTTTGAACGCCACCCCGGCCCGATGGGAGTAATGGCTGCGACCCACCCCGGCGGTCCAAGCCATGTCGGCGAGGAGCTCTTCAGATGGGGAATCAAGACTGTCGTCAAGCCACGTCAGATAGCCCTGGGCCAGATCCCTCAGGGCTTGGTCTGACTTCGCCGACAAGGGCAGCAACCTCGCTGGCCGCGCCGTGGCGGGTTCCTCCTGCGCCAAGGGCACCGTATCGTCGGCCGAAGAGATGGCGATGGGCAGAGGAGAACCCTTGGGCCACCGCTCCTCACCGGGCTGAGCGGGCTGGCCTGCCGGAGGCTCATAGGCCTCCACAACCACGTGGGCGTTGGTGCCCGACCAGCCGAATCCGCTCACACCGGCGATGGGCAAGCGGTCGGAGCCACCCGGCCAGGGTGTGGGCTCAGACGTCACCTTCAAAGGCACCTGGTCCCAGTCGATCACCGGGTTTGGATTCTCAAAGTGCAGGTGCCGGGGAATCACCCCCTGCTGCATCGCCAGCATCACCTTCATCAAGCCAGCCGCTCCAGCAGCCGACTCCGGATGAGCGATGTTGGTCTTCACCGATCCGACGAGCAGCGGTTGATCCCGGTCGCGATCTTGGCAGTAGGCACCGGCGATGGCCCCCAGTTCGATGGGATCGCCCACCGGCGTCCCCGTTCCGTGCGCCTCGAGGTAGTCCACCTGTGATGACGAAACGCCGGCACGGGCCAGCGCTTCGGTGATCACCAGTTGCTGGGCCTCTCCACTGGGCACAGTCAGCCCGGTGGAAGCGCCATCCTGGTTCAGCGCAGACCCCAGAATCACGCCCCAAATCCGGTCTCCGTCGGCTTCCGCCTCGCTGAGCCTCTTCAGCACCATGATCCCGCAGCCCTCGCCTCGCACGAACCCGTTGGCAGAGGCGTCGAATGCCTTGCACTTTCCATCGGGGGCCAGCATCCCGGCGTTGCCCCGCAAGTGAAACAGGTAGCCCGACAGGATGATGTGTACGCCGCCCGCGAGGGCGAGATCGGCTTCTCCCCTCTGAAGCCCGGAAACAGCCTGATGGACCGCGGCCAGCGATGATGAGCAAGCGGTGTCCACCGCCATCGCCGGACCTTGCAGTCCCAACGCGAAGGCAACTCGCCCAATGGCGGTGTTGAGAGAACTACCGCTCACCGAGTACAGGCTGAGCGCGGCGTCGGCCGTGAAGGCGTCTGTCTTTATCAGTCCGCGGTAGTCGTTGTTGCTGATCCCGGCATACACCCCGGTACGGCTGCCCCGGAGCCGCTCATGGTCGATCCCTGCGTCTTCCAGGGCCTGCCAGCTCGTCTCCAGCATCAGCCGCTGCTGGGGATCCAGCAGCTGGGCCTCAATCGGCGAAATGCGGAAGAACGGGGCGTCGAACTGGTCGATGTTGTCCATCAACCCGCCGAAGCGAAGGGCATCGTTGTCGACAACGGCGTCGGGGAAGATCTCTCCGATTCGCCCCTCTCCCGAACCGGGAACCCCTTCTGTAACTGTGTTCTTGCCCTCTTCAAGCAGGCGCCAGAACTCCGACAGGTTGCTGGCACCGGGAAACCGGCAGGCCATCCCGACAACCGCGATCGATTCCCGTGTTCGCGAAGCCATGTTCTCTCCCACTTCGAGGCTAGCCAGAGCTTCTGACCTGCACCGTAACGATATCTAAACCGTGGTATTTCTGATGGTTGACCGTTGAGGCGTAGTGCCGCAGCAGGCGAAGCGAGATCTCCCCCTCCTCCATTCCCTCGGTCTCATCGCTCAAATAGGCCAGCCGGTCTTCGAGATTCTCCTCGTCGAACACCGCCAAGAACTCCAGTTCCACCGCCTCTCCCTCAAGATGGGCCATGACGATCAACTTGGGGACTTCCTCGGCCCCCTCAACTTCCTCCGACTGCAAAAGGCTGATCAACGTCTCTTCGCCCGCCGAGCGCAATCGCTGAGCGGAAGCCTCATTCCAGCCCAGCTTCAAAGCCAGCCCTCGGAGGAATCCGTCGATTTCGGGCAGCTTGGACAGGTTCAGATCGGTCTCTAGCCGTTCCCGAATTCTCGGACTGGTCAAGTCCAAGAACATCGTCAGAGCGATCGCCACCAGTGCTCCAACCAGCACACCGTTGTCGAGCAGCACCCCCCAAGTGCCGCCCAACAAGTCGGCAAAGATGGTCTGGGTGTCCAAGCCCACGCCAACCGCAAACGCAATGCCCACCACCATTGCCTTTTGGGTATCGAGGCCGTCTTGCACAACCGTTCGAACGCCCTCGACAAAGAGCAAGCCCAAAGCCGACAGGATGAATGCCCCCATTACCGGACTCGGAATTGTGGTGAACACAGCCGTCAACTTGGGCAGAAAGGCCAAGCCCACGTAGATGGCGCCATAGGCATACCCCACATAGCGGGAGGCAACCCCGGTGAGGCTGACGAGCTGTACCGTTCGCGAGGTGTGAACGGTTGACGGGGGCGTCCCGGCTATTCCCGACAGCAGCACGCCCAGTCCATTGGTGTTGAGCGAGCCTTGCACCAAACGGAAATCGGTCACCCGCGACTGGCGCCAACCAACTTGTTGAACAGCCACGCTGCCGCCGATGTTCTTGATTGCCCCCACCATCGTTACCACCACGAACGCGGGAAGAAGCGCCCAGAAATCAGGCCCTGGGGTCAGGTCGAACCCCTTGAAACCACTGCTGCCGGGCACGCCAATCCACGACGCATCGGCCACCGAGCCCAATTCGTAGCCCCCAAACAACGCCACCACAGCACAGCCGGAGGCAACCCCGATGAGCGGCGTCCAAAGCCGCCAGGCACCGGCAACCCGAAACGCCAACCCAGTGGAAACAATCACGGTGACCAGGGCGGCAACCGGACCGGCGGCGTCGGGGGCATCAGCAGGAATCTCATCGATCCGATTGAGGGCCACCGGCAGAACCGTGACCGCAATCAGCATGATGACCGTTCCGGAGACGGTTGGGGTGATAACCCGGCGCATGAACGGCAGGCGCCAGGCCAACATCAGATAGGCCAGCGAGGAGACCACGATGAGGCTGGCCAGCATTTCTGGGCCCCCCTTGTCCAACGCCAGCACTGAGATGGCTATGAACGTCGGGGTCACCACCATGAGGAACAGGTGCCCGGAGCCGAACCGCGGAATCTTGCTGGCCTGCAACGCGGTCAGTGCTCCCACGATGATCAGCGCGGCAAACACAGCCCAAGACAGATAGCCCTCATCCTGGCCCCCCGCCCGGACCGTGATGGTTACATACAACACGACCGATGTAATGGTTACTGCCACCCCTTGGAAGCCGACCGTGAACGCGACCAGCGGCGGGCAGCGGTCGTCGGTTTCGTAGCGGATAGCGTCGCCTGAGCTCACTGTTCCTCTAGCGCGTGCCCTTCACCTGCACCGTGACGATGTCCAAGCCGTGGTATTTCTGGTGGTGGACGGAGGATGCGTAGTGCCGAAGCAGGCGAAGCGACACTTCCCCCTCATGCGAACCCTCGGACTCTTCGTTCAAGCACGCCAACCGATCTTCCAGGTTCTCCTCTTCGAACACCGCAAGAAACTCCATCTCGACCATGCCGGGTTCGGGGCGAGCCTGGATGATCAATCGGGCTGCCGAGTCGGTGGATTCGTCGGTCCGCACCAAGCTGCTCAACATCTCCTCGCCGGCCTCTTCGGTCTCTACCAGACTCAGCAAGGCCTCCTCCCCAGCGGAGCGCAGCCGCTGGGAGGAAGCCTCGTTCCAGTTGTTAGCCGCGGCGAGGCCCTGTAGGAAGCGATCGATCTCGGGCAGCGATGAAACGCTCAGGTCGACCTCCAGGCGGCTGCGCCGCTGCGGGCTGGTCAGGTCCAAGAACACGACCATCACCACCGCGGCGAACGCCCCGATCAGCATGCCGTTGTCAAACAGCAAACCCCATTTGTGGCCGAGCAGGTCGGTGAAGATTGTCTGGTTGTCGAGTCCCACGCCGAGCGAGAACGCCAAGCCCACCACCATGGCCTTTTGGGAGTCGAGGCCGTCCTGCACAACCGTGCGGATGCCGCTCACGAAGAGCAGCGCAATAGTCACCATCAAGTAGGCGGCCACCACTGGACTGGGCAGGGTTAACAAGAACGCGGTCAGCTTGGGAAAGAAGGCCAGGGCAAGCAGAGTGCCGCCGATGACGAAACCGATGCGACGAGCCGCCACCCCGGTAAAGCTGATCAGCGACACGCTGGTCCCCGAATAGACAGAAGTAGGCGGTATGCCAAAGACGCCGGCTGACAAGATGCCCAGCCCGTTGGTGTTCAAGGAGCCCTGAACCAGCCTGAAGTCGGGTACCTGAGGATTGCGCCAGGAGACCTGTTGTATGGCCACGCTGTCGCTCACGTTCTTGACTCCGCCCGCCAGCGTCACCACCACAAACGCGGGCAGCAGCGACCAGAAGCTCGGCCCCGGGGTGAGGTCGAATCCGGGAAACCCGCCAGAGTCGGGAATGCCAATCCAGGCCGCATCGCCCACCGAGTTGACCTCGTAGGCGCCGAACAGCACGGCAACGACGCTTCCGGAGACAATCCCAATGAGCGGCGACCACAATCGCCACACCCCTGACGCCCGCAAGTACAGCAGAGTGAAGACCAACAGCGTGACCAAGGCAACTGTCGGTCCCGCAGCCTCGGGTGCGCCGGCCGGGATGTCTTCGACGCGGTCGAGGGCCACCGGCAAAACTGTGGCCGCGATCAGCATCAGAACTGTGCCGGTGACCACTGGGGTGATAACCCGGCGCAAGAACGGCAACCAGAAGGCCAGCACCAGGTAGAACAGCGAGGCCACCACCGTGAGGCTGGCGAGCAGTTTCGGTCCGCCCTCGGCCAGGGCCAACACCGAGATGGCGATGAAGTTCGGGGTGGGGCCCATGATCAAGATGTGCCCGGCGCCGAACCGACGGAAACGGCTGGCCTGCACCGCGGTCAGCACCCCGGCGATAATCATGGCGGCGAACAGCGACCACGAGAAATACCCGGCGTCTTGACCTCCCGCCCGGGCGGTGACGACCACGATCGACACGATCGGCGCCAACGCCAGCACCACGCCCTGAAATCCAGCGACGGCAGCAACCCCCGACGGGCAGGGGTCGTTAGCCTCGTATCGAATGGCGTCGCTCACAACCGGCCCGCCCCGAAGGCTCCGCGGATTCGCACTACCAAAAGCTAACGCGGAATGCCGGGTGACATAAGAGCTTGGCCTCGCGGGGGTCCCAGAGGGCAGAGTGCGCGCAAGGTGATCGGTGCAGCTACGACCGCAGGCGGGCCGCGGCGGGGGCGAGGTCCCGTTCCAATCGGTCGGCAATGACCCGAAAGTAGGCCAAGGGCTCCCCGATGGGGTCGGGAATCTCGTCGGCCGCTCGGCCGATGAACCGGGTGCTTGTTTGGGCGTCGCGCTGGGTGTGCAGCTTGCCCACCCACGTTTGAGCGTCGGCTCCATTGCGATTTCCGACGTGGCCGGCGAGACGGCTCAGCTCTGCGGGCAGGAACGTGGACGCCGCCTTGGCCTCGCTGCGAGCTTCGACCGCCCAGCCGTGGTTGCGGGTCATGGCCACGATCAGATCGGACTCGTCCACCAGATACTCCGAGAGCCGGCGGCTGCGATGGGCCGACAAGTCCAGCCCTCGCTCGGCCATGGCGGCGATGGCGTATTCATGGGCGGGCTGCCCGCTCCAGTCCATGGTCCCGGCCGAGCCCACTTCCACATCAGGGGCCAGATGGGCGAACAGCACCTCGGCCATGGGCGAGCGGCAGATGTTCCCCGTGCAGACAAACAGAACCTTGATGGCGTTGGAGTGTAAGAGCCGCATCGCCGGCTTTCTATGCTCAACGCATGACAGGTCCGATGGATGGAGTGAAGGTGGTCGAGCTGGGGGTGTGGGTGGCCGGCCCCGCGGCGGGCGGAATCCTCAGCGACTGGGGGGCCGACGTGGTCAAGATCGAGCCCCCCTCGGGCGATCCGTCCCGCACGTTCCAGCGGATGCTGGGCGGGGACATGCCCACCAACCCGGTGTTCGAGTTGGACAACCGCTCCAAGCGCTCGATCGTGGTTGATCTGGCCCAGGCTGAAGGCCAGGCCATCGCAGCCGAGATCATCGACGACGCCGATGTGTTCCTCACCAACCTGCGGCTGAGCGCGCTAAACCGGCTGGGGCTGGACTACCAGTCGTTGGCCCCCCGCAATCCGGGGCTGATCTACTGCGCCATCACCGGCTACGGGCTCGAGGGGCCCGATGCCGACCGCCCGGCCTACGACATCGCCGCCTTCTGGGCCCGCTCGGGCATCGCCGCCCAGCTCACCCCGCCCGGCGGCGCCTTGCCGTTCCAGCGGGGTGGCATGGGCGACCACAACGTGGGCTTGGCCGGAGCGGCGGCCATCAGTGCGGCGCTGTACCACCGGGAGCGCACCGGCGAGGGCCAGATGGTGTCGTCGTCGCTGTTCCGGGAGGGCATGTACACCATCGGCTTCGACATCAACGTGCTGTTGATGTGGGGGCTGAACATGGCGGTGGGCACCCGGGAGGCTATGGGCAACCCGGCCATCAACAACTACACCGCGGGCGACGGGCGGCGATTCTGGGTGGTGGGCCTGGAGGGCGACCGCCACTGGCCCCCGCTGGCCCGAGCCGTGGGCCATCCCGAGTGGATCGAAGACGAGCGATTCGCCACCCCCCGCGACCGGGCGGTCAACGCCGTGGAGCTGATCGCCGCCCTAGACGAGGCCTTCGCCACCCGCCCGTTGGATGAGTGGGCCGAGATCTTCGCCACCGAGCCCGACATGTTCTGGGCCCCGGTGAACACCCTCGACGACTTGTTGGCCGATCCCCAGACCGGCCCGTCGGGCGCGTTGGTGGAGGTGCCCGACGGGGCCACCGGCACCACGATGCTGGCCACCCCGGTCGACTTCCACGGCACCCCATGGGCCCCTCGAAGCCTGGCCCCCGAGTTGGGCGAGCACACCGACGACATTCTGGCCGAACTGGGCCGCACTCCCGATCAGATCGCCGAACTGCGGTCGAGCGGCACTGTGGCCTGAGCTTCCCCGTAGCCCCAGCCATAGGATGTCGCCGTGCCATCAGCAACGTCTCAACGCCCGTTTGAGGGGCAGACAGTAATAGTCACCGGGGCCAGCCGCGGCGTGGGCGCAGGCCTGGCCATCCGCCTTGGCGAGTTGGGCGCGGGGGTGGCTTGCGTGGCCCGAGCCACCGACTCGGCCCGATTCAAGCTGCCCGGCACGGTGGACGAAACCGCGGCAGCCGTTGACGAAGCCGGCGGCGACGGCTTGGCCGTTCCCTGCGACCTGTCCCGTCCCGACCAGATCGAGGCCATGGTGGAAACCGTGGTGAACCACTTCGGCCGCATCGACGCCCTGGTGAACAACGCCGCGGTGACCTTCGTGGGCGACCTCGACATTGAGCTAAAGCGCTATGAGCTGACCATGGCCATCAACACCACCGCCCCGCTGCTGGCCACCCAGCTGTGCCGACCATATTTGGCCGAACGCGGCGGGAGAATCATCAACGTCTCTTCAGCGGCCGGCCTCGCCTATTTCCCATCGCTGATGGCCTACGGCATGTCCAAGACAGCACTGGAGCACCTGACCGTGAGCAGCGCTGCCATTCTGGCCGACGACGGGATCGCGGTGAACTGCTTCCGCATCGACACCGCGGTGGCCAGCGAGGGTTTTGTGATGAACGCTCCCGACGCCGATCACTCCACCTGGGCCGACACCTCGGTTTCCGCCGAAGGCCTCGTGTGGATGCTCCAACAGCCCACCTCCTACACCGGAAAGCTGGAGAGCATGGTGGGCATGGCCCAGCGAGAGGGCATCATGGCCGAAATTGCCCACAAGACCAGCTCCAACGCTCCTTCTGCGAGCCAATGGAGCATCGACCGCGCCCGGGGCATTGTCTAGGGCTCAGGAGGTTCACTCCTTCTGCCGCATCTGCACCGCCATGTGCGGCATCACGGTCACCGTCGAAGGCGACCAGATATTAAAGGTGAGAGGCGACGACGCCCACCCCATCTCTCAGGGCTACACCTGTCCGAAGGGCCGAGCACTCCCCGACTGGCATCACCACCCGCACCGGCTGGATCGACCCCACGTCGGCGATCAAGCCATGGGGTGGGACCGGTGCCTTGACGACCTGGGCAGCCGCCTAGCCGCCATCATCGACCAGAGCGGCCCCGACGCGGTGGCTATGTATCTGGCCAGCGGCTCCGCTTACGACGCCAACGGCCGCCGGGCCGCCGAGCGGTTCCTGGGCGCCATCGGCTCCCGTCAGAAATACACCGCCACCACCATCGACACCCCCATGCGCCCGCTGGTGGCCGAGCTCATGGGGGGCTGGTCGGGGATCACCCCCATGTGGGACCAGGAAGCCGCCCGAATGCTCCTTCTGGTGGGGACGAACCCGGTGGTGTCCCACGGCCACGGCAACGGCTTGGCCGACCCCATTACCCGGCTTCGGGCCCAGCAGGAGCGCGGCCCGGTGTGGGTGATCGACCCCCGCCGCACCGAGACCGCGCGGCTGGCCGATCGCCATCTGGCCCCCCGGCCCAGCACCGACTACCTGATCCTGGGCTGGCTAGTGCGGGAGCTGCTGGTGGATGGGGCTGACTGGGACTACTTGAACGAGCACTCGGTCGGGGTCGAGGAACTCACCGCCGCAGTGGCCCCCTTCACCCTCGACCGGGCGGACGCGGGCACCGGGCTGGACCAGGCCGACCTGCTCGACCTCCTCGACGCGGTGCGAACCGCGGGCCGACTGTCGGTGCTGTCGGGCACCGGTGTTTCCATGGGCCGCCACGCCAACGTCACCGAGTGGCTGCTGTGGTCGCTGGCCGTGGTCACCGGCTCCTACGACCAGCCCGGTGGGATGTGGTTCAACCCCGGCTATCTGCTTCAGCTCGACACCCGCAGCTGGCAGCCGTCCGACGGCCAGCCCGAGCCCGGACCGGCCAGCCGTCCCGAGCTCCCCCGCCGATTCGGCGAGTACCCCTGCGCCGCCCTGGTGGACGAGATCGAGGCCGGCAACGTGCGGGCCCTGGTGGTGGTGGGGGGCAACCCGCTGATCGCCTTCCCCGACCGAGACCGGACCCAGGCGGCGTTCGCCTCTCTCGACGTGTTGGCGGTGGCCGATGTGGTGGAAACCGACACCACCTCCTTGGCCACCCACCTGCTGCCTGTGGCCGGGCAACTGGAGCGGGCCGACCTCCCCTGGATGCTGGACGCCTACCAGCCGGCCATCGCCACCCATTTCACCCCCGCTGTGGTTCCGCCCGGCGCCGAGCGCCGGCTGATGTGGCAGGTGTTTGCCGACCTGGGGCGCCGGCTGGGCGTGGGAGTGCTGCCCCGGGGAGTCGATCCTGACACCGCCACTGATGAGGAATTGCTGGCCCTGATCGCCGAGCGGGGCCGCAGCGACGCTTCAACCGTGCTGGCCGCCCGACGGGGCTTGGTGGGCGAATCCCGTCCGATCCACGGATGGGTGCTCGATCGGGTGCTGCCCGAAGGCCGCTGGCGACTGGCCCCCGAGCCGCTGGTGGAGCAGTTGGCCGACCTCGACGACCCTGCACCGGTGGTGCTGCTGCCCCGGCGACAGATGCGCACCATGAACGGGCAGCTCCGCGACCTGGGCAACGTGGGCCCCGAAGTGTTGATCCACCCCGACCACGGCATCGCCGACGGCCAGTCGGTGAAGGTGCGCAGCGCTCACGGCGAGTTGGTGGGCGCGGCCCGCACCAGCGATGAGATCGCCCCCTGGGCGGTGTCCATCCCCCACGGCTGGGCCGACCCCAACGTGTGCACCCTCACCACCGCCGAGGTGGACGTCGATCCCCTCACCGGCATGGTCTGGCAGTCGGGACTGCCGGTGCAGGTCAGCCCGGCAGAATCAGCTTGAGGGCAGCATGAGCACTCAGGGTCCGAGTCTGCTGCAACTGAAGCTCCCCAAAGAGCTCGGCGGGCTCGAAGCCGACCTGCGCTCTCAGTTCCTGGCCACCGAGGCCGCCAGTCGAGCCGACGGATCAGCGGGCTGGAACGAGACTTTCACCACCACTTCCGCGGCCATCGCCGCGGCCCGCCTGCCGCAAGAGGGCATGGACGAGGTGGCGGCCAGCGCCACTGGTGGGGCCGCCTGGCCGCCGTTCACCGGCACGTTCCCACTGTCGGGAAGGGCTGCGCCGGTCCCCGACGGCGTGGTGTTGACCGGGCGATGGGGATTCGGCTCCGGCATCGTCGATGCCGCCTGGGTGGTGGCCGGTTGCACCACCGAGCTTGGGCCGAGGTGGGCGGTGATCCCGGTGGAGCAGGTGACCGTACACGACACCTGGCAGGTCAGCGGCCTGGAGGAGACCTTGAGCCACGACTACAGCGTGCAAGAGGTATTTGTGCCCCACAGCAGGCTGTTCGACCTGTCCCAGCCGCCGCCGCGAGGCGGCATCCTGCACCGGCTGCCCATGTACGCCTTGATCACTCCCGACCACTGCGGGATGAGCATGGGCATCGCCCGGCGGGCGCTGGATGAGATCGCCATCGCCGCGGCGGGCAAGAACCGCCTGACCAGCGCGGCCCCCCTCGATGAGCGACCCGCGTTCCAGCGCGACCTCGGCCAGGCCGACACCAAGCTGCGAGCGGCCCGAGCCCTGGTTTTGGAGGTGCTGGACGAGATCTGGGCGGTGGGAGTGGCAGATCAGCCAGTGCAGGACGAACTGATCCAGCGAGCCCGGGCCGCCGCCACCCATGCCGCCGACATTGCCGTGGAGGTGGCATCAATGGCCTACCGCCGGGGCGGCGGATCAGTGCTCTACCAAGACCATCCCCTCAACCAGTGCTTCCGCGACGCCCACGCCGCCACCCAGCACGTCCACGTGACCGACGAAATGTTCGAGCTGGTCGGCGCAACCATGCTCGGGCAAGCGTCCGACTAGGAACTGGCGGGGGCGGGCTCCTTGGCCGAGCGGCTCGCCGGACCCATCAGCTCTCCACCCAGCGCCACTGCCCCAGCCAGGGCAATCACCATGACCACCGATGAGCCGGAATACAACACCTCTGGACCCCAGGCGTCGTAGACCGCTCCGGTGGCCACCGCGGCCAGGCCAGAAACCACCAATCCCACCGCCCCATAGAGCCCCTGGGCCGCCGCCGCTTGCTCGGTGGGCGCAGACAAAGCCACCGATAGCTGTCCTGCGGGCATGGTGAAAGCGTCGAACATGGCGTGGGCGGCCGACACCGCAATTAGTACCCATACAAATTCGACAAAGCCGTACACGAACATGCAGCCCACTGCGCCCATGATGGTTACTGCCATTACCCGGATCGGACCCCGGCGCTGGGCGTATTTTCCACCCAAAGGCGCCAGAGGGATCATCGGCAGGGCAAACAAGCTGATAGATAGAGCAATGATGAGCGTGCTGGCGCCCAGGTCGTCGAGCAGCACCGCCCACGAGGCCTCGAACACGCCGATGGTGGTGTAAAAGGCAATGCCGGCCAAGATTCCGGCCAACATCGGCCTTATCCTCAGCAGCCGACGCACGGGCACCTTGATGCTGGCCGCCCCGCCCGCCGACAAATCCAGATTCAGAGACCATACGTAGACCGCGGCGAACAAGGCCGTCAAGAACAAGAACGGAGCACGCAGGCTGATGAATTCCGCAAATACCGCGGCCACCACCGGCCCAAGCACAAACCCGCTCACGTCGAAGGCCCCCATTGCCCCCAGATTGCTCCCCATGTTGGCGGGATCCCGAGTGATGAGAATGCGGCGAATGGCGGGACCGACCGCCCCGGTTCCCGCGCCGAGAAAGAAGCGGGCCGCCATGAACTGCCAGGCCTGATCGGCCACCGCCATGCCCAGCATCGACACGATGGCCACGATCATCCCTATGTGGATCAACAGCCGGACGTGGCCCTGATCAGCGAACCGGGCCAAACCCACTTGGGCGATGACACCGGCAAAGAAGCCGACCCCGGCAATGAAACCCAGTTCGGTCTCGCTGAATCCGAATTTCTCCCGGAACTCGGCCAACAGGGTGAACACCGAGCCGTACCCCATTGAAAGCGCGCCGGTGATCACAAAATAAGGCAAGAATTGGCGCGCCGAACCCAGGGTGGTGTTCACAGCCATCGGGGAACCCTACTCCCCGCTGGTGAGGATTGACTCAGCGCTCTTCTCGGCGATAGGGCAGGCCCAAAGCAGCCGGCGCCGGGGAGGGGCGATGGCGATAGCGCCAGCTGATGATCACCAGCACCACCACGGTGAGCACGAACGGGAGGATGCCCAGCAGCGCCGGGGAGATGCTGTTCAACTGCACCCCCAACAGCTCGATGTCGAACGACTGGAGGCGGGGTTGCAGGGCCAGCGTGAAGCCGAACAACAGCGCCCCCAGCGCCAGGCGCCCCGGACGCCAAGCCCCGAAGATCACCAGGGCAACCGCGATCCAGCCCCGGCCGGCCACCGTGCCCTCGACCCAGCCCGGGGCCATGTAGAGCGACAGAAACGAACCAGCCGCCCCGGCAAAGGCGCCCCCGACCATGACCGCCCCCGACCGCAGCGCCATCACCGAATGGCCCGCCGTGTCGGTGGTGGGCGCCGATTCGCCCGCGGCCCGCAGGGCCAACCCCAGCCGGGTGCGGGCCAGCACGAACCACACCGCCAGCCCCAGCAGCACGGCCAGGTACACCACCGGCGGTTGGTCGAAGAAGATCTCGCCGATCCAGGGAATGTCGGCCAACCCGGCGATCCCCAGATCGGTGAACAGCGTCTCGGGCCGCTCCCCCACCACGTTTCGGCCCACGTAGGCGGCCAACCCCAGGCCGCCGATGGTGAGGGCCAGGCCCGACACCACTTGATCGGCCCCCAGCACCACACTCACCAGGGCGTGGAACCCGCCCACCAGCGCGCCCACCGCGGCCGCGGCGAAGAATGCGGCCCACGGACTCCCGGTTTCCAGCCCGACCATGAACCCGCTCACCGCGCCCATGGCCATCATTCCCTCGACCCCGAGGTTCAACACCCCCGACCGCTCGGCAATGAGCTCGCCCAACGCAGCCAAAAACACCAGCGTGCCGAACTGCACGGTGGCCACGAACAACCCGATTAGGGCATCTTCAGACATCAGGCTGCGTCCTCGGCCGGTTCGGGTTCTTCGGGCTCGTCGGGCTCGTCGGGCTCGTCGGGCTCTCCGGGCTCTTCGGGCTCGTCCCCGGATGAATCAGCGGCTGGGCCGGTCCAGCGGATCCGGTAGTTGAAGAACACCGCGGCCACCAGCGCGCCGAACAGGATCATGGCCTGCAAGATGTCGGAGATGGCCGAGCTCACCCCCAGCGTCTGGATGCTCTGGCCGCCCACCTGCACCGCTCCGAAAACAAAGGCCACCACCGCCACTCCCGAGGGCCGCATGAGGGCCAAGGCGGCCACGATGATGCCGGCGAAGCCGTACCCGTTGGACAGCCCCGACTCGAGCCGAGCAGCCGACCCGGTGAGCTGCACCGCCCCGGCCAACCCAGCGATGCCGCCCGACAAGAGCAGCGCGGTCAAAATCTTCCGCCGCAGAGAGACGCCGGCGTAGCGGGCGGTGTTGGGCGACGATCCGGCCAAGCGCAGCTCATAGCCCCACGCGGTGCGGGACACGGCCAGCCAGAACACGATCAACAGGCCCAGCGCGATCAGCATGCCGATGTTGGCCCGCCCGAACAGCCCCGGCAGCGCCGCCTGCTCGGGCACCGGCTCTATCACCGCAAAGCCGAACGACTCGGGATCCTTCCACGGGCCGGTCTCCAGCCACTCCACCACCCGGATGGCCACGTACACCAGCATCAAGGTGGTGATGATCTCGCTCACCCCCAGATGCGACCGGGCCAGTGCGGGACCGAGCATCAAAACCATTCCCCCGGCAACCCCCGCCACGATCATCAACGCGATCAGCAAGGGGCCCGATAGCCCGTCGGCCATCATGGCCACACCGGTGGCGACGATGGCGCCGGCCATCATCTGGCCTTCAGCCCCGATGTTCCACAACCCCATCGACCCGGCCACCGCCACCGACAGCCCGGTCAGCGCCAACGGAGTGGCCCGCTCCAGCGTGCGGGAAAGCGAGTCGGTGCCCATGAAGGCCGAGTCGAACATGCGCTCGTACACCTCGGCCGGGTTGTGGCCTGAAGTCCACAGCAAGATCAACCCCAGCACCAGCGCCACCGCGATGCCGACGAGAAAGGCGAATGCCTGGGTGGCGGGCCATACCCGTTCCCGTCGGGCCAGCACCGGTCGGATCATGCCCGGTCCCCTCGGTAGAGCACCGGTCGGATCATGCCCGGTCCCCTCGGTCCAACAATTGTCGGATCATGCCCGCACCTGTCCGGCCATGGCCTCGCCGATCACGCTTCGGGGGGTGACGTCGGGAGCCAACTCCGACACCACCCGACCCTCATACATCACCAAGAGCCGATCCGACAGCGCCAGCAACTCGTCGAGGTCCTCGGAGATCAACAGCACCCCCACCCCTTCGGACCGCTGGTCCACCAGGTGGCTCTGGATGGCGGCCACCCCCTGCACATCCAGTCCTCGGGTGGGCTGGGCGGCCACCAGCACCGCGGGCTGCTCGGCCAACTCCCGGCCCAAGAGCAGCCGCTGGAGATTGCCGCCCGACAGTCCGGCGATGGGATCGTTCAGCCGGCCCGTCCGCACCCCGAAGCGCTCCACCAAGCCCTGGCAGAACTTGACGCACTTGGCCATGACCAACATGAGTCCCCGCCGCTGGAGCCGATACGAGCGCACGATCGAGTTGTCCACCACCGACATCTTGGGGGCCAAGCCCACCCCGAGGCGGTCCTCGGGCACATAGGCCAGGCCCAGGCGATAGCGGTCCCCCGGCGACGCATCGGTCACGTCCTGTTGCTTGACCGTGACCCGGCCCTGGGTAGGCCGGCGCAGTCCGTTGATTACCTCGGCCAACTCCTTCTGGCCGTTGCCCGACACCCCGACGATGCCCACGATCTCATGGGAGTGGACGGTCATGTTGATATCGACCAGCGCCGGCAAACCGCGGTCGTTGAGGGCGCTGACCCCTTGCAGGGACAGCACCTCGGGACCGGCTTCCAGATCTGGCGGGCGATCCACATAGCCGCCCTCCGACGACCCCACCATCAACTCGGCCAACTCGGTCAGGTCCACATCCTGCAAGTCGTCCACCGTGGCCACCGTCTTGCCCTGCCGCAGCACGGTGGCCTCGTCGCAGAAGGCCACCACCTGGTCGAGCTTGTGGCTGATGTAGATGACGGAGCGACCGTCGTCGGCCATGGCCCGCAGCGCGGCCCCCAACTCTGCCGCCTCGCCGGGAGTCAACACCGCGGTGGGCTCGTCCATAACCAGCACCGAGGCGTTCCGCCACAGGGCCTTGAGAATCTCCACCCGCTGGCGCTCGCCCATCGAGAGCTGCCACACCGGGCGAGTGGGATCGGCGGCCATGCCGTAGGCCGCCGAGAGCTCGGCCACCCGCTCTTCGATCTCCGCGCTGCGCAGCAGCCGGGGAGCCGACCCCAGCACGATGTTCTCGGCCACCGTCAGGGTGGGAACCAGCCGGAACTCCTGGTACACCATGCCCACCCCGGCGGCGATGGCATCGGCCGGCGACTGGAAGAAGCGCCGCTGCCCGTTCACCCACACCTCGCCGCCGTCGGGGCGATACACCCCGGCCAGCACGTTGACCATGGTGGTCTTGCCCGCACCGTTCTCGCCCAGAAGCGCGTGAATTGTGCCGGGGCGAACCCGCAGTTCAGCCCCGGCACAGGCGATCACTCCGGGGAATCGCTTCTCGATTCCCCGGAGCCAGACCGCGTGGTCGGCATCAGAAGACGCCACTGCGGAAACCGTGAGGCTTCCGGCTTAGATCACGGCGAGGCGTTGCCGACGACACCTTCGACGAAGAACGTCATGCCCAGCATTGGGCCGTCTTCCATCGTCTCGCCTGCGGCCACCACCACGTTGCCGTCCTGATCCCGGATCTCGCCGGTGAACACGTCCCAAGAGCCGTCGACCATCGAAGCGGCCACCGCGTCGATCTCGGCGGCCACATCGGCGGGAACATCGGCTGCCAGCGGAGCGAGGGCGACGATCTCGTCGTCCATGCCGCCCCAGTAGGCCCCCGGCGAATAGGTGCCCGAAGCCACCGCGTCGATGATCCGCGCGTAGTACGGACCCCAGTTCCACACCGGTGCGGTGACGAACGCATCAGGTGCGAAGGCGCTCATGTCGGAGTTGTACGACACCCAGCGGGCGCCGGCCTCCTGAGCGGCCAGACCCGGTGCAGTGGAGTCCTGGTGCATGGCGATCACATCCGCGCCGGCCTCGATCAAGGCCGCTGCGCTGTCGCCCTCAACGGCCGGGTCGAACCAGGTGAACGTCCAGGTCACGTGGACCTCCACATCGGGGTTCACCCGCTGCGCCCCCAGCGTGAAGGCGTTGATGCCTCGCAGCACCTCGGGGATCGGGAAGGCGGCCACATAGCCGATCTGGTTGGCCTCGGTCACGGCGCCCGCCGCCATACCCGACAGGTAGCGGGGCTGGTACATGCGGCCGAAGTAGTTGCCGAAGTTGGTGTCGTTCATCTTGAACCCGCTGGCGTGCTCGAACACCACATCCGGGTATTCACCGGCCAGCTCCTCCATCGGATCCATGTAGCCGAAGGAGGTGGCGAAGATGACGTCGGCTCCCTCGTTCTCGATGAAGTCCACGACCACGGCGCGGAAGTCCTCAGCCACCTCGGGCACGCTCTCCACAAACAGGGTGGTCGCCCCCGTCTCACTCTCGGCGTAGCGGCGACCCTGGTCATGGGCCCACGTCCAGCCCGCATCGCCCACTGGGCCTACGAATACGAACGCGGCAACCAACTCATCGTCCATCGGCGCCTCGGTGGGTTCGGGTGCCGGGGCCTCTGTGGGCTCCGGTTCCGGGGCTGGTGCCTCGGTTGCAGGAGCAGGGGCTGGTTCTGATGTCGAATCGTCGTCGTCGTTGCCGCACCCCACTGCGACCAACGCGATCGTCGCCACCACAACCAGCAGCTTCAGCAAGAACTTCTTTGCCATCATTCCCTCCTTGGATCGGCTCGAAAGCCAGCCCCAAGAGAGTAGCCTGTAACGCTCAGGCAGTCGCGGGAAACTTGACTGCCGCTTCGTGACAACTTCGATTCGACAGGTGTGCCCGTGACCGCATTCGACAGCATCCCCGAAGGCTTCGGCCTCGAAACCGAGGTGATCAACACCACCGCTCGCGATCGGGCGGTGGAGCGATGCCGCCAGGTGGGCATTAGGCTGCCCACGTTCGCTGAGCTGGCTGATCCGCCGACGGCTGGTTCCGCCTTGGCGGGGATCGATCCCGATGCCGCCGACGCGGCCAATTTGTGGCGGGTGAACTGGTACAACGATGCCTCCCGTGCGGGTCGGGCCGCGGTGCCCGAGCACGTGGTGATCCCTCCGGCGCTGTCGGGGGTGGAGTCGCCTATCATCATGCTGCTGGGCAATCGGTTCCCAATGATCGGGGCCCACAAGGTGCTGGCCGCCTATTCCTGCCTGGCTCCTCGCCTGGTGACCGGCCAGTTCGATCCCACCGAGAACCGGGCGGTGTGGCCGTCCACCGGCAACTACGCCCGAGGGGGCATCGCCATCTCCAAGATCATGGGCTGCCGGGGGGTGGCCGTGCTCCCCGAGGGCATGTCGGCCGAGCGGTTCGAGTGGCTGGACCGGTGGACGTCAGACCCCTCCGACGTGATCCGCACCCCCGGCTCGGAGAGCAACGTGAAGGAGATCTACGACGCTTGCGCCGCCCTGGCCCAAGACGAGGCCAACGTGATCCTCAACCAGTTCTGTGAGTACGGCAACCACCTGGGCCACGTAACCGCCACCGCCGCCGCCGTGGAACGGGTGTTAGAGCACTACACCGCGGGCCATTCCTCAGCCCGGCTGGCCGGTTTCGTGGCCGCCTCGGGCTCGGCCGGGACGCTGGGAGCGGGCGATCCCCTCAAGGAGCGCCACGGATCGGCCACCGCGGTGGTGGAGGCGCTGGAGTGCCCCACGCTGTTGTACAACGGCTACGGCGAGCACAACATCCAGGGCATCGGCGACAAGCACGTTCCGCTGATCCATAACGTGACCAACACCGACGTGGTGGTGGCGGTATCGGATCAGGCCACCGACGAGCTGGGAGTGCTGTTCGCCTCTGCTGAGGGGCGGGCGCTGCTGGCCCAGCGGGGGGTGGAAGACGATGTGATCGCCAATCTGGACAACCTGGGGCTGTCGTCCATCTGCAACATGCTGGCCTCGGCCAAGATGGCTGCCGCTCTGGGCTGCGGGCCCGATGATGTGATCGTGACGGTGGCTACCGATGGGGCTGCTCTTTATGGCTCGGAGCGGGCCAAGACCGTTGACACTGCTTTCGGGGGCGAATTCGGGGCCGATGAGGCTGCCACGGTGGCTGGCCGGTGGCTCAACGGAGTGGACACCGACCACTTGCTTCAGCTCAGCGACCGGGACCGGGATCGGGTGTTCAACCTGGGGTACTTCACCTGGGTGGAGCAGCAGGGGGTTGATTTGGCCCACTTCGATGCGCGTCGAGATCAGGCGTTTTGGGTGGCGCTTCGGGATCTGGTGCCGGTTTGGGATGAGCTGATCGCTGATTTCAACGCTCGTACTGGGGTTTGATGCTTGGGCTGTTGTCCGGTCGGGCCTTGGCAGGGTCCGGGCGCTTGTCATGCCTCTTGTCCGGTCGGGCCTTGGCAGGGTCCGGGCTGCGGGTCCTGTCACCTCCGGCGGCCTGGCCGACGGTGCGGCCAGGTCCGCCTGCGGCGCCACCCCCAGCCCTGGGGGTGCGCCGGTGAACGGGAAGGGTCTGGTTTGTTCTTGTGGTGAGGTCGCAGACGCCGACGCGTGGGCTTGTGGGAGAAGGGGGGGTGATGACCAGGACCATGTACTGGCACTTCCTATGCCTGCTTGGTCGGTGGACGAGGGGAGTTCGCAGCCGTTTGTGCGTTATCGGCGGATGCTGCGGTCTTGGGTTGAGGCGGGCGATGACTCCTGGTTTGTGGATCGGGTGGGCCTGCTTGACGATACGGTGGCTGGTGTGGACGGGCATGGCTTTGCCGTCACTCCCTGCTCTCAGTTCTTGGTCGGCGAGCGAAACATCACCGTTAAGGACGAGACCGACAATGTGTCGGGGTCGCATAAGGCTCGGCACACGTTTGGGTTGATGTTGCATTTGTTGGTGCGGGAGCGTCGGGGCGGGGGTGCTGGGGAGCGGCCTCCGTTGGCTATTGCTTCTTGCGGGAATGCTGCGGTGGCCGCGGCGGTGGTGGCTGCTGCTGAGCGGTGGCCGCTCAACGTGTTCGTGCCCGTCGATGCCGAGCCAGCTGTAGTGGCTCGGCTGCAAGAGCTGGGGGCGAAAATTGAGACCTGTCCCCGGATTGATGGGGAGGAGGGCGATCCTTCCTACCTTCGCTTTCGGGAGGCGGTTGGTGCAGGGGCGGTTCCATTTGGGTGCCAGGGGCCGGACAACGGGTACACCATCGATGGGGGGCGCACTTTGGGTTATGAGCTGGCTGAGCAGGCCCCGGACATCGATCGGGTTTATGTGCAGGTGGGTGGTGGCGCGCTGGCGTCGTCGGTAGCTCAGGGACTGGCCATCGGTGGCTCTCAAGCCGCCCTGGTGGCGGTGCAGACTGAGGGGTGTGCTCCGCTGGCTCGGGCGTGGGAGCGAACTGCCGAAGTGGGTGGGCTGGATGAGGCTCGGCGGCAGCGCTCCGCTGTCATGTGGCCGTGGACGCCGACCCCCTCTTCGGCAGCCAGTGGCATCCTCGACGATGAGACCTACGACTGGGCTGCGGTCACCGAGGCCATGGCTACCACCGGTGGACACCCGGTGGTGGTGCCTGAGCCGGTGGTGACCGAGGCTTGCGAAGTTGGGCGAGCGGCCACCGGCATCAATGTCAGCCCTACCGGATCGGCTGGGCTGGCCGGCCTGCTCTGCGACGATCCGCCCTCCGAGTCCAAACCAGCCGTGCTCTTCACCGGTGCTCAGCGATGAGCCCCGCTGCTTCTGCTGACCAAGCCGTCGGCGCTACTACACCGTTGCCAGCGTCCCGCACGGTGCTGCGGGGGGCCCGCTGGCCGGGCGATATCGCCATTTCCGACGGCGTCATCGTTGAGACGGGCGTCGTCGAGCCCCAGCCCGGCGATGTCGTGGTCAATGTTGATGGCGACATCATCACCGCGGGGCTGGCTAACACCCACCACCACCTTTATCAATGGATGACCCGGGGCCGGGCGGTGGGCTGCGACCTGTTTGGGTGGCTGGTGGAGCTGTACCCGGTGTGGGGGCGGCTGTCGGTGGACGACGTGGCTGCCGCGGCGTTGGTCGGGTTGGGCGAGTTGGCCGCCACAGGATGTACCTCGGCATCCGACCACCACTATCTAGTGCCCCACGGCGATGACGCGGTGTTCGATGCCATCGTCGAGGCCGCGGCCACGGTCGGCATCCGCTTGCACCTGAGCCGGGGGTCGATGGACTTGGGCGAATCCCAAGGCGGGTTGCCCCCTGATCATGTGGTGGAAGACCTGGATTCGATCATGGCTTCCACGGAGCGGGTCATCGACCGCTACCACGACGGCGACATGGTGCATGTGGTGGTTGCGCCGTGCAGCCCGTTCTCGGTCAGCTCTGAGCTGATGGAGGCGTCGGCGGCCTTGGCCCGACAGCATGGCCTGAGGCTGCACACCCATCTGTGCGAGACCATCGATGAGCAGGAGCACTGCCTGGAGCGGTTCGGCCGCCGGCCGGTGGAGCAGCTCGACGACTGGGGCTGGGTGGGCGACGACGTGTGGCTGGCCCACGGGATCTGGATCAACGACGAGGAGATCACCCGACTGGGCGCGGCCGGGGTGGGGGTGGCCCATTGCCCGTCGTCCAATGCCCGGCTGGCCGCCGGCACCTGCCGGGTGACCGATCTCGAAGCCGCCGGCGTCCCCGTTGGCCTCGGAGTAGACGGTGTGGCCTCAAACGAAGTGGGTGGCCTGTTCCCCGAACTGCGCCAGTCGCTGTATGCCGCCCGCCTGCGGGCCATGGACCCCAGCGCCTTCATGCCCGATGACGCAATCCGCCTGGGCACCGCGGGAGGAGCACGCTGCCTCGGAGTGGCCGACCGCCTGGGCCAGATCGAACCCAGCATGGTCGCCGACCTTGCCGTGTGGCCCGGAGATGACATCGCCGATGTGGTCGACCCCCTGGCCGGGGTGGTCCTGGGCCCCGACCGCCGAGTGCGCCACCTCTACGTCGCCGGCAACCCCGTAGTCCAAGACGGCGAGCTCTTAGGCTGCGACCTCGCTGCCGCCCACGCCGACCTAGCCCACCGAGCCCGCCGCCTCTGGGAGTAGCGGTCTTCGGCCTTTGGGCTACATGCCCGCTGGTCTCAGCGGGTGTTGCCAGCGAAGCCCTGGAAAGCGGCCGAAATCTGAGTCGGTGGAGACCATTGTGCAGCCGTGTTCCACTGCTACTGCGGCGTGCTGGGCGTCGGCCACCAATTTGCCGGTGGCTTCGGACTCGCGGCACATCCTCTCGAATATCTCCAGATGGTCAGGACCAGGGCCAACAATGCGTGCCGTCGGGCGCTCTACCAGCGAAGCCACGAACGCCAGCGCCATGTCGAGAGAGGAGGGCGGTTGGAACACTCTTGGATTGGTAACGACGCGAACGAACCCAGAAAGGACGAGGACGGAGAGGGCAAAGGGCTCAGGCCCCGTCGCCATACGGGTAACCCAAGCGGCGTATTCGCCGTGCTCCGGGGTGGAGTCTTCTACATGGGCATAGACCAAGACGTTGACGTCGGGAAGCAGCATTTCAGTAAGCCGTCACCGACGCCCGAACCGCGCCTCGTCGTCTAGGGCATCAAGCGCCCGGGGTGAGTCAAGATCGACTCCCTGGCGGGGGTGTACGCCCTTGACGGTGACCAAGCGAAATGGCGGCGCTTCCGGTGGATTTCGACGTTTGATCGCATCACCCAAGATCTTGGCGATGAAGGCACTCACACTGAGGCCGCTGGCTTCGGCCTCGCGCCGCACCTGCTTTGCCAACTGGTCGTCAAGGGAGATCGTGGTGCGCATTATGCACAGCATAACTGATTGGCATCAGTACATCACCACTTCAACAATACGCAGGCCGCCTGTGTTGTCGGGAGACCAATCGGCTGGTCAGCGGTTCTCGGCTAGCTGAAGGGCACCGAGGATGGCGTTGCGCATTTCTCGGGGGTCGATTACGTCGTCGCTGCCGAGGCGGCCGGCTAGGCGGTAGGGGCCGGAGCGCTGCTCGCGTTCTACTTGGGCTTGGGTCTCGGCGTCGAGCTTGGCTGAGCGGCCGCCGGCATCGGCGGGCATGGCGGCCATGTTCACGCTGGGCAGGGAGAACGACTGGGTCTGGTTGTCGAACGGGTTCTGGGCCATCACCACCGAGCCGAAGCCGAACGCCTTGCGC